>NZ_JAHTBI010000001.1 GCF_019168305.1 Pseudomonas aegrilactucae
GCTGCTTGCCAGCGAAGGGGGCCGTATGGCCTAGCCGCGGGCCAACTGGCGACGCAGTTCATCCAGCACCGGCGCGGTATCCGGGCGAACCCCACGCCAGATGAAGAACGCCTCAGCCGCCTGCTCCGCCAGCATCCCCAGCCCATCCAGCACGTTTGCCGCGCCATGCTCGGTGGCCCAGCGACAGAACGGCGTCGGTTCCTTGCCATACATCATGTCGTAGCACACGGTCACGCCCGGCTCGATCAGGCTCTCGGCAATCGGCGGCAACTCACCGGCCAGGCTCGCCGAGGTGGCGTTGATGATCAGGTCCACCGGCTCTTCCAGCCAGCTGAAACCACTCGCGGCCACCGGCCCCAGCTCAGCGAACTCGCGGGCCAGTTGCTCGGCTTTTTCTACCGTGCGGTTGGCAATCACCAGCGATGCCGGCGCGTGCGCCAGCAACGGCTCGAGCACACCACGCACCGCACCACCGGCACCCAGCAGCAGGATGCGCTTGCCCTTGAGCTCGACCCCGGCATTCAGCGTCAGGTCGCGCACCAGGCCGGCTCCGTCGGTGTTGTCACCCTGCAGGCCACCGTCGGGCAGCTTGGTCAGCGTGTTCACCGCCCCGGCGCGACGCGCGCGCGGGGTCAGGCTGTCGACCAGGCGATACGCCTCTTCCTTGAACGGCACGGTGACGTTGGCGCCACGGCCCTGCTTGAAAAAGCCCAGGGCACACACCGTGAAGTCGTCCAGCGGCGCCAGCAGGGTGCTGTACTCCAGCTGCTGGCCGGTCTGGTCGGCAAACAGCCGGTGAATCAACGGCGACTTGCTGTGGCCGATCGGGTTGCCGAATACAACATACTGGTCCATGACGCGCTTCCTGAGTCCGCCCGGCACATCGGGCACGTTATCCACAATGGGTTCAGTGACCGGCCTTGTCCAGGCCCAGCCAGTCGCGGTCCTGCAGGAAATACTCGGTCAGGCGCGCCTCTTCGCTGCCCGGCGCGGCCTTCCAGTCGTAGCCCCAGCGTACCTGCGGCGGCAGCGACATCAGGATCGACTCGGTACGCCCGCCCGACTGCAGGCCAAACAGGGTGCCGCGGTCGTAGACCAGGTTGAATTCCACGTAGCGCCCACGGCGGTACTCCTGGAATTCACGCTGCTCGGCGCTGTACGCCTGCGCCTTGCGCCGCTGCACGATGGGCAGGTACGCCTCGACATAGGCATCGCCGATGGCGCGGATGAAAGCGAAGCAGGTGTCGAAGTCCCACTCGTTCAGGTCGTCGAAGAACAACCCGCCGATGCCGCGTGGCTCGCCACGGTGCTTGAGGTGGAAGTAGCGGTCGCACCAGGCCTTGTAGCGCGGGTACACATCGGCGCCGAACGGCGCACAGGCCTGCTCGGCCACGCGGTGCCAATGCACGCAGTCTTCTTCGTTGCCGTAGTAGGGAGTGAGGTCGAAACCGCCGCCGAACCACCACACCGCCTCTTCACCTTCCTTCTCGGCGATGAAGAAGCGCACGTTGGCGTGGGAGGTCGGCACGTGCGGGTTGTGCGGGTGGATCACCAGCGACACACCGAGGGCCTCGAAGCCGCGGCCGGCCAGCTCCGGGCGGTGCGCACTGGCCGACGGCGGCAGGCCGCTGCCGAACACGTGGGAGAAGTTCACCCCGCCTTTTTCGATCACCTTGCCATCACCGATCACCCGCGTGCGCCCACCGCCACCGGCCTCGCGCACCCAGGCGTCCTCGACGAAGCGAGCGCCACCGTCCTCGGTTTCCAGGGCGGCGCAGATCCGGTCTTGCAGGTCGAGCAGGTAGGCTTTCACGGCCTCGGTGCGGGTAGTCATCAGGTCACCTTGGAAACGGGCTGAGGCCGGGCCAGGCGGGGGCCGGCGCTGAATTCGGCGCGTAGCATACCACCCGCAGCGGGGCACCCGCAGTTGACGGCGATCAAGCAAAGGCGTCCGATAGGGGTTTTTCCGGATGAAGCAGGAGAGTGCAGATGGCCAAGCGTATCCAGTTCAGCCAGCATGGCGGCCCCGAGGTGTTGAGCCTGGTCGACTTCGAACCCGCCGCCCCGGGCGCGCAGCAGGTGCGCGTGCGCAACCAGGCGATCGGCCTGAACTTCATCGACACCTACTTCCGTGACGGGCTGTATGCGCCGCCGGCGCTGCCGTCGGGCCTGGGCACCGAGGGTGCGGGCATCGTCGAGGCGGTGGGCGAAGGCGTGACGCGGATCAAGGTCGGTGATCGCGTGGCCTATGGTGGCGGCCCGCTGGGTGCCTACAGCGAAGTGCACACGCTGCCTGAAGCCAACCTGGTGAAACTGCCCGAGAGCATCAGCTTCGAACAGGCGGCCGCGGTGATGCTCAAGGGCCTGACCGTACAGTACCTGTTGCGCCAGACCTACGACCTGCAGGCCGGCCAGACGGTACTGTTTCATGCCGCCGCAGGCGGCGTCGGCTCGTTGGCGTGCCAATGGGCCAAGGCCCTGGGCGTGAAGCTGATCGGTACCGTGAGCTCGCCGGAAAAGGCGGCGCGGGCCAAGGCGCTGGGCGCCTGGGAAACCATCGACTACAGCCGCGAAGACGTGGCTCAGCGGGTGCTGCAGCTGACCGACGGCAAAAAATGCCCGGTGGTGTATGACGGGGTAGGGCAGGACACCTGGCTGACCTCGCTGGACTGCCTGGCGCCACGCGGGCTGATGGTCAGCTTCGGCAATGCGTCGGGGGCGGTGAGCGGGGTCAACCTGGGGATTCTGGCGCAGAAGGGGTCGCTGTATGTCACCCGCCCGACACTGGCCAGTTACGCCAACAACGCCGAGAACACCCAGGCGATGGCCGATGAACTGTTCGCGATGATCGCCAGTGGCAAGCTGACTGTGGATATCCAGCAGCGGTATCCGCTGGCGCAGGCGGCCAAGGCGCAGGCAGAGCTGTCGGCGCGGCGCACGGTGGGGTCTACGGTGTTGTTGCCTTGACTCGACGGTGAATGCTTCGCTGGCAAGCCAGCTCCCACAGGGTTTCGCGGCGCACACAAAACCCTGTGGGAGCTGGCTTGCCAGCGAAGGGGTTCAACCTGCTCTTACGACCTGCCCGCTGGCCAGGTCGCGAATCACGCTCGGATTGCGCCGCCCACCCAGGCTGCCGCCCAGGATCACATCCAGCTGCCCATGGAAGTATTGCTCCACACGCAACCGCGAGCGTGCCGCCGGCCGGCCCTGCGGATTGGCCGAGGTCGACACCAGCGGCCCCACCAGCGAACACAGGTCGCGTACCACCGGATGATCGCTGACACGCAGCGCTACGGTGTCATGCACCCCGGTAATCCACGCCGGCAACATCCCCTGATGCGGCACCAGCCAGGTGTTGGGCCCAGGCCAGGTACTGGCCATGCGGTCCAGCCACAGCTCGGGGAAATCCTCGAACAGGAAGTCGAACTGGCGGATATTGTCGGCAATCAGGATCAGGCCCTTGTTCACCGAACGCGACTTGAGCGCCAGCAGCCTGTCCACCGCCTCTTCGTTCCACGGGTCACAGCCCAGGCCCCAGACCGCTTCGGTCGGATAGGCCAGCACCGCACCCGCCCGAATTTCCCGCGCGGCTTGTTGCACACGCCAACTGTTCACCATTGCTGTCACTCCGCATTTCAAGGCTGATGCGCAGTGTACTTAGCCCGGCCGGGCAAACCAACGTCCGGCTTCATTGCACACACGCCCCTCCAGCTCCAGCTCGGTCAGGCTGGCCAGTACCCCAGGCAACGCCTGCCCGCTGGCCAGCGCCAGGCCCTCGCTGGTCTGCGGCGCCGCCAGCAGCAATGCAACCAGCGGGTGCACCGGCATCGGCTGCGGGGCCTGCGGCAGGTTTTGCCAACCCCGCAGGCTCTCGATGATCTGCTCGATGCTTTCGACCAGCAGCGCCCCGTCGCGGATCAACTGGTGACAACCCTTGGCCCCCGGGTGATGAATGGACCCTGGAATCGCATACACCTCGCGCCCCTGCTCGGCCGCCAGCCGGGCAGTGATCAGCGAGCCGCTGGCCAGGCTCGCCTCCACCACCAGCACGCCCAGCGACAGGCCGCTGATGATGCGGTTGCGCCGCGGAAAGTTGGCCGCCACCGGCCCGGCGTCGAGCGGGAACTCCGAAACCACCGCGCTACCACGCTCGACCATGGCCTGCGCCAAGGCGCGGTGGCGCTGTGGATAAAGTTTTTGCAGGCCGGTGCCCAGCACGCCGATAGTGTGCCCGCCTGCATCGATTGCGGCCTGATGCGCAGCGCCGTCCACGCCCAGGGCCAGCCCGCTGGTGACCACAAAACCGGCCAGGGCCAGGTGCCGGGAAAACCCTGCGGCGGTGTCCAGCCCCGGCCTTGAGGCGCGTCGACTGCCGACGATGGCCAGCTGCGGGCGCTCCAGTATGGCCGGGTTACCGGCGATGAACAGCAGCGGTGGGGCATCGTTCAGTTGTGCCAGCAAGGCCGGGTAGGTGGGGTCGTCCCACATCAGTAAATGGTGCTGAGGCCCCTCTAGCCAGCGCATTGCAGCCGCTGCACCGGCCACCGCGGCAGCGCTGTCGCGGGCCTCGATGCTCGCCTGGCTGCGGCCTTGCGCGCGCCAGGCCGACGCCGGCGCGGCCAAGGCCGCACGGGCACTGCCGAACGCCTGCAGTAGCTGGTGGAAACCCTTGGGCCCGATGTCGGGCAGACGGTGCAGGCGCACGCGCGCCTCGAGCTCGGCCGCAGGGCAGGCCGCTGAAGAGGTGGAAAGCATCGGATCATCCTTGACCGCTGACGAGTTAACCACCTGCAACAACCTGTGGATAACTCTGTTGATAATACTTTGACAACTTGCCCCGAACAGGTAGCCGTCGATCACCCTTCCAACCCTAGCGGACCTTGAGAAAGGTGCCGAATGCGTCGAATACCTTTATTATGTGCATTCATGTTTGCAACCCATCGCACAGTGCAGCTCATACGCTTATGGCCATCTTGAACATCCTCGAATTCCCGGACCCGCGCCTGCGCACCCTCGCCAAACCGGTGACGGAAGTGGACGACAGCATCCGCCAGTTGATCGATGACATGTTTGAAACCATGTACGAAGCCCCTGGCATCGGCCTGGCCGCGACCCAGATCAACGTGCACAAGCGCGTGGTGGTCATGGACCTGAGCGAAGACCGCAGCGAACCGCGGGTCTTCATCAACCCCGAGCTGGAAATGCTCACCGACGACATGGACCAGTACCAGGAAGGTTGCCTGTCGGTACCCGGCTTCTACGAGAACGTCGACCGCCCGGTGAAGGTCAGGGTCAAGGCCCTGGACCGCGACGGCAAGCCCTTTGAGCTGATCGCCGAAGGCCTGCTGGCCGTGTGCATCCAGCACGAATGCGACCACCTCAACGGCAAGCTGTTCGTCGATTACCTGTCGAACCTCAAGCGCGATCGCATCAAGAAGAAGCTTGAAAAGCAGCACCGCCAGAACGCTTGATCCCTCATCCCAGAAGGCTTGCTCCGGCAAGCCTTTTTCTTTTTAAGCGAGAACTGCATGCGCATCGTCTTCGCGGGCACCCCCGAGTTTGCCGCCGAACACCTCAAGGCCCTGCTGGCCAGCCAGCATGAAATCATCGCGGTCTACACCCAGCCGGACCGCCCGGCCGGTCGCGGCCAGAAGCTGATGCCCAGCCCGGTCAAGCAACTGGCTGTGGATAACGCCATCCCGGTGCTGCAGCCGCCGACGCTGCGCAACCCCGAGGCGCAGGCCGAGCTGGCGGCACTCAAGCCGGACCTGATGGTGGTGGTGGCCTACGGCTTGATCCTGCCGCAGGTGGTGCTGGATATCCCGCGCCTGGGCTGTATCAACAGCCATGCCTCGCTGCTGCCGCGCTGGCGCGGCGCCGCGCCGATCCAGCGCGCGGTGCAGGCCGGTGACGCCGAAAGTGGCGTGACCGTGATGCGCATGGAAGCGGGCCTGGATACCGGGCCGATGCTGCTCAAGGTCAGCACCCCGATCAGTGCCAGCGATACCGGTGGCAGCCTGCACGACCGCCTCGCCGAACTCGGTCCGCCGGCCGTACTGCAAGCCATCGACGGCCTTGGCGCCGGCACCCTGCACGGCGACGTACAGGACGATACGCTGGCCACTTATGCACACAAGCTCAACAAGGACGAAGCACGCCTGGACTGGTCGCGCCCGGCCCAAGAGCTGGAACGCCTGATCCGCGCCTTCAACCCGTGGCCGATCTGCCACAGCACGCTGGGCGGCGAAGCCCTGAAAGTGCTGGGCGCCAGCCTGGCCGAGGGCCAAGGTACGCCGGGCCAGATCCTGTCCGCCAGCAAGGACGGCCTGATCGTCGCCTGCGGTGAACAGGCCCTGTGCCTGACCCGCCTGCAACTGCCCGGCGGCAAGGCGCTGAACTTCAGCGACCTGTTCAACAGCCGCCGCGAGAAGTTCGCCAACGGCACGGTGCTGGGCCAATGAACCCGCGTCTGGCCGCTGCCCGCGCCCTGGCCGCCGTACTCAGCGGCAAGGCCTCGCTGAACAGCTCGCTGCCCGTTCAGCTGGACAAGGTCGAGGCCCGTGACCGCGGCTTCACCCAGGACCTGGCCTTCGGCACCGCACGCTGGCAGCCACGCCTGTCGGCGCTGGCCGAACGCCTGCTGCAAAAGCCGTTCAAGGCCGCCGATGCCGACGTCGAGGCGTTGCTGCTGGTGGGCCTGTACCAGCTGCTGTACACCCGCGTGCCGGCCCACGCCGCCATCGGTGAAACCGTGGGCTGTGCCGACAAGCTGAAAAAGCCCTGGGCCAAGGCCCTGCTCAATGCCGTGCTGCGCCGCGCCCAGCGCGAAAGCAGCGAGATCCTCGCCGAGCTCGAACGCGACCCGGTGGTGCGTACCGCGCACCCGCGCTGGCTGCAGAAATCGCTCAAGGCGTTCTGGCCAGAGCAGTGGGAAGCCATCTGCGCCGCCAACAATGCGCACCCGCCCATGATCCTGCGGGTCAACCGCCGTCATCACCACCGCGATGCCTACCTGGGGCTGTTGCGCGAGGCCGGCCTTGAAGCCGCGCCCTGCACGTTCAGCCAGGACGGCATCGTGCTCGCCGAGGCCTGCGACGTGCGCGGCCTGCCCGGGTTCGACCAAGGCTGGATCAGCGTGCAGGACGAAGCCGCGCAACTGGCCGCCGACCTGCTCGACCTGGCCCCCGGCCAGCGCGTGCTCGACGCCTGCTGCGCACCTGGCGGCAAGACCTGCCACCTGCTCGAAGCACAAGCCGGGCTGGACGCCGTGGTGGCGATCGACCTTGAAGCCAAGCGCCTGACCCGTGTGCGCGAAAACCTTGATCGCCTGGGCCTGGACGCTCAGCTGATCGCCTGCGATGCCCGCGACACCGCCAGCTGGTGGGACGGCAAGGGCTTCCAGCGCATCCTGCTGGACGCGCCGTGCTCGGCCACCGGGGTGATCCGTCGCCACCCGGACATCAAGCTGACCCGCCAGGCCGACGACATTGGTGCCCTGGCCAGCCTGCAGGGCGAGCTGCTGGACGCACTGTGGCCAACGCTGGAAGTCGGCGGCATCCTGCTCTACGCCACCTGCTCGACGCTGCCGACCGAGAACACCGAGGTCATCGAGGCGTTCCTGGCGCGCACGCCGGGTGCACGCGAGCTGGACCTGGCCACCGAGGCCGGCATCCGCCAGCCGCATGGTCGCCAGTTGCTGGCGCAGGAAGGCGGCCATGACGGCTTCTACTATGCCAAGCTGATCAAGATCGCCGCCGTTCGCGGACACTAACCAGCACAAGGGAGAGCGGATGAAGATCATCATCCTGGGCGCGGGGCAGGTCGGCGGCACGCTGGCCGAGCACCTGGCCAGCGAAGCCAACGACATCACCGTGGTCGATACCGATGGCGACCGCCTGCGCGACCTCGGCGATCGCCTCGACATCCGCACCGTGCAGGGCCGCGCCTCGCTCCCCACGGTGCTCCGCCAGGCCGGTGCGGATGATGCCGACATGCTGGTGGCGGTGACCAACAGCGACGAGACCAACATGGTCGCCTGCCAGGTGGCCTACACCCTGTTCCACACCCCAACCAAGATCGCCCGTGTACGCGAGTCGGCCTACCTGACCCGCAGCGGCCTGTTCAACAACGAAGCGATCCCGGTCGACGTGCTGATCAGCCCCGAACAGGTGGTCACCCATTACATCAAGCGCCTGATCGAGCACCCCGGCGCCTTGCAGGTGATCGACTTCGCCGACGGCAAGGTCCAGCTGGTGGCGGTCAAGGCGTACTATGGCGGCCCGCTGGTCGGCCAGCAGTTGCGCCAGATCCGCGAGCACATGCCGAACATCGACACCCGCGTGGCGGCGATCTTCCGCCGCGACCGGCCGATCAAGCCGCAGGGCGACACCGTGATCGAGGCCGACGACGAGGTATTCTTCATCGCCGCCAAGAACGACATTCGCGCGGTGATGGGCGAGTTGCGCCGCATCGACGAAACCAACAAGCGCGTGGTGATCGCCGGCGGCGGCCAGATCGGTGAGCGCCTGGCCGAGGCCATCGAGAGCCGCTACCAGGTCAAGATCATCGAGATGAACCCGGCGCGCTGCCGCTACCTGTCCGACACCCTCGACAGCACCGTGGTACTGCAGGGCAGCGCGTCGGACCGCGACCTGATGCTGGAAGAGAACATCGCCGACGCGGACATCTTCCTGGCCCTGACCAACGACGACGAGGCCAACATCATGTCGTCGCTGCTGGCCAAGCGCCTGGGCGCCAAGAAGGTGATGACCATCATCAACAACCCGGCCTATGTCGACCTGGTGCAGGGTGGCGAGATCGATATCGCCATCAGCCCGCAGCAGGCCACCATCGGCACCTTGCTGGCCCACGTGCGGCGTGGCGACATCGTCAGCGTGCACTCGCTGCGCCGTGGCGCGGCCGAGGCCATCGAGGCGATTGCCCATGGCGACTCGAAGTCGAGCAAGGTGATCGGCAAGGCCATCGAGGAAATCGCGCTGCCGCCCGGCACCACCATCGGCGCGATCATCCGCGACGAAGAAGTGCTGATCGCCCACGACGACACGGTGATCGAGGCCGGCGACCATGTGATCCTGTTCGTTGTGGATAAAAAGTACATTCGCGATGTGGAGAAGCTGTTCCACGTGGGATTGAGCTTCTTCTAGGGAGAGACGGGCATGCGCGAGTCGCTGGAAAAGATGCTGGCCAAGGGTGTGGATAACTCGCTGTTGCGCTTCGGCCTGGGCAAGGCCTGGCTGGACGAGGGCAATGGCGCCGAGGCGGCGCTGCATCTGCGGCGCTGCATTGAATTCGACCCCAAGTACTCGGCGGCGTGGAAGCTGCTGGGCAAGGCCTATCAGGTACAGGGGGATGTGGCGGGGGCGCGGCAGGCCTGGACCGAAGGGCTGGCGGCAGCGCAGGCGCATGGGGACAAGCAGGCGGAAAAGGAGATGACGGTGTTTCTGAGGAAGCTCGACAAGGCTTGATACCGCGTTGCGGCCTTCGCTGGCAAGCCAGCTCCCACAGGGATAGCACCGCTCTCAAGAGCAGCGAATAACCTGTGGGAGCTGGCTTGCCAGCGAAAGGGCCCTCAATACCAGCGCGTCTCGCCCGGCGGACGCTTCTTGAAGCGCTTCATGCTCCACATGTACTGGCTCGGATACGCCCGCACATAACGCTCCACCACCTTGCTCATGGCCGCCGCCGAGGTCTCGACATCGGTGCTGTACATCGCATCCGGCGCCGCTTCCAGGATCACCTTGAAGCCCGACCCGTCCGGCAGGCGCAGGGCATGCAGGAACACCCCGACCGCCTTGCCGCCGGCCAGCATGTTCGGCACGAACTTGCTGGTCAGCGCCTTCGTGGCAAAGAACGGCACGAACACACCTGCCGATTCGGCCGGCTCCGGGTCGGCCGGAATGCCCACCTGGCCTCCCTTGCGCACCTCCTTGATGATGCTCAGGATGCCTTCCTTGGTCGACGCCGCCACGCGGTTGCCCAATTGCACCCGCTGCTCGCGCAACAGGTCATCCACTGCCTTGAGCTTGGGCGGGCGGTAGAAGATGATCGGCTTGCACTGGCTGCAATAGAAGTGGTTGAGCACTTCCCAGTTGCCCAGGTGGCTGGTGATACCCACCACGCCCTTGCCCGATGCCAGCGCTTCGTGCAGCACTTCCAGGCCCTCGACTTCACGCACCAGGTCGATCGAACGCTGCGCCGGCCAGATCCACGCGCACGCGCTTTCGGTGAACGACTTGCCGATGTCCATCAGCGTGCGGCCCACAAGACGCTCGCGCTCGGCGCTGTCCATCTCGGGGAAACACTTGGCCAGGTTGATGCGCACCACGGTGCGCGAGCTGTTGGGCAGCTTCCACATGATCCAGCCGATGGCCGCGCCAACCCGCTGCACCGCCGCCCAGGGCAGCTTGGCAAACAATCGCAACGCCCCGACCATCAAGGCGCCCTTGAACTTATCCACAGGCAGGTTCCTCCTTCTGCAAGCCGCGCATTGTAACCGTCAGCGGCGCAGGGCGGCGTAACGATCACAATCGGTGGTGTGATCCATGACCATGCCGGTGGCCTGCATGAAGGCATAGCAGATGGTCGGCCCGACAAAGGTGAAGCCGGCCTTCTTCAAGGCCTTGCTCATCGCCGTGGCCTCGTCGGTCACCGCCGGCACCTCGCCGCGCTGGCTGAAATGATTGATTTTCGGTGCCCCGCCGACGAACGACCACAGCCACTGCGCCGGGTTGTCCAGCGCCAGCCAGGCGTTGGCATTGCGCCGCGCGGCATTGAGCTTGAGGCGGTTGCGGATGATGCCGGGGTCGAGCATGCGTTCCTCGATTTCGGCATCGGTCATCTGCGCCAGCCGCTGCGGGTCGAAGCCGAACAGCACCTCACGGTAGCGCTCGCGCTTCTTCAGTACCGTGATCCACGACAACCCGGCCTGAAAGCCTTCGAGCAGCAGCATTTCGAACAGCGCCCCCGGCTCGCGCTGCGGCCTGCCCCACTCGTTGTCGTGGTAGGCCTGGTACAACGGATCGTCGGTACACCAAAAGCAGCGTGGCATAAGGCTCCATGGGTAGAGGCGGGGGCGAATCGGGTTATACTCCCGCTCTTTATATTCGCAGCCCTGGAAAAGGTGAATTTCGTGAGCCAGCCTACGCCAGCCGTGCGTACCTTCCAAGACCTGATCCTCGCCCTGCAGCAGTACTGGGCCGAGCAAGGTTGTGTGGTACTTCAACCCTACGATATGGAAGTAGGCGCCGGCACATTCCATACCGCCACGTTCCTGCGCGCCATCGGCCCGGAAACCTGGAACGCCGCTTATGTGCAGCCCAGTCGTCGCCCGACTGACGGCCGCTACGGCGAAAACCCGAACCGCCTGCAGCACTACTACCAGTTCCAGGTGGTATTGAAGCCGAACCCGGACAACTTCCAGGAGCTGTACCTGGGCTCGCTCAAGCACGTGGGCCTCGACCCGCTGGTGCACGACATCCGCTTCGTCGAAGACAACTGGGAATCGCCGACCCTGGGCGCCTGGGGCCTGGGCTGGGAAGTCTGGCTCAACGGCATGGAAGTCACCCAGTTCACCTACTTCCAGCAGGCGGGCGGCATCGAATGCTACCCGGTGACCGGCGAGATCACCTATGGCCTGGAACGCCTGGCCATGTACCTGCAGGGCGTGGACTCGGTCTACGACCTGGTGTGGGCCGACGGCCCGTTCGGCAAGGTGACCTACGGCGACGTGTTCCACCAGAACGAGGTGGAGCAGTCCACCTACAACTTCGAGCACGCCAACGTCGACAAGCTGTTCGAACTGTTCGACTTCTACGAAAGCGAAGCCAAGCGCCTGATCGAACTCGATCAACCGCTGCCGCTGCCAAGCTATGAGATGGTGCTGAAGGCCTCGCACACCTTCAACCTGCTGGATGCGCGCCGGGCGATCTCGGTGACCGCGCGTCAGCAATACATCCTGCGCGTGCGCACCCTGGCGCGTGCCGTGGCGCAAGCCTACCTGCTGGCACGTGCCAAGCTGGGCTTCCCGATGGCAACCCCGGACCTGCGTGACGAAGTACTGGCCAAGCTGGAGGCTGCACAATGAGTGCTCAAGATTTCCTGGTTGAACTGGGCACCGAAGAGCTGCCACCCAAGGCCCTGAATACCCTGGCCGAAGCCTTCCTGGCCGGCATCGACAAGGGCCTGCAGGCGGCCGGCCTGAGCTTCGAAAGCAAGACCGTGTACGCCGCGCCGCGTCGCCTGGCCGTGCTGATCACCGCCCTGGCTACCCAGCAGCCGGACCGCAGCGTCAACCTTGACGGCCCGCCACGCCAGGCCGCCTTCGACGCTGATGGCAACCCGACCCAGGCCGCCCTGGGCTTCGCCAAGAAATGCGGTGTGGACCTCAGCGAAATCGACCAGAGCGGACCCAAGCTGCGCTACAGCCAGAGCATCGCCGGCAAGCCGACCGCCAGCCTGCTGCCGACCATCGTCGAAGACTCGCTCAACGACCTGCCGATCCCCAAGCGCATGCGCTGGGGTGCCCGCAAGGAAGAGTTCGTGCGCCCGACCCAGTGGCTGGTGATGCTGCTCGGTGACCAGGTCATCGACTGCACCCTTCTCGCCCAGAAGGCCGGTCGCGATTCGCGTGGCCATCGCTTCCATCACCCCGAAGCGGTGCGTATCACCTCGCCGGCCAACTACCTGTCCGACCTGCGCGCCGCCTATGTGCTGGCCGATGCCAACGAGCGCCGCGCGCTGATCAGCAAGCGCACCGCGGAGCTGGCCACCCTGCAGGAAGGCACCGCGATCGTGCCGCCGGCCCTGCTCGACGAAGTGACTGCGCTGGTCGAATGGCCGGTGCCGCTGGTGTGCTCGTTCGAGGAGCGTTTCCTAGACGTGCCGCAGGAAGCCCTGATCACCACCATGCAGGACAACCAGAAGTACTTCTGCCTGCTGGACGTGGACGGCAAGCTGCTGCCGCGCTTCATCACCGTGGCCAACATCGAGAGCCGCGATCCGAAACAGATCATCGAAGGCAACGAGAAGGTCGTGCGCCCGCGCCTGACCGACGCCGAGTTCTTCTTCAAGCAGGACAAGAAGCAGAAGCTCGAAAGCTTCAACGAGCGCCTGCAGAACGTAGTGTTCCAGGCGCAGTTGGGCAGCGTGTTCGACAAGGCCGAGCGCGTGGCCAAGCTGGCCGCCTTCATTGCCCAGCGTATCGGTGGCGACGCCCAGCGCGCCGCACGTGCCGGCCTGCTGTCCAAGTGCGACCTGGCCACCGAGATGGTCGGCGAGTTCCCTGAGATGCAGGGTGTCGCCGGTTACTACTACGCCCTCAACGACGGTGAAGCCCAAGACGTCGCGCTGGCCCTGAACGAGCAGTACATGCCGCGCGGTGCCGGTGCCGAACTGCCGTCGACCCTGACCGGTGCGGCCGTGGCCATCGCCGACAAGCTCGACACCCTGGTCGGCATCTTCGGCATCGGCATGCTGCCCACCGGCAGCAAGGACCCGTATGCGCTGCGTCGCGCCGCCCTGGGCGTGCTGCGCATCCTGATCGAGAAGCAGCTGGACCTGGACCTGAACGAGGCGGTGAGCTTCGCCGTTGCCCAGTTCGGCGCCAAGGTCAAGGCTGCCGGCCTGAGCGAGCAGGTGCTGGAATTCGTCTTCGACCGCCTGCGTGCGCGCTATGAAGACGAAGGCATCGATGTCGCCACCTACCTCTCGGTACGTGCCCTCAAGCCGGGTTCGGCACTCGACTTCGACCAGCGTGTACAGGCCGTGCAGGCCTTCCGCAAGCTGCCCGAAGCCGCTGCCCTGGCCGCGGTGAACAAGCGCGTGTCGAACCTGCTGAGCAAGGCCGAAGGTGCCGTGGCCAGCACCGTTGAGCCCAAGTACTTCGACAACGCCAACGAGTTCTCGCTGTACTCGGCCATCCAGCAGGCCGACCAGGCCGTGCAACCGATGGCTGCTGCCCGTCAGTACAGCGAGTCGCTGGCACGCCTGGCCGCGCTGCGCGAGCCGGTGGACGCGTTCTTCGAAGCGGTGATGGTGAATGCCGAAGACGCCAACGTGCGTGCCAACCGTTATGCCCTGCTCAGCCGCCTGCGCGGTCTGTTCCTGGGCGTGGCCGACATCTCGCTGCTGGGGTAATCCGTGAAGCTGCTGATTCTCGATCGGGACGGGGTGATCAACCAGGACTCCGACGCCTACATCAAGTCGCTGGACGAGTGGATTCCCATCCCGGGTTCGATCGAGGCCATCGCGCAGTTGAGCAAGGCCGGCTGGACGGTGGCAGTCGCCACCAACCAGTCGGGCATCGCCCGCGGTTACTACAGCCTGGCCACCCTCGACGCCATGCATGCGCGCCTGCGCACGCTGGTGGCCGAGCAGGGTGGCGAGGTGGGCTTGATCGTCTACTGCCCGCACGGCCCGGACGAAGGCTGCGCCTGTCGCAAGCCCAAGCCGGGCATGCTGCATGCCATCGCCAACCATTACGCGGTCGATCTGGCCGGCGTGTGGTTCGTGGGTGACAGCAAGGGTGACCTGCAAGCCGCGCGCACCGTCGATGCACAACCGGTTTTGGTAAAGACCGGCAAGGGTGAACAGACCCTGAGCAAAGGCGTGCCCGAGGCAACGCTGATTTTCGATGACCTGGCGTCCATCGCCAGTGCACTTATCCACAAACAGGCGGGTTAGCCCGCAACGGTACATGCCGCTATGTCGATCCTGCAGGCGATCAGAATTTTTCTTTTTTACCTGCTGCTGGGTACCAGCTCGTTGCTGTGGTGCACCCTGAGCTTTTTTATCGCGCCGTTCTTGCCGTTCCGCGCACGCTATCGCTTCATCAACGTGTACTGGTGCCGCTTCGCGCTGGTGCTGGTACGGGTGTTTCTGAACATCCGGGTGAAGATTACCGGGGCTGAAAACATCCCGGCGCAACCCTGTGTGATCCTGTCAAATCACCAGAGCACCTGGGAGACGTTCTTTCTCTCCGCCTATTTCCAGCCCTTGAGCCAGGTGCTCAAGCGCGAGTTGCTGTTCGTGCCGTTCTTCGGCTGGGCCATGGCCATGCTGCGGCCGATCGCCATCGACCGCGACAACCCCAAGGCCGCCCTCAAGCAGGTGGCCGCCGAAGGCGACAAGCTGCTCAAGGACGGCGTATGGGTACTGATCTTCCCTGAGGGCACCCGCGTGCCGTTCGGCCAGATCGGCAAGTTCTCCCGCGGCGGTACTGCCCTGGCGGTGAACGCCAACCTGCCGGTGCTGCCGATTGCACACAACGCCGGCAAGTACTGGCCCAAGGAAGGCTGGGGCAAGCGCGCAGGCACCATCGAGGTGGTGATTGGCGAACCGATGTACGCCGAAGGCACCGGCCCGCGTGCGATCGCAGCGCTCAACGAGCGGGCCGCGGCCTGGAACGAGCAGACCCAGCGCGACCTCGGTTCACTGCCGGCACAAGCGCCGAATGACGCGCAGCCAGTAGCCTGATCGATCTGTGGATAACCTGTGTGCAGTATTTGGATTTCTTTCATAGAAATCATCTAAGTTGATGATTTAAATACTTATTTCTCTGTATGACTGTTTCATGAAAATCGTGCATAAGTTTTTTCGCGCGATAAAAAAACCGGCTTTTAAGCCGGTTTTTTTGTGGATTGTTTTCGGGCCCCTTCGCTGGCAAGCCAGCTCCCACAGGTACCGCGCAATGTTGAGATTACCCGTAACCCTGTGGGAGCTGGCTTGCCAGCGAAAGGGCCGGCAGCCTCACACCTTGTCCAGGTCCACCTTGTTGGTTTCTTTCAGGCAGAAGATCCCCACCACCAGGCTCACCCCGGTGATCAGCACCGGGTACCACAGCCCATAGAAGATATCCCCGGTGTACACCACCAGCGCGAACGACACCGTCGGCAGGAAGCCACCGAACCAGCCGTTGCCGATGTGGTAGGGCAGCGACATCGAGGTATAGCGGATGCGGGTCGGGAACAGCTCGACCATCACTGCCGCCAGCGGCCCATAGGTCATGGTCGCAATCAGGATCATCGCCACGATCAGCAGCACCACCATTGGCTGGTTCACGCTGGCCGGGTCTGCCTTGGCCGGGTAGCCCGCCTTCTCGATGGCCGCACGCATCGCCGCTTCGTCGAAGCCGTCGATGCGCTGCTCACCGATGCTCACCACCACTTCGGTACCGGCAGGCACCGCCTGCGAGCTGTACGGCAGGCCCTGCTTGACCAGGAACGTCTTGACCTTGTCGCAGGTGCTGTCGAAACGCGCCTTGCCCACCGGGTCGAACTGGAAGGTGCAACCCTGCGGGTCGGCCATCACCACGATCGGGGCCTGGCGGCTGGCGGCGTCGATCTGCGGGTTGGCGTAATGGCTCAGCGCCTTGAACAACGGGAAGTACAGCACGGTGGCCAGCAACAGGCCCAGCATCAGGATCGGCTTGCGCCCGATCCGGTCCGACAGCCAGCCGAAGAACACGAAGAACGGCGCCCCGATCACCACACTGATGATCAGCAGGGTATTGGCCTGGGCCGGGTCCATCTTGAGCATCTGGGTCATGAAGAACAGCACGTAGAACTGCGCGGTGTAGAAGGTCACTGCCTGGCCGGCATTGATGCTGAACAGCGCGGTGAGCACGATCTTGAGGTTGGCCCACGAGCCGAACGACTCACGGATCGGCGCCTTGCTGGTCTTGCCCTGGGCTTTCATTTTCACGAAGGCCGGCGACTCGTGCATGCTCATGCGGATCCAGGTGGAAATGCCCAGCAGCACGATCGACAGCAGGAACGGCAGGCGCCAGCCCCAGACTTCGAACTGGTCGCCACTGATGTAGCGGCTGCCCAGTACCACCAGCAGCGACAGCAGCAGACCAAGGGTGGCGGTGGACTGGATGAAACCGGTATGGAAGCCGCGCTTGCCCGGTGGTGCGTGCTCGGCCACGTAGGTGGCCGCGCCACCGTACTCGCCGCCCAGCGCCAAGCCCTGGAGCATGCGCAGCACCACCAGGATGATCGGTGCGGCGATGCCGATGCTGGCATAGTTGGGCAGCAGGCCCACGGCAAAGGTCGACAGGCCCATCAGCACGATGGTCACCAGGAAAGTGTACTTGCGCCCGATCATGTCGCCCAGGCGGCCGAACACCAGTGCGCCGAAGGGGCGCACCAGGAACCCGGCGGAAAACGCCATCAGCGCAAAGATGAACGCCGTGGTGTCGTTGACCCCGGCGAAGAACTGCTTGCTGATGACGACCGCCAGCGCCCCATAGAGAAAAAAGTCATACCACTCGAAAACCGTCCCGAGGGATGACGCGAAAATGATCTTGCGTTCTTCCCGGCGGCTGTTCGCCCCCGCTGCAGCGCCCTGCTCCTGAATGGTGTCCGACATCGTGCTGTCCTCGGCCCCATCGGGGCACAGTGATTATTGTTGTTGTCCACTGTCGACGCCGGCTGACTGCTGCCGACGTCACTTGCCACGCCGCCCTCAGGGCGTCGCTAACGCGGTCTTGCCACTGCTGTTGCTGGCTGCCGATGCAGCCTGAAGGATCAATTGCGCGGCCTTTTCGCCGATCATCAAGGTGGGTGAGCAGGTATTGCCGGAGGTGATCTGCGGCATGATCGAGGCGTCGGCAATGCGCAGCCCGGGCACGCCGTGTACGCGCAGTTGCGCATCTACCACGTCCAGCGGCCCGTTGCCCATGCGGCAGGTACCCACGGGGTGAAAGATGGTGGTACCGATCTGGCCGGCGGCCTCGCGCAGCTGCGCTTCGCTGTCCAGCGCCGCACCGGGCAGGTACTCCACCGGGGCGAAGGCGGCGAGGGCAGGGGCCTGCACGATCTTGCGAGTGATGCGGATGGCTTGTGCGGCCACACGCAGGTCTTCGGGATCGCTCAGGTAGTTTGGGTCTATCAGCGGTGCGTCCGCCGGGTTGGCCGAGCGGATATCCACACGCCCGCGGCTCAACGGGCGCAGGTTGCACACCGAGGCGGTGAACGCCGAAAAGCGATGCAGCGGCTCACCGAAACGGTCCAGCGACAGCGGCTGCACGTGGTATTGCAGGTTGGGGCTGGGCTGCTCGGGGTGCGAGCGCACGAACGCGCCCAACTGGCTCGGCGCCATGGCCAGCGGGCCGCTGCGGTCGTACAGATAGCGCAGGCCCATGCCCAACTTGCCCCACGGGCTGTTGGCGACCTGGTTCAGGGTGCGCACATTGCTCACCTGGTAGATCAGGCGCAGTTGCAAATGGTCCTGCAGGTTGCCGCCCACTCCAGGCAGTTCGTGCAGCACCGGGATGCCGAGACGTTCGAGCAGCGGCCGCGGGCCGATGCCCGAGCGTTGCAGTATCCCCGGCGAGCCCACGGCACCTGCGCACAGGATGATTTCGCGGCGTGCGTCAAAGCGCTGCCCGACGCCCTGCCAGCGCGCTTGAACAGCGCTGGCACGGCCGTTGTCGAGCAGCACCTTGTCGACCTCGACCCCGGTGAGCACGGTCAGGTTGGGGCGTTTATCCACAGGCCGCAAAAAAGCCTTGGCTGCATTCCAGCGCACACCGCTGCGCTGGTTGACCTGAAAGTATCCACAGCCCTGGTTATCCCCACCGTTGAAATCGTCGATGCTGGCAATACCGCTCTGCGCGGCTGCCTCGCGAAATGCGTCGAGTATCGCCCACGAATAGCGCTGGCGTTCGACCCGCCATTCGCCCGCACCGCCATGCAGTTCGCTGGTACCGCCGAAGTGGTTTTCGCTGGCCTTGAACAGCGGCAGTACATCGTTCCACGCCCAGCCCGGATTGCCTTCGCCTGCCCAAGCGTCGTAGTCACCTGCCTGGCCGCGCATGTAGATCATGCCGTTGATCGAAGAACAGCCGCCCAGCACCTTGCCCCGCGGATAACCCAGGCTGCGCCCGTTGAGCCCGGGTTGCGCCTCGGTCTTGAAGCACCAGTCAGTACGCGGGTTGCCAATGCAGTAGAGGTAGCCCACCGGGATGTGGATCCAGGGGTAGTTGTCGCGCCCGCCAGCTTCGAGCAGCAGCACGCGACACGCCGGGTCGGCAGACAGCCGATTGGCCAGGAGACAGCCGGCAGGACCGGCACCGACTACCACGTAGTCGTAGGAATGATCGGCTGGTGCCATGAAGACCTCGCGCCTGATTTTTATTCTTGTCGCGGCCAGTGTTATTGATTATTTTCGAGTTGAAAACGTTAGATTTCACGCAACTGCTGTGCGTTTTAGAACAACGCGGGTGAGCCTCTGATTCACAAGGAAAAGCATGTTCGACTGGAATGATCTGCGGTTTTTTCTCGAGTTGCAGCGCAGCGGCCGCCTGCTGACCGCCGCCAAGCGCCTCAACACCACCCACAGCACCGTGGCCCGGCATATCGAAAGCATCGAGAGCAGCCTGGGCACCGCGCTGTTCGTGCAGCATGCTCAAGGCTATGAGCTGACGCCCTCCGGCCAGGCACTGCTCAAGCATGCCGAGGCGATGGAAAACGTCGCCTTGCTCGCCCAGGAGGAAATCACCCAGGCCATCACGCCGCTGGGCAAGATCCGCCTGGGGGTGACCGAAGGCATCGGCATCATGTTCTTCACCCCGCGCATGGGCGGCCTGTTCGAACGCTATCCGGGACTGGAGGTGGAACTGGTGGCGGTGCCCCGGTTTGTCAGCATCATCAACCGCGAGGCGGAGATCAGCATTCATCTGGAACGCCCGCATGCCGACCTGTTGATAACCCGCAAGCTGACCGACTATCGCCTGGCGCTGTACGCCAGCCCTGCGTACCTGGCCCGCGCCGCGCCACTGGAAAGCCGCGAGGACCTGGCCCGGCACAGCTGGATCGGCTATGTCGACGACTTGCTGTTCAGCCAGGAGCTGCTGTTTCTCAACAGCTTCTGCCGCTCGCCCAACGTGGTGTTTCGCAGCACCAGCGTGATTGCCCAGCAGCACGCCGCACGCGCCGGGCTGGGCATTGCGGTGCTGCCCAACTACATGGCGCGCCACGACCCGCAACTGGTCAGGGTGGTACCCAGCGAAACCATCCAGCGCAGTTACTGGATCAGCACGCGCCGCGAACTGCACAAGTCGGTGCGCTTGCGTGTGGTATGGGACTATCTGCTGGCGCTGTGCGCCGATGAGCAGGATGCCCTGCTCGCCGAATGACGCGACTTACGCGACCAGGGTGCTGAATGCCAGCAGCAGCGCAGCGCCAATGCCAACCAGGGCGAACGCCTGTTGCAGGCGCGGGCCGGCCAACCGCTGGGCGAACTGGCGTGCGACCACCAGCCCGGCCACGGCACCTGCGGCGAACGGCGCACCCACCGCCCAGTGCATCACGCCGCTGAAGCTGGCGCTGAGCACGCTGCCCAGCGACACCAGTGCGATCACCGCCAGCGACGTGGCGACGATGCTCCTGGCGTCCAGGTTGGTATAGCGGCCCAGTGCAGGCACGATCACAAAGCCGCCGCCCACGCCGAGCAGGCCCGACAACAGGCCGCTGAGCACCCCGGTAAAGGCCAGGGCGCGGGCGCAGGGCAGGGTCCAGCGCAGCCGTCCTTGCACCGGGTTGAGCACACAGGGTTGCAACTGGCGCCCGGCACAGGCTGGTTCACCGCGCAGTTCACGTCCAGCCTTGCGCAGCATGCGCATGCAGGCATATACCAGCACCACGCTGAAGCCCAGCGCCAGCGGCGCATTGGGCAGACGATGGGCCAGCAGCAGGCCGAACGGTGTCGCGCACAGGCCGATCAGGGCCACGAACAGCGCCGCCCGGTAGCGTACCAGGCCCTGGCGCAGGCCCAGCACGGCACCGACGCTGGCGGCCAGGCCGACCGCCAGCAAGCCGACAGGCGCTGCCTCGGTCATCGACAGGCCCAGCCCGAACACCAGCAACGGTACGGCGAGTATGCCGCCACCAGCACCGGTGAGCGCCAGGATGCTCCCCATGAGGGTACCGAGCAGGGCGCCGATGATTTCAGGTTCAGTCACTGTCGTGTCTCAATGCTGCTCACAGCGTGTTCAGGGGAATCTTCAGGTAGCGCACACCATTGGCTTCAGGCTCGGGCAACTGGCCGCTGCGCATGTTCACCTGTACCGAGGGCAGGATCAACTGGGGCATGTCGAGGGTGGCGTCACGGGCTTCGCGCATGGCTGCAAAAGCGTCTTCGCTGATGCCGTCATGGACGTGGATATTGCCCGCACGCTGCTCGGCGACCGTGCTCATGTAGCACAGCTCGCGCCCACCGGGCAGGTAGTCGTGGCACAGGTACAGACGGGTATCGCCGGGCAGCGACAGTATGCGTTGAATCGAGCGGTACAGCGTACGTGCGTCAGCGCCAGGGAAATCGCAGCGGGCTGTGCCGTAATCGGGCATGAACAAGGTGTCGCCGACAAAGGCGACACACGCATCGCCCGCCTCGATTACATACGTCATGCAGGCGGGCGTGTGGCCCGGCGTGTGCAACGCATGCGCCTGCAGCGTACCAATGGCAAACGCGTCGCCGTCCTCAAGCAGTACATCGAACTGACTGCCATCACGCGCGAACCCCGGCTCGGCATTGAACAGTGCGCCGAAGACCTTTTGCACCTGGGTGATGCGGGCACCGATCACGACCTGACCACCCAGGTTGCGCTTGAGGTAATCGGCAGCCGACAGGTGATCGGCGTGCACATGGGTTTCCAGAATCCACTGCACAGCGCCCCCAAGCTCGCCAACCCGCGCAATCAGCCTGTCGGCAGACGTGGTATTGGTACGACCGGACTTGGGGTCGTACCCAAGCACACTGTCGATCAAGGCACATTGGGCACTCTGGCGGTCCATCACCAGATAGCTGAGCGTCGACGTTTCACGGTCGAAGTGTGCCTCTACGTACAGGTTGGCGTTGATGATCATTGACACTCTCCAGATGAGTCCGTTGCAACCCGAGGCCCTGCGTAACGCCGATCGAACCGGCGCGTCATACGCTCACAGCGTCACGGCCCCCAGGATCAGCGTGATGGTCAAGGTCGACGCCAAGGTTGTCCAGGTGATCATGGAGGCCATGGCGGGCGCATCCCCGCCCATCTGCCGCGCCAGAATGTAGGCGTTGCCGGCGCACGGAACACACGCATACAACAAGGCCACGTTGGCCGGTACACCCGAGGCGCCCAAGCTGAACAGCAGTGCCAGGGTCACCATCGGCAGCACCAGCAGCTTGAGGCCGACAACATACAGTGTGGCCAATGCCCGGCTACCCTGCAGGTTCAACATCAGCCCGGCACCGACCGACATGAGGCTGAGCGGGGTCGCCGCATTGCCCAGATAGCTCATGAACTGCTCGACGGCACCTGCGATCTTCAGTTCACCCATGTTCAGCAGCAGCCCGATCAGTGCACCGATGATCAACGGGTTCTGCAGCAAGGCTACCAGCATCCCGCGCAACGACTTCTTGCCTGCAGTGCCGTAATGATTCATCACCAGCACGCTCATCACATTGGTCATCACGATCATGTACGCAATGAACACGCCGGAAACCGCGACGCCCTCGGCCCCGTACAACGAGTGCGCCAGGGCGATGAACACATAGGAGTTGTAGCGCACGCCACCTTGAAAGATGGACGTGAACAGGTCGGCTTTGACCCTGAACACGCCTTGCCCGATGAAAATCACGCCTGCAACGATCAGGGTCGCGCCCAGCGTGGCCGCAATGGCTGAAGACGTATCGGCACTGGTGAAGTTCGCCTTGCTGATGTCCAGCACCAGCAGCGCCGGGAAGAACAGGTAATAGACCAACTTGTCGACATGCTTCCAGAAACCGTCTTCGCGCAAAAACTTTCTTTTGGCAACGTGCCCTGCGACGATCAGGCAAAAGATCGGCAGTACGCTGAGAAAGGTATTCAGCATGTGCCCACCTCCTGAGGCTTGAACACACGTGATTTCACCGGGTCCAGTTGGCGGTGGTTCCACAGGCTGTTGGCTACGAAGACGCGCTGTATCCAGCGCGCAGGGTTGCTGAACTCATCCAGCGAAGCCTTGAACTTGTCGCGCGAGTGCAGGGTGAAGCGGTTGTCGATGTACACCAGCCGGCCTGGATTGATTTCGATACCCAGTGAGACTTGCCGGATGGCCATATAGAAGTTGTCCATTGCGCGGGCAGCGGCCTCTGTCTGCGCCTGGACCATGTCCGGGTAGAACACTGCACTGATTTCCGGCAGGCACAAACTGCCCCGCACCATCGCGACCGCCTCGGTTGCCAAGGCATCGCTGCGCCGCCAGCGATACGGCACCTTGATTCTGAAAAGAGGCTGGCGCAGGCATTCGATATCGTGCGCCGCCAGCAATTTGAGCGCTGCGCGAGCATCGGCCAACCGCGTCAACGGCCCCTGTGG
Organism: Pseudomonas aegrilactucae; assembly: GCF_019168305.1. Taxonomy (GTDB): domain Bacteria; phylum Pseudomonadota; class Gammaproteobacteria; order Pseudomonadales; family Pseudomonadaceae; genus Aquipseudomonas; species Aquipseudomonas aegrilactucae. The sequence goes on from NZ_JAHTBI010000001.1 coordinate 23,363, forward strand.
GTCGTGACGAACACCCGTCAGCAACAGGCCAAGCGGAGAAAAGTTGAAGTCCTCCATGTACTTGAGCGCCGCATTCTCGATATGAAAATCCAGTTCCACCTCGGACCCCAGACCGGTGTATTCACGCTTGGCCGCCAGGCTGGGGATCAGGTTGTTGACGATGTCGGCACCTTCGAAAAGGATCGAGTAGGGCTCGCCAATCAGGGACGCAAAGGCCATCACCAGATTCTCGCTGACACTACCGCTCTTGCAGGCGGGCGAGAACACATTCGGATCCGGGGTAGTGAATACCTGCTCGTCGGTCGGCAGGTTTTCGAAGATCAGGTAGGGACGCGGGTTCAGTGACGCACGCTGCATGGCCAGCGCATCGATGATGCGTCGCGGCAGCACAGAGACAGCCATGATGCGCAGGTCGGTGATGTAGCTCAGCCCCCCTTGGGGATCATAGGTAATGCTGCCCAGCGTGCCTGCCAGGCGCTCGCGTTCCGAGTCGGTCAGTTTGAAACAACAGGTGTTATCCATTTTTAAATTCCCTTTCATGACGAAGGTCCATGTCTTGAAGACGCCGCAATGTATCGGTAAGCAGGCCGATCATGGAGAGGGAAGTAGTTCAGTTGACTCGACCTGTGCCGGGCTCTGCGCAAAAAAAAACCCGATAGCGAGGCTATCGGGTTTTTTTTGCCACCTGACTCAGGCAGCAGCGCTGAGTCAGAAGTCCAGGTTGGACACTGCCAGCGCGTTGCTTTCGATGAACTCGCGGCGCGGCTCAACGGCGTCGCCCATCAGGGTGTTGAAGATCTGATCGGCAGCGATCGCGTCCTCGATGGTCACCTTGAGCATGCGGCGCACAGTCGGGTCCATGGTGGTTTCCCACAGCTGGTCCGGGTTCATCTCGCCCAACCCTTTATAGCGCTGGATGGTGTGGCGCTTGGTGCTTTCGGCCATCAGCCAGTCGAGTGCTTCCTTGAACTCGGTGATGGCTTTCTTGCGCTCGCCACGCTGGATGTAGGCACCTTCGCCCAGCAGGGTGGAGAGCTGCGCGCCCAATGCGGTGACCGTGCGGTAGTCGTTGCTGCCGAAGAAGTCACGGTTGAAGGTGACATAGCTGGCCAGGCCGTGGGAGGTGATTTCCACTTCTGGCAGCCACACATTGCGCTCGCGATCTTCGCGCAGGCTGGCCTTGTACAGCAGGCCGGACTTCTCGGTATTGCGCAGACGCTCGTCGAAGCGGGCCAGCCATGCCTGCATGTGCGCATGGTCCGACAGTTGCTCCAGCGACACGGCCGGCAAGTACACGAAGTGCTCGGTGAGCTCTTGCGGGTACAGGCGCGACAGACGCTTGAGGGTCTTCATCACGGTACGGAATTCGTTCACCAGACGCTCCAGCTCAACGCCGGAAACAGCCGGTGCAGATTCGTCCAGGTGCAGGCTGGCATCTTCGAGGGCCGACTGCGTCATGTACTCTTCCATGGCGTCGTCGTCCTTGATGTACTGCTCCTGCTTGCCTTTCTTGACCTTGTACAGCGGCGGCTGGGCGATGTAGATGTAGCCGCGCTCGACCAGCTCGGGCAACTGACGGAAGAAGAAGGTCAGCAGCAGGGTACGGATGTGCGAACCGTCGACGTCAGCATCGGTCATGATGATGATGTTGTGATAGCGCAGTTTTTCGATGTTGTACTCTTCACGACCGATGCCACAACCCAGTGCGGTGATCAGCGTGCCGACCTCCTGGGACGAGATCATCTTGTCGAAGCGAGCCTTCTCGACGTTGAGGATCTTGCCCTTGAGCGGCAGGATCGCCTGGGTCTTGCGGTTACGGCCTTGCTTGGCCGAGCCGCCTGCGGAGTCACCCTCCACCAGGTACAGTTCGGAAAGAGCAGGGTCTTTTTCCTGGCAGTCGGCGAGCTTGCCCGGCAGCCCGGCGATGTCCAGTGCGCCTTTGCGGCGGGTCATCTCACGGGCTTTACGTGCTGCCTCACGCGCACGGGCAGCGTCGATCATCTTGCCGACCACGGCCTTGGCTTCGTTCGGGTTCTCCAGCAGGAAGTCGGAGAAGTACTTGCCCATCTCCTGTTCCACTGCGGTTTTGACTTCGGACGAAACCAGCTTGTCCTTGGTCTGCGAGCTGAACTTGGGGTCGGGCACTTTTACCGAGATGATCGCGGTCAGGCCTTCACGCGCATCGTCACCGGTGGTCGCGACCTTGTTCTTCTTGGCCAGACCTTCCTGCTCGATGTAGTTGTTCAGGTTACGCGTCAGCGCCGAACGGAAGCCCACCAGGTGAGTGCCGCCATCGCGCTGAGGAATGTTGTTGGTGAAGCACAACAGGTTCTCGTTGAAGCTGTCGTTCCACTGCAGGGCGATTTCCACGCCCACACCATCCTCACGCTGAACATTGAAGTGGAACACTTCGTTCACCGGGGTCTTGTTGGTGTTGAGGTACTCGACGAACGCGCGCAGGCCGCCTTCGTATTTGAATTCCTCTTCCTTGCCCGAGCGCTCATCCTTCAACAGGATGCCCACACCGGAGTTCAGGAACGACAGTTCGCGAATCCGCTTGGCCAGAATGTCCCAGCTGAAGTGGATGTTCTTGAAGGTTTCGGCAGACGGCTTGAAGTGGATCTGGGTACCGGTGGTCTCGCTGTCGCCGACGATTTTCATCGGGGCTTGAGGTACGCCGTGCACGTAGGTCTGTTCCCAGATCTTGCCACTGCGGCGAACGGTCAGGATCAGCTCCTCGGACAGGGCGTTCACAACCGATACGCCCACACCGTGCAGGCCGCCAGAGACTTTGTACGAGTTGTCGTCGAACTTACCGCCGGCGTGCAGCACGGTCATGATGACCTCGGCTGCAGAAACGCCTTCTTCTTTGTGCACATCGACCGGGATGCCGCGACCGTTGTCGCGCACGGTGATGGATTCGTCCGGGTGGATGACTACGGTGATGTCGTCGCAATGGCCGGCGAGGGCTTCGTCGATCGAGTTATCGACCACCTCGAACACCATGTGGTGCAGGCCGCTACCATCATCGGTGTCGCCAATGTACATACCGGGACGCTTGCGTACGGCATCCAACCCTTTGAGCACTTTAATGCTGGAGGAGTCGTACGTTTGATTTTCGCTCATGCCTTCACTCCCGATGGTCGTGGGTCTGGGTGATACGGCCTTGTTCCACGTGGAACAAGGCAACTGGCGTATCCATCTGCCAGCCTTCCCTCAATAATTCGTGGTCTACACAGGTGATAAACACCTGGCAGCGTAAGTCTTCCAACAAGCGACAGAGTGCACGACGGTGCTGCTCATCCAATTCGGACGGCAGGTCATCCACCAGATAAATACATTGGCCACGTCGTGCCTGGCTGACCAGATGCCCCTGGGCAATGCGCAGTGCGCACACCACCAGCTTCTGTTGGCCGCGAGACAGGATATCGGCAGCGTTGTTGGCGCCTAACCTCAGCCGCAGGTCCGCACGTTGCGGACCTGCCTGGGTGTGGCCCATCTGTTGGTCCCGATGGAGCGAGGTAGCCAGTACATCACTGAGCTCTCGATCCTTGTCCCACCCTCGGTAGTAACTCAGGGTCAGCCCCTCGAGCTCCAGCAATTCGCTCAAGGTATGCTCAAAGACAGGTTTCAGCGCTTTGATGTAATTACGGCGGTACTCGTCGATTTCTGCACTGGCCAGGCATAACTCCCGGTCCCAGGCCGCTTGCGAAACAGCGTCAAGTGTACCATGCCGCAACCATGAGTTCCGCTGCCGCAGGGCCTTCTGCAGGCGCTGCCAGGTCCCCATGAAGCGGGGTTCCACGTGGAACACGCCCCAGTCGAGGAATTGCCGGCGGATCTTCGGCGCCCCTTCGAGCAGCCGAAAACTGTCCGGGTTGATCAACTGCAGCGGCAGAATCTCGGCCAACTGCGCAGCACTGCGGGCGTTCTGCCCGTCGATGCGAATGGTGAAATCCCCTTGCCGCTCACGCGAGATGCCCAGATTGCTGGAACCACCTTCGTTCAATTCGACCTGGCCAAATACTGTGCACGCCAGCTCTTCGTACTGGATGACCGGCGTCAGGCGAGTGCTGCGAAACGAGCGGGCAAGACCGAGCAGGTGGATGGCCTCCAACACACTGGTTTTGCCACTGCCGTTGGCGCCGTACAGGATATTGATGCGAGGGGAGGGGGAGAAGGTCACCGGGTGCAGATTGCGCACCGCGGTGACTGAAATGCGACTGAGGGACATCTAGTGTGTGCTGGGCAAATTACAGACGCATCGGCATGACGACATACGCAGAGTCGTCGTTGTCCGCTTCCTGCAGCAGCGCGCTGCTGTTGGAGTCGGACAGGATCAGACGAACCTGTTCAGTGGTCATCACGCCCAGCACGTCCAGCAGGTAGCTCACGTTGAAGCCGATCTCGAGCGAGCTGCCGTTGTAGTCGACACTGATTTCTTCTTCGGCTTCTTCCTGCTCAGGGTTGTTGGCCTGAATCTTCAGTTGGCCGGCGGCCAGTTGCAGGCGAATACCGCGGTACTTTTCGTTGGACAGGATCGCGGTCCGGCTGAACGCCTCGCGCAATGCCTGACGGTCACCCAGCACCAGCTTGTCACCGCCTTTGGGCAGTACACGCTCGTAGTCCGGGAACTTGCCGTCGACCAGCTTGGAGGTGAAGGTGAACTCACCGGTGGTAGCGCGGATATGGTGTTGGCCCAGCACGATCGCGACAGTGCCATCCGGCTCGGTCAGCAGGCGCGCCAGCTCCAGGATCCCCTTGCGTGGCACGATGACCTGGTGGCGGTCGGCCTGGCCGATGTCGGCCTGCATCGAGCACATGGCCAGACGGTGGCCGTCGGTGGCCACTGCGCGCAGGGTACCGGTCGATACTTCCAGCAGCATGCCGTTGAGGTAATAGCGCACGTCCTGCTGGGCCATGGCGAAGCTGGTGCGTTCGATCAGGCGACGCAGGCGACTCTGCTCCAGCATGCAGGTCAGCGAGCCCGGGCCTTCTTCGACAGTAGGGAAGTCGTTGGCTGGCAGGGTCGACAAGGTGAAGCGGCTACGGCCGGCCTTGATCACAACCTTCTGCTCATCCACCTTGATGCTGATTTCCGCATCGTTGGGCAGGCTTTTGCAGATGTCCATCAGCTTGCGCGCAGGTACGGTGATTTCGCCCGGCTCGGCGGGGTGCTCAAGCTGTACACGGCCAACCAGTTCCACTTCCAGGTCAGTACCTGTCAGCGACAGTTGTTGGCCCTGAACCACCAGCAGCACGTTGGACAATACCGGCAAGGTCTGGCGGCGCTCGACGACGCCCGCGACCAGTTGCAGGGGTTTCAACAGGGCTTCGCGTTGAATGGTGAAATGCATGGTCTAGTCCCTTGCCTTAAAAAAAAGCTGCGCTGACGTTCATCACGTCGTCAGGGTCCGCAGCAGGTTCTTGTAGTCCTCGCGGATATCCGCGTCGGATTCCTTGAGTTCGTTGATCTTGCGGCAGGCGTGCAACACCGTGGTGTGGTCACGGCCACCAAACACATCACCGATTTCCGGAAGGCTGTGGTTGGTCAGTTCCTTGGACAGGGCCATGGCCACCTGACGCGGCCGGGCTACCGAACGGGAACGCCGCTTGGACAGCAGGTCGGAAATCTTGATCTTGTAGTACTCAGCCACCGTGCGCTGAATGTTATCCACACTCACCAGCTTGTCTTGCAGCGCCAGCAAGTCCTTGAGCGACTCGCGAATCAGCTCGATGGTGATATCACGGCCCATGAAGTGCGAGTGCGCAATGACCCGCTTCAATGCACCTTCGAGCTCACGTACGTTGGAGCGGATGCGCTGGGCAATGAAGAACGCGGCGTCGTGTGGCAGGTCGACCTTGGCCTGGTCGGCCTTCTTCATCAGGATCGCGACCCGGGTCTCGAGTTCAGGCGGCTCGACGGCCACGGTCAGCCCCCAGCCGAAGCGCGACTTGAGACGTTCCTCGAGGCCTTCGATCTCCTTCGGGTAACGGTCGCTGGTGAGAATCACCTGCTGTCCGCCCTCGAGCAGGGCATTGAAGGTGTGGAAGAACTCTTCCTGCGAACGCTCCTTGCGGGCAAAGAACTGGATGTCATCGATCAGCAGCGCATCGACCGAACGGTAGAAGCGCTTGAACTCGTTGATGGCATTGAGCTGCAAGGCCTTGACCATGTCGGCGACGAAACGCTCGGAGTGCAGGTACACGACCTTGGCATTCGGGTTCTTCTTGAGCAGGTGGTTACCCACAGCGTGCATCAAGTGAGTCTTACCCAGACCTACCCCACCATAAAGGAACAGAGGGTTGTAGCCATGCTTGGGGTTGTCCGCCACCTGCCAGGCGGCAGCGCGTGCCAACTGGTTGGACTTGCCTTCGACGAAGTTCTCGAAGGTAAAGGTGCGGTTCAGGTAGCTGGTGTGCTTGAGCGCACCTTCAACCTGCACGGTGCGTTGTTCGGTGCGGCTGCTGGGCGGGGCAACGATGACGTTGTTTTCGCCCATCGAATCGAAGCTGTCACGCGAAGGTGCATCCTCAACGGGTTGCACGGCCGGTGCGGCTGGCTGGGCAGCAGGCGCGGCAACCGCCGCCACCTGGGCGGCCTGCTGGGCCTGCGAGGCAGCGACCGAAGCGGCCAACGGCGCATTGGGCGCAGCACGCGGTGCAGAGCTGCGACGGCTGCCTATTAATAAGGAGAGCGCGGGAGCGATGCCGTTGCCGTGTTCACCCAGCAGTTCGAGCAAGCGACCCAGGTACTTTTCATTGACCCAATCGAGAACGAACCGGTTAGGCGCATAGACGCGCAACTCGTCGCCTTCGGCTTCGACCTGTAGCGGACGGATCCAGGTGTTGAATTGCTGGGCAGGCAGTTCATCGCGCAGAAGGTCCACGCACTGCTGCCAAAGTTCCACTGACACGGATATCCCCTGAGTTGAACGCCGGTGAGGCAAAAACAAGCGGCCATTGTACCGACCGCCAGCGCACTTATCCACATGCAGGTGCGCCAAGGGTGGCGATAAATCAGCAGGTTAGTGGCCAAAATGTCACTTTGAGGATGAAAATAAGCCCTGTGGATAACCATGCCTGAGCGCTTTGCACAACTGGGGGTTGAAATCGGTGGATAACTGCCCTGTGCATAACTCGACTTTTAATCCACAGCTTGTGCGCCTGTACCGCACAGTCGGAGCACCGTTTCCCGACAGGGTTTCAGTTCTCTGTACAGTACGTGTTTAAAGGGCTACAGAGTTCTATCCACAGAAATTCTCTGCTTAAGTTCTATAAGATTTACAAAAAAGCTTTAAATACCTTCTCTTCTTTTTTCTATGTTTAAGCCTCTCGTGACCCTTCCTGTCCACAGGCAGCCGGGCACATGAAAAGCACCCGGTGAAAACACAGGGGATTTTTATCCTTAAGGAAAAGCTGGTTGGAAATTGACCTACGGCGTTGCTTTCTCTAGAATCGCCGGTCTCTTAAAACGGGGGCCATTCCGGCCCGTTGTCGACGAACCAGGTAACACGCCATGAAACGTACTTTCCAACCAAGCACCATCAAGCGCGCCCGCACTCACGGTTTCCGTGCCCGTATGGCTACCAAGAACGGCCGTGCCGTACTGTCCCGCCGTCGTGCCAAAGGCCGTAAGCGTCTGGCAGTTTGATTTTTCGGCACAGGTGGTGAGTCAGGACTTCAGTCGGGAAAAACGTCTTCTGACACCCCGACACTTCAAAGCGGTCTTTGACTCTCCTTCCGGCAAGGTGCCAGGCAAGAGTCTCTTGCTCCTTGCCCGCGAGAACGGTCTGGATCATCCCCGCCTGGGGCTTGTGATCGGGAAAAAGAGTGTAAAGCTCGCCGTTCAACGCAACCGCTTGAAGCGTTTGATGCGCGATTCGTTTCGTCTCCACCAGCATTTGCTGGCCGGTTGGGACATCGTGATCGTCGCGCGCAAAGGCCTGGGCGACGTAGAAAACCCAGAATTGCACCAACATTTTGGCAAGCTCTGGAAGCGCCTTGCACGCAGTCGGCCCGCTCCAGTGGTTAACAGCGACTCTGCAGGGGTAGACCGTCCAGATGCGTAAACTGGTCCTCGTTCCGATCCAGTTTTACCGTTATGCCATTAGCCCTCTGATGGCCAGCCACTGTCGTTTCTATCCGACTTGCTCCACCTATGCGATTGAAGCCATCGAAACACATGGCGCATTGCGCGGTGGATGGCTGACCGCTCGTCGCCTCGGGCGCTGTCACCCGTGGAATGCCGGCGGTTATGACCCGGTTCCGCCAGCACCTTCTTCCCGTACTTCTTCTTCGATAGCCGAGTAATCATGGATATTAAACGCACGATCCTGATCGCCGCCCTGGCAATCGTGTCCTATGTCATGGTCCTCAAGTGGAACCAGGACTACGGCCAGGCTGCCTTGCCGACTCAGAATACTGCTGCCAGCACTGTCGCGCCGGGCTTGCCCGACACTGCGACCGCCGGCACTTCCGGCGCCAGCGCCGACGTTCCGAGTGCCAATGCTGAAACCACCCCTGCAGAAATTGCACCGGTTGTGGTCAGCAAGGACCTGATTCGGGTCAAGACCGATGTCCTCGATCTGGCTATCGACCCCAACGGCGGTGATATCGCGCAGCTGACCCTGCCCAAGTACCCGCGTCGCCAGGACCATCCGGAAATTCCGTTCCAGTTGTTCGACAACGGTAACGAGCGGACCTACCTGGCCCAGAGCGGCCTGACCGGCACCAACGGCCCTGATGCCCGTTCTGCAGGTCGCCCGCTGTACGCCGCCGAACAGAAAAGTTATCAACTGGCCGACGGTCAGGACCAACTGGTCGTGGACCTCAAGTTCAGTGACGCGGGTGTCAACTACATCAAGCGTTTCACCCTGAACCGTGGTGAATACGACCTCAAGGTCACGTACCTGATCGACAACCAGAGCGCTCAGCCGTGGACAGGTAACCTGTTTGCCCAGCTGAAACGCGATGCCAGCTCCGATCCGTCGTCAAGCACGGCCACCGGTACCGCCACCTACCTGGGCGCTGCCCTGTGGACAAGTGCCGAGCCCTACAAGAAAGTGTCGATGAAAGACATCGACAAGGGCAATTTGAAAGAGAATGTTACCGGTGGCTGGGTCGCCTGGTTGCAGCACTACTTCGTGACTGCGTGGATTCCGAGCAAGACCGACACCAACATCGTTCAGACGCGCAAGGACAGCCAGGGCAACTACATCATCGGCTTCACCGGCCCGGCACTGAATGTCGCTGCCGGCGCCCAGGGTGAAACCAGCACCGTGCTGTACGCAGGTCCCAAGAGCCAGGAAAAACTCAAGGAGTTGTCCCCAGGCCTGGAACTGACCGTCGACTACGGCATCCTGTGGTTCATTGCCCAACCGATCTTCTGGTTGCTGCAACACATCCACGAATTGCTCGGCAACTGGGGCTGGTCGATCATCGTCCTGACCATGCTGATCAAGCTGCTGTTCTTCCCGCTGTCGGCCGCCAGCTACAAATCGATGGCGCGCATGCGCGCCGTGGCGCCGAAACTGGCTGCACTGAAAGAACAACATGGCGATGACCGGCAGAAAATGTCGCAGGCCATGATGGAGCTGTACAAGAAAGAGAAGATCAACCCGCTGGGCGGCTGCCTGCCGATCCTGGTGCAGATGCCGGTCTTCCTTTCGCTGTACTGGGTACTGCTCGAAAGCGTTGAAATGCGTCAGGCACCGTGGATGTTCTGGATCACCGACCTGTCGATCAAGGATCCGTTCTTCATCCTGCCGATCATCATGGGCGCGACCATGTTCATCCAGCAACGCCTGAACCCGACGCCGCCGGATCCAATGCAGGCCAAGGTGATGAAGATGATGCCGATCATCTTCACCTTCTTCTTCCTGTGGTTCCCAGCCGGTCTGGTGCTGTACTGGGTTGTGAACAACTGCCTGTCGATCGGCCAGCAGTGGTACATCACCCGCAAGATCGAAGCGGCGAGCAACAAAGCCACCGCGTGACGGGTTAGCCAGCTAACCTGTGGATAAAACGCCCCCTCGTGGGGCGTTTTGCTATCTGTCGTTTTTGTCTGAGGCCTTCGCTGATGAATGCTCGTCGTGAAACCATCACTGCAATCGCCACCGCCCAAGGTCGTGGCGGTGTGGGAATCGTGCGTATCTCCGGGCCGCTGGCCAGCAAGGCCGGCCTGGCCATCACCGGCCGTGCGCTGACTCCGCGGTATGCCCACTACGGCCCGTTCCGTGGTGATGATGGCCAGGTTCTGGATGAAGGCATTGCCCTGTACTTTCCTGGTCCCAATTCGTTCACCGGCGAAGATGTGCTGGAACTGCAAGGGCACGGCGGGCCAGTAGTGCTCGACATGCTGCTGCAGCGTTGTGTACAGCTGGGCTGCCGTCTTGCCCGGCCGGGTGAATTCAGTGAACGCGCATTCCTCAACGACAAACTCGACCTGGCCCAGGCCGAAGCGATTGCCGACCTGATCGAGGCCAGTTCTGCACAGGCGGCGCGCAATGCGTTGCGCTCATTGCAGGGCGAGTTTTCCCGACGTGTGGATAACCTCACCGAAAAACTGATCAGCCTGCGCATCTACGTGGAAGCGGCCATCGACTTTCCGGAAGAAGAAATCGATTTTCTTGCCGATGGCCATGTACTGCGCATGCTCGATGACGTGCGCGAGCAGTTATCCACAGTGCAACGTGAAGCCGGGCAGGGCGCTTTGCTGCGCGATGGCATGACCGTGGTGATTGCCGGCCGTCCGAATGCCGGAAAATCCAGCCTGCTGAACGTGCTGGCAGGGCGCGAGGCCGCGATCGTGACCGAGATTGCCGGTACCACCCGGGATATCCTGCGCGAACATATCCACATCGACGGTATGCCACTGCACGTTGTGGATACTGCAGGGCTGCGCGATACCGAAGACCATGTGGAAAAGATCGGGGTGCAACGTGCCCTGAAAGCCATCGGCGAGGCCGATCGGGTATTGCTGGTGGTGGATGCCACGGCGCCCGAAGCCGATGATCCGTTCGCGTTGTGGCCAGAGTTTCTCGAGCAACGGCCTGACCCGGCCAAGGTCACACTGATCCGCAACAAGGCCGACCTCAGTGGCGAGGCCATCGGCCTGCAGCAATGCGACGATGGTCACGTCACTATCACACTCAGTGCGAAAGGGGCCGACCTGGGCCTTGAGCTGCTGCGCGATCACCTCAAAGCCTGCATGGGCTACGAGCAGACGGCAGAAAGTGGTTTCAGTGCACGCCGGCGCCACCTGGATGCCCTGCGCCAGGCCAGTTCGCATCTGGAGCACGGTAGAGCGCAATTGACCCTGGCGGGCGCTGGAGAGCTGCTGGCAGAAGACCTGCGTCAGGCGCAGCAGGCCCTGGGTGAAATTACCGGCGCATTCAGCTCCGATGACCTGCTGGGGCGCATCTTCTCCAGCTTCTGCATCGGCAAGTAGAATCCGAGCTCAATTCGTAGTGATACAGTCAGTGCGTATCCCAGGCTTTCAGTGCAACAGGACGAGGTATCGGCATGGCTAGGAAAACACACGGCGCGCAACCGTTCGCGTCGCGGCTGGTTATTCGAGGTTACAAGTCGATTGCCTGTTGTGATCTGGAGCTCAAGCGTCTGAATGTGCTGATTGGTGCCAACGGCGCCGGCAAGTCCAATTTCATCGGGTTTTTCCGCTTCGTCACGGCAGTGCTCGAACGACAGTTGCAAATGACCGTGGGGCTGGCCGGCGGTCCGGACAGCCTGCTGCATTTCGGCCGCAAGCACACCGAGCAACTCGAGGCATCGATCTATTTCGGCGAGGTGCGCTACCAGTTTTCGCTGGTGCCCACGCAGGACAACAGGCTGCTTTTTTCAGGTGAGCTGATCAGCCATATGGGGGGCACTGAGGTATTCACCCACGGTACATTCGAGTCGCAGTCGGACGACTTCAACAGTTGGGGCCAGAGTAACGAGCTTGATCCGGTCATGGCGGTGTTGAAACGCTGGCGGATCTATCACTTCCATGACACAGGCAGCAGCGCGAAGGTCAAGCAGATACACAGTATCAGCGACAACGAATACCTTCGTGACGATGCACGCAACCTGGCAGCTTTCCTGCTGCGACTGAAGAACCATCACCCGGAGCACTACCAGCGCATCGTCAAGACGGTGCGCCTCGTGGCGCCTTTCTTTGGCGGCTTCCACCTGCGCCCGACTGTGGATAATCCGCAGAAAATCCAGCTTGAATGGACTGAACAAGGCCAGGATGAACCGTTCAATGCCAGTGCGTTGTCTGACGGTACGCTGCGCTTTATCTGTCTGGCCACCGTGCTTCTTCAGCCCAGGGCCTTCATGCCTTCGGCACTGTTGATCGATGAACCGGAACTGGGGCTTCATCCTTTCGCCATCACGGTACTTGCCGGCTTGATGAAAGCCGCCTCGATAGACCACCAGCTCATCATTTCCACCCAGTCGGTCGAACTGGTCAACGAGTTCGAGGCCGCCGACCTGGTAGTGGTGGATAAACGCGCAGGTACTTCAACGTTCAAGCGTCTGGACGCGCAGGCGCTCGAGGACTGGCTGGCCGAGTACAGCCTGGGCGAGTTGTGGAAAAAGAACCTGCTCGGCGGGAGGCCTGGGCGATGATCCGCATCAAGCTGTTGGTGGAGGGGCAAACCGAAGAAGCCTTTGTAAATGAACTGCTGGTAGCGCCCTATGCAAACCGTGGGATCTACCTGACGCCGATCATTGTGCTGACCAGTCCAGGTCACCGTGGTGGGCTGGTCAACTATGCGAAAGTCAGGCGCCAGCTCGAAAAACTCTGTCGCGAAGACAGCGATGCCTACATCACTACGCTGTTTGACCTGTATGCGCTGCCGACAGATTTCCCTGGCAAGTCCAGCCCTGACTATCCGGCGACTGGCAACGGCCAGCAAAAGGCCGAGTTTCTCGAGCGCGCGCTTGAAGAGCACATTGGCGAGCAGAATTTTTTCGCCAACATCCTGGTCCATGAGTTCGAAGCATTGCTGTTTACCGACCTCAACGCCTTTGCAGAATGGACCGACGATGATCGGGACCTTCAGCCCTTGCACGCCGCCCGAGCGACCCTGTTGCCGGAGGACATCAACGAGCTGCCTCACACCGCGCCCTCCAAGCGCATTCTTGCAGCCATGCCCAACTATCAGAAACCCGTGCATGGGCCTCTGATCGCGCTGAGTATCGGTCTGGATGCCATCCGCGCAGCCTGTCCGCACTTCAACCGCTGGCTCGAAAGAATCGAAAGCCTGCCAGCCCGTACCTGACCTGCTCACTCGCTGCCTCTCCTGCGGCGAACGGTTATCCACACGCTGCACTGATAAATGCCTGCCAGTTCATGCACTCGACACCCTGGTCGAGCGCTTTTGCGTGCCCGTTTACCCACAAATCCAAGAATAAGCCCTGTGGAAAACCCGCCTTCAGCCCCGTTGATAACTAGCCCTCAAGGCTGGAGATAAATGCGCCTGTTGATAAGTAGCTGTTTCATCCACAGGCTTAAGCCGCTTATCCCAACCCCCCAGGCCCACTAGACCACAGACTTTTGAACCTCTGTACATACCGTAATACGTGGCCTGTAGAACCTTATCCACAGAAATGTGCCTCAGTAAGAATAAACATAAAAACAAAGCTTTAATAAATTTCTCTCTCTTTATTTCTATTGTCAGCCACTCATCCACAGGCTGGTTAAATTTTGTGCAAAAGGTTCCTTGACGGGGGGTAAGTCCCTATACTTGTGCGTTATTCCTATCTATTCCCGAAACAGGCACGAGGTGCGTGGTGGATTTCCCTTCCCGTTTTGAAGTGATCGTCATCGGCGGCGGCCATGCCGGAACCGAGGCTGCGCTTGCTTCTGCACGCATGGGTGTAAAAACCCTGCTGCTGACCCACAACGTGGAAACCCTCGGGCACATGAGCTGCAATCCGGCCATCGGTGGCATTGGCAAGAGCCATCTGGTCAAGGAGATCGATGCGCTCGGCGGCGTCATGGCCCTGGCTACCGACAAGAGCGGTATCCAGTTCCGCGTTCTGAACAACCGCAAAGGCCCGGCGGTGCGCGCCACCCGTGCGCAGGCCGACCGCGCCATCTACAAGGCGGTGGTGCGCGAAGTACTCGAGAACCAGCCCAACCTGTGGATATTCCAGCAGTCGTGCGACGACCTGATCGTCGAACAGGACCAGGTCAAGGGTGTGGTCACACAAATGGGCCTGCGTTTCTTCGCAGACTCGGTGGTACTGACGACCGGCACCTTCCTCGCCGGACTTATCCACATCGGTTTGCAGAACTACTCCGGCGGTCGCGCCGGTGATCCGCCTGCCATGGCCCTGGCCCACCGCATGCGTGAACTGCCGCTGCGTGTCGGTCGCCTGAAAACCGGTACACCCCCGCGTATCGATGGCCGTTCGGTGGACTTTTCGGTGATGACCGAACAAGCCGGCGACACGCCGATCCCGGTGATGTCGTTCATGGGCGACAAGGCCATGCACCCGCGTCAGGTCAGTTGCTTTATCACCCACACCAACGCGCGGACCCACGAGATCATCGCGTCCAACCTCGATCGCTCGCCGATGTACTCCGGCGTGATCGAAGGCATCGGCCCGCGCTACTGCCCGTCGATCGAAGACAAGATCCACCGCTTTGCCGACAAGGAAAGCCACCAGGTGTTCATCGAGCCCGAAGGGCTGAACACCCACGAGCTGTACCCGAACGGGATTTCCACCTCCCTGCCGTTCGACGTGCAATTGCAGATCGTGCGCTCGATCCGGGGCATGGAAAACGCGCACATCGTGCGCCCGGGCTACGCGATCGAGTACGACTACTTCGACCCGCGTGACCTCAAGTACAGCCTGGAAACCAAGGTGATCGGCGGGCTGTTCTTCGCCGGCCAGATCAACGGCACCACCGGCTACGAAGAAGCCGGCGCCCAGGGCCTGTTGGCCGGGACCAACGCCGCGCTGCGTGCGCAGGGCCGCGAAAGCTGGTGCCCGCGCCGCGACGAGGCGTACATCGGGGTACTGGTCGACGACCTGATCACCCTGGGTACCCAGGAGCCGTACCGCATGTTCACTTCGCGCGCCGAATATCGGTTGATCCTGCGCGAAGACAATGCTGACCTGCGCCTGACCGAGAAAGGCCGCGAGCTGGGTCTGGTCGACGATGCCCGCTGGGCAGCGTTCAGTGCCAAGCGCGAAAGCATCGAGCGCGAAGAACAGCGCCTCAAGTCGACTTGGGTACAACCCAACACGGCGCAGGGCCAGGCGATTGTGGATAAGTTCGGCACGCCGCTGAGCCACGAGTACAACCTGCTCAACCTGCTGACCCGCCCGGAAATCGATTATGCCGGGCTGGTGGAAGTGACCGGTGGCAGCGATGTCGACCCACAGGTGGCCGAGCAGGTCGAGATCAAGACCAAATACGCCGGTTACATCGACCGGCAACAGGAAGAAATCGCGCGCCTGCGTGCCAGCGAAGACACCCGCCTGCCCGAGGATATCGACTACACCGGTATTTCAGGGTTGTCCAAGGAGATTCAGGGTAAGCTCGGCCAGACCCGGCCAGAAACCCTGGGCCAGGCCTCGCGCATTCCCGGCGTGACGCCGGCGGCGATTTCCCTGTTGCTGATTCACTTGAAAAAACGCGGCGCAGGCCGCGAGTTGGAGCAAAGCGCTTGAGTTCGATGGTCACCCCTCAACACGCCGAAGAGTTGTCCACAGGCGCACGCCAGCTCGGTGTCGAGCTGAGCGAGGCCCAGCACGCGCAGCTGCTGGCTTACCTGGCCCTGTTGATAAAGTGGAACAAGGCGTACAACCTGACCGCCGTGCGCAATCCGGACGAAATGGTTTCACGACATTTGCTCGACAGCCTCAGCGTCATGCCGTTTATCCACAGCGAGCGTTGGCTCGATGTCGGCAGCGGCGGCGGCATGCCGGGTATTCCACTGGCTATCCTGCATCCGGACAAGCACGTCACCGTACTTGACAGCAACGGCAAGAAAACCCGCTTTCTGACCCAGGTAAAACTGGAACTGAAGCTGGATAACCTGCAAGTTATCCACAAACGAGTCGAGGCGTTCCAACCGGAGCTACCCTTCACCGGAATTGTTTCCCGTGCTTTCAGCAGCATGGAGAACTTCACCAACTGGACGCGCCATCTTGGCGACGCCCAGACGCAGTGGCTGGCAATGAAAGGGCTGCATCCGGCTGATGAGCTGGTAGCATTGCCGGCAGATTTCAAAGTGGATAGCGAGCAGGCCTTGACCGTTCCGGGTTGCCAAGGCCAGCGCCATCTGCTGATACTGCGCCGCACGGCATGACTGGGAACACAAGCAAGAATGGCTAAGGTATTCGCAATCGCGAACCAGAAAGGTGGTGTGGGCAAGACCACCACCTGTATCAATCTCGCCGCATCGCTGGTCGCGACCAAGCGCCGCGTGCTGCTGATTGACCTCGATCCACAGGGCAACGCCACCATGGGTAGCGGTGTGGATAAACACGTCCTTGAACATTCGGTCTATGACCTGCTGATCGGCGAATGCGACCTGGCCCAGGCCATGCGTGTCTCCGAGCACGGCGGTTATCAGCTGCTGCCGGCCAACCGTGACCTGACCGCGGCCGAAGTGGTGCTGCTCGAAATGCAGATGAAGGAGAGCCGCCTGCGCACTGCGCTGGCGCCGATCCGCGAAAGCTACGACTACATCCTGATCGACTGCCCGCCGTCGCTGTCGATGCTGACCCTCAATGCCCTGGTGGCCGCCGATGGCGTGATCATTCCGATGCAATGTGAATACTTTGCCCTGGAAGGCTTGAGCGACCTTGTGGATAACATCAAGCGCATTGCTGCCAAGCTCAATCCGCAACTCAAGATCGAAGGCCTGCTGCGCACCATGTACGACCCGCGCCTGAGCCTGATCAACGATGTCTCCGCGCAGCTCAAGGAGCACTTCGGCGAGCAGTTGTACGACACGGTGATCCCGCGCAACATCCGCCTGGCCGAGGCCCCGAGCTTCGGCATGCCGGCCCTGGCCTACGACAAGCAATCGCGTGGCGCCCTGGCCTATCTGGCCCTGGCCGGTGAACTGGTCCGCCGTCAACGTCGTCAAACCCGCACTGCCGCACCGGCAACTTAAGGAATCCGCATGGCCGTTAAGAAACGAGGTCTCGGACGTGGGTTGGATGCACTGCTCAGTGGTCCTACCGTCAGCTCGCTCGAAGAGCAGGCTGTCAAGGTCGACCAGAAAGAACTGCAACACCTGCCGCTGGACCTGATCCAGCGCGGCAAGTACCAGCCACGTCGGGACATGGACCCGCAGGCACTCGAGGAACTGGCGCAGTCGATCAAGAGCCAGGGCGTGATGCAGCCGATCGTGGTACGCCCGATCGGCGACGAACGCTTCGAGATCATCGCCGGCGAACGCCGCTGGCGCGCCAGCCAGCAGGCCGGCATGCAGACCATCCCGGCGATGGTGCGCGATGTACCGGATGAAACCGCCATTGCCATGGCCCTGATCGAGAACATCCAGCGTGAAGACCTCAACCCGGTGGAGGAGGCCATCGCGCTGCAGCGTCTGCAGCAGGAGTTCCAGCTGACCCAGCAGCAGGTGGCGGATGCGGTGGGCAAGTCGCGGGTGACCGTGGCCAACCTGCTGCGCCTGATCGCGCTGCCTGAAGTGATCAAGACCATGCTGTCCCACGGTGATCTGGAGATGGGGCATGCCCGTGCATTGCTCGGTTTGCCCGAAGAACAGCAGGTGGACGGGGCGCGACACGTTGTCGCACGCGGCCTGACCGTACGTCAGACCGAAGCCCTGGTGCGCCAGTGGCTCAATGGCAAACCGGAACCTGTCGAAGCGGCCAAGCCCGATCCGGACATCACCCGGCTTGAACAGCGTCTGGCAGAGCGGCTGGGCTCGGCGGTGCAGATCCGCCACGGCAACAAGGGCAAAGGCCAGTTGGTGATCCGTTACAACTCGCTGGATGAGTTGCAGGGCGTGCTTGCTCACATCCGCTGAAACAATTCGCTTTGTAGCGTGCAGTCGGAAATCACTACCCGGCAGTTGAATAGGGGTGCAACCGCCCCTATACTCTGCGCGCATTTTGTCGGCACAAATTATGCCAAGTCATAGTTGACTGGTTGGCCGACTTTCGAGGAGCAGTTGTGATGGAAACCCGCACGCCAAACCGCTTGCCTTTCCATCGCTGGGCGGTTTTTCCGGTACTGCTGACTCAATGGGTCGTGCTGTTGCTGGCATCGTTGGGGGTGTGGCAGTGGCACGGGGTAGTCGCGGGTTATTCGGCACTCTGCGGAGGGCTGATTGCCTGGCTACCGAATCTGTACTTTGCCTACAAGGCGTTCCGTTACACCGGCGCCAGGGCAGCGCAGGCCATCGTCAAGTCGTTCTACGCTGGCGAGGCAGGCAAATTGATTTTGACGGCAGTGCTGTTTGCACTGACGTTTGCAGGAGTGAAGCCATTGGCGCCATTAGCAGTATTCGGCGTCTTCTTGCTGACCCAGTTGGTCAGCTGGTTCGCGCCCCTGCTGATAAAAACGAGACTTTCGAGACCTTAGGGCGTTTGAGGCAAACATGGCAGCAGAAACCGCTTCGGGCTATATCCAGCACCACTTGCAGAACTTGACCTTCGGGCAATTACCAGACGGCGGTTGGGGCTTTGCCCATTCCGCAGCAGAAGCCAAGGCAATGGGCTTCTGGGCGTTCCACGTGGACACCCTGGGTTGGTCCGTTGCGCTGGGTCTGATCTTCATCCTCCTGTTCCGCATGGCGGCGAAGAAAGCGACGTCGGGTCAACCCGGCGGCCTGCAGAACTTCGTCGAGGTGATGGTCGAATTCGTCAACGGCAGCGTCAAGGACTCGTTCCACGGCCGCAGCCCGGTGATCGCACCGCTGGCCTTGACCATTTTCGTCTGGGTGTTCCTGATGAACGCCGTCGACCTGGTACCGGTCGACTGGATTCCTCAGCTGGCGATCCTGATCTCCGGTGACCCGCACATTCCGTTCCGTGCCGTGTCCACCACCGACCCGAACGCCACCATCGCGATGGCCTTCTGCGTGTTCGCACTGATCATTTTCTACAGCATCAAGGTCAAGGGCCTGGGCGGCTTCGTCGGCGAGCTCACCCTGCACCCGTTCGGCAGCAAGAACATCTTCGTTCAGATCCTGCTGATCCCGGTGAACTTCCTGCTGGAGTTCGTCACCCTGATCGCCAAGCCAATCTCGCTGGCCCTGCGTCTGTTCGGCAACATGTACGCCGGCGAGCTGGTGTTCATCCTGATCGCCGTGATGTTCGGTGCCGGCCTGCTGTGGCTGAGCGGCCTGGGCGTGGTGCTGCAATGGGCGTGGGCGGTGTTCCACATCCTGATCATCACCCTGCAAGCGTTCATCTTCATGATGCTTACCATCGTCTACCTGTCGATGGCTCACGAAGATAACCATTAAGACCGCCTGGCGTGTCTGAGGCCTTCCCGCCGGGGTGGGGGAAGGCCGAAAAAGTCCGCAAGGGCAGCTGTACCAAACGATTTTGTTTTACCGCTTCAAACTAAAAAACCTAACCAATACGACGTAAAAGTCGGGAGGAAAGATGGAAACTGTAGTTGGTCTTACCGCTATCGCTGTTGCTCTGCTGATCGGCCTGGGTGCTCTGGGTACCGCCATTGGTTTCGGCCTGCTGGGCGGCAAGTTCCTGGAAGGCGCTGCTCGCCAGCCAGAAATGGTTCCGATGCTGCAAGTGAAAATGTTCATCGTCGCCGGTCTGCTCGACGCCGTGACCATGATCGGTGTTGGTATCGCTCTGTTCTTCACCTTCGCTAATCCCTTCGTTGGTCAAATCGCTGGCTGATCACTCGACTTCTCGAGTGGATTGGTGTGATGGACTTAGAACGAGCGAGGTGTTGGCGTGAACATTAATGCAACCCTGATTGGCCAGTCCGTTGCGTTCTTCATTTTTGTACTGTTTTGCATGAAGTTCGTGTGGCCTCCGGTCATCGCGGCTTTGCAAGAACGTCAGAAGAAGATCGCGGAAGGACTGGACGCTGCCAACCGAGCAGCTCGCGACCTGGAGTTGGCCCAAGATAAAGCGGGTCAGCAACTGCGCGAAGCGAAAGCTCAGGCAGCCGAAATCATTGAGCAAGCCAAGAAACGCGGTAACCAGATCGTCGAGGAAGCCCGTGACCAGGCTCGCGTCGAAGCTGACCGTGTGAAGGCCCAGGCTCAAGCCGAGATCGAACAGGAACTGAACAGCGTCAAAGACGCGCTGCGCGCCCAAGTGGGTAGCCTGGCCGTCAACGGTGCTGAAAAGATCCTTGGCGCCACAATCGATCAAAACGCGCATGCGGAGCTGGTTAATAAACTGGCCGCTGAAATTTAAGCGAGGGCGATCATGGCAGAACTGACCACGTTGGCCCGACCTTACGCTAAGGCGGCCTTTGAGCACGCCCAGGCCCATCAGCAACTGGCCAATTGGTCAGCCATGCTCGG
Source organism: Pseudomonas aegrilactucae (assembly GCF_019168305.1). Lineage (GTDB taxonomy): Bacteria > Pseudomonadota > Gammaproteobacteria > Pseudomonadales > Pseudomonadaceae > Aquipseudomonas > Aquipseudomonas aegrilactucae. Next base: position 43,873 of record NZ_JAHTBI010000001.1, read on the forward strand.
CCTGGCTGCTGCAGTGTCGCAAGACGACACAATGCAGCGCCTGCTCAAGGCCCCGCGACTGACGAGCGCAGAAAAGGCCGCCGCGTTTATTGACGTGTGCGGTGACAAGTTCGATGCACAGGCACAGAATTTCATTCATGTTGCCGCGGAAAACGAACGTCTCCTGCTGTTGCCGGAGATTTCGGCTCTGTTCGAGCTGTACAAGGCCGAACAAGAGAAATCCGTGGACGTGGAAGTCACCAGTGCTTTTGCGTTGAACCAAGAACAGCAAGACAAACTCGCCAAGGTTCTCAGTGCACGACTCAGCCGGGAAGTGCGCCTGCACGCGACGGAGGATGCCAGCCTTATCGGTGGTGTCGTAATCCGCGCCGGCGACCTGGTTATCGATGGTTCAGTACGCGGCAAAATCGCGAAACTGGCCGAAGCATTGAAATCTTGAGTTTGAAGGGGCAGCAGAGCAATGCAGCAACTCAATCCTTCCGAAATTAGTGAAATCATCAAGGGCCGCATCGAGAAACTCGATGTAGCCTCCCAAGCCCGCAACGAAGGTACTGTCGTCAGCGTTTCTGACGGTATCGTGCGGATTCACGGTCTGGCCGACGCTATGTACGGCGAAATGATCGAGTTTCCGGGCGGCGTGTTCGGTATGGCCCTCAACCTGGAGCAAGACTCCGTTGGTGCGGTAGTACTGGGCGCGTACGACACCCTCGCTGAAGGCATGAGCGCCAAGTGCACCGGCCGCATCCTCGAAGTTCCGGTGGGTAAGGAACTGCTGGGTCGCGTTGTCGACGCACTGGGTAACCCAATCGATGGCAAAGGTCCGCTGAACAACACCGAGACCGACGCTGTTGAAAAGGTTGCACCTGGCGTTATCTGGCGTAAATCGGTAGACCAGCCTGTACAGACTGGCTACAAATCGGTTGACGCCATGATCCCTGTCGGCCGTGGCCAGCGTGAGCTGATCATCGGTGACCGTCAGATCGGCAAGACCGCCATGGCCATCGACGCCATCATCAACCAGAAAGACTCCGGTATTTTCTGTGTGTATGTTGCTGTCGGCCAGAAGCGTTCGACCGTTGCCAACATCGTTCGCAAGCTGGAAGAAAACGGCGCCCTGGCCAACACCATCGTGGTGGTTGCCAGTGCTTCGGAATCCGCCGCACTGCAATTCCTGGCGCCATACGCCGGTTGCACCATGGGCGAGTTCTTCCGTGACCGCGGTGAAGATGCTCTGATCGTCTACGATGACCTGTCCAAGCAGGCCGTTGCCTACCGTCAGATTTCCCTGCTGCTGCGCCGTCCACCAGGTCGCGAAGCGTACCCAGGTGACGTGTTCTATCTCCACTCCCGTCTGCTGGAGCGTGCATCGCGCGTTTCCGAAGAGTACGTAGAGAAGTTCACCAACGGTGCCGTAACTGGCAAGACCGGCTCGCTGACCGCACTGCCGATCATCGAAACCCAGGCTGGCGACGTTTCCGCGTTCGTTCCGACCAACGTGATCTCGATCACCGACGGTCAGATCTTCCTGGAATCGGCCATGTTCAACTCGGGCATCCGCCCTGCAGTGAACGCCGGTGTTTCGGTATCGCGTGTGGGTGGTGCCGCTCAGACCAAGATCATCAAGAAGCTTTCCGGTGGTATCCGTACCGCTCTGGCTCAGTACCGTGAACTGGCGGCATTCGCCCAGTTCGCTTCTGACCTGGACGAAGCCACCCGCAAGCAACTCGAGCACGGTCAACGTGTGACCGAGCTGATGAAGCAGAAGCAATACGCTCCAATGTCCATCGCGGACATGGCGCTGTCGCTGTATGCCGCTGAGCGTGGGTTCCTGACCGACGTTGAAATCACCAAGATCGGTAGCTTCGAACAAGCGCTGATTGCTTACTTCAACCGTGATCACGCCGAACTGATGGCGAAGATCAACGTGAAGGGTGACTTCAACGACGAAATCGATGCAGGCATCAAAGCCGGTATCGAGAAGTTCAAGGCCACCCAAACCTGGTAAGCCGCAGCGGGGGCTTTGCAGCCCCCGCTTGCTAACCTGATAGGTGTTACATGGCAGGCGCAAAAGAGATTCGCAGTAAGATTGCGAGCATCAAAAGCACGCAAAAAATTACCAGCGCCATGGAAAAAGTGGCGGTCAGCAAGATGCGCAAGGCTCAAATGCGCATGGCTGCTAGCCGTCCTTATGCGGAGCGTATCCGCCAGGTGATTGGTCATCTGGCCAACGCCAACCCGGAATACCGCCACCCCTTCATGATCGATCGCCCTGTCAAGCGCGCCGGTTATGTGGTCGTGAGCAGTGACCGTGGTCTGTGCGGTGGCTTGAACACCAACCTGTTCAAGGCCCTGGTCAAGGACATGGCAGCCAACCGCGAGCAAGGGATCGAAATCGATCTGTGCGTGGTCGGCAGCAAAGGTGCGGCGTTTTTCCGCAGCTTCGGCGGCAACGTCGTTGCAGCGATCAGCCACCTGGGCGAAGAGCCGTCGATCAATGATCTGATCGGCAGCGTCAAGGTGATGCTGGACGCTTACCTGGATGGTCGTATCGATCGTCTGTCCGTGGTATCGAACAAGTTCATCAATACCATGACGCAAGCCCCAACGGTCGAGCAGTTGATTCCGTTGGTTGCAACCCCGGATCAAGAACTCAAGCACCACTGGGACTACCTCTACGAACCTGACGCCAAAGAGCTGCTGGACGGCTTGATGGTGCGTTACGTGGAGTCGCAGGTCTACCAGGCGGTGGTCGAGAACAACGCGGCTGAACAAGCTGCGCGGATGATCGCAATGAAGAACGCCACTGACAACGCCGGCGATCTGATCAGCGAATTGCAGCTGATCTACAACAAGGCGCGTCAGGCTGCGATCACCCAAGAGATCTCGGAAATCGTCGGCGGCGCTGCCGCGGTTTAACGGTTCAAATATTCAGAGGATCCAGCTATGAGTAGCGGACGTATCGTTCAAATCATCGGCGCCGTCATCGACGTGGAATTCCCACGTGACAGCGTGCCGAGCGTTTACAACGCATTGAAAGTACAAGGCGCGGAAACCACCCTGGAAGTTCAGCAGCAGCTGGGCGACGGCGTGGTCCGTACCATTGCGATGGGCTCGACCGAAGGCTTGAAGCGCGGTCTGGACGTCGTCGACAGTGGCGCAGCCATCTCCGTACCGGTCGGTAAAGCGACCCTGGGCCGGATCATGGACGTGCTGGGCAACCCGATCGACGAAGCTGGCCCGATCGGTGAAGAAGAGCGTTGGGGCATCCACCGTGAAGCGCCATCGTTCGCAGACCAGGCAGGCGGCAACGACCTGCTCGAAACCGGCATCAAGGTTATCGACCTGGTTTGCCCGTTTGCCAAAGGCGGTAAAGTCGGTCTGTTCGGTGGTGCCGGTGTAGGCAAGACCGTAAACATGATGGAGCTGATCCGTAACATCGCCATCGAGCACAGCGGTTATTCCGTGTTCGCCGGTGTGGGCGAGCGTACCCGTGAGGGTAACGACTTCTACCACGAGATGAAGGACTCCAACGTTCTCGACAAAGTAGCCTTGGTCTACGGTCAGATGAACGAGCCACCAGGCAACCGTCTGCGCGTAGCGCTGACCGGCCTGACCATGGCCGAGAAGTTCCGTGACGAAGGTAACGACGTTCTGCTGTTCGTCGACAACATCTATCGTTACACCCTGGCCGGTACCGAAGTATCCGCACTGCTGGGCCGTATGCCTTCGGCAGTAGGTTACCAGCCGACCCTGGCTGAAGAGATGGGCGTTCTGCAAGAGCGTATCACTTCGACCAAGGAAGGTTCGATCACCTCGATCCAAGCGGTATACGTACCTGCGGACGACCTGACCGACCCGTCGCCAGCGACCACCTTCGCCCACTTGGACGCCACCGTCGTACTGTCCCGTGACATCGCCTCCCTGGGTATCTACCCAGCGGTCGATCCACTGGACTCGACTTCGCGCCAGCTGGACCCGAACGTGATCGGCAACGAGCACTATGAAACTGCTCGTGGCGTTCAATACGTGCTGCAGCGCTACAAAGAGCTGAAGGACATCATTGCGATCCTGGGCATGGACGAACTGTCCGAGACCGACAAGCAACTGGTATCGCGCGCTCGTAAGATCCAGCGCTTCCTGTCCCAGCCGTTCTTCGTGGCTGAAGTCTTCACCGGTTCTCCAGGCAAATACGTTTCCCTGAAAGACACCATTGCTGGCTTCAAAGGCATCCTCAACGGTGACTACGACCACCTGCCAGAACAAGCGTTCTACATGGTCGGCGGCATCGAAGAAGCAGTCGAGAAAGCCAAGAAACTGTAATCCCGGCGCCCCGTAAGGGGCGCTAATCAGGTTGAGGCAAGCAGATGGCTATGACAGTCCATTGCGATATCGTCAGCGCGGAAGGAGAGATCTTCTCCGGCCTGGTCGAGATGGTGATTGCGCACGGCAACCTGGGTGATCTTGGTATCGCTCCAGGCCACGCCCCGCTGATCACTAATCTCAAGCCAGGTCCGATCACGCTGACCAAGCAGGGTGGCACCCAAGAGGTGTTCTACATCTCTGGTGGTTTCCTCGAGGTCCAGCCGAACATGGTCAAGGTGCTTGCCGATACCGTGCAACGTGCTGCCGACCTGGACGAAGCTCAGGCCCAGGAAGCCCTCAAGGCTGCCGAGAACGCCCTGAATGCAAAAGGCGCGGATTTCGACTACGGCGCCGCTGCTGCACGTCTGGCCGAAGCCGCAGCCCAGCTGCGTACCGTTCAGGCGATGCGCAAAGGAAAGTGATCCAGCCCACCGGCTGATTGCTTTGCGCGATTGAGTTAAAGGGTAGCCTCGGCTACCCTTTTTCTTTTTCCGCGATTCTTCTTTTTGGTCACCTCGCTGACCCCCCAGGATTGGTAGCCAGTCAATGTCTCTCGATATCGTTATTCTCGCGGCAGGCCAGGGCACCCGCATGCGTTCGGCGTTGCCCAAGGTACTGCACCCGGTGGCCGGCGACTCCATGCTCGGCCATGTTATCCACAGCGCTCGCCAGCTCAAGCCGCAGGGTATCCACGTGGTGATCGGGCATGGTGCTGAGCTTGTGCGTGAACGCCTGGCCGCCGATGACCTGAATTTCGTGCTGCAGGACAAGCAACTGGGTACCGGCCACGCCGTGGCACAGGCCCTGCCGGCACTCAGCGCCGAAACAGTGCTGATCCTCTACGGCGATGTACCGCTGATCGAAGTCGATACACTGCATCGGCTGTTGGCCAAGGTGACCCCGCAGCAACTGGGCCTGCTCACCGTAACCCTGGCCGATCCAACGGGCTACGGGCGCATCGTGCGCGATGAGGCCGGCCAGGTCTCGGCTATCGTCGAGCACAAGGACGCCAGCGAGGCACAGAAAGCCATCGCCGAAGGCAATACCGGTATTCTCGCGGTGCCGGGCGCGCGCCTGGCCGAATGGTTGGGCCGCCTGTCCAACAACAATGCCCAGGGCGAGTACTACCTGACTGACGTGATCGCCATGGCGGTCAGCGACGGCCTGGTGGTGGCCACCGAGCAGCCGCTGGACCCGATGGAAGTGCAGGGCGCCAATGATCGCCGTCAGCTTGCCGAGCTGGAGCGTCATTACCAGTTGCGTGAAGGCCGCCGCCTGATGGCCCAGGGCGTGACCCTGCGTGACCCGGCGCGCTTCGATGTACGCGGTGAAGTGAGCGTTGGTCGTGATGTGCTGATCGATATCAACGTGATTCTTGAAGGCCGCGTGGTGATCGAGGACGACGTGATCATCGGCCCCAACTGCGTGATCAAGAACACCACCTTGCGCAAAGGTGCCGTGGTCAAGGCCAACAGTCATCTCGAAGGCGCGGTGATGGGAGAGGGTAGCGATGCGGGCCCGTTCGCACGCTTGCGCCCCGGCAGCGTGCTGGACGCGCGCGCGCATGTGGGTAACTTTGTCGAACTGAAGAATGCCCACCTGGGTGAGGGCGCCAAGGCCGGCCACCTGACCTACCTGGGCGATGCCGAGGTAGGTGCGCGCACCAACATTGGCGCCGGCACCATCACCTGCAACTACGACGGGGCGAACAAATTCCGCACCGTGCTCGGTGAGGATGTATTCATCGGCTCCAACAACTCGCTGGTGGCGCCTGTGGATATCCTCGACGGTGCCACCACCGCGGCGGGTTCCACCATTACCCAGAATGTCGAAGCAGGCCAGTTGGGCGTAGCGCGGGGTCGTCAGCGCAATATCGACGGTTGGAAGCGGCCTGAAAAAATCAAGAAAAGCTGAAGTTATTCACAGCTGAACATCAAGCCGACTGGCGTGTGCATAAGTCGGCTTTTTTGTGGGCAAGCGTCGCGTGTGGATAACCCACGCGCTGCCTGCAACGTTATCCACAGCGAAAAATCTCCAACGGTGCTTGACCAAATGAAAGCTTTAGGTTTTGATTGGCTTCGTTATCTTTCGAACCGAAACTTAGGCTCCCATGTCGAAGCGCAATACGCCACAACGTCGCCATAACATCCTTGCGCTGCTGCATGAGCAGGGTGAAGTGAGTGTGGATGCCTTGGCCAAACGTTTTGAAACCTCCGAAGTGACCATCCGCAAGGACCTGGCCGCGCTGGAGGCCAATGGCCTGCTGCTGCGTCGCTATGGCGGTGCGGTGACCCTGCCGCAGGAACTGTTCGCCGACCAGAGCCAGCCGGTTTCCCTGTACAAGCAGGCGATCGCTCGGGCCGCGGTGGCACGCATTCGTGAGCATGCGCGGATCATCATCGACAGTGGCAGCACCACCGCCTCGATGATCCCGGAACTGGGCCAGCAGCCCGGCCTGGTGGTGATGACCAATTCACTGAATGTAGCCCGCGCCCTGAGCGAACTGGAGCACGAGCCGGTGCTGTTGATGACCGGTGGCACCTGGGACCCGCATTCGGAATCGTTCCAGGGCCAGGTCGCCGAGCAGGTACTACGCTCTTACGATTTCGACCAACTGTTCATTGGCGCCGACGGTATCGACCTGGTGCGCGGCACCACCACCTTCAACGAGCTGCTGGGCCTGAGCCGGGTCATGGCCGAGGTGGCCCGCGAAGTGATCGTGATGGTCGAGTCGGACAAGGTCGGGCGCAAGATTCCCAACCTGGAGCTGCCCTGGGGCAGCGTGAACACCCTGATTACCGATGAGCGCCTGCCCCTTGAGGCACGCGAACATATTCAAGCCCGCGGCATCAACCTGATCTGTGCCGCCATCAGCTAGGAGCAATATCTATGTGTGGAATCGTGGGCGCCGTCGCCGAACGTAACATCACCACCATCCTGATCGAAGGCCTCAAGCGCCTGGAATACCGTGGCTACGACAGTGCCGGCCTTGCCGTGTTCACGCAGCAGGGCAACCTGGAGCGCCGTCGTCGCATCGGCAAGGTCGGCGAGCTGGAAGCGGCCGTCGCCGCCGAGCCGCTGGCCGGCACCCTGGGCATCGCCCACACCCGCTGGGCTACCCATGGTGCGCCGACCGAAGGCAATGCACACCCGCATTTCTCCGGGCATGAACTGGCGGTGGTGCACAACGGCATCATCGAGAACCATGACGCCTTGCGTGAGCAGCTCAAGGGCCTGGGCTACGTGTTCACCTCGCAGACCGACACCGAAGTGATCGTGCACCTGCTGCACCACACGCTCAAGAGCGTGCCGGAGCTGGCCGACGCATTGAAGGCCACGGTCAAGCAACTGCATGGCGCCTATGGCCTGGCGGTGATCAGTGCGCATCAGCCTGACCGCCTGCTGGCAGCGCGCAGCGGCAGCCCGCTGGTGATCGGCCTGGGCCATGGCGAGAACTTCCTGGCCTCCGACCAGTTGGCCCTGCGCCAGGTCACCGACCGCTTCATGTACCTGGAAGAAGGCGATATCGCCGAGATCCGTCGCGACCAGATCGCTATCTGGGACATCAACGGTCAGCCGGTGCAGCGTGAAAGCGTGCAGTACCACGAGGGCGCCGAAGCGGCCGACAAAGGCCAGTACCGTCACTTCATGCTCAAGGAAATCCACGAGCAGCCCACCGTCGTGCAGCGCACGCTCGAAGATCGCCTGGGCGCCGACCATGTGCTGGTGCAGGCGTTCGGTCCGAAGGCTGCCGAGCTGTTCCCCAAGGTGCGCAACGTTCAGATCGTCGCTTGCGGCACCAGCTACCACGCCGGCATGGTTGCGCGTTACTGGCTCGAAGAACTGGCGGGTATTCCTTGCCAGGTCGAGGTGGCCAGCGAGTTCCGCTACCGCAAGGTGGTGGTGCAGCCGGACACGCTGTTCGTATCGATCTCCCAGTCGGGCGAAACCGCCGACACCCTGGCGGCGTTGCGCAATGCCAAGGAGCTGGGCTTTCTGGCCAGCCTGGCGATCTGCAACGTGGGCATCAGCTCGCTGGTGCGTGAGTCCGACCTGACCCTCCTGACCCGTGCGGGCCCTGAGATCGGCGTGGCCTCGACCAAGGCGTTCACCACCCAGTTGGTTTCGCTGATGCTGCTGACCCTGTCGCTGGGCCGTGTGCGCGGCACCTTGCCGGCGGCGGTGGAGGCCGAACTGGTCGAACAGCTGCGTTGCCTGCCGGTGCGCCTGGGTGAAGCGCTGGCGATGGACACCACCATCGAGAAGATCTCCGAACTGTTCGCCGACAAGCACCACACCCTGTTCCTGGGCCGTGGCGCGCAGTTCCCGGTGGCGATGGAAGGTGCGCTCAAGCTCAAGGAGATCTCCTACATCCACGCCGAAGCCTACCCGGCCGGTGAGCTCAAGCATGGTCCGCTGGCCCTGGTGGATGCCGACATGCCGGTGGTCACCGTGGCGCCGAACAACGAACTGCTGGAGAAGCTCAAATCCAACCTGCAGGAAGTGCGCGCGCGTGGTGGCGAACTGATCGTGTTCGCAGACGAGAAGGCTGGGATGAGCAATGGCGAGGGCACCCATGTGATCGCCATGCCGCACATCATCGATGCACTGGCGCCGATCCTCTACACCATTCCGTTGCAGTTGCTGTCGTACTACGTGGCGGTGCTCAAGGGGACCGACGTTGACCAGCCGCGCAACCTGGCCAAGTCGGTGACGGTGGAGTAGGGCGGGTTCGGATGAGCCCTCCTTGAAGCTACGAAATAAAGTCTGTCGGAAATAAATAAAGTCTGTCGCTGGCGCCTTCCTGCCCCCCGGATGAGCAGCCAGCGACGTTTTCCTGCGTGCCGCATTGTAGGCCACGTCGTTTACGGGCTCTGGCAGGCCAGCAAAGCCCAGACAGAGGTGCACTTGAATTTTGGGGGGAACTCCATGTCCTAGCTTCCGCCGCGTGGATACCCGCACCTTACCTGTACCGGAAGAATTTCTATGAAGCTATTTGAGATCAGTACGTTTATTTCTCGTTGGCCCTTTCTGGGCTTGGTACCCCCTGCCGCTTGGCTGATTTCTCAAGACTGCGAAAACCAGGTTTTGGCCTTGTTGGCAGGCCTTGGCGTGGGTTATCGACGCCATGGAAACTGTGCCATCCACGAAAGTGCCGTTGTCGAGCAAGGGGCGGTGCTGAAAGGCGCGATTATCATCGGCGAAGGATCATTTGTAGCAGCGGGAGCTTACCTGCGTGGAGGCGTTTACCTCGGCAGCAATTGCATTGTTGGCCCAAGCTGCGAAATGAAAAGTAGCTTCATGCTTGGTGGAAGCAAGTTGGCACATTTCAACTTTGTCGGCGACTCGTTAATTGGCGAGGGCGTAAATATTGAAGCAGGTGCAATCATTGCCAATTACCGTAACGAACTGGATGGTGCGGATATCAAAATTCGCCATGAAGGTAATGTGATCGAGACAGGAGTGAATAAATTCGGTGCCTTGGTCGGTGACGGCTGCAAAATTGGGGCAAACGCAGTCATCGCTCCCGGCGCGCTACTACGGCCAAACACCCACGTTCCACGTCTGGGGTTGATTGACCAGTTCGCCTACGATTGAGCAGCGCCAACCTCAGAGCTGACCACGCTCGACATCGTGAATGCTGCTTGGCCGTAATCTCTTGGGGACCCATCGTATGCAAGCTTAATTACTTTGGAGTGGCTTCCCTCGCAAACGCCCTGCGAACACACGTGGCTTGGTTAAAGAGGTGCCCACTTGTGTGGCAGCAATGCTGACTCCTGCAGAGGTAGGGGCCAGCCTTCGCAGTTCCCCCCGCTTCAATCAGCGCTGGCATGCACCTTGGCCAGCGTCTCGTCCAGCTCGTCGATCTGCCCCGGCGCTTCCGTCACCACGCTGAAGTCGGTCACCTCGATCGCGCCCAGCCCATGCCCCAGCAAATGGAACGAGAACGCCTTGCGCGCTTCGGTGTTGTCGAAGCTGAAGTCCATCTCCAGTGGCTGATCCGGGGTCACCAGCATCTCTTCAGTGGGCAGCCCCACCAGCACTTCCTGCTCGAATTCCTTGGCCTTGAGCACGATGTACGCGTCCTGCTGCGGGTCGGCCGAGCGCACCGTCAGGCGTACCCGCGTCTGCGAGCCCTTGGGCATCTCCAGGTACTGCGCGCCGATCAGGTTGTCGGCCCAGTCATCCTTGATCTCGGGCTGCAACGGGATCACCGTCGCGCTGCCGAACTGGTAGTGCTGGTTCAGCGGTGAGCCCATCACCGATTGGTCCAGTGCGCTGGCGCGTGCCTGCACCTGGCGCGCCCGCTGGCCACGGAAGCGATCGACCAGGGTGGCCCGTTCGGCAATGAACCCGGCACTGGAATAGGCACGGCAACGCTGCTGGAAGTCGCACTCGGTAAAGGTGCCGTTGCCGTCGTGGTAGCGCAGTTTGCCGTTGGTGAATGACATGATCTCGCGCCCGCTCGGGTAATCACGCAGCAGGGAGCGCCCGCTCAGGCTGTTGGGAATCGGGAAGCCAAAGTAGTCGAGCACCGATGCGGTCAGGTCGACGTGGCCATACACGCCGTTTTTCACGTGGGGCAGTTGCGCCTGTTCAGGCGCCAGCAACAGGTTGAAACCCCACGACGACGCCAGGCGCACACCGTCGATGCCATGGGACTCGTCGGAGGTGATCACTACCAGCGTGTCCTTGAGCACACCCTGGCGCTCCAGCCCGGCGAGGAAGTTATCCACAGCGTCGTCCAGGTAGGCGACGGCAGCCTGCTTGGGTGTATCGAAGCGGTCCAGGTAGTCCTGCGGTGCGGAGTAGGGCTGGTGGGTGCCCACGGTCAGCAGGGTCAGCATCCACGGATCACGCCCCTTCTGCAGTTGCCCGACGTAGTCCAGCGCACCTTCGAAAAACGCCCGGTCGTCCTTGCCCCACGGAAACTCCAGGTAATTCGGGTTCTTGAACCAGTCCAGGCCCAGAGTGGTATCAAAGCCGATGTGCGGCATGATCTTGTCCTTGGCCATGAAGCGCAGGCCCGCACCCTGCAGGTAGTGCGTGCTGAAGCCGTGCTCGCGCAGCTGCGCCGGCAGGCACTCCTGGTTGCGCTGGTTCTGCGTGAGCATCTCGACGCCCTTGGGCGTGCCATTGTCGAGCTTGTCGTAGTCGCCACACAGCATCGCGTACAGGCCGCGAATGGTCTGGTGGGTATGCAGGACGTAGTCGGGGGTGTTCATGCCGCGCTCGGCCCAGGTACTGAGCTTGGGCATCAGCCGTTCCTGATAGGCACTGTTCAGGGTGCGCCGGTTGATGTCCAGGTAGGCACCCGGAATACCCTCAAGGGCGATCACCAGCACATTGCGCGCACTGCCCGGGGTTTCCAGCAACGGACGCCCCTCCAGGTCCAGCCGCGTCAGGCCCTGCATGGCCACCGGCGGATCAACCAGGTCGCCTTCCAGCCAGTCTTCGATGCCGGCCTGCCCCTCGCCCAGGCCGGCCGCCATCAGTTGGTGGGGCAGGTTGAACACCTGCCATTCGTCCGCCTCGCTGGGTTGCAGGGTCTGGATGCCGGCGTGCAGCAGCAGGCACGCTGCCGGTAGGGTCCAGGCCCGCCGCGGCAGTGCCCCGGCCTTTGTTCCACGGGCCGCCCACAGGCTCGCCAGCCAGAGCAGCAGGCCCAGCCCGAGGGCCGCCGCGAACCCGGTGTTGGCAAAGCTGCCACCGGCCGAGTTCTCCAGAAACTGGGTGTCGGTGAGGTAATGCAGGTCGGCGGGCGTCGGCAGCCGGCCAACCGCCGCCACCAGCTCGGCGCTGGCCAGGTTCAGCACGGCCCAGGCCATCAGCACCGGCAGTGCCAGCCACCACGGGCGGCGATACAGCACCAGCACCAGTGCCCCGCCCACGGCGAGGTCGGACAGGTAGCCCAAGGGGTCGGACCAGCCCTGGGCAAGGCGCATGCCGATCGGCACCCACAGCAAAAGCCCGACAAGGGCGAGGAGGGGAGTGCGAGGGTGCTGTAACCAGCGATAAATGAGTTTCACGGCAGCCGGTCGTCATCAAGTCGTCATGGAGATGTGGGTGATGGTACCAAGTGCGGCCGTACTCCACAGCCTTTCGGCAACAAGTGGACACCCACTTTTCTGGCCTGGGTCAATATCGAGTCGGGTTCGATGGCCTACCGTATGAAGCTCTGCCACTCTTTCAAGGATGAAATGCAATGCAGTCATTGGACCGCCATTACGATATCCAGCCCCTGCCCAGGGCTGACCTGACCATCGAGCTCAACGGCCAGCCGGTACCGGTTGCGTCGGGCGAAACCGTGCTCAACGTGCTGCACGCAGTAGGCATGCGCCAGGTGGCGCGCAACGATCACGGCCAGGTGACCGGGGCGTTCTGCGGCATGGGCGTGTGCCATTGCTGCCTGGTTTCGATCAACGGTCGGCCCAAGCGGCGTGCCTGCCAGACCATCGTCAAGCCGGGCATGCAGGTCGAGACCGGGATCAACCGCTTTGACGTGGAGGGTGTCGAATGAGCCTGCGTCCAGTCATTGTCGGCGGTGGTTCGGCCGGCATGGCGGCGGCCATCGAGCTGGCCCGCCATGGCATTCGCAGCGTGCTGCTCGATGAAGCCTCGCGCCTGGGCGGTGTGGTGTATCGCGGCCCGCTGCGCAGCGGTGTCGACCTGGGTTACCTGGGCAAGCGCTACGCCACGGCATTGAACCGTCTGCATGAAGAATTCGCAGCCTGCGCCGACCAGGTCGAAGTGCGCCTGCAGACCCGGGTGGTGGGCGGTGAAGGCGGTGAGCGGCTGATGGTGCTGGAGGCCGATGAGCAACTGCACGAGGTCGAATTCAGCCACCTGGTGCTGTCGGCCGGCTGCCATGAGCGCAACGTGCCGTTCCCCGGCTGGACCTTGCCCGGGGTGATGCTGCTGGGTGGTTTGCAGTTGCAGATCAAGAGCGGCGTGGTCAAGCCGCTGGGCACCACGGTGATTGCCGGCACCGGGCCGCTGCTGCCGCTGGTGGCGTGCCAGCTGCATGCGGCCGGGGTGAAGGTGGAAGGGGTGTACGAAGCCTGCGCCTTCGGCAAGATCGCCAAGGAAAGCCTGGCGCTGCTGAACAAGCCCCAGCTGTTTCTCGATGGCCTGAGCATGCTCGGCTACCTGAAGCTCAATGGCATCCCGATGAACTATGGCTGGGGTGTGGTGGGGGCTGACGGCGATGCCGAGCTCGCCGAGGTGCGTCTTGCGCCATACGGCGAGACCTGGCAGCCGGACATGAGCCGTGTGCAACGCGTATCGGCGCAGACCCTGGCGGTCGGCTACGGCTTTATCCCGCGTACCCAGCTCAGCCAGCAGATGGGCCTGGCGCACGGTTTCAATGAGGATGGCTACCTGCGTGCCGAGTGCAATGTGTGGCAGCAGAGCAGCGTGCCGCACATCCACCTGGCCGGGGACATGGGCGGGATTCGTGGTGGCGAGGCGGCCATGCTCACCGGGCGCATTGCTGCTGTGTCGATCCTGCACCAGGCTCAGGTGATCAGCGCCGAACAGGCGCTTGAGCTGCGCGAGCGCTACCTGGGCAAACTGGCGGCGATCAAGCGCTTTCGTGCCGGCGTGGACCGCTACACCCTGCGCGGTGCCGAACAGGTCGCGCTGCCGAGCGCAGACACCGTGATCTGCCGCTGCGAGCATGTGACCCGTGCCGATATCGACCGTGCCCTGGAGCAGGGCGTCGAAGACATGGCCGGGCTCAAGATGCGCACCCGCGTGAGCATGGGCGACTGCCAGGGGCGCATGTGCGTGGGCTACTGCAATGACCGTCTGCGCCAGGCCACCGGGCGTGCGGACGTAGGCTGGCTGCGCCCGCGTTTCCCGATCGACCCGATTCCTTTCTCCGCATTTCAACACCTGGGCACGGAAGCTGAAGCATGAACAGAACCTATGATGTGGTCATCGCCGGTGGGGGCGTGATCGGCGCCTCGTGTGCCTACCAGTTGTCCAAGCGCCATAACCTGAAGATCGCCCTGATCGACGCCAAGCGCCCGGGCAACGCCACGCGCGCCTCGGCCGGCGGGCTGTGGGCGATCGGCGAGTCGGTAGGCCTGGGGTGCGGGGTGATCTTCTTTCGCATGATGTCGCAAAAGCACAAGCGGGAGGCCCATGGCGCCGCCGTGGCGGTCGATGCGAGCACGCCGCATATCCTGCCGCAGTCGTTCTTCGACTTTGCACTTCAATCGAATGCGTTGTACCCGGGCCTGCACCAGGAACTGATGGAGCGCCATGGCATGGACTTCAAGTTCGAGCGCACCGGCCTCAAGTACGTGATCTACGACGACGAAGACCGCCTGTACGCCGAGCACATCGTGGCGCAGATTCCGCACCTGGCCGACCAGGTGCGCTGGCTTGACCGCGACGCCCTGCGCAAGGCGGAACCTGCCGTCAGCCATCATGCCCATGGCGCCCTTGAGTTCCTATGCGACCACCAGGTCAGCCCGTTTCGTCTGGCGGACGCGTACAGCGAAGGCGCACGGCAGAACGGTGTCGACGTGTTTCTCAACACCAATGTCACCGGCGTGCGGCACCAGGGTGATCGGGTAGTCGGTGTCGAAACCGATGTGGAGGGGGTGTTCCACTGCCAGACCCTGATCAACGCCGGCGGCGCCTGGGCCGCAGAGCTGAGCGAGATGGCCACTGGCCAGAGCATTCCGGTCAAGCCGGTGAAAGGCCAGATCCTGCTTACCGAGCGCATGCCCAAGCTGCTGCAGGGCTGCCTGACCACCAGCGATTGCTACATGGCGCAGAAGGACAACGGCGAGATCCTGATCGGCAGCACCACCGAGGACAAGGGCTTTGACGTCACCACCACCTACCCCGAGATCAACGGGCTGGTACAGGGCGCGGTGCGCTGCATTCCGGCGCTGGCGCAGATCAACCTCAAGCGCAGCTGGGCCGGCCTGCGCCCGGGCTCGCCCGACGAGCTGCCGATTCTGGGCCCGGTGCAGGGCGTGAGCGGCTACCTGAATGCCTGTGGACACTTTCGCACCGGCATCCTGACTTCGGCGATCACCGGTGTGCTGATCGACAAGGTGCTGCATGAGGAGGCGCTGCCGCTGGACTTGTCGCCGTTTCTGGCGGATCGCTTCGTGACGGCGCCCGCCGTCCAGGCGTAAGCACCCACCGGCCCTCGGCTTCGAGGGCCGGCGGACGTTACCCAGGTCAGATCTGCATGGCCATGCCTTCGACGTTCATCGCCGCCTGGCGCAAGGCTTCGGAGCGGGTCGGGTGCGGGTGGCAGGTGAGTGCGATGTCTTCGGCCGAGGCCGAGAATTCCATGGCCACGCAGTACTCGCCGATCATCTCGCTGACGCTCGGGCCCACCAGGTGCACGCCCAGCACCTCGTCGGTTTCGGCGTCGGCCAGCACCTTGGCGAAGCCTTCGGTCTCGTGGTTGATCTTGGCCCGGCTGTTGGCCATGAACGGGAACTTGCCGACCTTGTAGGCGCGACCTTCAGCCTTGAGCTGCTCTTCGGTCTTGCCCACGCTGGCCAGTTCGGGGCGGGTGTAGATCACCCCGGGGATCAGCCCGTAGTTCACCTCGTGGGCCTTGCCATGGATACGCTCGATGCAGGCAATGGCTTCGTCTTCAGCCTTGTGCGCGAGCATCGGGCCGCTGGTGACGTCACCGATCACCCACACCCCCGGCACGCTGGTGCGATGGCCCTGGTTCTCGAGCATGCCGCGTTTGTCGGTTTCAATGCCGACGGTGTCAAGCCCCAGGCCTTTGGTGTAAGGGCGGCGACCGATGGCGACCAGCACGTAGTCGGCTTCGAGGGTTTCGGCAGTACCGCCGGCTGCCGGCTCCAGGGTCAGGCGGACGCTGTCGGCCGACGGGGTTGCCTGGGTCACCTTGCTGCCCAGCTTGAACGTCATGCCTTGCTTGGCCAGCGAACGTTGCAGCGTCTTGGCGGTTTCTTCGTCGGTGCCGGGGCATATGCGGTCCAGGTATTCCACCACGGTCACCTGGCTACCGAGTCGGCGCCACACCGAACCCAGCTCCAGGCCGATCACGCCCGCGCCGATCACCACCAGGTGCCTGGGCACCTGGGGCAGGGCGAGGGCGCCGGTGGAGTCGATGATGCGCTGGTTGTCGATCGTCACGCCGGGCAGCGGCGTCGGCTCGGAGCCGGTGGCGATGACGATGTCCTTGGCCTGCAGCTCGGTGACTGCGCCCTGATCGTCGGTCACCTTGACCTTGCCCACGCCATCGAGCTGGCCCCAGCCCTTGATCCAGTCGACCTTGTTCTTGCGAAACAGGAACTCGATGCCCTTGGTCAGGCCGGCGACGCTCTCGTCCTTCTGTTTCATCATCTGCGCCAGGTTCAGGTTCGGCTTGACCTCGATGCCGAGGTTGGCGAACTCGCTGCCGGCGGCGGCTTCATACAGCTCGGAGGCATGCAGCAGCGCCTTGGACGGCATGCAGCCGACGTTCAGGCAGGTGCCGCCCAGGGTGGCGCGGCCCTCTATGCAGGCCACGCTCAGGCCCAGCTGACCGGCGCGGATGGCAGCGTTGTAGCCGCCAGGACCGCCACCGATGATCACGACATCATAGGCTTTCATTGTTGTACTCCCGGATGAAGAATCGACAATGGCGCCAAGGTTAGTCTGCTGCTTTGGAGGTTGTATACAATTTATCGCACTACCTTTCAGGGGGGGCGCGCCTGCAACCATGGTGGTGTCAGGCTGAAGATTTCCGTGGATGGACTACCCTTTTTCGCAGTAGTGCGAGAAACAACGGGAGACTCCTTTCATGCTTGCGCAACTTCCACCTGCTCTGCAGAGCCTGCAGTTGCCCTTGCGACTCAAGCTTTGGGATGGCCACCAGTTCGACCTGGGGCCTGCGCCGCACGTCACCATCGTGGTCAAGGACCCCCAACTGATCAGCCAGCTGACGCACCCCAGCCTGGATGAACTGGGTGCGGCGTTCGTCGAAGGCAAGCTGGAGCTCGAGGGCACCATCGCCGAAGTGATCCGTGTGTGCGATGCGCTCAGCCAGGCCCTGCTCAAGGACGAGGAAGACGACCAACCCGTGCGCAGCGAGCACGACAAGGCCACCGACGCGGCAGCCATTTCCTACCATTACGACCTGTCCAACGCCTTCTACCAGCTGTGGCTGGACCCGGACATGGCCTACTCCTGCGCGTACTTCAAGCACCTTGGCGATACCCTCGAACAGGCCCAGCAGAACAAGTTCGAGCACCTGTGCCGCAAGCTGCGCTTGCAGCAGGGCGACTACCTGCTGGATGTGGGATGCGGGTGGGGCGGGCTGTCGCGCTATGCCGCACGTGAGTTCGGTGCCAGGGTGTTCGGCATTACCCTGAGCAAGGAACAGCTCAAGCTAGCGCGCAAACGGGTCAAGGCCGAGGGCCTGGAAGGCCAGGTCCAGCTGCAGATTCTCGATTACCGCGACCTGCCGCAGGATGGACGTTTCGACAAGGTGGTGAGCGTGGGCATGTTCGAGCATGTGGGCCACGCCAACCTGGCGCTGTATTGCCAGCGGCTGTTTGGCGCCGTGCGTGAAGGGGGGCTGGTGATGAACCACGGCATCACCGCCAAGCACGTGGACGGGCGTCCGGTCGGTCGCGGGGCTGGCAGCTTCATCGGGCGCTATGTGTTCCCCCAGGGCGAGCTGCCGCACCTGGCGATGATCAGCGCGAGCATCAGCCAGGCGGGTCTGGAGGTGGTCGATGTAGAGAGCTTGCGCCTGCATTACGCGCGCACGCTGGGGCTGTGGAGCGACCGCCTGGAAAGCCAGCTCGACAAGGCGGCGGCGCTGGTGCCAGAGCGTGCATTGCGCATCTGGCGGCTGTACCTGGCCGGTTGCTCGTACGCTTTCACCAAGGGCTGGATCAACCTGCACCAGATCCTGGCGGTCAAACCCTATGCCGATGGCCACCATGACCTGCCGTTGACCCGTGACGACCTGTACCGCTAGGCGGTTCAGAGAATCGGCGAAATCAGGCGGGCGATACGCATCCCCAGCTGTTGCAGGCGATGGGTATCGAGGGTGTCGTCGGCGGTGATTTCCCGCGACTGTTCAAAGTCCTGGTTGAGCATGTGCTCGACCTGGTCGGCAAAGCCGCGGTCGACGGTCAGCAGCATGATCTCGAAATTGAGGCGGAACGAACGGTTGTCCAGGTTGGCGCTGCCGATGGCGCTGACCTCGTTGTCGATCAGCACCACCTTCTGGTGCAGGAACCCGGGCCCGTAGCGAAACATGCGGATGCCGGCGCGCACCGCGTCGAAGGCGAACAGGCTGGAGGCGGCGTAGACGATGCGATGGTCGGGGCGCGAGGGGATCAGGATGCGCACGTCCACACCACGCAACACGGCCAGGCGCAGTGCGGCGAAAACGGCTTCGTCGGGAATGAAATACGGGCTGGTGATCCATACCCGTTCGCGTGCCGCGTGGATGGCCTCGACGAAAAACAGCGAGCAGGTTTCCTGCGGATCGGCCGGGCCGCTGGCCAGCACCTGGCAGAGCACGCCATCGTCGGGGTAGGTGTCGGGCAGGATCAAGGGTGGCAACTGACGCGCGGCCCAGAACCAGTCTTCGGCGAACGACTCCTGCAGGCACGCCAGCACCGGGCCGCTGACCTGCACATGGGTGTCGCGCCAGGGTGACAGGCGCGGGTTGCCGCCCAGGTACTCGTCGCCCACGTTGTGCCCGCCGAGAAACCCCAGCAGGCCGTCGACTACCACGATCTTGCGGTGGTTGCGAAAGTTGACCTGAAAGCGGTTGAACCAGCCGCGGCGCGTGGCGAAGGCACGGATGTTCACGCCACCATCGCGCAGGGCCTGAACGTAGGCTGAGGGCAGGGCGTGGCTGCCGACGCTGTCGAACAGCACGTAGATCTTCACCCCGGCGGCAGCCTTGCGCAGCAGCAGGTGCTTGAGTTCACGCCCGAGGCCATCGTCATGGATGATGAAAAACTGGATCAGCACGGTATCGGTGGCACCCTCGATGGCCTTGAAGATCGCATCGAAGGTGGCCTGGCCATCGATCAGCAGGCTGACCTGGTTGTTGGCCAGGCACGGCATGCGACCCAACCTGGGCATGGCACGCAGCGCGGCATAGGATTCGGAGTTGCGTGCTGCCAGTGCTTCCTCGACCCACGGCCGCCAGTTGAGGTCGGCCATGGCCACGTGCATTTCGCGATTGGCCTGGCGACGTGCCTTGATATAGGCGTCGAAGGTGCGACTGCCAAACACCAGGTACGGGATCAGTGTGAAGTAGGGGATGAACAGCAAGGACATGGCCCAGGCGATCGCGCCTTGAGCGGTGCGCACGGTGAACACGGCATGCAAGGCCGCGATGATGCCCAGCAGGTGAATCACGCCGATCAGGTAACCGAAGAAGTAGGGGCTGTGATAATCCATACACGTCCTGCTGTCCGAGGGCATTGCCTGCTAACAGAGCATGTTCGTGACTGCCCTTGCAACCGAAAGCGTAAAAACGCGTCTAACCTGTGTTCCGGCTTGGGGCCGGATTTTGGAGGAATCACTACATGACTATTCGTCTGCCGATGCTGGCACTGGTGCTGGGCCTGTCGAGCCCCCTGGTGCAGGCGCAGATGCTGCAACCCGGGCTGTGGGAGCTGACCACCAGCGACATGCAGGTCGATGGCAAGCCGCTGCCGGACATGGCGTTCATGCTTGGCCAGTTGAAGAACCTGCCGCCCGAGCAGCGCGCGATGATCGAAGGTGGCCTGGCCAAGCAAGGCATCAGTGTGGCGGGCAAGGGGGTGCGCTCGTGTCTGACCCCGCAACAGGTACAGACTGATGATATTCCGTTGCAGGACCCGCAATCGGGGTGCACGCAAAAGATCACCGAGCGCAATGGCAATGTGTGGAAGTTTACCTTCAGTTGCCCCAAGGCGCAGGGCAACGGCGAGGCAACCTTCCTCAGTGACCGCGAGTTCAGCACCAAGGTCAACGGCACGTTCAATGCGTCGGGCGTTCAACAGCAGGGCAGCATGAGCACCCGCGCGGTGTGGTTGGGCAACGACTGCGGTATCGTCAAGCCACGAACCTAGACCTTGCGTCCGCTTACCAGTGCCATTGGCTATGGGCGACGGCATCGTGGGCATGCAGGCTTTCTGCATGTTCCACACGCAGGGCAAAGCCTGTGAGCCAGGGCAGTTGCCTCAAGGCCAGATTGAGTCGCCGTGCCGCATCCTCGCAGAACATCAGGTTCTGCCCGTTGGCCAAGGCAAACGCCTGTTCGTCTGCCCGCTTCACGGCGGTCTGTACCGCCGTCCCTAACGCTTGTTCGCAATGATCGATCAGTTCGCGAATGGGCAACTCAGCCTGCTCCGAGTCCAGACGTACCTGCAGGAACGCAGTACTGCGCTGGCTGTGCGGTGTAGCGACAATGCCTTGCGCGCTGGCCAGCCACCGGGCTATGCCCTCGTGATGAAGGCTGTGGCCGGTAAAGTCGGCGAGAAATTGTTGCTGGATCAGCTGGCGAGCAAGCGCGGCCGAACAGGGGCAGGTGGAGGAGTAGTCAAGTTGCGCATTTAGTTCCACGTGGAACATTTGGTTTTTCAGCTGTGCTTTCACACTGATGGGATAGGCCTTCCAACCCGCCAGCGGGCTGATGAGTGCCGGGCGTTTGAGCAATGCCTCAAAACGCAGGTTCAGGTATGCCGTGTCGGACAAGCCCTGGTGACTGTCGAGAAACTGCTGGAGCACGCTGCGTAGCAACGGCACCGAAAACGGCGCCTGCTCCAGCGCTTCCAGGGCCAGGTACAGGCGCGACATGTGGATGCCCCGCGATGTTCCATCATCCAGGCTCACCCCCGCATCGGCCCGGGCAGTGACACGTGTGCCCTCGACATCGAGCGGCAGGGCAATGCCGCACATTCCCACCCAGTCCAGCGGCAGGGATTGCTGAGTGGGTTGCGCGGCGATATCGGGCAGGGTGGTCATGGCGGTCATGGGTAAACCATCGTCAGATAAAAATGATACGTTACAACATAACAAAACCGATGCCACTGCTTTTTTTGGCCCGTCACTGGCAACCCCCCAGTCGGTTGCAGCGCAGGTTGAAGCGCTGGCCGCTGGAGCTGGATACCCGGTTCTGGGTAGTCCAACCTACGCGCCGGCTGTAGCCCACCCAGGCTTCCCCGTCACTGGCCAGGCCCGTGAAGAAGGTCAATGGACCATAACGGCTGTTGGTCTGCGTCCAGCGCCGTTGCCCCTGTACTTCGAAGCCGCGCATGAACTGGGTGCTGCCCTGGCTGTGCACGCTATAGGCATTGCCGGCGCGGTCTGTGCAGGCCAGCAGGTTGGCGCTGCGGGTGCACTGCGCCGGCTCGCTGCGCGGCAACGCGGCGTGGGCGAGGTTCAGCGGGGTGAACAGCAGCGCGAGCAAGACGACAGGTTTCATCAAGACTCCGATTGGCTAATTTGCAAAGTTATAATATAACATTGCGAGCAGCATCGTTCGAATGCACTCGCCGCCCTGATGAGGTACCTGCGTCATGACCCACCGTCTTCCTGTCACCGTGCTGTCCGGCTTTCTGGGTGCCGGCAAAAGCACCCTGCTCAACCATGTGCTGCGCAACCGCGAGAACCTGCGGGTGGCGGTGATCGTCAACGACATGAGCGAGATCAATATCGACGCCAGCGAGGTGCAGCGCAACGTCAGCCTCAACCGTGCCGACGAAAAACTGGTGCAGATGAGCAACGGCTGTATCTGCTGCACCCTGCGCGAAGACCTGCTCGAAGAGGTAGCGCGCCTAGCCCGCGAAGGGCGTTTCGACTACCTGCTGATCGAGTCCACGGGGATTTCCGAACCCTTGCCCGTGGCCGAGACCTTCACCTTTCGCGACGAGCAGGGCCGCAGCCTGGCCGACCAGGCGCGCCTGGATACCATGGTCACTGTGGTCGACGGCTTGAATTTCCTGCGTGACTACCAGGCCGCCGACAGCCTGGCCTCGCGAGGCGAGACCCTGGGCGAGGACGATGTGCGTTCGATCAGTGACCTGCTGATCGAGCAGGTCGAGTTTGCCGATGTGATCCTGCTCAGCAAGATCGACCTTATCAGCAGTCATGAGCGTGAGGAACTGACCGCCATCCTGCGTTCGCTCAATGCCCAGGCGCGCATCCTGCCGATGGTGATGGGGCAGGTGGCGCTGGCGCAGATCCTCAACACCGGGCTGTTCGACTTCGACCGTGCAGCGCAGGCGCCAGGCTGGCTGCGGGAACTGCGCGGTACACATGTACCGGAAACCGAGGAGTACGGCATCAAGGCCAGCACCTGGCAGGCGCGCCGGCCACTGCACCCGCAGCGTTTCCATGACTTTATCCACAGGCCGTGGGTGAATGGGCGATTGCTGCGTTCGAAAGGTTTTTTCTGGTTGGCCAGCAAGTACCGCGACGCTGGAAGCTGGTCCCAGGCCGGCGGCATGATGCGGCATGGTTTCGCCGGACGCTGGTGGCGCTTCGTGCCGCGCGGGCAATGGCCGCAGGATGAGCAGAGCACGGCGCAAATCCTCGAGCACTGGACTGCCGAGTGTGGTGACTGTCGCCAGGAGCTGGTGTTCATTGGTCAGCACCTCGACGTCACGCGGCTGGACGCCGAGTTGAGTGCCTGCCTGCTGACCGATGCCGAGATGGCACTGGGCGCCGAGCAATGGAGCAGGCTGCCTGACCCGTTCGGCGACTGGCACGACGAGGAGGCGGCCTGATGCTGGCGCTCAAACGTCGAGGCCTGGCCCGTCAGGTGCTAGGGGAATCGCCTCAGGTACTGACCGAGGTGTTGCAGGACGGCGTGAACATGGCCGTATGGCAGCGCCGTCTGCCTGCACACATCGAGGACTTCGCCCGCGTCTTGCTGTCACTGGGGCAGCCCCTGGGCGAGTCGCTCACATTGGCGCTGCAGGCCGAGGGTGAGGTGCCGCCACTGCGCGGCCTGGCCGCCGGCTACGCCGACCTGCAGGGTCATGCCGGCTTTGTCGCCGACGTGACCTGGCTGATTGGCGCCTATGCCTGCCTGCTCGATGCGCGGCGGGTGGGGCTGCGCCTGCAGGTGCTGGATGGCGCGATGTGCCCGCGGTTTCATGTCGACCATGTACCGTTGCGCTTGATCACCACCTACGCCGGGCCTGCCAGCGAGTGGCTGGCCATGCCGGATGCCCGCGAGGTGCAGCAGTTGGCGAGCGGTGATGTGGCGCTGCTCAAGGGTGAGAAATGGCTGGGCAACGAAGGCGCGGGGCTGGTACATCGTTCGCCGCAACTGGCTGATGGACAGCGCCGGTTGATCCTGACGCTTGACTGGATGGCCTGAGCGCGCAGGATAGTGCGCAACCTTCCAGATGAAATGCCGAACATGCTGCAGAACATCCCTACCCATGTCATTGCCGGCCCCTTGGGCGCCGGCAAGACCAGCCTGCTGCGTCACCTGCTGGCCCAGCGCCCGGCTGGCGAGCGCTGGGCCGTGCTGATCAACGAGTTTGGCCAGATCGGCCTGGATGCCGCACTGCTGGCGACGGACGCGGACGGCGTGGCCATGGGCGAAGTGGCGGGCGGGTGCCTGTGTTGCGTGAACGGTGCGCCGTTCCAGGTTGGGTTGGCCCGGTTGCTGCGCAAGGCGCGGCCTCATCGTTTGTTTATCGAGCCTTCGGGGTTGGGGCACCCGGCACAGCTGCTGGCTCAGTTGCGTCAGGCGCCGTGGCAAGGCGTGCTGGTGGTACAGCCAGCGGTACTGGTGCTGGATGCCCAGGCCCTCGCGGCGGGGCAGGTGTTGCCCCAGGCCCAGGCCCAGGCGCTGGGCAGTGCGGGGCTGCTGGTGCTCAACAAGGCGGAGGGGCTGGATGCACAGCAGCGCCTGTGGATAACAGAGCAGCTCCCAGCGCTGCCAATGCTGTGGGTCGATCACGGAAAAATGGCATTCGAGCAGCTGCCTGCGGTGACGGATGCTGCCGTGACTGTGGATAACCCCTGTGCATTACCCGATGGCGCTGCGCCATCGGCGCTGCTGTGGACAGATCCGACCCAGCCGATCTGCGTTTATCAACAGGCGGAACAGGCATGGAGTATTGGCTGGCGTTGGCATCCGAGCCAGCAGTTGGACCTGAGGCGCCTGAAGCACTGGTTGGCAGGGCTTGGCTGGCGCAGGGCCAAGATGGTTATCCACAGCCCGCACGGGTGGCGATCGGCGAATGCGCTGGAAGGGCAGGCGCTGGAGTGGCAGGCCAGTGAATGGCGAAGGGATTCGCGTATCGAGCTGATTTATCCACAGGTGCAGGGGGTTGACGCGCTAGAGCAGGGGATGCGGGCCTGCAGAATTCTCTAGTGCCAGCGAGAAGGGGTTGTCATTGGCGCCAGCGGTTGTGCTCCTGGCGCCACTGGTTCATCTCGATCACGTTGCCACCCTGCACCGGCGGCTTGATCTCGAACGGGTAGGGTGCCAGCTCGATTTGCATCGTGTGCGCGCCAAACTGGGTCACCGTGCCAGGGTGACGATGCTCGCCGGTGACCGTGAACTCGAAGTTATACACACGTGCCAGGCGTTTGCGGCCATTGGCGTCACGTACAAAGCCGATGCGCTTGAGCGCCACGTTGCCGTCCAGCAGCTCAAGGTCGAGCTTGGCGCAATGCTGCTTGACCCGCTCCAGTGCCTTTTCACGCAATCCATGGTTATGCCACAGCCAGGCGCCCAGGGTAGCCAGCAGCATCAGCACCAGAAGGTTTTCGAGGGTTAACATCTACGTTTGCTCCAACCAGATAGCCCAGCTTAACTGCCACCCCGGTCTGTCGTACAGGTGGCATTTGGCGCCATACTGCGCCCCTTGTTTTTCATTCGAACGTTTGGAAGTCCTGCATGAAACGTACACCGCATCTGCTCGCCATCCAGTCACACGTGGTATTCGGCCACGCCGGCAACAGTGCCGCGGTGTTTCCGATGCAACGGGTAGGGGTCAATGTCTGGCCGCTGAACACCGTTCAGTTCTCCAACCATACTCAGTATGGCCAGTGGACCGGCGAAGTGCTTGCGCCCGCGCAAATTCCTGCACTGGTGGACGGGATTGCGACGATCGGCGAGTTGGGCAATTGCGATGCGGTACTGTCCGGTTACCTGGGCAGCGCGGCGCAAGGGCGTGCGATTCTGAGCGGTGTCGCGCGCATCAAGGCGGCCAACCCCAAGGCGCTGTACCTGTGCGACCCGGTCATGGGCCACCCGGAAAAGGGCTGCAGCGTACCGGCAGAAGTCAGTGATTTCCTGCTCGACGAAGCGCTGGCGGTGGCTGATGTACTGTGCCCCAACCAGCTGGAGCTGGACAGCTTCTGTGGGCGTCGCGCCGAATCGCTGGATGACTGCGTGAGCATGGCGCGCAGCTTGCTGGCGCGCGGGCCGAAGGCGGTGCTGGTCAAGCACCTGGCGTATCCGGGGCGGCGCGCCGAAGACTTCGAAATGCTGCTGGTGACTGCCGAGGGCAACTGGCACCTGCGCCGCCCGCTGCTGGCGTTCCCGCGCCAGCCGGTGGGGGTCGGCGACCTGACCTCCGGCCTGTTCCTGGCGCGCGTGCTGCTGGGCGACAGCTGGCTGGCGGCGTTTGAGTTCACGGCGGCGGCGGTCCACGAAGTGCTCCTCGAGACCCAGGCCTGCACCAGCTATGAACTGGAACTGGTGCGTGCCCAGGACCGTATCGTGCACCCGCGGGTGCGCTTCGAGGCGCAGCGCCTGGCGCGTTAGAACCCGTCGCCCTTGAGCTCCTGGTAGCGCTTTTCCAGTTCCTGACGGATCAGGCGGCGCTGCTTGCCTTGCACGAAGCGGCGCTTCTCTTCGCTGGTTTCTGGCTGGCGCGGGGGCACGGCGACCGGCTTGCGGTCGTCATCCACGGCCACCATGGTGAAGAAGCAGCTGTTGCTGTGGCGCACCGAGCGCTCGCGAATGTTCTCGGTGACCACCTTGATGCCGACCTCCATCGAGGTGTTGCCGGTGTAGTTCACCGACGCCAGGAAGGTCACCAGCTCGCCCACATGCACCGGCTCACGGAACACCACCTGGTCGACCGACAGGGTCACCACATAGCGCCCCGCATAACGGCTGGCGCAGGCATAGGCGACCTCATCGAGGTATTTGAGCAGGGTGCCGCCGTGTACGTTGCCAGAAAAGTTGGCCATGTCCGGGGTCATCAGGACGGTCATCGACAGCTGGGCGTTTCCAGGTTCCATAGTGTGCTCACGGTAAGGTTGCGCTGAGGCGGGGTGGCGAGTGGTCGTCACGCTTCTTTCCCCCAATTTCGAATCCCATCAGAAACGGGACGCTGACAGCACCTTTGCCGTCACGCCGTTCGTGCCATCTTTGGCGCGGGAACGGTCGATCTGTTTCTTGATATTACACTGCCTTTTCGATGCCAGCGCCGGTGTTAACCTGACGGAGCCTATGCAACATGGGCCATACGCCATCCCAAAGACTAATTCCCCAGTGTTCAACGACACGATGTCGTTGAGTGAGGGTCTGTTCTTCGATTCGAAGTAAGGAGCTCCACACCATGCATGCCATCAGCTTTATTCAGGATCTGGCGGTGATCATGCTGGTTGCCGGTGTGGTCACCATCCTGTTTCATCGCTTCAAGCAACCGGTGGTGCTGGGCTATATCGTCGCCGGCTTCATCATCGGCCCGCACACGCCACCGTTCGGCCTGATCCACGACGAGGATACGATCAAGACGCTGGCCGAGCTCGGGGTGATCTTCCTGATGTTCTGCCTGGGACTGGAGTTCAGCCTGCGCAAGCTGTTCAAGGTCGGGGCCACGGCCTTCATCGCCGCGTTCCTGGAAATCGTGCTGATGATCTGGATCGGCTTCGAGATCGGCCGCTGGTTCGAGTGGAGCACCATGGACTCACTGTTCCTGGGCGCGATCCTGGCCATTTCCTCCACCACCATCATCGTCAAGGCGCTCAATGACCTGAAGATGAAGAACGAGCGCTTTGCCCAGCTGATCTTCGGCGTGCTGATCGTCGAGGACATCCTGGGCATCGGCATCATCGCCTTGCTCTCGGGCATCGCGGTGAGCGGCTCGGTCAGCTCCGGCGAAGTGTTCTCCACGGTCGGCAAGCTGTCGCTGTTCATGATCGTCGCGCTGGTGGTCGGCATCTTGCTGGTGCCGCGTCTGCTGGCCTACGTGGCCAAGTTCGAAAGCAACGAGATGCTGCTGATCACCGTGCTGGGCCTGTGTTTCGGCTTCTGCCTGCTGGTGGTCAAGCTGGAATACAGCATGGTGCTGGGTGCGTTCCTGATCGGTGCGATCATGGCCGAGTCGCGCCAGTTGCTGAAGATCGAGCAGCTGATCGAACCGGTTCGCGACCTGTTCAGCGCGATCTTCTTCGTGGCCATCGGCCTGATGATCGATCCCAACGTGCTCATCGAGTACATCTGGCCGATCGTGGTCATCACCATTGCCGTGGTGCTGGGCAAGATGCTCTCGTGCGGCATGGGCGCGTTCATCGCCGGCAACGACGGCCGTACCTCGCTGCGAGTCGGCATGGGGCTGTCGCAGATCGGCGAATTCTCGTTCATCATCGCGGCGCTGGGCATGACCCTGCAGGTCACCAGCGACTTTCTGTACCCGGTGGCGGTGGCGGTGTCGGCCATTACCACCTTGCTCACCCCGTACCTGATCCGTGCGGCCGACCCGCTGTCGCTCAAGCTGGCCAATGTGGTGCCGCGGCGCCTGTCGCGGGTGCTGTCGTTGTATGGCGAGTGGCTGCGCAGCATCCAGCCGCAAGGCGAGGGCGCGATGCTCGCGGCGATGATCCGACGCATCCTGCTGCAGGTCGGGGTCAACCTGGCGCTGGTGGTGGCGATCTTCTTCAGTGGTGGCTACTTTGCCGCGCGCATTGGCGACTACCTGAGCCAATGGCTACCTGACGTAGCCCAGCAGAAGGCGGTGATCTGGGGGGCGGCGCTGCTGCTGTCGCTGCCGTTCCTGATCGCCGCCTACCGCAAGCTCAAGGCGCTGTCGATGCTGCTGGCGGAAATGGGGGTCAAGCCGGAGATGGCCGGGCGGCATACCCAGCGGGTACGCCGAGTGATCGCCGAGGTAATTCCGTTGCTGTCGCTGCTGGTGATCTTCCTGCTGCTGTCGGCGCTGTCGGCAAGCATCCTGCCGACCAGCGAATTGCTGCTACTGATCGCGGTGGTGGCGGCCGGCGTGGTGGCGCTGCTGTGGCGCTGGTTCATCCGCGTGCACACGCGCATGCAGATCGCCCTGCTGGAAACCCTCGACAACCAGAAGGAACATCACCACTAGGGCGCGCAGTTCAGGGGCTGGTCGCGCCATTGGGCCCAGGCCTGCACCCAGCCTTCGGCGTGGGTGACGCCGGGCAGGCGCACCACCTCCAGGCAGGGCGTGGGGCCCAGTTGCGTGCGATAGTGCTCGAACAGCGAAGCCGGCACGCTGCGATCTGCCAGGCCAAGCAGGTGGCGTTGCGGCACGTTGCGCAGTTGCTGGCGATAGTCCAGCGGCTCCAGGGAGCCGGCCAGCGGCGTCAGTTGCAGTTCACGTGCCCATTGCCGCGGGCTGAGGTTGCCGGCCAGGGTCTGTACCTGTGCAATGTCATCGCGCCGCGCGGCCAGCAGCAGGGCCAGCGCGCCCCCACCGGAATAACCGATCAGTTCGAACTCCTGGTTGCCATAGCGCTGGCGAATACGGTTCAGGGCCTGGTCGAGGCTGTCCAGTACTGCTTTGCCGAAACGTTGATCGGTCCACACCGCGGCGCGGCAGCCGGGGGCCGTGATGAACTGGCACGGACGCGCCAGGTACAGGCTGGGTTGTGGGTCGTCCAGCGCCAGGCGCGCGATCAGCAGGTTGCGCGGGCTCGGGTCGAGGCTGGGTTGCGAGGCGGTGGCCCAGGCACGGCCATCGCCTTCCAGGTACACGCGCAGACGCTTGCCCGTGGGTGCACGCGACGGCACGCTCAAGGCCAGAGGAAAGGGCTGGGAAGGCTGGATCTCGACGCGATGGCCGTGGGCCTGGCTGAGCGTCTGCAACTGCGTCAGCGGTGCCTGGCAACCTGCGGCAAGGCCAAGGCCGAGCAGTAACAGCAATCTGGAAAAAATCGACATCGGGCCCCGACATGAGTAATTGCATTCCTGCGCGGGCGGGTCGTATGTCCGAGGGGATGGAGCGGTAGCGACGTCGCCACGCACAGGAAGGCGTGGCGATTCTACGAAGATTGATGGCATAGAGCCATCAATTTTGTCCGACAAGCAACGTGATCAGCTTTCCAGCCATACGTCACGGGCCCAGTGCCACACTGACTCCCAGGTTTCTTCCGTGACCAGCTCTTCTTCGGCTGACCACAGCACCACGGTGCCGTCCTCTTCCACGCAGTAGTAGTCGTCACCGTCCTGGCAGATCGGGATCATCGAACGGTCCACGCCAGCATCCCAGGCATTGGCCGCGACGTCAGGCAGGTAGGTGTGCGATTGTGGGTCGGTGACGGTCACCGGTTCCAGGCTGCCGTACACCACATCGCTGACGGTCAGCAAAAACTCTCTGAAGACGAACGGGATATCGATGAACAGCTGTTCTTCAATCTCGACCAGCAGGTCTTCGTCGGGCAACTCAAGCGGTACGGGTACCGGTTCGTTGGCTTCACGCAGTTGCTCGATGATTTCTTCCACGGGTTCTTTCCTCTTACCTTGACGACACGCTGCGCGTTATACCCTAGTAGGACGCTGCGCTAAAAGCAAAACCCCGGGCAAGCCCGGGGTTTTTTTGTGCAGCGCCTCAAGATCAGCCGTTCTGGCGGATCCCTGCGACCAGCCAAGGCTGGTTCTCGCCCTGGGCACGTTCCATGTTCCAGCTTTCGCTGAACACTTCGCCCTGGTCGAAGCGCGAGGTCTTCGACACACCGCTGAAGGTCAGGGTGGCGATGGTGCGGTCGGCACGGTCGTCCACGCCTTCCAGTTGCACGTTCAGGTCGTCGATGTAGGTGGACTGGAAGCCTTCACCCAGCTCGGCACGTTCCTTTTTCAGGAACTGCAGCATCTGCGGGGTGACGAACTCGGCGATCTTGTCGACTTCGTTGGCGTCCCAGTGCTGCTGCAGGGTCTGGAAGTGGCTGCGGGCCGCGGCCAGGAAGCTCTGCTCGTTGAACCAGGCCGGTGCGTTGATCACCGGGCGGGCTGCACCGGCAGGGGCGGCGGAACCACCGAAGATCGACGGCTGGGCCGGTTGCTCGTGCACTTCACGCTGGAACGGCGCGTGGCCGGCAGCGGCCATTTGCGGCTGTTGCTTGCGACGACGGGCGGCGATGAAGCGGAAGATCAGGAAGGCGATGACCGCCATGATCAGCATGTCGAGGATCTGCATGCCCTGGAAGCCGTCGCCCATGAACATGGACGCCAGCAGACCACCGGCGGCGAGGCCGGCCAGTGGGCCGAGCCAGCGCGAAGCACCGCTGGCGGCTGCCGGAGGACGGCCGGCTGCGTTTGGCGTGGCGGCCGGTGTGGCCGGGGCGGCCTGGCGAGTCTGGTGGGTCGGCGCGGCGCCCGAACTCTTGCCGCCGCCGAAGCGCTTGGCATTGGCGTCGAGGCTCAGCGTAAGGCCGATGCACAGCGCCAAGGCGATGCTAAGAAAACGTTGCATAGAAGGGTATTCCCGTTTTGTGGAGTGCACGCGCGCCATGGTGCACAGGTTGTAGGACACATGACTAGCACCATAATGTTTCTATCTTTTGCTTGGCGCTGTGGGATGTCTATCGAGAGTGTGTAGGAATTGGCGAGCCTGTTCGTCGGCAAGGCCGGCTCCTGCAGAAGCCGGCCTTGCCGGTGACGGGCTGTTACAACGGCTCCAGCTTGGCGTAGCCCAGCATCAGCCACTTGCTGCCTTCGGCAAAATTCACCTGCACCCGGGCCTGGGCACCGGCGCCTTCGAAATTGAGGATCACGCCCTCGCCAAATACCGCATGCTGCACGTGCTGGCCCAGGTTGAACGCGGTTTCGGGGATGTTCGCCGCGCCGAACAGGCTGCTCGAATTCTGTTTCTGCCCCGAACCGAATGGCCGGCTGACGCTGTTGGACAGGCGCACTTCCTGCACCAGCCCCGCCGGGATCTCGCGCACGAAGCGCGACACCTTGTTGTAGGTCTCGCTGCCGTACAGGCGGCGGGTCTCGGCGTAAGTCATCACCAGTTGCTGCATGGCGCGGGTAATCCCCACGTAGGCCAGGCGACGTTCCTCTGCCAGGCGGCCTGGCTCTTCCAGGCTCATCTTGTGCGGGAACAGGCCTTCTTCCATGCCCACCAGGAACACATGGGGGAACTCCAGGCCCTTGGCGCTGTGCAGGGTCATCAACTGCACGCTGTCCTCGTGCTCGTCTGCCTGGGCATCGCCGGCCTCGAGCGAGGCATGGCCGAGGAAGGCCGCCAGCGGCGAAAGCTCGGCATCCTCCTCGGCGTTTTCGAAGTTGCGCGCGGCGCTGACCAGTTCCTCGAGGTTTTCTACCCGTGCCTGGCCCTTTTCACCCTTTTCTTCCTGGTGATAGACGATCAGCCCGGACTGCTCGATGACCGTCTGGGTCATCAAATGCAGGGGCATGTCCAGGACCTTGGCGGCGAGGTTCTCGATCAGCTCGATGAACGCGCCCAAGGCACTGGCCGCGCGGCCCTTGAGGGCCTTGTTGGCAAGCAGCAGGCGCATCGATTCCCACATCGATACCTGGGCGTGGCGGGCATGCTCGCGGATCGCCTCGACGGTTTTCTCGCCGATGCCGCGCGGCGGCACGTTGATCACCCGCTCCAGTGCGGCGTCGTTGCCGCGGCCCTCGAGCAGGCGCAGGTAGGCCATGGCGTTCTTGATCTCGGCGCGCTCGAAGAAGCGCTGGCCGCCATAGATGCGGTACGGGATGCGTTCGCGCAGCAAGGCCTCTTCAAGCACCCGCGACTGGGCATTGGAGCGGTACAGGATGGCGATGTCGCTGCGCGCCAGGCCGGTCTTGAGCGCGCTTTCGATGGTCTCGACCACGTAGCGCGCTTCATCGTGTTCGTTGAACGCGGCGTACAGGCTCAGCGGCTCGCCATCGCCACCGTCGGTCCACAGCTCCTTGCCCAGGCGGTCGCTGTTGTTGGCGATCAGGGCGTTGGCGGCCTTGAGGATGCCGGCAGTGGAGCGGTAGTTCTGCTCCAGGCGGATCATCTGCGCATCGGGGAAGTCGGCACTGTACTGATGGATGTTCTCGATCTTGGCACCGCGCCAGCCATAGATGGACTGGTCGTCGTCGCCTACTACCATCAGGCTGTCACCCCCCTGGGCCAGCAGGCGCAACCAGGCGTACTGCACGGCGTTGGTGTCCTGGAACTCGTCCACCAGCAGGTGGCGAAAGCGCCGCTGGTAATGCTGCAGCAGGCCGGGGTTGTCGCGCCACAGGTCCAGGGCGCGCAGCAGCAGTTCGGAGAAGTCGATCACGCCGGCGCGCTGGCAGGCGGCCTCATAGGCTTCATAGATGCTGCGCATGGTGCCCAGGAACAGGTCGCCACTGGTCTGGATGTGCTGCGGGCGCAGACCTTCGTCCTTTTGCCCGTTGATGAACCACTGTGCCTGGCGTACCGGCCAGCGTTGCTCGTCCAGCCCCAGCTCGCGGATCACCCGCTTGACCAGGCGCTGCTGGTCGTCGCTGTCGAGGATCTGGAAGTTCTGGTTCAGCCCGGCTTCCTGCCAGTGCGCCCGCAGCAGGCGGTGGGCCAGGCCGTGGAAGGTGCCGACCCACATGCCGGCCGGGTTGATGCCCATCAGCTGCTCGATGCGCTGGCGCATCTCGGCGGCGGCCTTGTTGGTGAAGGTCACCGACAGCACCGAATGGGGTGAGGCCTGCTCGACCTGGATCAACCAGGCGATACGGTGCACCAGCACTCGGGTTTTACCGGAGCCGGCACCGGCCAGAACCAACTGACGTCCAAGCGGGGCCGCTACGGCCTGGCGTTGGGCGTCGTTGAGGGAGTTCAACAGGAGGGAGAGGTCATCGCGCATCCGGCCATTTTAGGGGCGCAAGGGAGCCGGGGGCAAACCCGCTGTGGAAAAACATCCAACCGACGAATGACCGGTCATCGGGCCAAGGCCTTGGCCCGGGTGATTGAGCACTCGCCAGCGACACCGCAGCGCGCGCCGGGCGCGCAGAAATTATGACCCAGAGCAGTTTGGCCCACGCGTTTGCTTGTGTATGCTCCGTGCTCGCTCAAGGCTCATCATTACAAGAACACTGCCTATGACATTCGCCTCTGCTTCCGTGAGTGTGCCCCCCGACGCGCGCCGCAATATTCGCAAACAGTACGCCACGCAACTGGCCGTCGAACGCACGCGCCTGCTGTATCAAGGTTCGCTGCTGCCGACGTTGCTCATGCTGCTCAACGGCCTGGTGTGTGCCTGGCTGCTGTGGAGCCCGCAGCGTTACCTGCTGGTGAGCGTGTGGATCGTCTGGCTGATGGCGCTGGTGGCGCTGCGCGTGATCCAGGTCGCGGCCTTCGACGCGGCCATGCCCGACCGGCAGGCCCAGCCGAGCTGGTGGCACATGTTCCTGCTGGGCTCGGCGTTCAGCGGCCTGACCCTGGCCAGCGCAGCCATTGCCCTGGTGCCTGTGGATAACTTCGTGCAGCAGGCCTGGGTATTCGGCTTGCTGGGGGCCGCGACACTCTCTGCGAGTGTCGCGTATGCCGTCAGCCTGCCGGCGTTCCTGAGCTTTACCTTGCCGTGCCTGGCGCCGCCGATCGTGTTCCTGTTCTGGAGCGGTGATGCCCAGCAGCAGGGCTGGGGCTGGCTTGGGTTGATCCTGCTGGGCTCGTTGCTGGTGGTGGCCTGGCAGGTCAACCGGCTGATCGAGGGTGGGTTGTTGCGCCGCTTCCAGAACCAGGCGCTGATCGAGCACCTGCAGGCGGCGCATACGCGCAGCGAGCGGCTCAACCAGGCGCTGGCGGCCGAGGTCGACCAGCGCCGCCTGGTCGAAGAACAACTGCGCGAGGCTCAGGCCGGCCTGGAGTCGCGGGTCGTGCAGCGCAGTCAGCAGCTGGACCAGGCCAACCAGGCCCTGAGCAAGAGCGAGCAGCGTCTGGCGCTGGCGCTGGAGGCCAGCGAGCTTGGGCTGTGGGACTGGAACCTGGACACCGACGAGGTGCACCACACCCAGTTGCGCGAGCTGTTCGGTCTCAGCCCGGATCAGGTCCGGGCGATGCTGACCGACCTCAAGCCGCGCCTGCACCCGCAAGACCTGCCGTTGCTCAAGCGCACCCTGGTCGAGCACCTCAAGGGCCGCACCGAGGACTACTGTATCGAGTACCGCGTACGTCACAGCAGCGGCCACTGGTGCTGGATCGAGGACCGTGGCCGTGCGGTGGAACGTGACGCCAGCGGGCGCGTGCGGCGCATGCTGGGTACCCGGCGTGACGTGAGTGCGCGCAAGGCCCAGGAAGAGCAGCAGCGCCTGGCCGCTACCGTATTGGAGGCGGCCAGCGAAGGCATCGCGATTCTGGGCCCCGACCATGAGCTGCTGGCGGTCAACCAGGCGTTCTGCCGGATCACTGGCTACCCGCGTGACGAACTGCTGGGCCGCAATGTGCTGGCATTGCCCTGCAGTCGCGATGCGTGTCGTCACTCGCCGGCCATCGACCAGGCGCTGGCGCAGCATGGCCACTGGCAGGGTGAACTGGTGGAGGCACGCAAGGACGGCGAGCTTTACCCGCAATGGCTGCAACTGACCGCGGTGGGTGATGCACGGGGCAACGTCAGCAACATCGTCGGCTTTTTCACCGACCTGTCCGCACGGCGTGAGTCCGAAGAGCGCCTGCGCTACCTGGCCCATTACGATGAACTGACCGGCCTGGCCAATCGTGCGTTGTTTCGCCTGCGCCTGCACGAGGCCGGCCAGCGCCTGCGCAGCAGTGGCCGCAGCCTGGCGCTGCTGCACATCGACCTGGACCGCTTCAAGCTGCTCAATGACAGCCTCGGGCATGAGGTGGCCGACCAGTTGCTCAAGAAAATGGCGCAACGCATCGCCCACGCAGTGCCCGAGGCCGATACCGTGGCGCGCCTGTCTGGCGATGAGTTCGCGGTACTGTTCGATGGTTATTCCAACCTGTCCAGCCTGGTGCGGGTCGCCTCGCGGCTGCTCGACAAGTTGCGTGTGCCGTTGCGTGTCGAAGGGCATGAACTGGTGATCAGCGCCTCGATCGGCGTCAGCCTGATGCCGGACGCGACCCTGGACGTCAGCACGCTGGTCAGCCAGGCCAACATGGCCATGCAGCATGCCAAGCACCTGGGCGGCGATGGTTTCCAGTTCTACACCGAGAGCCTGCAGGCCAGCACCCTGGAGCGCCTGCAGCTGGAAAACCAGCTGCGCAAGGCCATCGAAGAGCATCAACTGGAGGTCTACTACCAGCCCAAGCTGTGCCTGCGCAGCGGGCGCCTGCATGCCGCCGAAGCCTTGGTCCGCTGGCATCATCCGCAGTGGGGCATGGTGCCGCCGGGGGATTTCATCGGCCTGGCCGAGGAAACCGGGTTGATCGCGCCCATGGGCGAATTCGTGTTGCGCCAGGCCTGCTGGCAGGCTTGCGAATGGCAACGGCAGGGGCTGGCGCCGATTCGGGTGTCGGTGAACCTGTCGGTGTATCAGTTGCGTCAGGGCAAACTGGTCAGCCTGGTGCGCCAGGTACTGGACGAGTGCGGGCTGGCGCCGCACCTGCTGGAACTGGAACTGACCGAAAGCCAGTTGCTCGACAGCGTCGAACACATCATCGCGACCTTCCACCAGTTGCACGCATTGGGCGTCAAGCTGGCGATAGACGATTTTGGTACCGGCTATTCGTCGCTCAGCTACCTCAAGCGCTTCCCGGTGAATTACGTGAAGATCGACCAGACCTTCATTCGTGGCCTCAGCGAAGGCAGCGAGGACGCCGCCATCACCCGCGCGATCATCGTCATGGCCCACAGCCTGGACCTGCAAGTCGTGGCCGAGGGGGTCGAGAGCATCGAGCAGTTGGCGTTCCTGCGTGAGCAGGGCTGTGACGAAGTGCAGGGCTACCTGATCAGCCGGCCGGTCGAAGCCGACACGCTGGCCGGCCTGCTGCGCGAAGACCGGCGCTGGTAGCGCCAGGGCCATGGCCCCGTTCAGCGGGGCCATGGGTTTACTGCAGGGCGACGCTCACCGGTCAGTGGGTAAGCACAATCTCGTCCAGGCTCACCAGCAGCTTGCCGTCGTGGAAGATATCCACTTTCGGAATGTTGCTGTGGTCGCCGGCCATTTCGAAACTGACGGCGCGTTCGGTGATGACCTGCGCAGCCAGTGCATCCACGTTTTCCAGCTTCAACTCAAGCGCCAGGGCATGCGACTTGTCCTGATGTTCACGCTTGACCAGTACCGGCACGATGGCCGACGTGGCGACCGTCACGGTGCCATGGACGCGAAACCTGACATTGCCTGGCATCTGGTCGTTCTGGGCGGTCAAGCGGTGTGCTTTTACGTACATTCCTTTGTACCTCGTTCAATAGTGATGGGGCTGTCGTGTTGCGTGCCCACTATCGAACAGCGCCGCCGTGCAGGGCAGCCGGAAAGGTTTCAACCGTGCCAGGCGCGTCCCTGGTGCGCGAGCAGGCTGTGGGCCTGGTCCGGGCCATTGGAGCCGGCCGGGTAAGGGCGCGGTGCCTGAAAATGTTCCTGCCAGCCGGTCAGTATCGGATCCACCCAGGCCCACGCGGCCTCGACCTCGTCGCGGCGCATGAACAACGTCGAGTCGCCCTCCAGCACATCCAGCAGAAGGCGTTCGTAAGCGTCCCAGCGCCGCGTCTGGCCGAACACCTGGGCCAGGTTCAGGTTCAGTTCCACAGGCTCCAGGCGCATGCCCTTGCCGGGCGCCTTGGTCATCATCTGCAGGCTGATGCGCTCGTCCGGTTGCAGCTGGATGAGCAACTGGTTGGCCTGGTCGCCGTCGAACAGCCGATGCGGCACCGGCTTGAACTGGATGACGATCTGCGAGGAGCGCTTGGCCAGGCGTTTGCCCGTGCGCAGGTAGAACGGGACACCGGCCCAGCGCCAGTTGTCGATGTGGGCTTCAACCGCGACGAACGTTTCGGTATCGCTGTCATTGTCGACATCTTTCTCGAAGTAGTACGCCGGCACCTCCTGCCCGCCGATCTTGCCGGCGCTGTACTGCCCGCGCACCGTCTTGTCCTGCACATCCTGGCCGGTGATGGGTTTGAGCGCCTTGAGGATCTTCACTTTCTCGTCACGCACCGCCTCGGCCTCGAACTGTGCCGGCGGTTCCATGGCCACCAGGCAGAGCAGTTGCAGCAGGTGGTTCTGCAGCATGTCGCGGGTGGCGCCGGCGCGGTCGTAATAGCTGCCGCGGTTTTCTACGCCCAGGGTCTCGCATACGCTGATCTGTACATGATCGACCTGGTTGCTGCGCCACACCGGTTCCAGCAGCGCATTGGCGAACCGCAGCGCCATGAGGTTCTGCACGGTTTCCTTGCCTAGGTAGTGGTCGATACGGAACACCTGGGGCTCGGCAAACACCGCGCCGATGGCGCTGTTGATCGCGGTGGCCGACTCGTGGGAGTGGCCGATGGGCTTTTCGAGCACGATGCGCGCTTCGCTGTCGACCAGGCCGGCGACTTGCAGGTGGGTGGCGATCGGCACGAACAGGTTGGGGGCGGTGGCCAGGTAGTACACCCGCGTCAGCCCGCCCGGTTCACCGAGATAGCGTGCCAGGCGCCCGAAGTCGGCGCTTTGCGAGGCGTCCATGGAAAAGTAGTCCAGACGCGTGGAGAAGCGGTGCCAGACCTCGTCGCTGAAGTCCTGGGGGGCAATCTGCGCGCGGCAACGGCGCTCGACCAACGTGAGGAATGCGGCGCGCGGCAGGGCGCGTCGGGCCAGTGCAATGATCCGTACGGCGTTGTGCAGGCGACCTTCGCGCAGCAGGTGGTAGAGCGCCGGAAGCAGTTTGTTCAGGGCCAGATCGCCGGTGCCGCCGAACACCAGAATGTCGCACGGGATAGTCAATACAACCACTCTCCAAGATCGTTTAGCTGGGCGGGTCGCCGGTCATGTAGTATAACTACAAGAAAGCTACAACACCCCGGTCAGCCGATCATAACCGAGTCCTGCCCTTGAATCTGTTGCAACACATCGCCCAGTCACGCCATCTGCTGCGCAAATCGGAACTGAAGGTTGCCGATCACGTATTGCTGGATCCGGCGGCTGTCATGCATAGCTCCATGGCCGACCTGGCGCACAACGTCGGGATCAGCGAGCCGACCATCGTGCGTTTTTGCCGGGCGATCGGTTGCACCGGCTTTCAGGACCTCAAGCTCAAGCTGGCGCAAAGCCTGGCGGCGGGTGCGAGTTTCGGCCAGTTCGCGATTCATGAAGACGACTCGGTGGCTGACTACAGCCTGAAGATCTTCGACACCACCCTGCACACCCTGATGGAAGTGCGCGAGCACCTCGATGCCCAGGCCTTGCAGCGTGCCGTGACCGCCATGGCCCAGGCCCAGCGTGTGGAATTCTATGGCTTTGGTGCGTCCGGCGCGGTGGCGGCCGATGCGCAGCACAAGTTCTTTCGTCTGCTGCTGACCGCCGCCGCGTATTCCGACCCGCACATGCAGGCGATGTCGGCAGTGACGCTCAAGCCCGGCGATGTGGCCATCTGCATCTCCCAGTCGGGGCGCTCCAAAGACCTGCTGATCACCGCCAACCTTGTGCGAGAGAGCGGCGCCACGCTGATTACCCTGTGCCCCAGCCAGACCCCGCTGGCCGAGCTGTCGACGGTCAACCTGGCCATCGACGTGCATGAGGACACCGAGATCTACACCCCGCTGACCTCGCGTATCGCCCACCTGGTAGTGATCGACGTGCTGGCGATGGGCGTGGCCATGGCGCGCGGGCCGAGCCTGGTCAACCACCTCAAGAGCGTCAAGCGCAGCTTGCGCAGCCTGCGGCTCTCGCCCAAGTCGATCAAGGCGCTGGACGACTGATCGTGCTTCACTGCCCGGGCTGACGCCTTCGCTGGCAAGCCAGCTCCCACAAAGTATTCAGCGCTCTCAAGGCATGGACTGTTCCTGTGGGAGCTGGCTTGCCAGCGAATGGCTGCGCCGCCGATTGCGATTGTTCACGATTCTGTCACCGCTGCGCCGCTAAAACGTAACGCCTCCCGGGCACGCTGAAACTCCCCGCACTCGACCAGGGAGACGCGCACATGACCCGTGAATTCGATGGCTCGCACCAACCCAACGCCAAGTCCCGCAAGCAGCAGGAAAAGGATCAGCGCCGCATGGAATTCCGCCGCGCGATCGAAAGCTACTCCGAACAGCGCCAGCTGTTGCAGCAAATCGCCGACTACCCCGAACTGCAAGCTGTCACGGTGTGGCAGGTGTCGGCGGCAACTTCCCCGAGAAACGCTCAACCAGCGCGCTGATCTGCACACGTTCGCTGCGGATGAACGCAGCGAAGGCCAGGGCCACCGGCGACTGCCGCTTGGCCTTGGCCTGCACCACGCACCAGCTGCGGTACAGCGGCAACTCTTCCACCGGCAGTTCGCGCAGCACCCCGGCAGCCAGTTCCATGTTCAGTGCATGACGGGTCAACAGGGCAATCCCCAGGCCGGCAATCACGCACTCGCGCTGGGCATCGGCCGAGGCCACCTCGAGCGTCTGGGTGAAATGCACGCGCTTTTCCTTGAAGTATTCCTCGCATGCCTTGCGCGTGCCCGAGCCCTGCTCGCGCACCAGCAGTGTATGCGGCTCCAGATCTTGCAGGCGCAGGCTGTCGAGCTTGCACAGCGCATGGTCCGGCGGCGCCACGGCTACAATCGGGTTGTTCAGAAAGGGCAGGAACTCCAGGCCCATGTCCTGCGGCACCATCGACATGATGATCAGGTCGTCGCGGTTGTCTGACAGGCGCCGGATGGCCTGGGCCCGGTTGACCACGGTGAGGGTCAGGTTGACTTCCGGGTGCAGGCGCTTGAACGCGGCGAACAGGTGCGGCACGAAGTATTTGGCGCTCGATTCCACCGCCAGCTTGAGCTGGCCCTGCAGCGAACCCTGCATGTCCGACAGTTGCATGTCGAGGCTTTCCAGGCGCCCGAAAATATCGCGGCTGGCACGTTGCAGCGCCTCGGCGGCCTCGGTGAGGTAGAGCTTCTTGCCCACGTACTCGAACAGCGGCTGGCCCACCAGTTCTTCGAGCTGACGGATCTGTAGACTAACGGCGGGTTGCGTCAGCGACATCTCCTCGGCGGCCCGGCTGTACGAACGTAAATCACACACCTCATTGAAGATCTGCAATTGACGCAATGTCATACGCATCAATGACTTACGCATCTTTCCCGTTGCCTCGGCAAAACCCTGTTACGGCACTATAAGCAATTGCTAATGCTGCCCCCAACAAATATTGATTTTTGTTTATTCACGTTCGGCGCTAGGGTGATTACACGACTGGCCAGCAACGTCTGGTCACGCGCCGACCGGTGTTGCCGGTTCGTTTGTTACCAACGGCTTTGGGAAGACTCCAGTGATAAAAAAAATCCTGATCGCCAACCGGGGTGAAATCGCAGTACGGATCGTGCGTGCCTGCGCCGAGATGGGTATCCGTTCGGTGGCGATCTATTCCGACGCCGACCGCCATGCCTTGCACGTCAAGCGTGCCGATGAGGCCCACAGCATCGGTGCCGAACCGCTGGCCGGTTACCTGAACCCGCGCAAGCTGGTGAACCTGGCGGTGGAAACCGGCTGTGATGCGTTGCACCCAGGTTATGGTTTCCTTTCGGAAAACGCGGAGCTGGCGGATATCTGCGCCGAGCGCGGGATCAAGTTCATCGGCCCCTCGGCTGAAGTCATTCGCCGCATGGGCGACAAGACCGAAGCGCGGCGCAGCATGATCAAGGCCGGCGTACCGGTCACGCCGGGCACCGAAGGCAACGTGGCCGATATCCACGAGGCGCTGGAAGAGGGCGACCGCATCGGTTACCCGGTCATGCTCAAGGCCACCTCGGGTGGTGGCGGTCGCGGCATTCGCCGCTGCAACAGCCGTGAAGAACTGGAGCAGGCCTTCCCGCGGGTGATCTCCGAAGCCACCAAGGCGTTCGGCTCGGCCGAAGTCTTCCTGGAAAAATGCATCGTCAACCCCAAGCACATCGAGGCGCAGATCCTCGGTGACAGCTTTGGCAACGTGGTGCACCTGTTCGAGCGTGACTGCTCGATCCAGCGGCGCAACCAGAAGCTCATCGAGATCGCCCCCAGCCCGCAGCTGACTCCCGAACAGCGTGCCTACATCGGTGACCTGTCGGTGCGTGCGGCCAAGGCCGTTGGCTATGAGAACGCCGGTACCGTGGAGTTCCTGCTCGCCGATGGCGAGGTGTACTTCATGGAAATGAACACCCGGGTGCAGGTGGAGCACACCATCACCGAGGAAATCACCGGCATCGACATCGTGCGCGAGCAGATCCGCATTGCCTCGGGCCTGCCATTGTCGGTCAAGCAGGAGGACATCCAGCACCGCGGCTTCGCCCTGCAGTTCCGGATCAACGCCGAAGACCCGAAAAACAACTTCCTGCCCAGCTTCGGCAAGATCACCCGCTACTACGCCCCCGGCGGCCCGGGCGTACGCACCGACACGGCAATCTACACCGGCTACACCATTCCACCGTTCTACGATTCGATGTGCCTGAAACTGGTGGTCTGGGCACTGACCTGGGACGAAGCCATGGACCGCGGCCTGCGGGCCCTGGACGACATGCGTCTGCAGGGGGTCAAGACCACTGCGGCGTATTACCAGGAAATCCTGCGCAACCCGGAATTTCGTAGCGGCCAGTTCAATACCAGCTTTGTTGAAAGCCACCCTGAACTGACCAACTACTCGATCAAGCGCAAACCCGAAGAGCTGGCCCTGGCCATCGCCGCCGCCATTGCCGCCCACGCAGGCCTGTGAGGAACCCTACAATGTCCAAGAAAATTTTCGTAACCGACACGATTCTGCGCGACGCTCACCAGTCCCTGCTGGCCACCCGCATGCGTACCGACGACATGCTGCCGATCTGCGACAAGCTCGACAAGGTCGGCTACTGGTCGCTGGAAGTCTGGGGCGGCGCGACCTTCGACGCCTGCGTACGCTTCCTCAAGGAAGACCCATGGGAGCGCCTGCGCAAGCTGCGCGCCGCGCTGCCCAACACCCGCCTGCAAATGCTGCTGCGCGGCCAGAACCTGCTCGGCTACCGTCATTACAGCGATGACGTGGTCAAGGCGTTCGTGGCCAAGGCGGCGGTCAACGGCATCGACGTGTTCCGCATTTTCGACGCCATGAACGACGTGCGTAACCTGCGCGTGGCCATCGAGGCTGTGAAAGCGGCCGGCAAGCATGCCCAGGGCACCATCGCCTACACCACAAGCCCCGTGCACACCACCGAGGCCTTTGTGGCCCAGGCCAAGCAGATGGAAGCCATGGGCTGCGACTCCATCGCGATCAAGGACATGGCCGGCTTGCTGACCCCGTTTGCTACCGGCGAACTGGTCAAGGCGCTCAAGGCCGAACAGTCG
Organism: Pseudomonas aegrilactucae; assembly: GCF_019168305.1. GTDB lineage: Bacteria > Pseudomonadota > Gammaproteobacteria > Pseudomonadales > Pseudomonadaceae > Aquipseudomonas > Aquipseudomonas aegrilactucae. The sequence continues at coordinate 86,812 of NZ_JAHTBI010000001.1, forward strand.
CTGCCGGTATTTATCCACAGCCATGACACTGCCGGCCTGGCCGCCATGTGTCAGCTCAAGGCCATCGAGAACGGCGCCGACCATATCGACACCGCCATCTCCAGCTTCGCCTGGGGCACCAGCCATCCGGGCACCGAGTCGATGGTGGCGGCGCTCAAGGGCAGCGAGTTCGACACCGGCCTGGACCTGCAACTGCTGCAGGAAATCGGTCTGTACTTCTATGCCGTGCGCAAGAAGTACCACCAGTTCGAAAGCGAGTTCACCGCCGTCGACACCCGTGTGCAGGTCAATCAGGTGCCGGGCGGCATGATTTCCAACCTGGCCAACCAGCTCAAGGAGCAGGGCGCGCTCAACCGCATGAACGAAGTACTGGCCGAGATCCCGCGGGTGCGTGAAGACCTTGGCTTCCCGCCGCTGGTCACGCCCACTTCGCAGATCGTCGGCACCCAGGCGTTCTTCAACGTGCTGGCCGGCGAGCGCTACAAGACCATCACCAACGAGGTGAAGCTGTACCTGCAGGGTGGCTACGGCAAGGCGCCGGGGGTGGTCGACGAGACGCTGCGCCGCCAGGCCATCGGCAGCGAAGACGTGATCGACGTGCGCCCCGCCGACCTGCTCAAGCCGGAAATGACCAAGCTGCGGGCCGACATCGGCAGCCTGGCCAAGTCCGAAGAGGACGTGCTGACTTTCGCCATGTTCCCGGACATCGGGCGCAAGTTCCTCGAAGAGCGCGAAGCCGGCACGCTGACCCCTGAAGTACTGCTGCCGATTCCGGAAGCCGGCGCCGTGGCCTCGGCCGGGGGCGAGGGCGTGCCGACCGAGTTCGTCATCGACGTGCACGGCGAGACCTACCGCGTCGACATCACCGGTGTGGGCGTCAAGGCCGAAGGCAAGCGTCACTTCTACCTGTCCATCGACGGCATGCCCGAAGAAGTGGTGTTCGAGCCGCTCAACGAGTTCGTCGGCGGTGGCAGCAGCAAGCGCAAGCAGGCCAGCGCGCCGGGCCATGTCAGCACCACCATGCCGGGCAACATCGTCGATGTGCTGGTCAAGGAAGGCGACACGGTCAAGGCCGGCCAGGCGGTGCTGATCACCGAGGCGATGAAGATGGAGACCGAAGTGCAATCGGCCATTGCCGGCAAGGTTACCGCCATCCATGTGGCCAAGGGCGACCGGGTCAACCCGGGTGAGATCCTGATCGAGATCGAAGGCTGAATAACGCCTTCATCTGCAAGCGGTTAACCTCTGGGGAGCAAATGCTCCCCTTTTTTTGCCTTCATATCTGCGTTTTAATGCAGTTTTTGCTGCGGTTGTGATTTATCGAGTGTATTTTAATGCAGAGTAAACCGTTCTGATCACATAAAATTGCACTATATTGCAGAAGCGGCGCACGCCTCCTTATTGAACGTGCAGTAAATTGCAGGCTCCCTTATGCACCTGATCACACTGCAGCTCCATGCCGACGGAAAATGGCAGGACGCAATGGTCCTCAACTTCGCCCGGCCAGAAAATGGTTTTCTGGGGTCGTGCGAGATGGCTTATACGTCGGACTACATCCGTGCCAACCTCGATGCCTACCAGAGCACCTTCTGCCATGCGGTAAGTGCCAGATTACCGGTGGATTTCGACTCTCACCGGATGCCACAGGCGCCTGCCTTTATCCATGACATTGCACCTTCGGGCGCGGCCAGGCGCTTTCTGCTCAAGCATATCGGCCACGACAAGCCGGCGGGCCTGAGCGATGACATGTTTCTGCTGGCGCGCAGCACCCCGGCGCCCATCGGCAACTTGCGCGTCAAGGAGTCAATGGCGCTGGTGGACACGACGGCGCCCATGGGGTTTACCCGTGAGGAAGTAGTGACCCGCGATCAGCGTTTTCTGGAGTACGCGTATGAGCAAGGCGCGGCGATTGGCGGCGCTACGGGTGCCGGTGGCGAAGCACCCAAGTTGCTGCTCACCGAGGGCTGGAATGGGCGCCTGTACCCGGATGCGGTGCTTCCAGACAGCGAAGCCACCTGCCACTGGTTCGTGAAGTTTTCCCGCAACCAGGCGCTTAACAATGACCAGGACATCCTGCGGGCCGAGTACCTGTATTACAAGGCGCTGGACGCCGTAGGCATCGAGACGGTGGCCAGTTCAGAACTGGCGCTAGAGGAAGGCAGCAAGCCCAGCCTGTGGATGAAGCGCTTTGATCGTCGCGTAGATGAGCAGGGGGTAGAGCGCCTGGCGGTGGAGTCGATCTATTCGCTGGCTGGGATCACGGTACCAGGCAGCCGAATGGAGCATGTGCGCGTCATCGGCATGCTGGTGAAGCTGTGGCGCGACGCGGGGCAGAGCGCCGAAGTGCCCGACTTGATCGCCGACTACATGCGCCGCGACCTGATCAACAAAATACTGGGCAACTCGGATAATCATGGACGCAACACTGCAATCATTCGCACAGTCGACAGCCTTCGGCTGGCACCGATCTATGACCTCGCGCCCATGGTAATGGACGCCGAAGGCATCACTCGCACGACCAAATGGCCGTTGATGGTGGAGCGCGCTGGGGAGATCGATTGGCGCGCTGCCTGCGAAAGCCTGGCGCCGTTGATCGACCCCCAGCATGCCTTCGAGCGTTTGCGCAGCGATGCCCAGGCCTTGATGGGGTTGCCTGATTTGCTTAGCGAAAGCGGCTTGCCCGCGAGCGTGATGAATCACCCGGCCATTGCCCTGAAAAACCTCGAGCAACGCATGAAGGAATGGGCACTGATATGACGGTCTCGATCGAAGTTCGCGGCCTGCTGATCGAAAGCGTGCGTGAAGGCATTGCCGATGGCACGCTGGAACTGGGGGCGGCGGTACGGCGTCTGCGCACAGAAGTGGCGAAGCTGCACCAGGCCCAGTTTGCGCGCATGTGCAAGATCTCGGTGCGCACCCTCATCCAGATCGAACAGGGTGAGGGCAACCCGACGCTGAAGTCATTGAATGCCGTGTTCCGGCCTTTCGGCTTGCAGATGGGCGTGGTCAAGCGGCCCCGTGCGCTGTAGAGGCGCGCCCCCTTGCCAGCGAAGGGTGCAGCGCACCTAACGCTGGTATCCCCTGCCGTAATACCGCTCCAGCCGCGCCTGCACCAGCTCCAGGCCGAACGACAGCAGCCAGTAGATCACCGCCGCCGTGGTCAGCATCTCCAGGTAGCGATAGCTGGAACGGCCATAGGATTGCGCCAGGAACATCACTTCCCACACCCCCATCACCGAAATAAGTGATGAATCCTTGAGCATCGAGATGAACTGGTTGGCGGTCGGCGGAATGATCGTGCGCATCGCCTGGGGCAGGGTCACGCTCCAGAAGATCGTCGCCGGGCGCATGCCCAGCGCCAGTGCTGCCTGCCGCTGGCCTTGCGCCACGCCGATGATGCCGGCGCGGAAGATCTCGCTCAGGTACGCCCCGTAGTTCAGCGACAGCGCCACGACCCCGGCGGTAATCGCCCCTGGCACTATCTGCAACTGCGGCAGGCCCAGGTAGATCAGCATGATCTGGATCAGCAGCGGTGTGCCGCGAAAGAACGAGGTATAGAAGCTGGCCACGCCAAACAGCACTGCGCTGCTCGACAAGCGCGCCAGTGCCGCAGCAAACCCCAGCAGCACCGATACGACGATCGAGCACAGGCACACGAACAAGGTCAGCGCCGCACCCTGCAGAAAGCCGTTGGGCCCCAGCCTGAAACCGGCCAGGTTGGGGAACTTGTCGGCAATGATCGAGAACTTCAGGTCAAAGCTCAGGAAAAACGCGACAAACAGCAGAAACAGCGCGAGCCAGGTCAGGTACAGGCGTGTGCGAAAGCCGAACAGGCGCCTGAACCCCGCGAGGGTGACCACTAAACGTTCGTAAGCACTCATTTACTGATATCGGCGCCGATCCACTTCTGCGACAGCTTGGTCAGGGTGCCGTCCTGCTTGAGCTCGGCAAACACCTGGCGAACCTTGGCATCCCACTGCGCGTCGCCTTTCTCGATGGCTACCGAGTTCGGCTCTTCGTACAGCGGCACGCCGGCCAGCTTGAAGCGCTTGTCCTGGTCCAGGCGCGGTTGCGCGGTAACCAGGTTGGTGAGGATGGCATCCAGGCGCACACCAGCGCCCAGGCCCAGGTCCTGGAAGGCGACATTGTCGGTGTCGTACGGGGCAATCTGCACGTTCTCGAACGGGTACTGCAACTGCTGGTCTTCAGCCCCCTCGATCACCAGGTTCTTGTTCAGGTAGCTCTCGTAGCTGGAGGCGCTGGTCAGGCCGACCTTCAGGCCGCTCAGGTCCTTGGCCGAATGAATGCGTTCGTCCTTGGCGTTGACCACGATCACGGCAGGCGAGGCGTAGTATTGCACCGGGAAGTCAAAGACTTCGGCGCGTGCCTTGCTCGGGGTCATCGAGCAGATGCAGATGTCGTAGCGACCGCTCCAGCGACCGGCGGCGATCACGTCCCAGGATGGCGTCTCAAGACGCAGCTTCACACCCAGCTTCTCGGCCACGGCCTTGGCCACGTCGACGTCGAAGCCGTCCAGCTGGTTCTGGTCGTTCAGGAACGAAAACGGCGGGTAGCTTTCCATCAGCACCCCGACCACTTCCTTGCGCGACTCCACGCGGTCCAGGGTGGCACCGGCAAAAACCTGGGTAGAGGCGCTCAGGGCCAGCAGGCCGGCACCCAGCAAAGTGGAAAGTCGCATGAAGTTCACCAGAAAAAAGAGTTGTTAAATAAATCGGGTCCTGCATTAAATAGTTATAATAATTAACCTACTAGTAAGTTTTATTCATATATATAGAAGCGGAAGTTATATGGCCGATAAGTCGTTGGTGATTCTCGATGGCGGTATGGGGCGGGAGCTGCAGCGCCGAGGCGCGCCGTTCCGTCAACCGGAATGGTCGGCACTGGCCCTGAGCGAGGCGCCAGAGGCCGTGGTTGCGGTGCATGCTGCGTACATCGCCAGCGGCGCCCGGGTCATCACCAGCAACAGTTATGCCGTCGTTCCGTTCCATATCGGTGAGCAGCGCTTTGCCGATGAAGGCCGTGCGCTGGCCAGCACCGCCGGGCAGTTGGCCCGTACCGCCGCCGATGCCAGCGCGGCGCCGGTGCGCGTCGCGGGTTCGCTGCCGCCGCTGTTCGGTTCCTACCGTCCCGACCTCTACGATGCCGCGCGTGCCGGCGAAGTGCTCAAGCCACTGGTTGAAGGCCTGGCCGAGCACGTCGACCTGTGGCTGGCCGAAACCCAGAGCGCAATCATCGAAGTGCAGGCCATCCGTGCCGGCCTGCCCCAGGATGGCAAGCCCTTCTGGGTGTCGTTCACGCTGCAGGACGAAGACGTGGATGACGTGCCACGCCTGCGCTCCGGCGAGCCGGTGGCCGAAGCCGCCGAGGCGGTGGCCGCATTGGGCGTGCAGGCGCTGCTGTTCAACTGCAGCCAGCCGGAAGTGATCGGCGCGGCGATCGACGCGGCCAAGGCCACCTTCGAGCGCCTGGGCGCGGACATTGCCATCGGCGCCTATGCCAATGCCTTCCCGCCGCAACCCAAGGATGCCAAGGCCAACGATGGCCTGGACGAACTGCGCGAAGACCTCGACCCGCCGGGCTACCTGAAGTGGGCCGCCGACTGGCGCCAACGTGGCGCCAGCCACCTGGGCGGCTGCTGTGGTATCGGTCCGGAGCACATCGCGGTGCTGGCGCAGAACCTGCGCTGAAGGCTCAGGCGCCGCTACGGCAGGCTTGCAGCGTTCTGAGTTGACCCTCGGGGCGCTGGTTCTGCTCGCTCAACCAGCGTTCGAAGCCGGCGGCAATCGCCGGCCACTCCTCATCAAGGATGGAGTACCAGGCCGTGTCGCGGTTCTGGTCCTTGATCACCATGTGCTTGCGAAACACCCCCTCGAACTGGAACCCGAAACGCTCGGCCGCACGCCTGGAGCGCGCATTGTCGTTGTTGCACTTCCATTCCAGGCGCCGATTGCCCAGCTCGAACGCCTGCTTGCCCAGCAGGTAGACCGCCTCGGTGCCCTTGGGCGTGCGCTGCATCGCGGCGCCGAAGGCAATGTGGCCGATTTCGATGCGCCCTTGCTCCGGCACGATCGACATCAGGCTGAGAATGCCCTCGGCCTGCCCGCTGGCCAGGTCGATCACGCTGTAGAACAGCGGGTCGGCGCTGGCCGCATTGCTGTCCAGCCAATGGTCGAAGTCTTCGCGTTCGGTGAACGGGCCGTAGGCCAGGTACTTCCACAGCGTCTGGTCTGCACCAGGGCCCTGGAACACCTCCCACAGGGCCTCGCGGTCGCGCCGCGGGTCGAGTTTTTCCAGGCGGATGAAGCGCCCCGCAAGGGGCGTGGGCTGCGGCGCTCTGGCCGGGCGCCAGTTCAACGGTGTGCTCATGGGGACTGCTCCGATTACAGGGCTTTGCGAAACTGGATGAAGCCTGGGCGCTCGGCCACCTGTTCGTACAGCGAGATGCCGCTGGCGTTGGTTTCGTGGGTCAGCCAGTGCACCTTGGCGCAGCCGTCCTGGCGCGCCGCGTGGTACACATGTTCGATCAACTGGCGGCCCACACCGCCGCGCCGCTGGCTGGCGTCCACGTACAGATCCTGCAGGTAGCAGCTGTTTTCCACCGTCCAGTTGGAGCGGTGGTAGATCCAGTGGACCATGCCCACCGCCTTGCCGTCGACCCAGGCCAGCGCGGCGTGGGTCGGCTCGTTCGGGTCCAGCAGGCGCTGCCAGGTCACGGCGCTGACCGCATCCTCGATACGGGTTTCGTAGAAGCGCTGGTACGCCTGCCACAAGGGCAGCCAGGCAGCATGGTCATCGGCATTCACGGCACGCAGGGTAACGGTAGACATCACAGGATCCTTCACGGGTGACAGGGGTTGGCGAATGGCTCCATGCTAGGCAGGCTATTGGCTTATGGTAAGAGCCATTTCAGGCTTATTTGACAGGTCCAATATCCATGCGCAGAGAACCCCTGGCCTTGCCCTTCGACCCCACCGGCATCGTGCTCGACCGCCGGCTGGGGCTCAGCCGCCAGCTGTACCAGGCGCTGCGTGTGCGAGTACTCGACGGGCGGCTGGGCAGCGGCACGCGGTTGCCGGCCACGCGGGACCTGGCAACGCTGCTGGGGCTCTCACGTAACAGCGTAGTACGTGCCTACGACCAGTTGTACGCCGAAGGCTATATCGAAAGCCGGGTGGGCGATGGCACCTACGTCAGCCAGCTGCCAAAACTATCCACAAAACTGTCCACAGGGTTATCCCTGGGTTTATCAACAGGGTTATCCACAAAATCGCTTGATTTCACTGAGGATTCATCCAGTAAAGTTATCCACAGTGACGTGTTGGATCGTCTGCGGGACAACCATTTGTCTGCCCCTGTACCGGGTGCTCCCCGTGCTTTTCAGGTGGGGCTGCCGGCCTTCGACCTGTTCCCGTTCGAGGTCTGGGCCAAGCTGCAGGCGGGTTTCTGGCGAAATCCCGACCCGGCCTCGCTCGGTTATGGTGACCCGGCCGGTGATCCGTTGCTGCGCGAGCTGATCGCCACCTATCTGCGCCGATCGCGCGGGCTTTCCTGTACGGCTGAACAAATTGTGATCACCAGTGGTGCGCAGCAGGCAATTAGCCTTTGTGCACAGCTGCTGTTGACGCCAGGGGACGGGGTGGCTGTGGAAAACCCCGGTTATCGCGCTGCCGGAAAAGCCTTCGCCATGGCGGGTGCGCGGGTACACGGCGTAGGCGTGGATCAGGACGGGCTGAAGTGCGCTGCGCTGGATGAGCTGACGAACTGTCGCCTCAGCTATGTGACGCCCGCGCACCAGTACCCCACGGGCGTCACCATGAGCCTGGCGCGCCGCCTGGAACTGCTGGCCTGGGCCACGCGCAACGACAGCTGGGTCATCGAGGACGATTACGACGGCGAGTACCGCTACAGCGGCGCGCCGTTGGCACCGCTGGCGGCGCTGGACCGCAGCGGGCGGGTGCTGTACGTGGGCACCTTCGGCAAGATCGCCTTCCCGGCGTTGCGTCTGGGTTATCTGGTATTGCCCGCGCCGCTGGTGCAGGCGTTCGCGCGCTTTCGGGCACTGGCGGTGCGCCATTCGGAGGTCGGCACCCAGGCGGTGATGGCGCAGTTCATGGCCAAGGGGCATTTCCAGCGTCACATCCGTCGCATGCGCCGGGCGGCGCTGAGTCGGCGCGATGCGCTGTTGGCGGGTTGGCCTGCGAACGTTGCCGGCATGGCGCCCCTGCCCGACGTCGCCGCCGGGCTGCACCTCAAGATCGATGTGGACAGCCGGGCGCGGGAACAGGACCTGATCGCCCGCGCGGGCGCGGTGGGCGTCGATATCAACGCCCTGAGCGACTATTGGCTGCCGGACACGCCGGCCCCTGAAGACTCGCGTGCCGGGCTGGTGCTCGGCTTCGCCGCCGTGCACGAGACGGCGATCGCCCAGGCCCTGGCGCGTCTGGCGCATGCCTGGGCCGCTTGAGCCCAGGTCAGCGCTTGAGCGGGTCTGCGTCGGCCCTGGCTGGCCAGGCGCGGGTATCCAGGTCCAGATCAGGGAACTGCGCCGAATCGAACACCGGCGTCTTCACGCCCGCCGCCCGCTGCGCGTCATAGTCGCGCAGCACCCGCAGGGCGATCTTGAACAGCAGCGCCACCGCGATCAGGTTGACGAACGCCAACATCGTCATGGTGATATCGGCGAAGGCGAACACCGTGGCCAGGTTCTGGATCGCGCCCCACAGGATCAGCACCAGCACCAGCACGCGGTAGCCGATCAGCGCCTTGCGGCTGTCGCCCACCAGAAAGCGCAGGTTGTTCTCGCCCAGGTAGTAGTTGTAGAGGATCGAGGTGAACACGAACAGCGCCAGCGCCACGCTGATGAACATGCGCCCCCAGTCGCCCACCACGGCGGCCAGCGAGTTCTGCGTCAGGGCAATGCCGTCGCCTTCGAAGCCCGGGGTGTAGAAGCCCGACAGCAGGATCAGCAAGGCGGTGCAGGTGCAGATCACGAAGGTGTCGAGGAACACGCTGAACGCCTGCACCACGCCCTGGGCCACCGGGTGCTCGACCTGGGCCACGGCGGCCACGTTGGGCGCGCTGCCCAGGCCTGCTTCGTTGGCGAACACGCCGCGTTTCACACCCATGATGATCGCGCTGCCCACCAGCCCGCCGAACGCCTGGTCGAGGCCGAAGGCGCTGTTGACGATGGTCATCAGCATGGCCGGCACCTGGTCGAACTGCAGCACGATGACGTAGACGGTCACGCCGATGTACACCAGGGTCTTGACCGGTACCAGCAGGTCGGCCACCGCGGCGATGCGCTTGATCCCGCCGATGAACACCAGGCCCAGCGCCACGGCCAGGCCGATGCCGGCGTAGGTGGTGTCGAGGTTGAAGGCATCATGCAGTGAGTGGGTCACGGCATGGGACTGCAGGCCGTTGAAGGCGAAGCCGAAGGTCACCAGCAGCAGGAATGCCATGACCCTGCCCAGCCAGCGCTTGCCCAGGCCGTGCTGAATGTAGAACGAAGGGCCGCCGCGGTACTGGCCGTCGGCGTCGCAACGCTTGTACAGCTGGCCCAGGGTGCATTCCATGAAGCTGCTGGACATGCCCACCAGTGCGGTGACCCACATCCAGAACACCGCGCCAGGCCCGCCCAGGGTCACGGCGATGCCGACGCCGGCGATGTTGCCGGCGCCGACCCGGCCGGCCAGGCTGAGCATCAGTGCCTGGAACGAGCTGAGCTGGTCGCTGCTGCTTTTCAGGCTGTCGCGGAACACCGCGAACATGTGGAAGAAGTGACGCAGTTGAACGAAACGCGAGCGGATCGTGAAGTAGCTGCCCAGACCGACAATCAGCACGATCAGTACCTTGCCCGAGAGGAAGTCGTTGATGACTTCAAGCATGGAATTTCCTCGCTTTAACCGGTGGCGAATCAACGGCAACGCCAAGCCCCGGGATGCTGACCCGTGCGGTGGGACAAGAGGAGGGGAGGCGTGACGCGATGATTCGCGAAGTGTGTTCAGGTGTTGTGTTGCGCGCTCGGCCACAGGCCAGAGGGCGCGCACTATACCGGTGCAGGGCCTGCGCGTCTGCAAAATATGGGCAGCTGGTCCGCCAGCCGTTACCATCGCGGCCATCTTTGGATCGCTGGGCAACGGACCTGCACATGCAAAAATACCTTTCGGCGCAAGAACGCCTGTGCGCGGCGGTGGACCTGAACTGCGCGGCGTGCGCGCACCTCTGGGTGCCTGATGAGCAACAACTCGAAACCCTCATGGGCAGGCAGCCGATTACCTGCCAGGCCTGCGATCAGGGGCTGATGCTGGGCGATGCCGACTACCAGGCGATGACGCGTCGGCTTACCCGTGCGAAGTTGACCGAAGGGGTGGTCATCGCCGCGACCCTGGGGTGGACCCTCAGTGTGCTCGGTGCCTACTACTACCTGGGCAACGTGGCGAGCGTGATCGTGGGCGCCGGGCTCAGCTTTGTCGGCTGGTCGATGAAGGAAGTCTTCAGCAGCGCGTCATTCCTGAACGTCGAGCTGCAGCCTTATCGGCAGGCATAAAAAAAAGGGCCCTGGAACAATGTTCCAGGGCCCTCAAAAGGTGAGAGGTGTCTAGTCCCTCAACCTGGTGAGCGGCAGTACGGCGGTGGTTACGCTTTGAGCGGAACCAGGCGCGGTGCAATCATGTTTTCCGGGCGCAGGATGTCGTTGAGCATCGCTTCGTCCAGCAGGCCTTCCTCACGCACCAGTTCCAGTACACCGCGGCCGCTTTCCAGCGCGATACGGGCGATACGGGTGGCGTTTTCGTAGCCGATGTACGGGTTCAGGGCGGTGACCAGGCCGATCGAGTGTTCGACCAGTTCACGGCAGCGCTGTTCGTTGGCAGTGATACCGACGATGCAGTGCTCGCGCAGCATGTCCATGGCGCGTTGCAGCAGGCGGATCGAGTCGAAGATCTTGTAGGCGATCAGCGGCTCCATCACGTTCAGCTGCAGTTGGCCGCCTTCGGCGGCGAAGGTCAGGGCGATGTCGTTGCCGATGATGGCGAACGCCACCTGGTTGACCGCTTCGGGGATAACCGGGTTGACCTTGCCGGGCATGATCGAGCTGCCTGGCTGACGCGCTGGCAGGTTGATCTCGTTGATGCCGGTACGCGGGCCGCTGGACAGCAGGCGCAGGTCGTTGCAGATCTTCGACAGCTTGACTGCGGTGCGCTTGAGCATGCCGGAGAACAGCACGAAGGCGCCCATGTCGGAGGTGGCTTCGATCAGGTCGGCAGCCGGAACCAGCGGCTGGCCGCTGATCAGCGCCAGGCGCTGTACGGCCAGGGCCTGGTAGCCCGGGTCGGCGTTGATGCCGGTACCGATCGCAGTACCGCCCAGGTTGACTTCGGTCAGCACTTCCGGTGCCAGGGTGCGCAGGCGGTTCAGGTCTTCGGTCAGGGTGGTGGCGAAGGCACGGAATTCCTGGCCCAGGGTCATCGGCACGGCGTCCTGCAGCTGGGTACGGCCCATCTTCAGTACGTGGCTGAACTCTTCACCCTTGGCAGCGAAGGCCTGGATCAGGCTGTCGAGGCTGGCCAGCAGCGCATCGTGGCCCAGCAGCAGGCCCAGACGGATGGCGGTCGGGTAGGCGTCGTTGGTCGACTGCGCCATGTTCACGTCGTTGTTCGGGTGCAGGTACTGGTACTCGCCCTTCTGGTGACCCATCGCTTCCAGCGCGATGTTGGCGATCACTTCGTTGGCGTTCATGTTGGTGGAGGTACCAGCACCGCCTTGAATCATGTCGACCACGAACTGCTCGTGGAAGTCACCGCGGATCAGGCGGGCACAGGCCTCGCTGATGGCAGCGTGCTTGGCATCGCTCAGGTGGCCCAGCTCGCGGTTGGCGTCAGCGGCCGCCTGTTTGACCATGGCCAGGCCGACAACCATTTTCGGGTAGTGCGACAACGGCACGCCAGAGAGGTGGAAGTTGTTGGCAGCACGCAGGGTCTGGATGCCGTAGTAGGCATCAGCAGGGACTTCGAGGGTGCCAAGCAGGTCTTTTTCGACACGGAACGATGCAGCAGCGGACATGATAGATATCATCTCGAGTTAGGCCCGGCACATGCCGGAATGGCGCCAATCCTAGGCCTGCGCGGATTTTGCGGCCAATGCTGTTGCGCGCTAACCTATGCACAAACGGCATAATGATCCATGTGACGCCAACCGACATTCGAGCGTGTGCCATTTTGGTGCGTGCCTGGAGAACGCGATGAACCTCGAAAGCAAATGGCTGGAAGATTTCAGTGCCCTGGCCGCCACTCGCAGCTTCTCCCAGGCGGCAGAGCGGCGCTTCGTCACCCAGCCGGCGTTCAGCCGGCGCATTCGCAGCCTGGAGGCGGCGCTGGGGCTTACCCTGGTCAACCGCTCGCGCACCCCCATCGAGTTGACCGCCGCCGGCCAGCTGTTTCTGGTGACGGCGCGCACGGTGGTCGACCAGTTGGGCGAAGTGCTGCGCCACTTGCACCATCTGGAAGGCGGGCAGGGCGAGGTGATCCAGGTGGCGGCAGCGCACTCGCTGGCACTGGGGTTCTTCCCGCGCTGGATCGCGCAGCTGCGCAATGACGGCCTGAACATCGCCACGCGTCTGGTGGCGACCAACGTCGGTGATGCGGTGCACGCGCTGCGCGAAGGCGGCTGCGACCTGATGCTGGCGTTCTATGACCCGGATGCGGCATTGCAGATGGACGCCGAGATCTTCCCGTCGCTGCACCTGGGGCACACCGAGATGCTGCCGGTGTGCGCTGCGAATGCCGACGGCAAACCGCTGTTCGACCTGGAAAACGATGCCAGCGTGCCGTTGCTGGCCTACAGCGCCGGGGCTTTCCTGGGGCGCTCGGTCAACCTGCTGCTGCGCCAGCGCAACCTGCGCTTTACCACCCTCTACGAAACGGCCATGGCCGACAGCCTCAAGGGCATGGCGCTGGAGGGCCTGGGCATTGCCTGGGTGCCGCGGCTGTCGGCACGCGCGGAGCTGGAGCGCGGCGAGCTGGTGATCTGTGGCGGTGCGCAATGGCATGTACCGCTGGAAATCCGCCTGTATCGCTGCGCCCTGGTGCGCAAGGCCAACGTGCGGCTACTGTGGCGCAAGCTGGAGGGCGGGTCGGCCACCGCGCCGGCCTGACTCCAGAGTCAGCCTGCATCGCGCAAAAAGCCCGAAAAATAAGGCCGACAGTTGGTCGCCGGGGTGCATTAAACGCACTGCTTTGCGATATACTTCGCGGCCTTCGGTCGGTACACCCGGCCCTAATTCGCATAACAAGCCACGCCGGTCGTCCTGCGTGGCTTGTTGTTTTTTGACGCGCCTGAAGGCGCCCAAGAGAAGAGGCTCGACGATGAGTGCACTGGTTGGCGTGATCATGGGCTCCAAGTCCGATTGGTCCACCCTTAGCCACACCGCCGATATGCTGGAAAAACTCGGCATTCCCTACGAAGTGAAGGTGGTCTCCGCCCACCGCACCCCGGACCTGCTGTTCCAGTACGCCGAAGAGGCCGAAGGCCGTGGCATCGAGGTGATCATCGCCGGTGCCGGTGGCGCGGCCCACCTGCCGGGCATGTGCGCCGCCAAGACCCACCTGCCGGTGCTCGGTGTGCCGGTGCAGTCGGCCATGCTCTCGGGCGTCGATTCGCTGCTGTCGATCGTGCAGATGCCGGCGGGCATCCCGGTTGCCACCCTGGCCATCGGCAAGGCCGGTGCGATCAACGCCGCCCTGCTGTCGGCGAGCATCCTGGGCGCCAGGCACCCGCAGTTCCATACCGTTCTGAAACAGTTCCGCGCTGAGCAGACAGACAACGTTCTGGACAATCCAGACCCGCGCCAGGCCTGAGGTCACACGCATGAAAATCGGTGTAATCGGTGGCGGCCAACTGGGCCGCATGCTGGCCCTGGCGGGCACTCCGCTGGGCATGAACTTCGCTTTCCTCGACCCGGCCCCGGACGCCTGCGCCGCTGCCCTGGGTGAACACCTGCGTGCCGACTACGGCGACCAGGACCACCTGCGCCAGCTGGCCGACGAAGTCGACCTGGTGACCTTCGAGTTCGAAAGCGTGCCGGCCGAGACCGTGGCCTTCCTGTCGCAGTTCGTGCCGGTGTACCCGAGCGCCGAGGCCTTGCGCATCGCGCGTGATCGCTGGTTCGAGAAGAGCATGTTCAAGGACCTGGGCATTCCGACCCCGGCCTTTGCCGATATCCAGTCGCAAGCCGACCTGGACACGGCAGTGGCCAGCATCGGCCTGCCCGCCGTGCTGAAAACCCGCACCCTGGGCTATGACGGCAAGGGTCAGAAGGTTCTGCGCACACAGGCCGACGTTGTCGACACGTTCGCCGAGCTTGGCAGCGTGCCGTGCCTGCTCGAAGGCTTCGTGCCGTTCACCGGTGAAGTGTCGTTGATCGCCGTGCGTGCCCGTGATGGCGAGACGCGTTTCTACCCGCTGGTGCACAACACCCACGACAGCGGCATCCTGCGCCTGTCGGTGGCCAGCGAAGATCACCTGCTGCAAGGCCTGGCCGAAGACTACGCCGGCCGCGTGCTCAAGCAGCTCGACTATGTGGGCGTGCTGGCGTTCGAGTTCTTCGAGGTCGACGGTGGCCTGAAGGCCAACGAAATCGCCCCGCGCGTGCACAACTCCGGGCACTGGACCATCGAAGGCGCCGAGTGCAGCCAGTTCGAGAACCACCTGCGCGCCGTGGCCGGCCTGCCGCTGGGCTCGACCGCCAAGGTCGGCGAAAGCGCCATGCTCAACTTCATCGGCGAAGTGCCGGCAGTGGACAAGGTCGTGGCCATCGACGACTGCCACCTGCACCACTACGGCAAGGCCTTCAAGGTCGGGCGCAAGGTCGGCCACGCCACGCTGCGTTGCGACGACATGGCCACGCTGGAGCAGAAGATCCAGCAGGTCGAAGCGCTGATCGCAGGCTGAGTTGAACCATTTCACCGGTGCATCCCTCTGATGGCAGGATGCCAAAGCGCTGACTAGGCTTTGGCTCGTGCACTCAATTCAGAGGGAATGTCATGGGTATCATTGGAACCATCTTCATCGGCCTGATCGTGGGCCTGCTGGCACGTTTCCTCAAGCCGGGCGACGACAGCATGGGTTGGATCATGACCATCCTGCTGGGCATCGCCGGTTCCCTGGCGGCTACCTACGGTGGCCAGGCGCTGGGCATCTACCATGCGGGCGAGGGGGCTGGTTTCCTGGGCGCGCTGGTGGGCGCGATCATCCTGCTGGTGATCTACGGCATGATCAAAAAGCGTTCATAGGGCGCTAGAATGCTCGGCAGTCGAACCTCTTTCGTTGCCGAGCCTTTTTCATGCGTCGAGTCCTGCTGCTTTCCTTGTTGCTGTGTAGTGCCGTGGCGCGGGCCGAGCTGCCCGAAACCGACTGGCTGGAGCTGATGCCTGCGTCCGACCAGAAGGCACTGGAACAGATGCCCGAGATCGACCATGACTCCCCCGAGGCCATGGGCACCTTTACCGACAAGGGCGGCCTGAAGCAGAGCAAGGGCCTGCCGGCGGTGATGTATTCGAACAAGACGGTGGCGGCCATGAACGGCAAGCAGATCCGTCTGGGCGGGTATCCGGTGCCGCTGGAGACCGACGCCAAGGGCAACAGCACCTTGTTCTTCCTCGTGCCCTATCCGGGCGCCTGCATCCATGTCCCGCCACCACCGCCCAATCAACTGGTGCTGGTGCGCTATCCGCACGGGTTGAAGCTGGACGATATCTACACGCCGCTGTGGGTCAGCGGCACGCTGAAGGTGGAGAAGGTCAGCAATGATCTGGCCGATGCGGCGTATGCGCTGGAGGCGGGGAAGGTGCGGGTGGTGCAGGATTCCGATCTGTAACCACGTCGCCTTATTCGCTGGCAAGCCAGCTCCCACAGGCTCACCGCAAGCCTCAGGGCTGGCGCCATACCTGTGGCAGCTGGCTTGCCAGCGAAAGCGGTCTAGAGCGGCTCGCTCCCTATACTGACACTAAGCGAATGCGTCGCCCCGGGCTTCAAGGTCACCACGTCATCCCACACGTTCGCCGTCTCGATGCACAGCATGCGCTGCCAGCCGTCATCGGCCATGTCCGGCAACTCGGCGGCGCGGTCCACCCATGGGTTCCAGATCACTGCCGAGCGCGAGCCCTGGCAGCTCAAGGTAATGCGCCGGTTCCACGCCGGGTCGACGATGCTCAATCGATCGGGCGCCTGCAGGTAGATGCGGTCGGTTTCCCCGGCAAACCCCAGGTCACCTTGCTGGGTGCGTTGTGCCCAGTCGGCCAGGGTCTCGATATACCCCAACCCGTCCACGCCTTGCACCCGCGCCCCGCGCACATCGCTGACGGCAAAGTAGCTGTGCAGGGCCTGGCTCAGGGTGAGCGTGTCATTGCCCAGATTGTAGCTGCTGAGGGTGAGCGTCAGTTGCTCGCCCAGCACGATGCTCAGCTTCAGCTCGACCGTGTGCGGCCAGCCAGGCAGGTCGCCCAGCGCCTGGGGCAGGGTGAAGTCGACGCGTACCCCCTCACCCTGGCTGTCGATGCCGAGCAATTGCCAGTCACGCCCGCGCACCAGGCCATGCGCCGGCGCTTCGGCACCG
Source organism: Pseudomonas aegrilactucae (assembly GCF_019168305.1). Taxonomy (GTDB): domain Bacteria; phylum Pseudomonadota; class Gammaproteobacteria; order Pseudomonadales; family Pseudomonadaceae; genus Aquipseudomonas; species Aquipseudomonas aegrilactucae. The sequence goes on from NZ_JAHTBI010000001.1 coordinate 103,445, forward strand.
TGGTACATGGCCTGCACGGCTTGCGGATTGCGTTGAAGGTTGCCGAACCAGGGCCAGCACACCGGTACGCCGGCGCGCACCGATTTGCCCTGCCTGAAGATGGCCTGGTCACTGAGCCACAGCAACGGCGGCTCGCCCACGCGCTGGTAACTCAGTACCTGTGCGCCCTGCTGGGCTATCAGCAGCTCGGCGTGAGACGTGCTGATACGCCAGCAGCTGAGTTCACCGTGCTGTTCGACTTCTACCTTGGGTGTGGACATGCGTTGTACTCGATGGGTGGCCTACAAGGTCTTGGACCTCTCGCAGACCCCCGAGTTTAACGCGCCCCCGGCTCAGCGACGAGGCGGTACCGAACGGGTGCGCCCGCTGCCGTCGATGGCAACGAACACGAACACCGCTTCGGTGACCTTGCGCCATTCGCTGCTCAGCGGGTCGTCGCTCCACACTTCGACCATCATCTGGATCGAGCTGCGGCCGATTTCCAGGGTCTGGGTATAGAAGGACAGCTGCGCGCCCACGGCTACGGGTACCAGGAAGGCCATGCGATCGATCGCCACGGTGGCCACGCGACCACCGGCGACACGGCTGGCCATGGCGGTACCGGCCAGGTCCATCTGGGCGACCAGCCAGCCGCCGAAGATATCGCCGAAACCGTTGGTTTCACGGGGTAATGCAGTGATCTGCAAGGCCAGGTCGCCTTGCGGGATAGGATCTTCTTGTTCGAGTTCAATCATGCCGGGGGTGCCTCTGACCCGTAACGCTTCGTTGGTGGCGCTGGTGCGGACGCCGCGAAAAACGATTCAGCACGAAACATACTACGCTGCTTTCGCTTTGCCGGGCGGCGAAGGGAAACTCTGCGAAACCGACTAAGCATACCTAGCGGCGTTTTCGCACAACATCCCACACAAGGCGTAACCTTTTAATACGAGCGGCCAGTATATAGAGCCTCGCGCAGAGCGACGACCATGCGGTCACGATTATCTGTGCTGTTTATGTAGATCTGTGTGCTTTTTCAAGCAATTTGCTATCGTTCGACCTCCTGACAGGCCGGGCCAGCGCTGCTGCGGCTTGATTTGCCCACAAGAGACACTTCGATGACCTCCGTGCCCACCTCTATCGAGCAGCCTTCGCGCCCGCTCACCCGCAGTGACTACAAGACCCTGTCGCTCTCCGCCCTGGGCGGCGCGCTGGAGTTCTACGACTTCATCATCTTCGTGTTTTTCGCCGCGGTGGTGGGCAAGCTGTTCTTCCCGGTCGACATGCCCGAGTGGCTGCGCATGATGCAGACCTTCGGCATCTTCGCCGCCGGCTACCTGGCGCGCCCGCTGGGCGGCATCGTCATGGCCCACTTCGGCGACCTGCTGGGGCGCAAGAAGATGTTCACCCTGAGCATCTTCATGATGGCCGTGCCGACCCTGATCATGGGCCTGCTGCCCACCTACGCGCAGATCGGCATCTGGGCGCCGATCCTGCTGCTGGTGATGCGGGTGATCCAGGGTGCGGCCATCGGCGGTGAAGTACCCGGCGCCTGGGTGTTCGTGTCCGAGCACGTGCCGGGCCGCAACGTCGGCTATGCCTGCGGCACCCTGACCGCAGGCCTGACCTCGGGCATCCTGCTCGGCTCGCTGGTCGCCACCTTGATCAATACCGTCTACACCCCGCAAGAGCTGTCTGACTACGCCTGGCGTATCCCGTTCCTGATGGGCGGGGTGTTCGGCCTGTTCTCGGTGTACCTGCGCCGCTGGCTGCACGAAACCCCGGTGTTCGCCGAGATGCAGCAACGCAAGGCGCTGGCCGAGGAAGTGCCGCTGCGCGCTGTGCTGCGCGACCACCGCGGGGCCATCGTGCTGTCGATGCTGCTGACCTGGCTGCTGTCGGCCGGCGTCATCGTGGTGATCCTGATGACCCCGACAGTGCTGCAGAGCGTGTACGGCTTCAGCGCGACCACGGCCTTGCAGGCCAACAGCCTGGCCATCGTGCTGCTCAGCATCGGCTGCATCGGTGCCGGCGCACTGGCCGACCGTTTCGGTGCCGGTCGCGTGTTCGTCATCGGCAGCCTGGCGTTGCTGGCCAGCTCCTGGACCTTCTACCACAGCATCGCGGCCCATCCGGACTGGCTGTTCCCGCTGTATGCGCTGACCGGCCTGTGCGTCGGCGTGATCGGTGCGGTGCCGTACGTGATGGTACGTGCCTTCCCGCCGGTGGTGCGCTTCAGCGGCCTGTCGTTCTCCTACAACCTGGCCTATGCGATCTTCGGCGGCCTGACCCCGATCATGGTCACCTCGCTGATGAAGTTCAGCCCGCTCGGCCCGGCCTACTACGTGGCCGGTATCTGCATCCTCGGCCTGTTGGTGGGCCTCTATCTGCTCGCGACCAAACGCTGAAACCCCACTGCCCCCCCCCCCGCCGCAACATTTTGAAAAGGCCATCCCTCCAACGAGGTGATGGCCTTTCATCTAATTGTCACATTCAGTTCATAGAGTAGTCATACGGCCTGCAGATACTTGGGCCCGATCCATCTACCCCACTTCCTGCTAGGAGTAAGGCATGAAACTGAAGCGTTTGATGGCGGCCCTGACCTTTGCCGCCGCTGGCGTTGCGACTGCCAACGCAGTTGCCGCTGTTGATCCTGCTATTCCGACCTACGTCAAGACCACTGGCGTCTCGGGCAACCTCTCCAGCGTCGGTTCCGATACCCTGGCCAACCTGATGACCCTGTGGGCCGAGGCCTACAAGAAGGAATACCCGAACGTAAACATCCAGATTCAGGCCGCCGGCTCCTCCACCGCGCCACCCGCGCTGACCGAAGGCACCGCCAACCTGGGCCCGATGAGCCGCAAGATGAAAGACGTCGAGCTGCAGGCCTTCGAACAGAAGTACGGCTACAAGCCGACCGCCATCCCGGTGGCGGTCGATGCCTTGGCCGTGTTCGTGCACAAGGACAACCCGATCAAGGGCCTGACCATGGCTCAGGTCGATGCGATCTTCTCGTCGACCCGCCTGTGCGGTGCCAAGGCCGACGTGAAAACCTGGGGTGACCTGGGCGTGACCGGCGACCTGGCCAACAAGCCAGTGCAGCTGTTCGGTCGCAACTCGGTATCCGGCACCTACGGCTACTTCAAGGAAGAAGCCCTGTGCAAAGGCGACTTCAAGCCTAACGTCAACGAACAACCGGGTTCGGCTTCGGTCGTGCAGTCGATCAGCAGCTCGCTGAACGGCATCGGTTACTCGGGCATCGGCTACAAGACCGCCAGCGTGAAGACCGTGCCTCTGGCCAAGAAAGAAGGCGGCGCATTCGTCGAAGACAACGAATCCAACGCCCTCAACGGTACCTACCCGCTGTCGCGCTTCCTCTACGTCTACGTCAACAAGGCGCCGAACAAGCCGCTGGCTCCGCTGGAAGCCGAGTTCGTCAAGCTGGTGCTGTCGCAGGCCGGTCAGCAGGTCGTGGTCAAAGACGGTTACATCCCGCTGCCCGCCAAAGTGGCTGAGAAAGCACTGGCCGACCTGGGCCTGAACCACGCCGCCAAAGGCGTCGCTGCAAACTGAGTGTGAACCGGCGTGGCCTGGAAACCTCCAGGCTGCGCTGCAAATTGCGAGTCCGCTGCCAGGGATGTCTGGGCGGCGGGCTTTTTTGCGTCACTGCACTGTCATGTTTTTGTCATACGGGACCGCTAGGGTGAGCGCATGAATGATCTGGCCAACTCCACCATGACCCAAAATTCCCCCCCCGTGCGGATTGATTTCAATACGCCCGAGCTGCAACGCAAGCGTCGCCTGCGTGCATTCAAGGATCGTCTGACCCGCTGGTATGTACTGGTGGGCGGGCTCGCCGTGCTGGCGGCGATCACCTTGATCTTCTTCTACCTGGCCTATGTGGTCGTGCCGCTGTTCCAGGGCGCCGAACTGACCACCAAGAAAGCCATCACCCCGACCTGGCTGACCCAGGACGCCGGCAAGCCGCTGATGATTGCGCTCGAAGAGCAGAATCTGGTGGGCATGCGCGTGTCCGACAACGGCCAGGCGCTGTTCTTCGACACCAAGACCGGTGCCGAGCTCAGCCGCGTGGCGCTGCCGGTGCCTGCCGGTACCCAGGTGACCTCGATCGGTGCCGACCAGCCGGGCAACCCGCTGATCGTGCTGGGCCTGTCCAACGGCCAGGCGCTGGTGTTCAGCCACAGCTACAAGATCACCTACCCGGACAACAAGAAGACCATCACCCCGGCCATCGACTACCCGTATGGCCAGGAACCGTTCGCCCTCGGTGAAGCCGGCCGCGCGCTCGAGCACGTCAGCCTCAACGTGAATGGCGAGACGCTGGTGGTCGCCGGCTCCAGCGGCGCCCAGTTGCAGGTGCTGCAACTGAGCCGCGAAGAAAACATGATGACCGGCGAAGTCACCAGCGAGCAGAACCGCATCGAGCTGCCGCAGATGACCGAGACGGTCAAGGCGATCTTCATCGACCCGCGCCAGCAATGGCTGTACGTGATCAACGGGCGCGCCCAGGCCGATGTGTTCAGCCTGCGCGACAAGAGCCTCAACGGTCGCTACAAGCTGCTGGATGACGCCAATACCGACGTCACGGCCAGTACCCAGCTGGTGGGCGGCATCTCGCTGATCATCGGTGACTCCAAGGGTGGCCTGGCGCAGTGGTTCATGGCCCGCGATCCAGACGGCGAACAGCGCTTCAAGAAGATCCGTACCTTCCAGATGGGCAGCGCGCCGATCGTGCAGATCGATGCCGAGGAGCGTCGCAAGGGCTTCGTGGCGCTGGACGCCAGCGGCAAGCTCGGCGTGTTCCACAGCACCGCGCACCGTACCCTGCTGGTCGAACCGATGGCTGAAGGCGCCGGCGTGCTGGCGCTGTCGCCACGGGCCAACCGCATCATCGTCGAGGAAGGCGGCAAGCTGATCCCGGCCAGCCTGCGCAACCCGCACCCGGAAGTGTCCTGGAGCGCGCTGTGGAGCAAGGTCTGGTACGAGAACTACGACGAGCCCAAGTATGTCTGGCAGTCGACCGCCTCCAACACCGACTTCGAGCCCAAGCTGAGCCTCTCGCCGCTGACCTTCGGTACGCTCAAGGCCGCGTTCTACGCGATGATCCTGGCCGCACCGCTGGCGATTGCCGCCGCGATCTACACCGCCTACTTCATGGCCCCGGGCATGCGCCGCAAGGTCAAGCCGGTGATCGAGCTGATGGAGGCGATGCCGACGGTGATCCTCGGTTTCTTCGCCGGCCTGTTCCTGGCGCCGTACCTCGAAGGCCACCTGCCGGGTGTGTTCAGCCTGTTCCTGCTGATGCCGTTCGGCATCCTGCTGGCCGGCTTTGCCTGGAGCCGCCTGCCGGAGTCGTTGCGCCTGCGCGTTCCGGATGGCTGGGAAGCGGCGATCCTGATTCCGGTGATCCTGTTTACCGGCTGGGGCGCGCTGACCATGAGCCCGTTCCTGGAGGCCTGGTTCTTCGGCGGCGACATGCGCCTGTGGATCACCAATGACCTGGGCATCACCTACGACCAGCGCAACGCCCTGGTAGTCGGTATCGCCATGGGCTTTGCGGTCATCCCGAACATCTACTCGATTGCCGAAGACGCCGTCTTCAGCGTGCCGCGCAGCCTGACCCTGGGCTCGCTGGCACTGGGCGCCACGCCGTGGCAGACCCTGACCCGCGTGGTCATCCTGACCGCCAGCCCGGGTATCTTCTCGGCGCTGATGATCGGCATGGGCCGTGCGGTGGGTGAAACCATGATCGTGCTGATGGCCACGGGCAACACCCCGGTCATGGAAATGAACCTGTTCGAAGGTATGCGCACCCTGGCGGCCAACGTCGCGGTGGAGATGCCCGAATCGGAAGTCGGTGGCAGTCATTACCGCGTGCTGTTCCTCGCCGCGCTGGTGCTGCTGATGTTCACCTTCGTGATGAACACCTTGGCCGAGCTGATTCGCCAGCGTCTGCGCAAGAAATACTCGTCGCTTTGATAGAAAGGTAGAGATCCGTGAAAAAGGATTCCCTCAAGAGCTGGTTCAAGAGCGGCGCCCCCGGCGTCTGGATAAGCGGTGGCGCGGTGGCCATTGCGGTGATCATGACCATCGGTCTGCTCTCCGTGATCGCCGTGCGCGGCCTGGCGCACTTCTGGCCGGCCGACCTGATCCAGGCCAGCTACAACGTGCCGGGCCAGGCCAGCCACGTCGTGGTCGGTGAAGTCGTACAGAAGGAAGAGGTGCCGCTGGCGCGTCTGAAGGGCGCCGGCCTGCCGGTGCCCGACAACGGCCCGGAGTTCATGACCCGCGAGCTGATCAAGGTCGGTAACCGCGACCTCAACGGCAGCGACTTCTCCTGGGTGGTCGGCGACTGGCTGGTCGACCAGCAGAAACCGGTCGACCTGATTGCCCTGGAGCGCCGCGAGTGGGGCAACTTCTACGGCTACCTGGTCAGCGTCAAGGAAAACGGCAAGGTGGTCGCCGAAGGGCAGGCCGCCTGGAACGAGCTGCAGGCACGCCTCAAGCGCGCCGACGGCCTGGCCGGCGAGCTGCAGAAGCTCGAGAAGAAAGACATCGGCGCCATCAACCATGGCCTGGAGCGCCTGCGCCTGCAAGCGCGCAAGCTGGAGCTGGAAGGCAAGCTGGACGCCACCGCGCAAGCCGACATGGACGCCGAACGCGCCGAGCTGAACAACCGCTACAAGGCCATCGAGGAGCGCCTGGGCAGCCTGCACCAGGACTTCAGCCGCGACAGCCTGGTGGCGCGTGACGGCAACGGCCGCGAAGTCGAGATCAACCTCGACAAGGTGGTCCACGCCTACCAGCCCAACGGCATGAGCTACTTCACCAAGCTGGGCACCTACTTTGCCAAGGTCTGGGAGTTCCTCAGCGACGACCCGCGTGAAGCCAACACCGAAGGCGGGATTTTCCCGGCCATCTTCGGCACCGTGATGATGACCTTGATCATGGCCGTGATCGTCACCCCGTTCGGCGTGCTGGCGGCGGTTTACCTGCGTGAGTATGCACGTCAGGGCCCGGTGACCCGGCTGATCCGCATCGCGGTGAACAACCTGGCGGGTGTACCGGCGATCGTCTACGGCGTGTTCGGCCTGGGCTTCTTCGTGTACGTGCTGGGCGGCTCGCTCGACCGGCTGTTCTTCCCTGAAGCCCTGCCGGCGCCGACCCTGGGTACACCGGGGCTGCTGTGGGCCTCGCTGACCCTGGCGCTGCTGGCGGTGCCGGTGGTGATCGTGGCCACCGAAGAAGGCCTGGCGCGGATCCCGCGCACGGTGCGCGAGGGCTCGCTGGCCCTGGGCGCCACCAAGGCCGAGACGCTGTGGAAGATCGTGCTGCCGATGGCCAGCCCGGCAATGATGACCGGCATGATCCTGGCCGTGGCCCGCGCTGCGGGTGAAGTGGCACCGCTGATGCTGGTGGGTGTGGTGAAACTGGCGCCGTCGCTGCCAGTGGACGGCAACTACCCATACCTGCACCTGGACCAGAAGATCATGCACCTGGGCTTCCACATCTACGACGTCGGCTTCCAGAGCCCCAACGTCGAGGCTGCGCGGCCGCTGGTATACGCCACCGCGTTGCTGCTGGTGATGGTGATCGCCACCCTCAACCTTTCGGCGGTGTGGATCCGTAACCACCTGCGCGAGAAGTACAAGGCGCTGGACGCCTGACACACCCTTATTGCCGCTGCCGCCTGTGCGCCGAGCGCCGGGCGGCTCGATGAAACGAAATTGATAGCGTATGGAGTCTGACCATGCAGCATGAATCCCACGCCCACGGCATCGACATGTCGGCCCTGGGTCGTACCAAGCAGAGCCTGCAGCTGGCCAACGAGACCGTGGCCATCGAAGTGCCCGGCCTGAGCCTGTACTACGGCGAGAAGCAGGCGCTGTTCGACGTCAGCCTGAACATTCCCAAGCAGCGCGTGACCGCCTTCATCGGCCCGTCGGGCTGCGGCAAGTCGACCCTGCTGCGCACCTTCAACCGCATGAACGACCTGGTGGACGGTTGCCGGGTGGAAGGCGCGATCAACCTCGACGGCAACAACATCTACCGCAAGGGCGAGGACGTGGCCGAGCTGCGCCGTCGCGTCGGCATGGTGTTCCAGAAGCCCAACCCGTTCCCCAAGACCATCTACGAGAACGTGGTGTACGGCCTGCGCATCCAGGGCATCAACAAGAAACGTGTACTGGATGAGGCCGTGGAATGGGCACTCAAGGGCGCGGCGCTGTGGGAGGAGGTCAAGGACCGCCTGCACGAGTCGGCGCTGGGGCTGTCCGGTGGTCAGCAGCAGCGTCTGGTGATTGCCCGTACCATCGCGGTCGAACCTGAAGTGCTGCTGCTCGACGAGCCGTGCTCGGCGCTCGACCCGATCTCGACGCTGAAGGTCGAAGAGCTGATCTACGAGCTCAAGTCCAAGTACACCATCGTCATCGTGACCCACAACATGCAGCAGGCGGCACGGGTCTCGGACTACACCGCGTTCATGTACATGGGCACGCTGGTGGAATACGGTGACACCGACACCCTGTTCACCAACCCGGCGAAGAAGCAGACCGAAGACTACATTACCGGTCGCTACGGCTAGGCCCGGTTGCAGCAACGACTGATCACTGCGCTCGAGCGCACCTCACCGGACGCTCCAAGGATTCTTCATGATCGACAAAGACAGCCTTACCCATCACATCTCCCAGCAATTCAACGCCGAGCTCGAGGAAGTGCGCAGCCACCTCCTGGCCATGGGCGGGCTGGTCGAGAAGCAGGTCAACGACGCGGTCACCGCGCTGATCGAGGCCGATTCGGGCCTGGCCCAGCAGGTGCGCGAGGTCGATGAGCAGATCAACCAGATGGAGCGCAACATCGACGAGGAGTGCGTACGCATCCTGGCCCGGCGTCAGCCGGCAGCGTCCGACCTGCGCCTGATCATCAGCATTTCCAAGTCGGTGATCGACCTGGAGCGCATCGGCGACGAGTCCACCAAGATCGCCCGCCGCGCCATCCAGCTGTGCGAGGAGGGCGAGTCGCCGCGCGGCTACGTCGAGGTGCGCCACATCGGCGACCAGGTGCGCAACATGGTGCGTGATGCGCTCGATGCATTTGCCCGTTTCGACGCCGACCTGGCGCTGTCGGTGGCGCAGTACGACAAGACCATCGACCGCGAGTACAAGACCGCCCTGCGCGAGCTGGTGACCTACATGATGGAAGACCCGCGTTCGATTTCGCGGGTACTGAGCGTGATCTGGGCCCTGCGTTCGCTGGAGCGTATCGGCGACCACGCGCGCAACATCGCGGAGCTGGTGATCTACCTGGTGCGCGGCACCGACGTGCGTCACCTGGGCCTGGCGCGCATGAAGCAAGAGGTCGAGGGCACGGGCGAAAAGGCTAATGTTCCGGGCAAATCTGACGATAAGTAAGACTGCCCCGAGAATGAACGCCCGGCCTTGGCCGGGCGTTTTCGTTTGCGGCAGCGCAACAGCAGGCACCCGCGAACGAATAATCTGAGTCCCGGCGTGACCGAAGTTTTGGCAAATGGCCATCAGTCAACGTTATGCTAGCCGGGTCTTGAAGGAGTGGCGATGAGTAAAGTCAGTGTTCTGGTCGTGGATGACGCGCCGTTTATCCGTGACCTGGTTAAAAAGTGTCTGCGCAATTATTTCCCCGGCATCGTCATCGAGGACGCGGTCAACGGCCGCAAGGCCCAGGTGTTGCTGGAGCGTGAACGTTTCGACCTGGTGCTGTGCGACTGGGAAATGCCCGAGATGTCGGGCCTGGAACTGCTGACCTGGTGCCGTCAGCAGGAAGCGCTCAAGGCCATGCCGTTCATCATGGTGACCAGCCGTGGCGACAAGGAAAACGTGGTGCAGGCGATCCAGGCCGGCGTTTCGGACTTTGTCGGCAAGCCGTTCACCAACGAACAGTTGCTGACCAAGGTGAAGAAGGCGCTGACCAAGTCGGGCAAGCTCGATACCTTGCTGGCCAGCGCGCCGACCCGTGCCACCTCGGCGTTCGCCAACGACTCGTTGTCGGCGTTGACCGGCGGCAAGGCCGAGACCGTGCGCCCGGCAACCGCTGCAGCGCCGGTAGCGGCGGCCAAGCCGTTGATCAATGCACCGCAGCCGGGGACCGCCAAGGCCGCACCGTCGTCGGGCCGTGGGCAAGGTCAACTGCGCCTGTCGAGCGGTAACCAGGCGTGCATGATCAAGGCCTTGAGCCTGAAGGAAGCCTTGCTGGTGGTGCGCCGTGGCGACGTGCTGCCGCAGATCCTGGAAGGCGCGGTACTGGACCTGGAACAGGGCGACAACGCCGAGATCGCGCGCCTCAACGGCTACCTGCATGCGGTCGTGGCGGTGGAGTCCAAGCCTGACAGCGACTGGCTGCAGCTGACGTTCCGCTTTGTCGACCAGGACGCGCAGAAGCTCGACTACCTGTCGCGCCTGATTGCCCGCGGTACGGCGCAGAAGCACTTCGTGCCGGGGGCCTGACAGGCCTTTGTTGCCTGTGCTGGCCTCTTCGCTGGCAAGCCAGCTCCCACAGGGTTTTGCGGTGTACACCCAGCCCTGTGGGAGCTGGCTTGCCAGCGAAGGGCACACCGTTGATCGTGCGACATGCGCTGTAACCCGCCCAGCCACACCCTCGCCACGTTCACCTGCTAGGCTTGCCCAGAGCTAACCTGTCAGATGGCCACTACTCATGCCGCCACACCTGCTGCTGTTCTGCGCCTTGCTGTTGGTTGCCGGCCAATCCTGGGCCATGACCATCTACAAGAACACCGACGCCTCGGGCGTGGTGTCCTACTCCGACCGCCCCAGCCCCGGCGCCCGGGCACTGGTGTTTCGTGATCGCATGGTCGAGCAGCTGGGCCAGCAGGTGCAGTTGCAGGTCAGCAAATACCCCAATGGCGTGCGCTTCAGTGCGCGCAACCAGCTGTATGCCCCGGTCGAGGTAGAGCTGCGCCTGGAGCGACTGGACAATGTGCAGAACCTGGCGCCGCGCATCGTCAGGCGGGTCGTGCCGGCACGCTCCACGCTGCTGCTCACGGCCCTCACCGCGCGCCAGGGCGGCAAGCCGGTGGGGTATCGTGAACAGTTCAACTACGCCCTGGGCAACCCGCAGCAGCGCAGCCTGGCCTATCGCTACCCGTTCCCCTGGCGCGGCGGCCCGTTTCGTCTGACCCAGGGCCCCAATGGCAAGTACAGCCACTTCGGCCCCAAGGGCCGCTACGCAATGGACATCGCCATGCCTGAAGGCACGCCGATCATCGCGGCGCGGGCAGGGGTGGTGATCAGGACCGAGAACAGCCAGAGCGGGCGCGGCACCAACCCGGCCGGCAACTTCGTGAGGATCCTGCATGCCGACGGCACCATGGGCGTGTACCTGCACCTGATGCGCGGGTCGGTGGTGGTCAGCGAGGGGCAGCGGGTGGCCTATGGCACGCCACTGGCCAAGTCCGGCAATACCGGCAACAGCAGCGGGCCGCACCTGCATTTCGTGGTGCAGCGCAACGTGGGGCTGGCACTGGAGTCGATCCCGTACCAGTTCAACCAGCCCATCGGCGGGCTGCCGAGCTTTACCGCCGGCAACCCGTGAGGCGACTCAATCGAGCTTGAGCACCTTGGCCAGCACGATCTTGGGCCCTTTCATCTTCTTGATGATGATGCGCAGGCCGTCGACTTCCAGCACTTCTTCCTCTTCCGGCACGCGCTTGAGCGTCTCGTAGACCAGGCCCGCGAGGGTTTCGGCCTCGATATGGTCCAGGTCCACGCCGAGCAGGCGTTCGACCTTGAACAGCGGTGTATCACCGCGCACCAGCAGCTTGCCAGGCTGGTAGGCGAGAATGCCGCGTTCGGTCTTGCGGTGTTCGTCCTGGATGTCGCCCACCAGTACTTCGAGCACGTCTTCCATGGTCAGGTAGCCGATCACCTTGCCGTCAGCCTCTTCGACCAGGGCGAAGTGCGCGCCACCTTTACGGAACTGTTCCAGCAACTGCGACAGCGGCATGTGCCGCGACACCCGCTCCAGCGGGCGGGTCAGCTCGGCCAGGTTGAACGACTCGGGCAGGTGGTCCAGCGCGGCCAGCTCCAGCAGCAGGTCCTTGATGTGCAGCAGGCCGACGAATTCGCCGCTTTGGGCGTCGAGCACCGGGTAGCGGCTGAACTTGTGGCGGCGGAACATCGCGAGGATTTCCTTGAGCGGCGCGTTGGCATCCAGGCTGACCATGTCTTCGCGCGAGTTGGCCCAGTCGACCACTTCCAGTTCGCCCATCTCCACGGCCGAGGCCAAGACGCGCATGCCCTGGTCGCTGGGGTCCTGGCCACGGCTGGAGTGCAGGATCAGCTTGAGCTCTTCGCGGCTGTAGTGGTGCTCGTGGTGCGGGCCGGGCTCACCCTGGCCGGCAATGCGCAGGATGGTGTTGGCGCTGGCGTTGAGCAGGTAGATGGCCGGGTACATCATCCAGTAGAACAGGTACAGCGGCACCGCCGTCCACAGCGACAGCAGCTCGGGCTTGCGGATCGCCCAGGACTTGGGCGCCAGCTCGCCGACCACGATGTGCAGGTAGGAAATCACGAAGAAGGCGCTGAAGAACGACACACCCTTGATGACTTCGGGTGATTGCACGCCCACCGCCGCCAGCAGCGGCTCGAGCAGGTGCGCAAAGGCCGGCTCGCCAACCCAGCCCAGGCCCAGCGAGGCCAGCGTGATGCCCAGCTGGCAGGCCGACAGGTAGGCGTCGAGCTGGCTGTGCACGGTGCGCAGGATGTGCCCGCGCCAGCCGTTCTTCTCGGCAATCGATTCCACCCGGGTCGAGCGCAGCTTGACCATGGCGAACTCGGCCGCAACGAAGAATCCGTTGAGCAGAACCAGCAGCAGAGCAAAAAGAATCATGCCGAAATCGGCGAACAGTGACGCGAGGGTGATACCAGGGGAAGGGTCCATGATGGGGTTTTACGGGGTCCGTCTTCTGAGCAAAGGGAATGCAGCAATGCCAGCAGGGGCTGGCGCGAGTCAGCCAATGTAGCGGCTGACCGCACAAATTTAAAGGGCTGCAGCTCAGGCGGTCGCGCGCGGCGCTACCTGGATAGGTGCGAAATGGCAGGTGAAGGTGCTGCCGTGGCCCGGCACGCTGCTGATTTCCAGGCGCGCACGATGGCGCAACAGCACGTGCTTGACGATCGCCAGGCCCAGGCCGGTGCCGCCGGTGGTGGAGTTGCGGCTGGAGTCCACGCGGTAGAAACGCTCGGTCAGGCGGGGCAGGTGCTTGGGGTCGATGCCGATGCCCGAGTCCTGCACGCTCAGGTGCGCGCCCTGTTCGTCGGCCCACCAGCGGATGCGGATCTGGCCTTCGTCCTGGGTGTACTTGACCGCGTTGAACACCAGGTTGGAGAACGCGCTGCGCAGCTCCGCCTCGCTGCCCTTGAGGCGGATGCCCGGCTCGGCCTCCAGGCTGATGCGCTGGTTGCGCTGGCCGGAAAGCGCCTGGGCGTCGCTTTTGATCGACTGCAGCAGCGCATCGATGGGCACCGGCTGGTTGTCGGAGGGGTAGTCGGTGGCTTCCAGCTTGGCCAGCAGCAGCAGGTCGTTGAGCAGGGTCTGCATGCGCACGCCCTGCTGCTGCATCTGGGTCAGGGCGCGGACCCAGCGCGGGTTGACCTCTTCGACGTTGTCGAGCAGGGTTTCCAGGTAGCCGGCAATCACGGTCAGCGGGGTACGCAGCTCGTGGGACACGTTGGCGACGAAGTCCTTGCGCATCTGCTCGAGCTGGTGAATGCGGGTGACATCGCGCACCAGCATCAGGTGTTCGTTGTTGCCGTAGCGGGTGATGTGCAACTGCACGCGCAGGCGGTCATTGATGGGCGAGGGGATTTCCAGCGGCTCGAGGTAGTTCTCCTGCTCGAAGTACTCCTTGAAGCGTGGGTGGCGCACCAGGTTGGTCACTGGCTGGCCGCTGTCCTGCGGGGTCTTGAGGCCCAGCAGGGTTTCGGCGGCGCGGTTCCACCACTCCAGGTTGCCGTCGCTGTCGAGCATGATCACCGCATCCTTGAGCGCGGCGGTGGATTCCTGCACACGGTCGATCACCGCCTGCAAGCGGCCGCGCACGCGCTGGTCGCGACGTTGCAGGTGGTAGATGCTGTCGAACACTTCGCCCCACAGGCCGTAGCCATCGGGAGGGGCTTCGTCGGGCTTGTGCTGGCGCAGCCATTCGTGCAGGCGCAGCAGTTGCTTGAGGGTCCAGCCCAGGTAGGCCGCAAGGCCGATGGCCAGGCTCCAGCCGTAGTAGCCGCTGACCAGCCCGGCCAGCAGGCAGACGGTGGTCAGCAGCAGCATGTGGCGAATCAGGGTGCCATGCCAGTTCTGGTTCAATTAACGACGCGTCCTTTCAATTGCCTTGGCGATATGCAGCGGTTCAGCTCTTGGTCGAGAACCGGTAGCCCGTACCGCGCACGGTTTGTACCAGATTTTCGTAGGCTTCACCCAACGCCTTGCGCAGGCGGCGGATATGCACGTCGACCGTGCGCTCCTCCACATACACATTGCCGCCCCACACCTGGTCGAGCAGTTGGCCACGGGTGTAGGCGCGCTCCTGGTGGGTCATGAAGAACTGCAGCAGGCGGTATTCGGTAGGGCCCATTTCGGCCGGCTTGCCGTCGATGGTCACGCGGTGGCTGATCGGGTCGAGCAGCAGGCCGCCGACTTCGATCGGCGCCTCGCTGTCGCCGGGGCCTGCGCGGCGCAGTACGGCCTTGAGCCGGGCCACCAGTTCGCGCGGCGAGAACGGCTTGGTGATGTAGTCGTCGGCGCCGACTTCCAGGCCCTGGATCTTGTTGTCTTCCTCACCCTTGGCGGTGAGCATGATGATCGGGATGTCACCGGTCAGTTCGTCGCGCTTGAGGCGTCGCGCCAGCTCGATGCCCGAGGTGCCGGGCAGCATCCAGTCGAGCAGGATCAGGTCGGGCTTGCGGTCGACGATGATGGCATGGGCCTGCTGCGAGTTCTCCGCCTCCAGGCAGTCATAGCCGGCCATTTCCAATGCAACGGCGATCATCTCGCGAATCGGCGCTTCGTCGTCAACGATCAGAATGTTCCTGCCAACCATGCTCAAACCTCTTCCCATTCAGGTGTCTTGGCCCGCATTAGATAACGGAATTATTGCAGTCGTGTGACAGGTCGTGTGGGTGGGCGGCAACATTCCTTGGCTGAGCTAGGCTTTAGCTCCCACCCATCACCAAAAACGGTGAGTCCAATGACACGACATACGCTGAACTGGATGGCCCTCGTGACTGCCCTGGCGCTACCGGGCCTGGCCCTGGCCGATCATGCCATGGAGAAGGGCGGCATGCTGGTGGATCATGCCGGCATGACGCTCTACACCTTTGACAAGGATGCCGGTGGCAAGTCCATGTGCAATGGCGAGTGCGCGAAGAACTGGCCGCCGTTGATGGCCAAGAGCGGCGAAAAAGCTGACGGCAAGTGGACGCAGATCACGCGTGATGACGGCTCGATGCAGTGGGCCTACGACGGCAAGCCGCTCTACACCTTCGTCAAGGACAAGCAAGGTGGCGACATGACCGGCGACGGCATGAAAGACGTGTGGCACGTCGCCAAGCCTTGACCCCGTGAGGTTGCGCTGGCTGCCGCACGGTGGTCAGCGCAGGGCGTAATCGAGCACCACGCCGATGAACACCAGCAGGCCGGCCCAGTGGTTGTGCAGGAAGGCCTTGAAGCAGGCGTCGCGCTCCAGGCTGCGGGTCGACCAGTATTCCCAGGCAAAGCACAGCGCCGCGCCCACCAGCCCGAGGTGGAACCCGCCGCCCAGCTCGAAACGGTTGCCGGCCATCAGCAGGCAGCCCAGCGACAGCAACTGCAAGGTCAGGATGATGGTGCGGTCGGCCTCGCCGAACAGGATCGCGGTGGACTTGACCCCGATCTTCAGGTCGTCGTCGCGGTCGACCATGGCGTAGTAGGTGTCGTAGCCCACGGTCCACAGCAGGTTGGCGATGTACAGCAGCCAGGCGATGGCCGGCAGCTCGCCGGTGGCCGCGGTAAAGGCCATGGGAATGCCCCATGAATACGCAGCGCCCAGCACCACCTGTGGATAGTAGGTATAGCGCTTCATGAACGGGTAGCAGGCCGCCAGCGCCACCGCGCCGAACGACAGCCACACGGTCTGTGCATTGGTGCACAGCACCAGGGCAAAACTCACGCCGAGCAGAATCGCGAACAGCACCAGCGCCTCGCGGCCGCTGATCCTGCCGGCGGCCAGCGGGCGTTCGGCGGTGCGTTTGACGTGGCCGTCGACCTTGCGGTCGGCGAAATCGTTGATGGCGCAGCCGGCAGCGCGCATCAGCACCACGCCCAGCACGAAAATGAGCACGTTGGCCACGCTGGGCGAGCCCTTGGCGGCGATCCACACGGCTGTCAGGGTCGGCCACAGCAGCAGGTAGATGCCGATCGGTCTGTCCATGCGGCTCAGCTGGATGAAGTCCCAGGCCCTGGGGTGCAGGCGGTTCAGCGACTTGAGCAGGCTCAGGTACATCAGCGGTCCTCCAGGCGGGTGTCGGTGGCCTGCCACAGGGCGGGCAGGAAGATCTCGGCCACCAGGATGCTCAGCGCGCCCTGATCGAAGCGCGAGCGGCGTGCCCACAGGCCGTCATGGCGCTGCTCGGCCGGCAGCCAGGCGGCCGGGTAATGGCACACCTCGATGGCCTGGCGTACAAAGCCTGGGCTGCAGAACAGCAGCTCGCCCAGTGAACGGCTGCCCAGCGCCTCCATGTCCAGGCCGCCCTGCTGCAAGGCGCTGCGCGCCGCCACACTGCGCGCGTACACCCACGCCTGGCCGTGCCCGCGCAGGTACACCTCGCGTACCCAGCCTTCGCTGCCCGGCGCCAGCCCAAGGCGCGTGCACTCGTCGGTGCGCAGCGGCTGCCAGCCTTCGTACAAGGGGGTCACACTGAAGTGATCGGCGGACAATCGGGTCAGGCGGCGGGTCAGCGAGCCCTGGTCGAACAACCAGTCGCGGGTCAGCGGGTCGACGCTGTCGGCCAGCGGCGATTGCTGCTCGAGCCATGTGAGGGCGGGCACTTGCGAGGTTTCGTACGGCACGGTCGGTATGCGGTTACAAGCCAGTGAGGCGCCGAGCTTAGCATGTTTGCAGGTTGCGACTTGCATCGTGCCACCAGCCTCAGTACAAAGCCCCCTGACGATCCATGCAGCGCCAAGACTGTAATGATCACGACCGGTGTGCGTCTGATTTAAGCGAGGAGAACGATCATGAAAAAGTGGCAGTGTGTGGTGTGCGGGCTGATCTACAACGAAGCCGACGGCTGGCCGGATGACGGCATCGCGCCCGGTACCCTGTGGCAGGACGTGCCTGAAGACTGGCTGTGCCCGGATTGCGGCGTGGGCAAGATGGATTTCGAGATGATCGAGATCAACTGATCAATTTTTGTACTGGGTAGAGGAGGCAGGGCATGACCGATCCGGTGGTGATAGTCGGGACAGGGCTGGCGGGCTACAACCTCGCCCGTGAATTTCGCAAGCTCGACGGCGACACGCCGTTGCTGCTGATCAGCGCCGATGATGGCCGCTCGTACTCCAAGCCGATGCTGTCCACCGGCTTTGCCAAGCACAAGGACGCCGATGGCCTGAGCATGGCCGAGCCCGGCGCCATGGCCGAGCAGCTCAAGGCCCAGGTACACACCCATACCCGCATCAGCGGCATCGACCCCGGCCACCAGCGCCTGTGGGTCGGCGAGGAGCAGGTGCGCTACCGCGACCTGGTGCTGGCCTGGGGCGCCGAAACCGTGCGGGTACCGGTAGAGGGCGATGCGGGGGATGCGATCTTCCCCATCAACGACCTTGAGGACTATGCGCGCTTTCGCAGCGCCGCCGCTGGCAAGCGCCGGGTACTGATCCTGGGGGCCGGGCTGATCGGCTGCGAGTTTGCCAACGACCTGCACCTGGGCGGTTTCGACATCGATGTGGTCGCGCCTTGCGAGCAGGTCATGCCGACCCTGCTGCACCCGGCTGCCGCCGCCGCTGTACAGGCCGGCCTGCAAGGGCTGGGCGTGCGTTTTCACCTGGGCCCGGTGCTGACCCGCCTGCAGCACATGGCCGATGGTCTGGAGGCGCACCTGTCCGACGGCAGCGTGATCGCCTGCGACCTGGTGGTGTCGGCCATCGGCCTGCGCCCGCGCATCGACCTCGCGGCGGCAGCGGGGCTGCAGGTCAACCGTGGGGTGATGGTCGACCGTCATTTGCGCACCTCCCACGCCAATATCCATGCGCTGGGCGACTGCGCCGAGGTCGATGGCCTCAACCTGCTGTACGTGATGCCACTGATGAACTGCGCCCGTGCACTGGCGCAAACCCTGGTCGGCAACCCGACGGCGGTGAGCTACGGGCCGATGCCGATCACCGTGAAGACGCCGGTGTGCCCACTGGTGGTCTCGCCGCCACCGCGTGGTCGTGAAGGCCAGTGGCGGGTCGAAGGGCAGGGCGCCGACCTGAAAGTGCTGTGCCATGACGCCGATGGCAACCTGCTGGGCTATGCCCTGACCGGTGCGGCGGTAATGGAAAAGCTGGCGTTCAACCGTCAGCTTCCACCGTTGTTGGCGTAAATAGCTGTCGTTCTGTCGGATATACCCTGCTTTTGCCCGCACAATGGCCGCCCAGAGACTGGCGCGGCCCTTGGCGGCGTGCCATTCTCACACCCGTCTGCCGCAGTTTAGAGCCTGCGGTGCCTTAGGCGCTGCCGCGAAGGCAGCACGGCATAACAACAAAAAATTCCGTCAGAGGGGCTTCACCATGCGTAAACCAGAACTCGCTGCAGCCATTGCCGAGAAGGCCGACCTTACCAAGGAGCAGGCCAACCGCGTGCTCAATGCGGTGCTAGAAGAAATCACCGCAGCTCTGCACAAGAAAGACAGCGTGACGCTGGTGGGTTTCGGCACGTTCCTGCAGCGTCATCGTGGTGCGCGCACCGGCAAGAACCCGCAAACCGGTGAGCCGGTGAAGATCAAGGCCAGCAATACCGTTGCGTTCAAGCCAGGCAAGTTCCTCAAGGACAGCGTCAATCCGTAAGGGCGCGGGCCACTGACTGTGTCGAAAAGCGGGCACCCCAAGCGGTGCCCGTTTTTGTTTGTGCGTCGGCCCCTTCGCTGGCAAGCCAGCTCCCACAGTTACATCGCTGCCCTCAAGAACAGTGGCGCACCGGTGGGAGCTGGCTTGCCAGCGAAGGGCGCGCCGCTTTCGGTTGCCGTCCCCTGCGCTTGTGACTAGCATACGCCGCCGCCGACACCGCGCGGCGGTGTTCCAGGGAGGGAGCGGCATGATCCACTCGTCACGTATCGAACCTGTCGGCTCGCGCCCGTGAGCTGTACGCCTCCCTATCGCATCTACCTGTGGCTGCCCTGGGTCTGCCTGGTCACGCTGCTGGGCCTGGAGGCCTACCAGTACGGTCTGCAGGTGACCCATTTCGAACAGTTTGTGCAGATCCACCTGCTTGGCTTCGGCCTGCTGGGCTACCCCTTGTTCGCGCTGTGGGCCAGTCGTCGATTGCACCTGGCACCCAGCCGCCTGTGGTGGGCGCCTGTGTTGTGCATCCCGTTCTACGCATTGCCCTGGGTGCTGTATGGCCTGGTCTATCTGCTGATGGGGCGCATCGTCGGCCTGGGCATGATGCTGATGTGGCTGGCCTTTCTCCCGTACCTGCTGGGTGCAGGCTACTTTTTCGTCTTCCTCGTCGCGCTGCTGCTGGCCGCGCAAAGGCGCCTGTGCAATGGACCTTGAACTGAAGAATTACCTGGCAGGCCTGGCCGACAGCAACCTGTTCGGCAGCCTGGCGATCCTTTGCCTGCTGGCGCTGCTGCTTAACCTCAGCGAACGTCGGCGCAACACCCTGTGGGTACGCGTGCTCACGCTCGCCTGCCTGCTTGGCGTGGTGTTGCTGCACGGGGTGGGTACGTACTGCATGAATACCCAGGTGCCGTGATGAAGGTGTGCATCGGCTTGCTGGTGGTGGCCGCGCTGGCTATTGGGCTGACGACGCCTCTGCCTGGCAACCTGTTCATGCTGCTGATGGACCGTGACAACTTCATCCCGCCCCAGTCCTCGCTGTTCACCTTCGAGCCCTCTCAGGTTTCCCAGGGCTCCTCGAACTACTGGCTGTACGGCGAGGACGACCACTACTACTACCACTTCACCTACGAGCCGGCCCATCCCTACCGCTACATCGCCAAGGACAATCAGTGCCCGGCGTTCGACCGGGATGATGTGCGCAGCTGGTGCAATGCGCTACAAGGAACGCCGCTGCAATGAAGCGACAATTGCTGATCAATATCCCCCTGCACCTGCTGGCGATCGTGCTGTATGGGGTGCTCAACGACATCGCGGTGGACTGGTACAAGGGCTACTACGGCGGCTTCACCGCCCGAGGCGTGGCCTCCGGCAGCATCGTGTTCCTGGTGATGTGGGTGTTCGTGCCGCTCAATGGGGTGCTGCCCCTGTTGACCAACTGGAAGCTCAAGTACTGGCTGGTGGCGGCGCAGGTGGCGCTGATCCTGTGGTGGCTGCTGCCGGAGCACCCGGTGCGGGCGTACTTCTTCAGTTGCCTGGCAGGCGGCCTGAGCCTGGCGGCGGTGCTGGCCTCGCACGGGCTGAGGCGTAAATGAGCAGGCCGACGGTAAAGCAGCAACTGTGGCGCTGGCTGGTCGTGCTTGGCGTTGCGGCGTGGATCGGTCTGCAGATTCACGCGTTGCTCCAGGCCCCTGGTGGTACGTCGTTCGTCAGCGAGTCGGGTCGCTACCGCTTCCAGAACGTGCCAGCACGCAGTTGGCTGATACCGTTCGGCGGCATGGGCTACCTGCGCGTGACCGATCGCGAGCGCCCTGGCGAGGTATGGCGCACGCCGCTGTATGACCTGCAGTCACTGGATATGCGCGACTTCGAAGACGAAGGCAAAGTGGGGATCTACTGGATCACCTTCTACAAGGCTGACCGCCATTTCGACATCGCCATGCCTCAATGGGAACCGCACTGGCTGAACAGCTTCATCGCCAATACCGATTACGAGGTCGCCGAAGACCAGGCCCGCTGCCGCAAGCCCGAGCATCTGGTGCGCTATATCTGGGACTTGTGGCTGTGGCTGGTGTGGGTCAGCGACTACCCCTGCACGCAAACCGAGTACTACATCAATCCGCCGCCGGTGTACCGCCCATGAAATGGAATGTTCTGATGCTGATGGCCGGTTTGCTGGCGAGCGCGTGCGCGAAGGCCGCACCCGCTTGCCCTGAGGGTGACTTTCCCGCGTTTGTCGAGGCGTTTGCCGAGGACACAGCGGTTCAAACGGCATTTACTGCGCACACCCTGGTGCAACAGCGCGTGTATCGCGGCCCCAATGAGCCGCAACTGGCCGTGCGCAAACTGGAGCCGGCCCTGCATCCGGACCTCTCATGGCTGTCGGCCACCCAATTGGCCGCCAACCAGCTGGTAGTCGACATCCAGCTACCAGACCGCGTGTATGTGCGCGATCAGCTTGGGCTGACCCTCAAGGCGTTCATCTTCACCCGGGCCGATTGCTGGACCCTGACGCGTGTAGAAGACTGGTCGCCCGCTGCCGCGCTGCGCCTCGGCATCGCAGGGCCGGGCGCACAAGCCCAGCTGCGCGGGGACGCCTATGAGGCGATGGCCAACGGCGTGGATCCTGTCGATCCGCAGTTGCACGTCGCCGCGCTCAACAGCTACCTCGACGCAGCACAGCAGGGCTCGAGCACGGGAGCTTACAGGGCTGCGGCGCTCAGCCTCTCTGGCATGGCGCCGCGGCTGAGCAATGCGCGCATCGAGCAGCTGCTGGACGGCGCCGTGGATACGTATCCCCCGGCAGGCTCGTTTCTTGCCACCTTCTATTGCGATGAGGGCGAGCCCCAACCCGAAGGTACCTGCCTGCACCCGCAAAAGGCGTTGCAAGCGCTGCGTCGGTGGGCGGCATCGGGCGGCGAGGCGGCGTTCAAGGAACTGGGTCTGGCCTATGAGCGAGGTGCCATCACGCCCGCTCAGCCTGCTCGGGCACTGGCGTGTTATCAACAGGCAATCAGGCAGGGCGAGGACGCGGTGCAGGTCGACGCTCAGCGCCTGACCGACCGGGGTGTCGTCGTCGATGAGCGCCAGCCATGCCTGTGATCCTGCTGGCGCTGCTGCTGATGAGCGTGGGCGTTCAGGCTGCGCCCAGCTGTCCGAGTCAGGATTTCACCACGTTTTTCAATGCGTTTGCAGAAAGCACCGAGCTGCAGCACGCCTTTGCCGCGCCCACGCTGAGCGAGCAGGGCATGCCGTCGGACCTGACGCAGTTGTCCATGGCGCGGGTGGTGGCGAACGGGCGGGTACGTGAAATCGTGCTGCCTGACAGGGTGTACCTGCGCGACCAGCGCGGCGAAGTGCTGCAGGCGTTCATCTTCGAGCAGGCAGGGTGCTGGACCCTCGAGCGGTTCGAGGACTGGGCGCCGATGATTGCACTCACGTCTGTCGATACTGCTCAGCGGGGCCAGCGTGCGCTGCTGCGCGGCAAGGAATACGAGCGGATGGGCATGGACGCGGACGCTCCGCTGGACGATCAACTACTCCTGGCCGCGCTCAACAGCTACCTCGATGCTGCCGCCCAGGGCTCTGCCGAGGGCGCCTACGGCGCTGCGGCCATCAGCCTGTCGGGTATGGCGCCACGCCTGACCAACGAGCGCCTCGAACAGCTGCTGCTCACCTCGGCGGCCACCGTGCCCGAGGCCGCGCTGCTGCTGGCCAATTTCTATTGTGACGAGGGCGCGCCGCGCCCCCCTGACAATATCTGCCGCCACCCGCAGAAGGCCTTGAGGGCTTTGCGTCAATCAGCGGCCCTTGGATTGGGTAATGCCTTCAACGAACTGGGTAGCGTGTATGCGCGCGGCGAGATTGCCCCGGTACAACGTTCGCGGGCGCTGGCGTGCTACACCGAGGCGGCAGCGCATGGCGCAGATTGGGCTGACTTCAATGCCCGGCAAATGATCAGACAGGGCGCACGCGCCGACGAGGCCCAACCATGCCTGTAGCACAAAACTGGCGCGAGTGTCTGGACGACCCCGCGCTGACACCGCCAGCCCCCTGGCAGAGCTTTCCCGAGCTTGATCCGAGCGGTCTGGGCAGCCTGCAGGGCGACTTCGAACAGTACTGGCGCTTTTGCTGGTGGCCGTTCTGGAGCCGGCTTCCCAAGCCCCGTCAGCAGGTGTACCTGCTGCGCAATGCGGCACCTGCCGCGTGGGTCGAGTACCTGGCCTACATCGAGACCCACGGACAGCCAGCCCCCGAACTCACGGCGCTGCCCGAGCACTGGCGTGCCGACAGCCCGGTCACCAGCCGTCAGTTGCGGCGCTGGGTGCTGCCGGTGGTGGTGCACCTGTTTGCCGTGGCCGCCTATGTGGCGCTCAACGGCACGCTGGTCGGCTGGTACAAGCAGTACGCCGGTGGGTTGACCTCGCGCGGGGTGTCGATCGGTCTGGCCATGTACCTGGTGTTCTGGTTCTTTGCCGGCATGAACCTGCTGATCGCCTTGTTGCCACGCGTGTGGGGCAAGGTGCAGGCCACCGTGTTCATGGTGGCGATCATCGGCTTCTACCTGATGCCGGATCATCCACTGCGGGCACTGTTCTACACCGCGCTCTCAGGCGGCGTGAGCCTGCTGGCCATCGGTGTCGATGCGCAGTTGCAACGCTACTTCCTCAACCTCACGCTCAAGGGTTCGAAATGAAGCATATCCGCCACGCCATCGCCTTCGCCTTGTCACTCTCGCTGGGTGGTATGGCGATGGCTGCGCCGCCCACCGAAAAAACCCTCGAAGGGGCGGGCGGGACCAGGTTGCTGTTCTCGGACTGGAGCGTGGAAGAGAACGGCTTCCACAAGGTGCAATGGCAACGCGCCGATGGCCAGGGGTTCACCTTGTATTCGCACGAGTTCGCGCGTGATGCGCTCGATGGCAACCCATCAGCGGTATCGCCCGATGGCCGCCTGGTGATGCTCCACCGTCTGCGCCAGTCCGGGCGGCAGTTCACGCCGCCCACCCTGCGCTGCGACATGGTGTCGATGGAGACTGGCTGCGTACTGGCGACGCGGCTGGGCGAATACTGCATCGGCCGTTGGGACAACGGCACCTGGCAGGTCGACTACAAGGGCCCCTGGCCGACCGTGCTGCAAACCCTGAAGCCTGCGAAGGTGGCGGGCCTGCTGCAGGACAGCGAGAACCGCGAGATACCCAGGCGTCACGCCATATTGGCCGAAGAGGTGTACATGGGCCTGGATTCCTATATGGCCTGCCACGCGCCGAAGGACAACGTGCCCGGCTACAACGACATGGGCTACCTGATCGGCGACGACTGGTATCCGGCCCTGGTGCTGCGCATCTACCGCGCCATCGAACCCTTCGCCGACGGACGCCGGGTGCTGCAACTGAACATTGCCGACATCCTCTGGGCCTTCGGCAACTCCCGCGAAGCGGGCCAGTACTACGCGCGTTACCAACAGCAGATGCGTGAGTCTGGCGCGGCGCAGAAGATCCCGGCGCGGGTGCAGTTGCGCCTGGATGCACTACCCGCTGCCGCCGAGGAAAAATAGAGACGCCTGTAGCCTTTGGTCGCGAAAAAGCTAAACTGCGCAACTCAGTCACTTTTTCGCCTAGGGGCACCTATGAAGTTTCGCTTTCTGCTCTGGGCCATGGGCTTGCTGATGGCCAGGGCCAGCCGCAACACCCCGGCCTTCCAGCAACAGTTGCAGGACAAGGAGCTGGTGTTCCAGCTGCAGACCCTGGACGGCAAGGTCGCCCGCCACTTCATCGTGAAGCACCAGCGCATCACCAGCCAGGGCGGTACCCACGCCGAGCCTGCCTTCGCGATTGCCTTCAAGGACGCAGCCTACGGCTTCGCCACGCTGCAGGCGAAGAACAAGCAGCTGGCGTTCATGCAGGGCATTCAGGACAAGTCGATCCAGATCAAGGGCAACCCGGCCCTGGTGATCTGGTTCCAGGGCCTGATGAAGTACCTCAAGCCCAGGAAAAAGAAGGCCTGAGCCCAACGCCCAGGCCTGTGGATCAATGCGGTGTGAACTGCGACGCCAGTTCACGCAGCAGCGATTCGGCTTCGAGTACCTTGTTCACTACGTCTTCGGCCTTTTCGCGGCTGATGTTCAGGCGCTCCAGCAACTCGTCGGGGATGCATTCGTCCGGCCCCGAGCCGATGCCGCGTGCGCGCAGCAGGCGCACCGCCAGGCACACCAGGTTGGGGAAGGCGCAATGATCGCCCGCGTAGTGCGGGTCGTGCTGGAAGCGCAGGGCCGTGGCCAGTTCTTCGGGCATGTCCCAGAAGCGCATCAGCCAGGCGCCGATCTGCTCGCGGCTGATGCCCAGCAGGTGCTGCTCGACGTAGCTGTGGCACAGGTGCGGGTTGACCTCCAGGTGGCGGCAGATCAGCGAGAAGTGTGGCGGGAACACGTGGGCCAGCAACAGGTAGCCGAAGTTGTGCAGCAGCCCGGCCAGGTAGGTCAGGCCCGATTCCGGGCGCTCGGCCCGTGGCATGGCGCGGGTCAGGCCTTCGATCACCGCGGCGGTGTAGATCGACTGCTGCCAGTACGGCGTGGTCTGCTGCGGGTGGTCCTTGGGCAGGCTCAGGGTCTTGCCCAGCGCCAGGCCCAGGGCCAGGTTGATCACCAGGTCAAAGCCCAGCACGCGCACGATGGCGTCCTCTACCGAGCGGATCTTGCCCGGCGAGGCGTAGTACGGCGAGGCGGCCCAACTGACTACCTGGGCGGCCAGCGCAGGGTCGGTCTCGACCACGCCGGTGATGTCGTGGATGGTGGCGTTGGGGTCGACCCGCAGCTTGATGATCCTCTGCGCAGTCTCGGCCAGGGGCGGGATCTCGATGGTCGATTCCAGGCGCTGCTGGATACGCCGCGCCGTGAACGCCTGCACTGCCTGGGTGATTTCGGCGCGGTCGTCGGCAGGACGGTCGAGGTTGGGCTGGATGCTGCTCAGCAACACACCGAAGTGGCCGGCGCTGGCCTTGGTCAGCATCTGCTTGAAGTCGTTGCGCTGGATTTCCAGCAACAGGCCGGGGTGCCCGGAATGGATCAGCAGGGCCGGCGGCGTGAGCAGGCGCTCTTCGTACAGGCAGGGTGAACTGGTGAGCGCCGGGATCGCCGGCAGGATCGTCAGGCCATGTTTCTTGAGCATCTGCTCAAGGCGCTCGAGCGGCACGGCCGTGAGCTTGCGCCCGGTCATTTCGGTCAGGTGGCTCAGGTCCAGCAGCTGGCTCTGCGGGAACAACACCATCAATGCGCCGACCTCATCGTCGAGCAGCACGGCCTGAACCCTGGCGTCGGACGGCAGCTGCGGGTGATCAAGCACCTCGCGGTAGGCAATGCCCACCTTGTCGAGCAACTGCCGGATAACAGACGGTGTGCGGGGGGTTGCGGTGTCCAGGGCAACTTCAGTCATGGTCTGTATCCAGTATTTTTTCAGCGGCAAGTATAGCCGGCTTGAGGGCGCCAGCCCGTGTCGACATGGGAGCTACGTCACACCTGGCCATATTGTTGCCCATGGCGCAGCCAGCGGTCGAGCAGCGGGCCGACGTGGTCCGGCCAGCGTGCGAGCAGGGCCTGGGCGGCGTCGCGCACGGCCGGCAGCAGGTCGGCGTCGCGCATCAGGTCGGCCACCTTGAACTGCAGCAGGCCGGTCTGGCGGGTACCGAGCATTTCGCCCGGGCCACGCAGTTGCAGGTCTTTCTCGGCGATCACGAAGCCGTCGTTGGTTTCACGCATGATGCCCAGGCGTTCGCGGCCGATCTGCGACAGCGGTGGATGGTAAAGCAGTACACAGTGGCTGGCGGCGCTGCCTCGGCCGACCCGGCCGCGCAGTTGGTGCAACTGGGCCAGGCCCAGGCGCTCGGGGTTCTCGATGATCATCAGGCTTGCATTGGGCACGTCGACGCCCACCTCGATCACGGTGGTGGCTACCAGCAACTGCAGGTTGCCTTGCTTGAACTCGGCCATCACCGCCGCCTTCTCGGCAGGCTTCATGCGCCCGTGGATCAGGCCCACGCGCAACTCGCCCAGGGCGCTGGTGAGTTCCTCGAAGGTCGTCTCGGCGGCCTGGCAGGTGAGTTCTTCGGATTCTTCGATCAGGGTGCACACCCAGTATGCCTGGCGCCCCTCGGCGCAGGCGGCACGCACCCGCTCGACCACTTCGATGCGTCGGCTGTCGGCCACCAGTACGGTGTTGACGGGCGTACGCCCCGGCGGCAGTTCGTCGAGCACCGAGGTGTCGAGGTCGGCGTAGGCGCTCATCGCCAGGGTGCGCGGGATCGGCGTGGCGGTCATGATCAGCTGGTGCGGGCACAGTTGGCCGCCCACGCCTTTCTGGCGCAGGGCCAGGCGCTGCTGCACGCCGAAGCGGTGCTGTTCGTCGATGATCGCCAGGGCCAGGTTGTGGAATTTCACTTCCTCCTGAAACAGCGCATGGGTGCCCACCACCATCGGTGCGCCGCCGGCGATCTGTTCCAGGGCGGCGACGCGTGCCTTGCCCTTGAGCTTGCCGGCCAGCCACGCGACTTCGATGCCCAGGGGTTCGAGCCAGCGCTTGAAGGTGACGAAATGCTGTTCGGCGAGGATCTCGGTGGGCGCCATCAGCGCGACCTGGTAACCGGCCTCCAGGGCCTGCAAGGCCGCCAGTGCGGCCACCACGGTCTTGCCGGCACCCACGTCGCCCTGCACCAGGCGCAGCATCGGCTCGGGCTGGCTGAGGTCGTAGGCGATCTCGTTGCCGACGCGCTGTTGTGCGCCGGTGGGGGCAAAGCCCAGGTTGGCCAGGTACTGCGTGGCCAGCCGGCTGGCCCTGGGCAGTGCCGGCGCGCGCTGGGCACGCAGGCTTTCGCGCAGGCGCTGCTGCGACAGCTGGTGGGTCAGCAGTTCTTCGAAGGCCAGGCGGTGCTGGGCCCAGTGGTGACCGACCGCCAGCTCTTCGACGTCGGCATCGGCCGGCGGGTGGTGCAGGTAGCGGATCGCATCGGCCAGCGGGGCCAGTTGGTAATCGCGTGCCAGCTCCAGCGGCAGCCAGTCGGGCAGGCTGCGCGGGCCGAGCATGCCCAGGCTCTGCTGGCTCAGTTGGCGCAGCCGTTGCTGGGTAAGGCCTTCGGTGGTCGGGTAGATCGGCGTCAGGGTGGTGTCCACCGGCGGCGGCTCGTCGCCGGTCAGGGCGCGGTACTCGGGGTGGTAGATTTCCAGGCCCGAGGCCCCTGGGCGCGCTTCGCCGTAGCAGCGCAGGTGGGTGCCGCGCTTGAGCGCTTCCTTCTGCGCATTGCTGAAGTGATAGAAGCGCAGGCTCAGCGAGCCCGTGCCGTCGCCCAGGCGCACCAGCAGGCTGCGGCGCTTGCCCATGGTCACGTCGGTGCCGCTGACCACGCCCTCGATCACCGCGTCCTGGCCGGGACGCAATTCGCCAATCGGCACCACGCGGGTACGGTCCTGATAGCGCAGCGGCAGGTGGAACAGCACATCCTGAATGTTTTCCAGGCCCACCTTGGCAAGCTTCTCGGCCAGGGCGTCGCCGACGCCCTTCAGTGCCGTGACCGACACACTCGACAACTCGGTCATGCCAGGGCCCTACTGCGCCGCAGGTGGCTTGGCCACCGAGCACAGGCGGATCGAGTCGGCGAGGATCTCGATGGCCTTGGGCCGCGGAAAGCTCGCGCGCCAGGCGATCGCCACGGTACGAAACGGTGCCGGCGGGCTCAAGGGGCGCACTTCGATGATGCCGGGTGCGTAGTGGTGGCTGTGCACGGCCGACAGCGGCAGGATCGACACGCCAAGGCCCGAGGCGACCATGTGGCGGATGGTTTCCAGCGAGCTGGACTCCACCGTGGTGTGCCTGGCGCCGTCGTTGCCCTTGGTCAGGGTCGGGCAGGCCTCGAGCACCTGGTCGCGGAAACAGTGGCCCTCGCCGAGCAGCAGCAGGCTCTTGTCGTTGAGCAGGCCGGCGTCGATGGTGGCTTTCTGGGTCCAGGGGTGGTCGCTGGGCATCAGCACGTAGAACGGCTCATCGTACAGCGGCAGGGTCAGCACGTCGGCTTCATTGAATGGCAGGGCGATGATCACCGCGTCCAGTTCGCCGTTGCGCAGCTTGTCGCGCAGGATGTGGGTGAAGTTTTCTTCGATGTACAACGGCATCTGCGGGGCGACCCGGTGCAGTTGCGGGATCAGGTGCGGGAACAGGTAGGGCCCGACGGTATAGATGGCGCCCACCTTGAGCGGTGCGGTCAGCTGGTTCTTGCCGGCCTGGGCCAGTTCACGAATGCCCTGGGCCTGCTCGAGCACCTTCTGCGCCTGGGCGACGATGCCTTCACCCACCGGGGTCAGGCGCACCGCGCTTTTGCTGCGCTCGAAGATCAGCACGCCCAGTTCGTCCTCCAGCTTCTTCACGCCTACCGACAGGGTCGGCTGGCTGACGTGACAACGCTCGGCCGCGTGGCCGAAGTGCTGTTCCTGGGCGAGGGTGACGATGTAGCGCAATTCTGTGAGGGTCATAACGTGCGTCCATGAAGTTGCGGCCCCAGCATAGCGGCTGCAATCGATAGACGCACGTTATCAGACTTGCACGTGCGTGACAGAAACAAACAACTCAGCGTTTCTTGTCCAGCGAGTACACGAACGGTGCGACCACTTCGATACTGCCGTTGTTGAGCAGTTCCTGTGGCGGCTTGGGCACTGGCTGAGCCTTGCGGATCATTTCCAGGGTGGCCCGGTCCAGTGCCGCGCTGCCTGAACCACCGGCCAGCGAGTACGACAGGATCTTGCCTTCGGCGTCGACCACGAAGCGCAACCGGTTGATGCCTTGCAGGCCACGTCGGCGGGCGTCCTCAGGGTAACGCTTGTACTTGCCCAGGTGACGCAGCAGGTCGCTCTGCCAGGTCGGCAGGGCATTGCTGTTGGCCGCGATGCTTGGCGCCGGTGCAGCAGATTTCTGGGCCGGTGCGTTGCTTGGCGGGCTGTCCACGGTTTCCTGGTCGACCGGCTTGTCCTGTGGCGGCTCCGGCGTCTTCTCCGGTTTGGGAGGCTGGGGCTTGGCCTTGGGCTTGGGCGGCGGCTTGGGAATCGCGATCTTGGGCTTGGGCGCTTCTGCCACTTTGGGCAGCGGTGGCTCTTCGACCGGCGTTGGCGGCTGTGGCGGTGCCACGACCTTGGGCGGCGGAGCAGGGGCCGGTTCTGGCATCGGCGCCATTTCGATCATCATGGCCGCAGGCGGCAGTTCGATTGCCTGTGGCACCGACCAGTTGAGCATCAGCACCACGGCAACGGCATGCACGGCCAGCACAATCGCCAGGCTGGCGCTGTAGCGCACCAGTTTATGCCGCGTATTGGTCATTTCTTGGCTGCCGTCTCAAGTCCCACCAGGCCGACCTTCAAGTAGCCGGCTGCGCGCAGGGTGTTCATGACTTCCATCAGGTCGCCGTAATCAACGCCCTTGTCCGCCTGGAAGAAGATCGTGGTGTCCTTGTCGCCCTTGGTCTTGGCATCCAGGATCGCGCCCAACTGGTCGCGCTGCACCTGGTCGTCGCCGACGTACAGGTTCTGGTCGGCCTTGACGCTGAGGAACACCGGCTTTTCAGGCCGGGGCACGGGCTTGGCGGTCGAGGCGGGCAGGTCGACCTTGATGTCGACCGTGGCCAAGGGCGCTGCCACCATGAAGATGATCAGCAGTACCAGCATCACGTCGATGAACGGCGTGACGTTGATTTCGTGGTTTTCGGCGAGATCGTCGCCGCCTTCGTTAAGATGCAGGCCCATGGTTTACCCCGCTTTCACCATGTGTGGCGCAGCGGAACGCTCGCCTGGCTGGTGGTCCAGGTCGCGGCTGACCAGCAGCAGCACGTGCGCCGAAGCGTCCGAAACCTGTGCCTTGTAGCCGGCGATGGAGCGGGCGAAGACGTTGTAGATGACCACGGCCGGAATCGCGGCAACCAGGCCCAGCGCGGTGGCCAGCAGGGCTTCGGCAATACCCGGGGCGACCACCGCGAGGTTGGTGGTCTGGGTCTTGGCGATACCGATGAAGCTGTTCATGATGCCCCACACGGTGCCGAACAGGCCGACGAACGGGGCGGTGGAACCGATGGTGGCGAGCACGCCGGTACCGCTGCTCATGTTGCGGCCGCTGGCGGCTACCAGGCGCTCGAGGCGGAAGCTCACGCGCTCCTTGATGCCTTCTTTTTCACGGGCGTTGGCCGACAGGTGCATTTCTTCGAGGGCATCATGCACCAGCAGGTGGGCCAGGGTGCCGGGCTTGTCGGCGGTTTCGCTGGCGTGCTTGATGCTGGTGGCCTTTTTCAGCAGGGCGATTTCACTGCGCAGGCGACGCTTGGCACCCAGCAGCTCGAAGCCCTTGGCGATCCAGATGGTCCAGGTGATCAGCGAGGCGATGGCCAGGCCGATCATGACGATTTTCACCACGATGTCGGCGTTCTGGTACATGCCCCAGGGCGACAGGTCGTGGGCCATGCCCAGGCTGGTGTCTTCGACCAGCGCTTCGGTGCTCTCGTCGGCCTGGCCTTCGATCGGTGCGGCGGCCGGCACGCCGGCTGCGTCGCTCGGCTCGGCGCCGGGTGCAGCCGGCGCCGCAGCGGCAGGGGCTACGGCGGCAGCCGGGGTGGCGTTCTGTGCGGCAGGCTCATCGGCCATGGCGGCGGGGGCCAGTACCAGGCTGAGCATCAGCGCGGCAATGGCACGCCAGGCGCGCGGCATGGTTGGCGAAGCGGAAGGTTGAATACGTGTCATGCTGGCCGGACCTGATGTAGAAGAAATGAGTGGTTGTCCTTCCAGGCCTCGAGTCGGGCCGAGAACAAAATGTGGGCGGGCATTATTGCAAGTAATTCTTGTTAACAGAAGATATACAGTATCTTTTTTTGCACATTAACTAGCCGCCTATCGATTTACACCGATAGGCTGTGGCTTTGTCTGATGGAGTTCCAGAATGTCTGCGCCTTCAGTTCTGATCGTCGGTTGTGGCGATGTCGGTGGCCGTTTGGCCCAGCAATTACTGGCTTGCGGCTGGCCTGTAAGCGGCCTTCGCAGGACCGTTGCCGCCTTGCCGGCAGGTGTGGCCAGGATCGCGGCTGATCTCGAGAACCCGCAATGCCCGGCCGACTGGCCGGTGGTGGCGCCTGATTATGTGGTGTATTGCGTGGCGGCCAGCCAGCATGACGAAGCGGGCTATCAGGCCGCCTATGTGCAGGGGCTCAAGCACGTGCTGGGCTGGTTGACCGAGCGTGGGCAGCGCCCGCGGCGCCTGCTGTTCGTCTCCAGCAGCAGCGTGTTCGCCCAGCAGGACGGCGAGTGGATCGACGAAACGGCCGCGACCCTGCCGTCAGGCTATTCGGGGCAGGTGATGCTGCAGGCCGAACAGCTGGCACTGGCCAGCGGTATGGCGACCAGCATCGTGCGCCTCACCGGCATCTACGGGCCGGGTCGCGAGTGGTTGTTGAGCCAGGTGCGTCAAGGTTACCGGGTGACCGAGGAGCCGCCGTTGTACGGCAACCGTATTCACGCCGAAGACGCCGCCGGGCTGCTGGCATTCCTGCTCAAGGCGGATGTCGAGGGGCGTGCGCTGGACGACTGCTACATCGGTGTCGACGATGCGCCTGCGCCTCTGGCCGACGTGGTGGCCTGGCTGCGTGCCTACATGGGGGTTACCCAGTGGTCGGAGCAGGAGCGCGTGCGCCGTACCGGCAGCAAGCGCTGCAGCAATGCGCGGGCCCGGGCACTGGGCTGGGCGCCGCAGTACCCGAGTTACCAGGAAGGCTACGCGGCGATTCTCGAAGGCCGCGCCTGAGGGTTCAGCCGCTCAGTCGCGCTCGAGCAGCCATTGCCGGGCGCCGGGATACAGTTGCGGCATCTCGTCGGGTTGGGCGCTGTTGAGGGCGCGCAGGATTTCCAGGCGCTTGCCCTCACGCTTGAAGATCCACGGGTTGCCCTGTTGGTTGCGCTCCAGCCACAGGCTGTCGTGCTCGCCGCTCATGGTGGCGCAGTCACCTGCCAGGCACAGGGCATAGCGGTCCAGGTTGGGCAGGCCTTCGACGCTGCCGGTGTCGCCAAAGCGCACGATATTGCCCTGGCCCGGGCCTTCGACCACTTTCCAGTCACCGCCCAGGTACGCGCTGTACAGCGCCTGTTCGAAGCTGGTGCCGGTGCGGGCCTCGATGGGGGCTGGCGCCTTGGCTTTCTGGAAGACGTGCTCGGGTGCCCACTGGCTGGCGTGCTCCACCAGCTCGTCGCCCTTCAGGCTCAGCGTCGCGACCTGGTCGCCGGGGAACTCGACGTCACGCTGCTTTTCGCCGGCCTTGAGCTGGCCCTCGACGAGTTCGAAGCCATTGGTGTAGCTGGCCTGTGCCGCGGCGACGTTGACCTTCCATTCAAGGTTGCCGCCGCTGTCTTGCAGGGCCTTGCGCAGGCTCACGCCTTTGGCGGCGTCGTCGATGGCCTGCTGGTTGATCCAGATGCCGTTGTAGTCTTCGGGGGTGTGGCTGGCGCAACCGCTCAACAGGGCGGCGGCCAATCCCAGGGCGAGCGCATGGCGCATGGCGGGGGTCCTTCCAGGGCAGTGCGACGGCGAGCCACCTGGCCCGCCGCGCGAGGTATTACTCGAGGACCAGAATGGCGTCCATTTCAACCTGCGCGCCACGCGGCAGCGCGGCAACGCCGATGGCGGCGCGGGCAGGGTAAGGCTGTTCGAAGTAGCGGCCCATGACTTCGTTGACCTTGGCGAAGTGGCTCAGGTCGGTCAGGAAGATGTTCAGCTTGACGATGTCCTTGAACGAGCCGCCAGCGGCCTCGGCCACGGCCTTCAGGTTCTCGAACACCTGCACGGTCTGGGCTTCGAAGCCTTCGACCAGTTCCATGGTGTTCGGGTCCAGCGGGATCTGGCCGGACATGTACACGGTATTGCCGGCCTTGATCGCCTGGGAGTAGGTGCCGATGGCCGCCGGGGCCTTGTCGCTGGTGATGACGGTCTTGGTCATGGTGACTCCTTGCAGGGGGAGGGCTACGCGCGCATGCGGGTGATGCGGATCACCCCGGCCAGGGCGCGCAGTTTCTTGATCACGCGGGCCAGGTGCACACGGTCGTGCACGCTGACCACCAGCTGGACCACGCTGATGCGACCATCACGTTCGTCCATGCTGATCTTCTCGATGTTGCCGTCGGCCGCGTTGACGCTGCTGGCCAGCAAGGCGATCAGGCCGCGCTGGTGTTCAAGCTCCACGCGCAGCTCGACATTGAATTCGCCCGTGACATCCTTGGCCCACGACAACTGGATGCATTTTTCCGGGTTGTGGCGGATCTCACTGATGTTGCGGCAGTTCTCCAGGTGCACGACCATGCCTTTGCCAGCCGACAGGTGGCCGACGATCGGGTCGCCCGGGATCGGCGTGCAGCACTTGGCGTAGCTGAGCACCAGGCCCTCGGTACCGCGAATGGCCAGCGGGCCTTCGGGGGTGGGCAACTGCTCGCCTTCACTCGACAGCAGGCGGCGCGCTACCACGTAGGCCATGCGATTGCCCAGGCCGATGTCTTCGAGCAGGTCTTCGATCAGCTCCAGGCGGTACTCGGCGAGCATGGCCTGGATACGTTCCTGTGCGATCTTGTCCAGCGCACTGTCGAAGCCGTTGAGTACCTTGTTGAGCAGGCGCTCGCCAAGGTTGATCGACTCGGAGCGGCGTTGCAGCTTGAGCGCATGGCGGATGTGCGTGCGCGCCTTGCCGGTGACCACGAAGTTCAGCCAGGCCGGGTTCGGGCGCGCGCCCGGGGCACTGACGATCTCGACCGTAGAGCCGCTTTGCAGTGGCTCGGACAGCGGTGCCAGGCGGCGGTTGATGCGGCATGCGATACAGCTGTTGCCCACGTCGGTGTGCACCGCATAGGCGAAGTCGACCGCCGTGGAGCCTTTGGGCAGCTCCATGATGCGGCCCTTGGGCGTGAACACGTAGACCTCGTCGGGGAACAGGTCGATCTTCACGCTCTCGATGAATTCGAGGGAGTTGCCCGCACGTTGCTGCATTTCGAGCACGCCCTTGACCCACTGGCGGGCGCGGGCATGGGTACCCTTGGGCTGTTCGTCGTCACTGGACTTGTACAGCCAGTGGGCGGCGATGCCGTTGTTGGCCATCTCTTCCATCTCGCGGGTGCGGATCTGGATTTCGATGGGCACGCCGTGCATGCCGAACAACGTGGTGTGCAGCGATTGGTAGCCGTTGGCCTTGGGTATCGCGATGTAATCCTTGAAGCGGCCCGGTAGCGGCTTGTACAGGTTGTGCACGGCGCCGAGCACGCGGTAGCAGGTGTCGACCTTGTCGACCACGATGCGGAACGCGTACACGTCCATGATCTCGTTGAAGGCACGGCGCTTGCCGCGCATCTTCTTGTAGATGCCATAGATATGTTTTTGCCGGCCGCTGACTTCGCCCTCGATGCCGTCGACCGCCAGGCAGTGGCTGAGCGACTCTTCGATCTTGTTGACCAGCTCCTTGCGGTTGCCGCGGGCGCGCTTGACGGCCTGGTAGATGCGCGCCGAGCGCATCGGGTACATGGCCTTGAAACCCAGGTCTTCGAATTCGACGCGCACGGTGTGCATGCCCAGCCGGTTGGCGATGGGGGCGTAGATTTCGAGGGTTTCCTTGGCGATGCGCCGGCGCTTTTCGCCCGACAGCACTTCAAGGGTGCGCATGTTGTGCAGGCGGTCGGCCAGCTTGACCAGGATCACGCGAATGTCGCGGGCCATGGCCATGGCCATTTTCTGGAAGTTTTCGGCCTGGGCTTCGGCCTTGGTCTCGAAGTTCATCTGGGTCAGCTTGCTGACACCATCGACCAGTTCGGCGACGGTTTCGCCAAACTGTGAACTGAGGGCTTCCTTGGCGATGCCGGTGTCTTCGATCACGTCATGCAGCATGGCCGCCATCAGGCTCTGATGGTCCATGTGCATGTCGGCGAGAATGCTTGCCACCGCCAGCGGGTGCGTGACGTAAGGCTCGCCGCTACGACGGCGCTGGCCGTCGTGGGCTTGTTCGGCGTAAAAATACGCCCGGCGTACCAGGTTGACCTGGTCTGCGCCGAGGTAGGTCGAGAGGCGATCGGCGAGGGCGTCTATGCTCGGCACGATGTGAACTCCTGCCGAGAGTGGGGGCCCTGTGCCGTACTACGTCGACCAGGCATGGACTTAGACGGCCTCGTTGGCCTCGTCTTCAAACGCAGCGAAGACCGGGTCTTCGTGGCGGATGTCTTCTGCCGCCATGAACTCCGGGGTGCAGATGCCTTCGGCGATTTCGCGCAGGGCGACTACGGTCGGCTTGTCGTTTTCCCATGCCACTTTCGGCTCCTTGCCGCCGGTGGCCAGTTGACGGGCACGCTTGGTAGACAGCATGACCAGCTCAAAGCGGTTATCCACGTGTTCTAGACAATCTTCAACGGTTACGCGGGCCATGGTCTTCCTCAGTAGCAAATGCGGTGTTCAGCCCGAATGGGCGAGCGGACTCGATAGTTTAAAAAATCACCAGCCTTTAGGGAAGCGCTGATTTCATGTCGAGGCCTATATAGGCCGACAATAACCAGTTGTGGGGCTCTAGCACAACCGTCTTGTGATCGCGGCGCAATTCAGGAGCTTCGCTGGCAAGCCAGCTCCCACCGTGACCGTGCCGGCACCAACGCACCTTGTGGGAGCTGGCTTGCCCGCGAAGGGGCCCGAAAGCCAGGCCTAACCTTCCTGGCGCCCCAGCATTGCGCGCAACCGCGGGGTCAATTCATCGAACAACGTCTGTACCGAGCGCAGCGCCCGGCAGTCTGGCCGGGTCAGCAACCACAGTTCGGTATCGCACCCTGGCAGCGCACCGCTCAACTGCTCCACGCCCGGCAGGGTATCGGCCATGTAGTCGGGCAGTGCCGCCACCCCCAGCCCGGCCGCCACCAGCTGTGCGATCGCCGAGATCCCGCTGCAGCGATAGCGCGGCATCACGCCCGGCAGTTGCTGGCTGCGCCACACCACCGTGGCGTGGTCCTGCATCGAGTCATCCGGTGCGATCCATGGCACGCTGGCCGGCGCCTCGGCCAGCCGCTCGCGGTACTCCTCGCGCCCGCAGATCACATACGATGCCGCCCCCAGGCAGCGCCCGACAAGGTGCTCAGGTGGCGAGTTGGTCAGGCGCAAGGCCAGGTCCGCATCACGCCGGCTCAGGTTGGCGAAGGTATTGGAGGTCGCCAGCTCGAGCGACAGCGCAGGATAGGCCGGCATGAACTGGGCCAGTGCCGGCAGCAGCAGGCTGTGCAGTACCGCATCGGTACAGGTCAGGCGCACCGTGCCGCTGACCACCTGTTCGCCGTGCTCCAGCGCCACCCGCGCCGCATCCAGTGCCTGTTCGGCGCGCTCGGCCTGCTCGGCCAGGGCCTGGGCCGTGCCGGTGGGGATGTAGCCCTTGCGGCTCTTCACGAACAGCGCAGTGCCCAGTGCCGCCTCCATGCGCCGAATCGAGCGAAACACCGTCGAAACGTCGACGCGCAGCAGTTCCGCGGCCTTGGCCAGGGAGCGTCCGCGCACCAGGGCGAGTACCAGGGAAAGGTCGGCGTGGCTGATCTGATATTGCATCGGTGCACTCTTTGCTTGCCTAAATGCCAATGTCTGTTGCGTGGGGGCCATTCTATAGTGAGGCGGCAGTCGTGAATCAACCCGCGACGTTGTCAGCCGCTGGAACGACCGTGCGAAACCGCGGCGTTCGACAGTTCCCCACGATGGGACCCTTAAAAACAACAATGAAACCATCGCCGCTCCCGATAGCGCTGTAACACCTCCTCCATTGCCGCCCGATAAAAAATCAAAGGATGCCTAGCCATGACGTCGGTCTCCCCGTGCGCCATCCCACTCGACGAGATGGGTGAATTTCTCAAGGCCCACCCTGAGGTGCAATTTGTCGATCTGCTGATTGCAGACATGAACGGCGTGGTGCGTGGCAAGCGCATCGAGCGAGCCAGCCTGGTCAAGGTCTATGAAAAAGGCATCAACCTGCCGGCCTCCCTGTTTGCTCTGGACATCAACGGCTCCACCGTCGAAAGCACCGGCCTTGGCCTGGACATCGGCGATGCCGACCGCATCTGCTATCCGATCCCCGGCACCCTGAGCTTCGAGCCGTGGCAGAAGCGTCCGACCGCCCAGTTGCTGATGACCATGCACGAACTCGACGGCACGCCGTTCTTCGCCGACCCGCGCGAAGTGCTGCGTGGCGTGGTGGAAAAATTCGACGCGATGGGCCTGGATATCTGCGCCGCGTTCGAGCTGGAGTTCTACCTGATCGACCAGGACAACCTGAACGGTCGCCCGCAACCGCCGCGCTCACCGATCTCCGGCAAGCGCCCACAGTCGACCCAGGTGTACCTGATCGACGACCTGGACGAGTACGTCGACTGCCTGCAGGACATGCTCGAAGCTGCCAAGGAACAAGGCATCCCGGCCGATGCGATCGTCAAGGAAAGTGCCCCGGCGCAGTTCGAGGTCAACCTGCACCACGTTGCCGACGCCATCAAGGCTTGCGACTACGCGGTGCTGCTCAAGCGCCTGATCAAGAACATCGCCTACGACCATGAAATGGACTCCACCTTCATGGCCAAGCCCTACCCAGGCCAGGCGGGCAACGGCCTGCACGTGCACATCTCGCTGCTGGACAAGAAAACCGGCAAGAACATCTTCACCAGCGATG
This sequence comes from Pseudomonas aegrilactucae, assembly GCF_019168305.1. GTDB lineage: Bacteria > Pseudomonadota > Gammaproteobacteria > Pseudomonadales > Pseudomonadaceae > Aquipseudomonas > Aquipseudomonas aegrilactucae. Next base: position 142,222 of record NZ_JAHTBI010000001.1, read on the forward strand.
ACCCCGAGCAGAGTGAAGTCCTGCGCCATGCCATCGGCGGCGTGCTCGAAACCCTGCCGGCCTCGATGGCCTTCCTGTGCCCCAACGTCAACTCGTACCGGCGCTTCGGTGCGCAGTTCTACGTGCCCAACGCGCCGAGCTGGGGCCTGGACAACCGTACCGTGGCGGTGCGCGTGCCCACCGGCAGCAGCGATGCGGTGCGTATCGAGCACCGGGTCGCCGGCGCCGATGCCAACCCGTACCTGATGATGGCGTCGATCCTGGCCGGTATTCACCATGGCCTGACCCACAGGATCGATCCGGGTGAGCCGGTGGAAGGCAATGCCTATGAGCAACTGGAACAGAGCCTGCCGAACAACCTGCGCGACGCGTTGCGCGAGCTCGATGACAGCGAAGTGCTGAACCAGTACATCAGCCCGGACTACATCGACATCTTCGTCGCCTGCAAGGAAAGCGAGATGGCCGAGTTCGAAGTATCGATCTCCGACCTCGAATACAACTGGTACCTGCACACGGTGTGACGCCTGGATCACGCTGCAACGGAGGGTTGACCGATGAACACGAGCGCAGCGCAACTGCCCTTGATTGGCGTCAGTGCGTGCCGCCAGCAACTGGGCAGGAACTCGTCCCACACCGTGGGCGACAAGTACGTCGAGGCCGCCGGCTTTGCCGGGCTGGCGCTGATCCTGCCGGCGCGCGACGTGCCGGTCGACCCAGGCCTTGTGCTAGAGCGGCTGGATGGCATTCTTTTTACCGGTTCGCCTTCTAATGTCGAGCCGCATCATTACAATGGCGCCCCCAGCATGGAAGGCACCCGCCACGACGTGTTCCGTGACCGGCTGACCCTGCCGCTGCTGCAGGCCGCGATTGCCCGGGGCGTGCCGGTGTTGTGCATCTGCCGGGGGTTCCAGGAACTCAACGTCAGCCTGGGCGGCACCTTGCATCAGCGTGTGCAGGAGCTGCCGGGCTTTCTGGACCATCGCGAGCCGCAGGATGCGCCGCTTGAGGAACAATACAGCCCCCGTCATCGGGTCACCGTCCAGCCTGGAGGGAAATTCGAGCAACTGGGGCTGCCCGCCAGTTTCATGGTCAATTCGCTGCACAGCCAGGGCATCGATCGCCTGGCCGATGGCTTGCGGGTCGAAGCCCGGGCCCCCGATGGACTGATCGAAGCCGTGTCGATGGATGACGCCCCCGGTTTTGTGGTCGGTGTGCAATGGCACCCCGAATACCGCTTTGCCGAAAACCCGGTCTCGCTGCGCCTGTTCGAGGCGTTTCGCGAGGCGTGCAGCGCCCATGCCCAAGGCCGGGAGAAGGCCCTATGAGGTCACCCGGCAGTGCCTGTGCGGTGCACTGCAACACGATTCATTGAGTGATAGCGGGGCCCCATGGGGCACTCGAAAAACAATACCAATAGTGGCGGCAACTACTCATGAGTGAACACAAAGCAGGCCTGTCCCCGGGCGGGCGATCCAAAGGGCTGGCCAAGGGCCGGCTCGGACTGCTGGCCAGCATCGTGCTGGGCATTTCCACCATCGCACCGGTGTATACCCTCACCGGCGCCCTCGGCCCGACCGTGCGCGAAGTCGGTGCCCACCTGCCGGCGGTGTTCATCGTCGGCTTCCTGCCCATGCTGCTGGTGGCCCTGGGGTACCGTGAGCTGAACGCCGCCGAGCCGGACAGCGGCACCTCGTTCACCTGGTCGGCGCGTGCCTTCGGCCCGATGATCGGCTGGATCGGCGGGTGGGGGCTGGTGACGGCCACCACCATCGTGCTGTCGAACCTGGCCGGGGTGGCGGTGGACTTCTTCTATCTGTTCCTCGGGCAGATCACCGGCCGCCACGAGGTGGCGGCGCTGGCGGACAACCTGTTGATCAACGTCACCACCTGCTGCGTGTTCATTGCCATGGCGGTGTGGATCTGTTGCCGGGGCATTGCCACCACCATGACGGTGCAGTACGGCCTGGTAGCACTGCAGTTGATCGTGCTGGTGGGCTTTGCCATGGCGGCGTTCGGCGAATCGTCGGCCGCGCCGCCGCTGGCCTTCGACCTGGACTGGTTCAACCCGTTCGGGGTCGAGTCGTTCTCGGCCTTCACCGCCGGCCTTTCATTGTCGATCTTCATTTTCTGGGGCTGGGACGTGTGCCTGAGCATGAGCGAAGAGTCGGTGGGCAGCGATGAAGTGCCGGGCCGCGCCGCGACCCTCACCGTGCTGCTGATCCTGGGCCTGTACCTGGTGACCGCGATTGCCACGCTGCAGTTTGCCGGCATCGGCGACATCGGCCTGGGCCTGGGTAACCCGCGTATCCAGGAGAACGTCTTCGCCCATCTGGCCGGTCCGGTGATGGGGCCGCTGGCGATCCTGATGTCGATCGCGGTGCTGGCCAGCACCGCCGCCTCGCTGCAGTCGACCTTCGTGTCGCCTGCGCGCACCTTGCTGGCGATGGGGTACTACGGCGCGGTGCCGGAGCGCTTCGCAAGCATCTGCCCGCGTTCGAAAACCCCGCGTTACGCCACTATCTGTGCCGGTGTGGCCGCGGCGGTGTTCTACGTCACCATGCGCACCCTGAGCGAAAACGTGCTGGCCGACACCATCACGGCCCTGGGCATGATGATCTGCTTCTACTACTCGCTGACCGCGTTTGCCTGCGTGTGGTACTTCCGCCACAGCCTCACCGACAGCCTGCGCCACTTCCTGATGCGCGGTCTGTGCCCGCTGCTGGGCGGCGGCATCCTCTCGGTGATTTTCCTGCAGACAGCCATCGACAGCGCCTCGCCGTCATTCGGCAGCGGTTCGCATGTAGGGGGCCTGGGGCTGGTGTTCGTGATCGCGATGATCATCACCCTGCTGGGCCTGGTGCTGATGATGCTGTCGCGCCTGCGTGCGCCGGCGTTCTTCCTGGGCATGACCCTGCGCCGTCACGCAACGGTGCCCAGCCGCAGTTAAGCGGCCGGGCAGGCTGCTCAGGCAAGCAATTGCGTGAGCAGCTCGGTGTGGCGCTGTTGCTGCTGCGAGCGCTGCAGGCGGTTGGCACGGAACACCGCCTTGAGGTCTTCCAGGGCGGTGGCGAAGTCGTCGTTGATGATGACGAACTCGTACTCGTCGTAGTGCTCCATCTCGCTGACGGCTTCGCGCATGCGCCCTTCGATGATCTCGTCGCTGTCGGTGCCGCGGTTGGTCAGGCGCTGGCGCAGGGCCTGCTGGCTGGGCGGCAGGATGAAGATCGAGCGTGCCTCGGGCATCAGCTCGCGCACCTGCTGTGCACCCTGCCAGTCGATTTCCAGAATCAGGTCGTGCCCTTGGTCGAGGGTGTGCTGCAATGCGCTGCGCGAGGTACCGTAGCAGTTGCCGAAGACCTCGGCCTGCTCCAGGAAGTCGCCCTGGGCGATCATGCGATCGAACGCGGCGCGGTCGACGAAGTGGTAGTTCACCCCATCGGCTTCGCCCGGGCGCATGGCACGGGTGGTGTGCGACACCGACACGCGAATGTGGTTGAGCTCGGTGGTCAGCATGTTGACCAGGCTGGTCTTGCCGGCGCCAGAAGGGGCCGAGACGATGAAGAGGGTGCCGCTGCAGTGGGTCATGGTAGGGGTGGCCTTACTCGATGTTCTGTACTTGTTCACGCATCTGCTCGATCAGCACCTTGAGGTTGACCGCCGATTGGGTGCTGCGTGTGTCGAAGGCTTTGGAGCCCAGGGTGTTGGCTTCGCGGTTGAGTTCCTGCATCAGGAAGTCCAGGCGTCGGCCGGCGGCGCCGCCCGACTTGAGCACGCGACGCACCTCGGTGACGTGGGTGCTGAGGCGGTCGAGCTCTTCGGCCACGTCACTTTTCTGCGCCAGCATCACCATCTCTTGTTCCAGGCGCTGCGGGTCGAGTTCGGCCTGCATGTCGGCAAAGCGATCCAGCACCTTCTGACGCTGGGCGGCGAGCATCTGCGGCACCAGCGCGCGCAGTGTGGTGACTTCCTCGCTCATGCTGTCCAGGCGCTCGTTGATCAGGCGCGCCAGTTCGGCGCCTTCGCGGTTACGGCCATTCTTGAGCTCTTGCAGGGCCTGTTCGAACAGTTGCATGGCTTCGCTGTTGAGCGCTTGCGGGTCGCTGGCGTCGGCCACCAGCACGCCTGGCCAGGCCAGCACTTCGAGCGGGTTGAGCGCGGCCGGCTGCTTGATCAGGCTGGCCACGGTCTCGGCGGCGGCGACCAGTTGCGCGGCGCGCTCGCGGTCGACCTGCAGCGGCTTGCCGGCGTTCTCTTCGTTGAAGCGCAAGGTACATTCGACCTTGCCGCGCGACAGACCCTGGCGCAGCGCTTCACGCACGGCGCCTTCGAGGTCGCGCAGGGCTTCGGGCAGGCGCAGGTGAGGCTCGAGGTAGCGATGGTTGACCGAGCGCAGTTCCCAGATCAGGGTGCCTTGGGTCCCGGCCTGCTCGACGCGGGCGAAGGCGGTCATGCTGTGCACCATGGGAGATACCTCGCAGGTAAGGGTGCAACCCGACAGGCTGCAAAGGCGCAGGATTGTAGCGCAGTGCGGCGCTGGCTCCCAATGCGCTGATGGTACAAAACGCCGCGCAGGCAGCGGGAAAACCCGACCAGCGTGGTCAGGTGGCGGCTTTGCGCAGCCAGTACCGGCGATCGGCTGGCCCGGGATTTGGCCACAGGCATGTCCAGCGGGGTCCTGTGGCCCTATAATGCCGGGCAGATTCATATCCAGTACAGGTAGCCCAAATGAAACGTCCAAGTGGTCGCGTTGCCGATCAGCTGCGCCCGATCCGCATCACCCGCAACTACACCAAACACGCCGAGGGGTCTGTACTGGTCGAGTTCGGTGACACCAAGGTCATCTGCACGGTCAGCGTCGAAAATGGCGTGCCGCGCTTCCTCAAGGGCCAGGGCCAAGGCTGGCTGACTGCCGAATATGGCATGCTGCCGCGTGCTACCGGTGAGCGTAACCAGCGTGAAGCCAGCCGTGGCAAGCAGGGTGGTCGCACCCTCGAAATCCAGCGCCTGATCGGCCGCTCGCTGCGCGCTGCGCTGGACATGAGCAAGCTGGGCGACATCACCCTGTACGTCGACTGCGACGTGATCCAGGCTGACGGTGGTACCCGCACCGCGTCGATCACCGGTTCCATGGTGGCACTGGTCGATGCCCTGCGTGTGGTCAAGAAGCGTGGCGGCCTCAAGGGTGGCGACCCGATCAAGCACATGATCGCCGCCGTGTCGGTGGGCATGTACCAGGGTGAAGCGGTACTGGACCTGGATTACCCGGAAGACTCGGCCGCCGAGACCGACCTGAACGTGGTGATGACCAGCGCCGGTGGTTTCATCGAAGTGCAGGGCACCGCCGAAGGCGCACCGTTCCAGCCTGAAGAGCTCAACGCCATGCTGGCGCTGGCGCAAAAGGGCATGACCGACCTGTTCGAGCTGCAGCAGGCGGCGCTGGCTGACTGATCAGGAGCTGTCATGGTCGAGGAGTCCAACGTGGTCGTGCCCAGTGATGCTGCGCGTCACTGGGGCATGCTGTGCCATCTGGCGGCCGCTGCCGGGATGATTGTGCCATTTGCCAACCTGATCGCGCCGTTGGTGTTGTGGTGGTTCAAGCGCGGCGTCGACCCCTTCGTCGATGCCCAGGGCAAGGAGGCGGTCAACTTCCAGCTGACCATGACGCTGCTGGGCATGGTGTGCATCGTGGCCTTCACCGTACCGATGGCGAAGCTGGCGCTGACCATCATTTCGCTGGGCGTGGCGGTGTTGATCATCATTGCGGCGTTCAACGTCAGGCAGGGCAAGGCCTTTCGTTATCCGCTGGCCTGGCGTGTACTGGCCTGAAACCGCAGCGTTCTCTTCGCTGGCAAGCCAGCTCCCACAGGGTTTTGCGTGCACCGCGGCCTCTGTGGGAGCTGGCTTGCCAGCGAAGGGGCCCGAAAGACAAGTACAAAAAAGCCGACACGACGTCGGCTTTTTTGTGGCTGAACGATCAGATCGTCAGCGTCCAGTCATAGTCCACGATCAGTGGCGCATGCTGGGAGAAGCGTGGCTGACGTGGCAGGCGTGCTGTGCGTACAAAGCGGCGCAGGCCCGGGGTCAGCAGCTGGTAGTCGAAGCGCCAGCCCAGGTTGAGCATCTCGGCCTGCTCGTTGTCTGGCCACCAGCTGTACTGGTCGCCCTCACGGCTGACTTCGCGCAACGCATCGACATAGCCCATGTTGCCGACGATCTCGTCCATCCACGCCCGCTCAGGCGCCAGGAACCCCGGCGACTGCTGGCCGTCGCGCCAGTTCTTCACGTCGAGCTTCTGCTGCGCCACATACAGCGACCCGCAGTAGATGTACTCGCGGCGCTTGCGGCGCTGCTTGTCCAGGTACTTGCCGAAGTCGTCCATCAACTTGAACTTCTGGTTGAGGTCTTCGTCGCCGTTCATGCCCGAGGGCAACAGCAAGGTGGCAATACTGACTTTGTCGAAATCGGCCTGCAGGTAACGCCCGTAGCGATCGGCTGTCTCGAAGCCCAGGCCGCTGATGACTGCCTTGGGCTGCAAACGCGAGTAGAGCGCCACGCCGCCTTGGGCTGGTACTTCTGCATCGCAGGCATAAAGGAAGTAGCCATCGAGCTGGAAAGCTGGGTCGTCGAGTTCAAAGGCCGAGGCGCGGGTATCCTGAAGGCAGATGACGTCGGCATTCTGGGCTTGTAGCCAGCTGAGCAAACCACGCTCAACGGCAGCCTGAATGCCATTAACGTTCACACTGATGATCCGCATAAATGGCCCCAAAAATCTCGTGCGTGTATGATACCCGAGCTGTACTCATTTAGCTAAATCCGTGGTATCCGGGACTCTTCATGCAGCCGTATCAGCGCGAATTCATTCGTTTTGCCATCGATCGTGGGGTTCTGCGCTTCGGTGAGTTCACCCTCAAGTCGGGCCGCACCAGCCCGTATTTCTTCAATGCTGGCCTGTTCAACACAGGTTCCGCCCTGGCCCAGCTCGGCCGGTTCTATGCAGCGGCGATTGTCGACAGCAAGATCCCGTTCGACGTGCTGTTCGGCCCGGCCTACAAGGGTATTCCCCTGGCGGCCGCGACGGCGGTGCAGTTGGCCGAGCACCATGGGCTCGACGTGCCGTGGTGCTTCAACCGCAAGGAAGCCAAGGCGCACGGCGAGGGCGGTAGCCTGGTGGGCTCGCCGCTGGCCGGTGACGTGTTGATCATCGACGACGTGATCACGGCCGGTACTGCCATCCGTGAGGTGATGCAGATCATCCAGGGCCAGCAGGCCAAGGCCGCTGGCGTGCTGATCGCGCTGAACCGCCAGGAGCGCGGCAACGGCGAGTTGTCGGCGATCCAGGAAGTTGAGCGCGACTTCGGCATTCCGGTGGTCAGCATCGTGTCGCTGACCCAGGTGCTGCAGTTCCTCGCCGACGACCCGGCGCTCAAGCAGCATTTGCCGGCAGTTGAGGCCTACCGGGCCCAGTACGGTATCTGAAGCAATGAAAAAGGCGACCCGAGGGTCGCCTTTTTTGTGCCTGTGAGGGCCGATTCGCCGGCAAGGCCGGCGAATGCGTCAACGCGGCTTGCGGTTGGTGATCAGGGTGCCCACACCGCTGTCGGTGAAGATCTCCAGCAGCACCGCATTCGGTACACGGCCATCGATGATGTGCGAGCTGTGCACGCCACCTTGCACCGCTTCCAGCGCGCAACGAATCTTGGGCAGCATGCCGCCGTAGATGGTGCCGTCCGCGATCAGCTCATTGACCTGCTCGGTGGTCAGGCCCGTGAGCACGGTGCCTTGCTTGTCCATCAGGCCGGCGATGTTGGTCAGCAGCATCAGCTTCTCGGCTTTCAGCGCTTCGGCCACCTTGCCTGCCACCAGGTCGGCGTTGATGTTGTACGACTCGCCGTTGGCGCCCACGCCGATCGGCGCGATCACCGGGATGAAATCGCCCTTCACCAGCATGTTCAGCAGGTCGGTATTCACCCCCACCACTTCGCCCACATGGCCGATGTCGATGATTTCAGGGGTGGTCATCTCTGGCGTCTGACGGGTGACGGTGAGCTTCTTCGCACGAATCAGCTCGGCGTCCTTGCCGGTCAGGCCGATGGCGCTGCCGCCATGACGGTTGATCAGGTTGACGATGTCCTTGTTCACCTGGCCGCCCAGCACCATCTCGACCACGTCCATGGTCTGCGCATCGGTCACGCGCATGCCATCGATGAAGTGGCTCTCGATCGACAGGCGCTTGAGCAGATCACCGATCTGCGGGCCGCCGCCGTGCACCACCACCGGGTTGATGCCGACCGCCTTCATCAGCACGATGTCACGGGCAAAGCCGGTCTTGAGCTCTTCGCTCTCCATCGCGTTGCCGCCGTACTTGATCACCAGCGTCTTGCCGACAAAGCGGCGGATGTAAGGCAGCGCTTCGGACAGTACCTGGGCGACATGGGTGGCGGCATCGCGATCGAGGGTCATGCAGGGCTCCAGTGGGAACAAGGGGTCGGTCAGAACGTGGGTTGCAGATCAGGGGCAACGCGCTTGAGCTGGGCAAGGAACACGTCCTTGATTCGCTGCAGCTCGGCTTCGCTGTCGGCCTCGAAGCGCAGCACCAGCACCGGCGTGGTATTGGAGGCGCGAACCAGGCCCCAGCCGTTGGGGTAGTCGACCCGCACACCGTCAATGGTGGTGAGGTTGGCGTCTTGGCCCCAGTCGGCGTCGCGTTGCAGTGCCTCAATGATGCTGAATTTACCCTCGTCCGTCACATCAATGTTGATTTCCGGGGTGCAAATATCGTTCGGGAACGCCGCGAACAGTGTTTCGGCGTCGGTATCGGCCTTGCTCAGGATCTCCAGCAGGCGGGCGGCGCTGTAGATACCGTCGTCAAAACCGTACCAGCGTTCCTTGATGAAGATGTGGCCGCTCATCTCGCCGGCCAGCAGGGCGCCGGTCTGCTTCATCTTCTTCTTGATCAACGAGTGACCGGTCTTCCACATCAGCGCGCGGCCGCCGTACTGCTCGATCAGCGGGGTCAGGCGGCGGGTGCACTTGACGTCGAAGATGATCTCGGCACCCGGATTGCGCGCCAGTACGTCCTGGGCGAACAGCATCAGCAGCCGGTCAGGGTAGACGATACTGCCGGTGTTGGTCACCACGCCTACGCGGTCGCCGTCACCGTCGAACGCCAGGCCCAGGTCAGCGCCGGTTTCCTTGACCTTGGCAATCAGGTCCACCAGGTTTTCCGGCTTGCCGGGGTCCGGGTGATGGTTGGGGAAGTTGCCGTCCACGTCGCAGAACAGCGGGATCATCTCGCAGCCCAGCGCTTCGATCAGCTGCGGTGCGATCACGCCGGCAGCGCCGTTGCCGCAGTCCACCACCACCTTGAGTTTCTTCGCCAGCTTGATGTCGCCGGTGATCTGGGTGAAATAGCGGTCGAGGATCTCGACCTGCTGGACGCTGCCTTCGCCGCGGCTCAGGTCGTTGGTCTGCAGGCGGACCAGCAGGGCCTGGATCTGTTCGTTGGCCAGGGTGTCGCCGGCGATGACGATCTTGAAACCGTTGTAATTCGGCGGGTTGTGGCTGCCAGTGAGCATCACGCCGGACTTGCCGGCCAGCACGTTGGCGGCGTAGTACAAGGCGGGGGTAGGAACCAGGCCGACGTCGCTGACGGTGCAGCCGGCTTCGGCCAGGCCGCGGATCAATTGCTCGACCAGCATCGGGCCTGACAGGCGGCCGTCACGGCCGACCGAGACGTTCGGCTCGCCCTGGGCCAGGCTCTGGGCACCGATGGCGCGGCCGATCCAGTAGGCAGTTTCAGCGGTCAGGCCTTCGCCGACCACGCCGCGGATGTCGTAGGCGCGGAAGATGCTTGCGGGCAGTGCGGGTACCAGGTGTGCCATATCATTCATCTCTGGGGCTCCAGGTTCATAGGCATGCGGGGCAGGCTCAAGTTGAACGCTTGGACGGCTGTTTCGCCAGAGAGTTCGCCGTCCTTGGCGCGAGGCAGGCTACCGACAGATCAATGGCTGCCCGAATGACCGAAGCCGCCGGCACCGCGCTGGGTTTCATCGAAGGTCTCGACGATGTCGAAATGCGCCTGCACCACCGGTACCAGCACCAGTTGGGCGATACGCTCGCCGATGGCGATGGTGAACGGGGTCTGGCCGCGGTTCCAGCACGACACCATCAACTCGCCCTGGTAGTCCGAGTCGATCAGGCCGACCAGGTTGCCCAGCACGATGCCGTGTTTGTGGCCCAGGCCTGAGCGCGGCAGGATCAGTGCCGCCAGGCCCGGATCGCCGACATAGATCGACAGGCCGGTAGGGATCAGCAGGGTCTGGCCGGGCTCCAGCACGGTGTCTTGCTGGAGCATCGCGCGCAGGTCGAGGCCGGCAGAGCCTGGGGTGGCGTACTGGGGCAGCGGGAATTCGCTGCCGATGCGTGGGTCGAGAATCTTGGCTTGTAGGGCGTGCATGCAGAATTAAACCTGGTTGAGACGTTCGGCGATGAAGGCAACCAGCTGGCGGGCGATCTTGCCCTTGCTGGTCTGCGCGAAAAGGGTGGCGTGAAGTTGGCGATCGATCACGCTGCAGGCGTTTTCCTCGCTGTTGAAGCCGATGCTGGGGTTGGCCACGTCATTGGCGACGATCAGGTCGAGGTTCTTGTCCTTGAGCTTGCGCGCGGCGTAATCGAGCAGGTGTTCGGTTTCGGCGGCAAAGCCGACGCTGAACGGGCGATCGGGGCGGGTGGCGATGGTGGCCAGAATGTCCGGGTTGCGCACCATCTGCAGTAACAGGCCATCGCCGGTCGTAGGGTCTTTCTTGAGTTTTTGCGGGGCGACGACCTCCGGGCGGTAGTCTGCCACCGCGGCCGACGCGATGAAGACATCGCAGGGAATCGCCGCTTCACACGCGGCGAGCATGTCCCGCGCGCTCACCACGTCGATGCGGGTGACCCGGTCAGGTGTCGGCAGGTGCACAGGGCCCGTTACCAGGGTCACCCGAGCACCGGCTTCGACCGCCGCTTCTGCCAGGGCGAAGCCCATCTTGCCCGAGCTATGATTGGTGATATAGCGCACCGGGTCGATGTTTTCCTGGGTGGGGCCGGCGGTAATCAGCACGTGCTTGCCGGTCAGCGACTGGCGCTTGAAGGTCTCGGCGGCGCACCAGGCCAGGTCCGTGGCTTCGAGCATGCGGCCAAGGCCCACATCGCCACAGGCCTGGCTGCCGGAGGCCGGGCCGAACACCTGGATATCGCGGCTTTGCAGCAGTTGCAGGTTGGCCTGGGTGGCCGGGTCGCGCCACATGGCCTGGTTCATGGCCGGTGCCAGCGCCACGGTGGCGTCGGTGGCCAGTACCAGGGTGGTCAGCAGGTCGTTGGCCACACCTTGTGCCAGTCGCGCGATCAGGTCGGCGGTAGCCGGTGCGATCAGCACCAGGTCGGCCCATTTGGCCAGCTCGATATGGCCCATCGCGGCTTCTGCGGCGGGGTCGAGCAGGTCCATGTGCACGGGGTGCCCGGACAGGGCCTGCATGGTCAACGGGGTGATGAACTCGGCCCCGCCGTGGGTCATGACGACGCGCACTTGCGCGCCGTGCTCCAGGAGTCGGCGAACCAGCTCGGCGCTCTTGTAGGCGGCGATGCCGCCGCCGACGCCAAGAACGATGCGTTTCCGATACAGCCGCTGCATAGGCTTGCCTTTGTTTGATCAGTGTTTGCACGCGGCGACGACGCCTCCCCAGGCCGAATCGTCGCGTAAAAAGAGGCCGCTACGATATCACAGGGCTGAAACGGGGAGCAGCCACACACAGACAGAGGGACGGGTATGGGGATCAGGGATTGGCCGGCGGCGGAACGTCCGCGAGAGAAGTTGCTGGAGCGTGGAGCAGGGAGCCTGTCGGATGCCGAGTTGCTGGCGGTGTTCCTGCGCACGGGGGTGGCGGGTAAAAGCGCGGTGGACCTTGCGCGCCACCTGCTGCAGCAGTTTGGCGGGTTGCGCCAGTTGCTGGAGTCGGACCAGAAGACGTTCCAGCGCGAGTTGGGGTTGGGGCCGGCGAAGTATGCGCAGTTGCAGGCGGTGATGGAGATTGGTCGGCGGCATCTGGCCGAGACCATCATTCGCGACCCGGCGTTGCAGAGCCCGGGGGCAGTACGGCGCTATCTGAAATCAATGCTGCGGCACGAAGAAAGCGAGGTGTTTGGCTGTCTGTACCTGGATACCAAGCACCGTCCACTAGGTTTCGAAGCGTTGTTTCGTGGGTCAATCAGCAGTGCCAATGTCTACCCCCGAGAGGTTGTCAAGCGAGCCCTGGCCAGGAATGCGGCGGCGCTGATCCTGTGTCACAACCACCCCTCAGGTGTTCCAGAGCCAAGCCAGGCAGACCTGAGCCTGACGTTGCGTTTGCAAGAGGCGTTGAGTTTGATCGAGGTGCGGGTGCTGGATCACATCATCATCGGGGACGGGGAGCCGTTGTCGATGGTGGAGCGGGGGTGGTTTGCTGCTTGAAGGGGCTATGCGTGGGCCAAACTATGTTTGCATAAAGCGTCGGCCCACGCTTTGTAGTTCAGTCGAGGAGCTTTAATGCAATGATTGAAAAGGCAAGCCCGGCGAACGATGCCAGGAGCAGGTAATGGCCGATTATCAGTTTGGCCTTGAGCGAGGTCGGGAAAGATTTAACGTCTGCGGCATGTAGTGTCCCGGTTTTTATGAAGAATGTTGAGTGCGTTATAAGTGTTGCCACGCACACGCAGAATAATATTCTTCCAAATTCAGCCGAATGGATCATGCTTTGCCGAGTGATGATTGCTGTGCAGTTGCTTAAGTGATGGTTGGACGTTTGTATGATTAGGCTTGCCGATTTTTTATACATTACCCCCACTATGAATATCGAGACTATACACACTATTTCTAGTAGTAGAGCTGTCAGGTAGGGGGTGTAGGGATAGCTGAAATCTCCAAATTTTAATTCGTTCAAGTTGCCTGGGTATCGAACGGCCTCCAGTAACTGAAGGGTGACTGCTATCAGTGTAATGTTGACGAGATAGAAAAGTTTAAGGTGATGAGTAAGGATTAGAAGTTTTTTGAGGTCGGAGGGGAAGTTTTTAATGTTGTCGGCGCTTAGCGCACCGGTCTCGACAAGAAATGTTGGATGAGCCAGCATCCCTGAGATACTTTGGATTGCCCAGTATTTCCAGCTGAAGTTGAACAGAGGGCTATACCCATCTCGTTTGGTCAATGGGTGGTTTATGAAATATTCGGGAATGTCGCTCATTCGAAATTTTGTGATATAGGTGCAAATCGCGCTAGCGACGAATAGCCCAACTATCAATGTAGTGCAAAGTAGTAGCATAGCTATTTTGAAGAGATTTTCATAATCCATGAATCTGTCCGATGAAGATGATTAAGCGGTGCCACGGCACGCTAAAAATTTAACGCTATTCTGGATATTGCCACACCCATGGCGCAAGTGCCTGCGCAGAGCAATAGAATCCAGTTGACATGGTGAAGGGCAACAAGTGTTTTTTTGAGTGTGGATGGGAAATTTTCTATGTCGTTGGCACAGAGCGCACCCTTCTGTACCAGGGACTTAGGGAACGCCAAAAAACTTGATACTGAGCCGACAAAAACAATCCTGCCCCATATTCCCATGCGCAAAAGAAATTTTCTTTGGTCTACTGCAGGGCAGTTCTGGAGGTGTGCCAATATCGCAGTTGAATATCTCCTGCTAATGTATAAAAACACACAAAGTAGCAGGAAGATTGCACCTAATACCGGGATGCACAGCATGGCGAAGACTGTATAGGCGAGATTGTTAATTATCATTTCTGGTATTCATATATAAGTTCCCCTGCCGTTTCGCCTAACACTTCACCTGTTTTTGTTCCGGCATAGGCTCCAGCTCCGACCACTACCGCGGCGCATACTACGCCACCCCAACCTCCGGTGGATGCACCGATTGCCAAGCAGGCCCTCGCGCCAAGGTGACCACTCAGCACGCCCGAAGCAGCGGCACTGAGCAGTGTGCTTCCAATGAAGCTACCACTTTCCGTGAATCTTACTTTTTTACATGCCGTCGTTCTCCCCGCAGAACACACATCCTGGACTTTCAAATAAGAAGCCCCGCTACCTACCGCGACACCCACCCATCCACCCCAAGCCATATATTTTGCCGCCTTTGAAGCTGCCGAAATATGTGTTGCGTAGCCAGGAATTTGACCGGCTGCTCCAGCATTACTCCAGTGATGAACCAAGCTGCGGCTTGATATGCCCAGTGCATGTTTAAGGTTGGGGTGGTCTGGAAGACCTATGCCTTTCCTTGTCAGATGATCCAGATGTACATCCAACTTCGTGAACAATGACTGACGTTCGGCAAAGAAGGCCTTGCTGCGCAAGTTGCCATTGCGGTTAAAGTACTTTTTATGCAGCTCTTCGATTTCGAGTAATACGCTTTTGACGGCTTTGAGATGGCTCTCAGCCATCGCTGTCACCACCCCAATAGACGTCGCCGTCGACGCCAACATCGCCGCAATCTCCCCTTGATGGCGCACCATGAATGCCGCCTCTTCATCGCTCATCGGCGCCAGCGCATCGTTCACCACCGCCGCAGCTTCCATCAATATCGCTTCTTCGCGGCCGCACTGCTGGTTGAGCGGGTCGCTCAGCACGATCAGTTGCCCGGGCTTGGCATACTCGGTGAGCTGCGGGTTGAGCCGCCGAAAATGCGCCAGCAAGGCAGGATCGGCAGTGCCGAACAGAATCGTCTCCAGTGCCCCCCGGCTGATCGGCGTCTGGACGATATGGAACCCCGGCTCTGCCACCGACTGCGGCGCCTGGTGGGGCGCCAAGGCGCCAGGCAACGGCTGGTTGGCCACCTCATGCTGCCTGATCGAGTGTGCCCATTGGGGCGTGATCGCCTGCCCCACGGGCGCAGCCCGAGCTGCAATGCGGTTTGGGGGCAGGTCTTCCACCTGGAAGAAAGCCTGCGTCGCGATCAGGCGATTGCTGCCCTCAGGGCAGCCACAGGCCACTTGATAGCCCTCTAGCGCGGCGCCCTGGTCGCCGCACATAAAGCCAGGATGCCCCTCGGCAATCTGCCCCACACGCTGGCAAGCCGGGCACCACACCGGGTCGGTGATGCGAGCTGCGGCGCACCCCTCGACGGTCATCGGCGCATAGCCGGCCAGCACCCTGCCGCCGGTCGTGGTGGGGTCACCTTCTCTGATCAGATACGCCATGGGTCAAGTTCCTGTAGTGCCCTTTGGGGTTGCCAAAGGACGCTATCAAGAACCTGCAGGCGTTGATGTAGGACGCGTCTGAACCGGCTTGACCCAGCGCAATGGGATCAGCGTGCGGTCTTCACCGTGGCGAAATCCTGCCGCCCGAACGGGCTCACCGTGTAGCCCTCGACGTCCTTGCGCATCAGTACGGCGGCAGTGGGGTGCGCCAGCGGCAGCCACAACGCCTGCTGCTGGATCAGCCCCTGGGCCTGCTGGTACAGCCGGCTGCGCACGCTCTGGTCGTTGGTGGTCTTGCCGGCGCTGATCAACTGATCCAGGCGTGGGTCGCAATAGCGTGCGAAGTTGGTCCCGGACTTGACGGCCGAGCAGGCAAATTGCGGGCTGAGGAAGTTGTCCGGGTCACCGTTGTCGCCTGCCCAGCCCATGAACAGCAGGTCATGCTCGCCCGCCTTGGCGCGGCGAATCAGCTCGCCCCATTCGATCACGCGAATCTCGGCCTTGATCCCGATCTTTTCCAGGTCTGCCTGCAGCAGCTGTGCGCCCAGGCTCGGGTTGGGGTTGAGCAGGCTGCCCGAGGGGCGCGTCCAGATCGTGGTGCTGAAGCCGTCCGGCACACCGGCCTTGGCCAGCAGTGCACGGGCCTTGGCCACGTCGGTCGGGTAGCCCGGCAGGTCCTTGGCATAGCTCCAGGTGTTGGGCGGGAAGGGGCCATCGGCAGCCACCGCCGTGCCTTCGAACACGGCCTTGAGGTAGCTGGCCTTGTCGAAGGCCAGGTTGATCGCCTGGCGCACTTCAACCTTGTCCAGTGGCGGATGCTGGCTGTTGATGGCGACGAAGGCGGTCATGAATGCCTCGGTCTTCTCGACCTTGAGGTTCGCATCCTCAGCGGCCGCCGCAATGTCCAGCGGCTTGGGCGACAAGGCAATCTGGCACTCGTTGCGCCGCAGCTTCTGCAGACGCACGTTGGCGTCGGGGGTGATGGCGAAGATCAGCGGGTCGACCTGCGGCTTGCCGGCAAAGTACTCGGCATTGGCGCGGTAGCGGATCACGGCGTCCTTCTGGAAGCGCTGGAACACGAATGGCCCGGTGCCGATCGGCTGGCTGTTGAGCTTCTCCGGTGTACCGGCCTTGAGCAACTGGTCGGCGTACTCGGCCGAATAGATCGAGGCAAAGCCCATGCTCAGGGTGGCGAGGAAGGTCGCGTCCGCGTGGTCGAGGGTAAAGCGCACGGTCAACGGGTCGGGGGCCTCGACCTGCTTGATCAGGCTGGGCAACTGCAGCGACTGCGCGTGCGGGTAGCCGCTCTGCGCGACCTTGTGCCAGGAGTGGGCGGGGTAGAGCATGCGCTGGAAGCTGAACAGCACGTCGTCGGCGCTCAGCTCGCGGCTGGGCTTGAAGTAGCTGGTGCTGTGAAACTTGACCCCCGGGTGCAGCTTGAAGTCGTACACCAGCCCGTCGGCCGACACCGTCCAGCTGTCGGCCAGGCTCGGCACCACCCTGCCGCTGGTCGCGTCGAATTCCACCAGGCGGTTCATCAGCACGTCGGCCGAGGCATTGGTGGTGGTCAGCGCGTTATACTGCACCACGTCGAACCCTTCGGGGCTGGCCTCTGTACACACGCTCAAGGCGCCTGCCTGCGCCAGTACGGGGCTGAGCAGCGTTGCGAGCAACAGGGGGATGGCGGCACGACGCATGGTGACTCCTTGGCTGAACAATGGCCCATCTGCCGTTGCAGTCTGGAAAAGTCCTACCCTAGTGTGCCCGGCTGCAAATCGCCAACCCCTTTTTCAGGAATCTTGCGACGAGCGGTCAATCCGTGCACACGCCCGCATCTGCGTGGCGCGAGGGGGCAATAAGGCGCGCCAAAGCAGATATTCTGTTGTTGTGCTCCAGTCTTTCTGGTATAAAGCAGCGCTCTTTTCTAGGGGCTCGGTGCGTCGCATCCGCTGATGTTGTCGATAAGACCCTGAAGAAACACGGCGCCTGGCGCCAAAGACTGAGAGATTAAGCGGCCAACCCATGCCGGGTTGGGCATGTGGTTTTAGAGGGCTGAGGCATGTCGAGAGTCTGTCAAGTTACCGGTAAGGGTCCGGTAACCGGGAATAACATTTCCCACGCGAATAACAAAACCCGTCGTCGTTTCCTGCCGAACCTGCAGCATCACCGCTTCTGGGTCGAGTCGGAGAAGCGTTTCGTGCGTCTGCGCGTTTCTGCCAAAGGCATGCGTATCATCGACAAGCGTGGCATTGATGTCGTGCTGCTCGAAATTCGCCGTAACGGCGCCAAGGTCTAAGGGAGAGAATCATGCGTGAATTGATCCGTCTGGTGTCGACCGCTAATACCGGCCACTTCTACACCACCGACAAGAACAAGCGCACCACTCCGGACAAAATCGAAATCAAAAAATTCGATCCGGTTGTTCGCAAGCACGTGATCTACAAGGAAGCCAAGATCAAGTAATTGATCCCGGCTGACGAAAAAAGGCCCGCATCTCACGATGCGGGCCTTTTTTTGTGGCGTTTTTCTGATCAGCCGAAATGCAACCCGGTGATCAGGCCTGCCTCGTTACCGCTGATGTTGACGCGGCTCGGGTCTATTTCCCGGGTCGACATCTCGCCGATGCCGACCACGCGCGTGCGCCCGGTAAGCTCGCTGATGTAGGCCTTCACGCTCGGCACGTAGCGGGTGCCGACCAGGCGCCCGACACAGGTGAGTACTTCGTCATCGCTCAGGTGCAGCGCTTCGAGGGGGCAGACAACCGGTTGATCCTTTTGCATGGTGAGGCTCCTTGGGTTCAGGTATGTCCGAAGGGACCCCGCCATGCTCGCGTTGCGACCGGTTTACGTGGCGTTACCTATTTATGCCTTGGCTTCGAACATCACGTAGATCTTGCGGCACTTCTCCAGCACTTCCCACGTGCCCTTGAAGCCGGCCGGAATCACGAAGCGGTCGCCTGCGCGCAGGGTTTTCGCGTTGCCTTCCTGGTCGCGCAGTACCGATACGCCCTGCACGATTTCGCAGTATTCGTGCTCGGTGTAATTGACGGTCCATTGCCCCAGCTCACCTTCCCACACCCCGGCAGCAAACTGTTCGCAGGGGCTCGAGTAATGGTTGAAAACCGCCTGCTCGGGGTCACCCTTGAGCACTTTTTCGGCGGCGGGGCGGTAGCGCTCGGCCTCGGTCAGTACCTGGGCAAAATCGACGATCTGCTGAATGTTCATGGGTGCGGGTCCCCTGTATGTTAAATAAAGTGCACATCACTAGGCATTTGGCCATGTAATGTCAAATATATTGATAATTCGGGTGCCAGTAGTTTAGGGTGTCGAATGCCGTAGAGCGATCGCGCTCCGGCAGCATTTCGACAGCACCCATGGCCCCTCGTGCGGCGCTGCATCTCAACAACAGGAGGAGTTTGGTATGACCACCCTGACGCGTGCGGACTGGGAACAGCGTGCCCAGCAATTGAAGATCGAAGGCCGTGCCTTCATCAATGGTGAATACACCGCCGCCGTTTCCGGCGCCACCTTCGAGTGCCTGAGCCCGGTCGACGGACGCCTTCTGGCGCAGGTCGCCAGTTGCGACCAAGCCGATGCCCAGCGTGCGGTGGAAAACGCCCGTGCCACCTTCAACTCCGGCGCGTGGTCGCGCCTGGCGCCGGCCAAGCGCAAGGCCACCCTGATCCGTTTCGCCGCCCTGCTCAAGCAGAACGTCGAAGAGCTGGCCCTGCTCGAAACCCTCGACATGGGCAAGCCTATCAATGATTCGCTGAACATCGACGTGCCGGGCGCAGCCCAGGCGCTGAGCTGGAACGGCGAAGCCATCGACAAGATCTACGACGAAGTCGCTGCCACCCCGCACGACCAGTTGGGCCTGGTAACCCGTGAGCCGGTGGGTGTGGTGGCGGCCATCGTGCCGTGGAACTTCCCGCTGCTGATGGCCAGCTGGAAACTCGGCCCGGCGCTGGCCACCGGTAACTCGGTGGTGCTCAAGCCGTCCGAAAAATCCCCGCTGACCGCCATTCGCATCGCCCAGCTCGCGATCGAAGCCGGTATCCCGGCCGGCGTGCTCAACGTACTGCCAGGCTATGGCCACACTGTGGGCAAGGCCCTGGCCCTGCACATGGACGTCGACACCCTGGTGTTCACCGGCTCCACCAAGATCGCCAAGCAGCTGATGATCTACGCCGGCGAATCGAACATGAAGCGCGTGTGGCTGGAAGCCGGCGGCAAGAGCCCGAACATCGTGTTCGCCGATGCCCCGGACCTGAATGCCGCCGCCGAGGCCGCCGCCAGCGCCATCGCCTTCAACCAGGGCGAGGTGTGCACCGCAGGTTCGCGCCTGCTGGTGGAGCGTTCGATCAAGGACACATTCCTGCCGCTGGTACTCGAGGCCCTCAAGGCCTGGAAGCCAGGCAACCCGCTGGACCCGGCCACCACCGTCGGTGCACTGGTCGACACCCAGCAGATGAACACCGTGCTGTCCTACATCGAGGCCGGTCACAGCGACGGCGCCAAGCTGCTGGTAGGCGGCAAGCGCATCCTTGAAGAGACCGGCGGCACCTATGTCGAACCGACCATCTTCGACGGCGTGAGCAACGCCATGCGCATCGCCAAGGAAGAGATCTTCGGCCCGGTGCTGTCGGTAATCACCTTCGATACCGTCGAAGAGGCCATCAACATCGCCAACGACACCCCGTACGGCCTGGCCGCCGGGGTGTGGACCGCCGACATCAGCAAGGCCCACAAGACCGCCAAGGCCCTGCGTGCAGGCAGCGTCTGGGTCAACCAGTACGACGGTGGCGACATGACCGCGCCGTTCGGCGGCTTCAAGCAGTCGGGCAACGGCCGTGACAAGTCGCTGCATGCACTGGACAAGTACACCGAGCTCAAGGCCACCTGGATCAAGCTGTAAGGCCTGCGGGCGGCCTGCGCGCCGCCCCGAGCGATCCGCGCCACAGCCGGGCCCTGCGTTAGCGCAGGCCCGGCTGTGTTGCATGTGGCGATTCATCATCGTTGAGGACCTTGAAATGCGTTGGGCCACCTATTTCGCGGTGCTGTCGTCGGTGCTCAGTGTGGGCCTGGCCCTGGGCGTGAGCATGCCGCTGGTGTCGTTGCGCCTGGAAGGCTGGGGCTACGGCAGCTTTGCGATAGGCGTGATGGCGGCGATGCCGGCGATCGGCGTACTGGTCGGTGCCAGCCTGTCCAGCCGCCTGGCGGCGTATTTCGGTACCGCGACGCTGATGCGCCTGTGCCTGCTGGCCGGTGCGCTGTCGATCGGCCTGCTGGCACTGTTGCCTAGCTACCCGATATGGCTGGCGCTGCGCCTGCTGATCGGGGTGATCCTGACCATCGTGTTCATCCTCGGCGAAAGCTGGATCAACCAACTGGTGGTCGAGCAATGGCGGGGTCGGCTGGTGGCGCTGTATGGCAGCAGCTATGCCCTCAGCCAGCTGGCCGGGCCGCTGCTGCTGGGCGTACTGGGCTCGGAGAATGACCTGGGTTTCTGGATCGGTGCCGGGTTGCTGGTGCTGGCGCCACTGGTGCTGATCGGTCGCACCGGCGCGCCCAGTGCCGATGCCTGCGGTGTCAGCCTGCGCGACCTGGTCGGCTTCTGCCGTCGGTTGCCGGTGATCGCGTGGGCGATTGCCCTGTTTGCCGCCTTCGAGGCGATGATTCTGACGCTGCTGCCGGTGTACTGCCTGCAGCAGGGTTTCACCACCGAGGTGGCGCTGTTCATGGTCAGCACCGTGGTGGTGGGGGATGCGTTGCTGCAACTGCCCATTGGTGCACTGGCCGATTTCATGTCGCGTCGTACGCTGTTCACCGGCTGTGCAGCGACCTTGCTGGTGTCGAGCCTGGGCATTCCGCTGCTGATGCACACCCCGGTCATCTGGCCACTGTGGGTACTGTTCGGTGCCAGTGCCGGGGGCTTGTTCACCTTGTCGCTGATTTTGATCGGCGAGCGCTACCGCGACGACGCACTGGTGCGCGCCAATGCTCACGTGGCACAGCTGTGGGGTATCGGCTGCCTGATCGGGCCGCTGGCCGCCGGGGCGGGTAGCCAATGGGTCAGCGGGCACGCACTGCCGTGGCTGATGGCAGCGGGGGCGTTCGTGCTGGTGCTGCTGGCGCGCCGACCGAATGCTTTCGAGCCGGCGGTCGCCTAAAGCATCTTTTCCAGCCCCACCGCCTTGCTCACCCAGGCATTGAAGCGTCGCCACCACCCGCCAGGCTCGGTGCTCAGGCTGTGCACCTGGCCATTGTCCTCGGTTACCCACACCAGTTGCCCGTCGACCAGACGCGGCGCATAGCTCAGGGCCGGGGCCATGCCCTGCAGCGCCAGTTCGCGGGTGTACTCGGCCAGTTGCGGGCTGTCCACCAGCACGCCGACTTCGGTGTTCCACAGCACCGAGCGCGGGTCGAAGTTGAACGAGCCGATAAACGTCTTCTGCCGGTCGAAGACCATCGCCTTGCTGTGCAGGCTGGAGTCCGAGGCACTGCCGAAATGGTGGATGCGCCCACTGCTGGGGTCGCCGGGCTGGCGGCGCAGTTCGAACAGCTTGACCCCGTGCTCGAGCAGCGCCTTGCGGTACGGTGCATAGCCGCCATGTACCGCCGGCACGTCGGTGGCTTCCAGCGAATTGGTCAGCAGGCTCACCGCCACCCCGGCGTCGGCATGGCTGGTGAGGTACAGCAGGCCGCTCTCGCCGGGCACGAAGTAGGCCGACACCAGGATCAGTTCGTGGTGCACGTTGTTCAGGTCCGGCGCCAGTTGCTGGGTCAGCAGCAGCTGCGGGTCGGGTTCACCCTGGGCCAGCACCTTGCTCGGGGCATCCCACAGCGCCTGGTTGTGCGCCCAGATCAGCTCGTTGCGCCATACCTGCAGGCGCGGCTGCGTCCTGTAGGCCATCAGCCGCTCGTACAGCGCCTTGCGCTTGACCTTGGCTTCCTCCAGGGAGGCTTCAAGGCGTTCGCGGCTGGCGCGCAGGTCATCGGCATCGGGCTGGCGCAACATGAAATCGCCAATCGGCCGGCTCAGGGCGCTGTTCCAGTATTGGTCGAAACTGTGCCCCAGTTGCTCGGCCACCGGGCCCACGCCGAGCAGGTCGATGTCGGTGAAATTCAGGTTGGGCTCGGCGTCGAAGTACTCGTCGCCCAGGTTGCGCCCACCCACGATGGCCATGCTGTTGTCCACCAGCCACAGCTTGTTGTGCATGCGCCGGTGCTGTTGCGACAGGTTGAACAGGCGACCCATGGCGCGGGTGATGCCGGTACTGCGGCCCAGGTGCAGCGGGTTGAACACGCGGATATGCACATTCGGGTGCACTGCCAGGGTGGCCATGACCTCGTCCAGCCCGTCACTGGTGGTGTCGTCGAGCAGGATGCGCACGCGCACGCCACGGTCGGCCGCCAGCAGCAGTTCATGCACCAGGGTGCGGGTGCTGAGGCCGTCGTGCACGATGTAATACTGCAGGTCGATGCTGCGCTGGGCGTTGCGGATCAGTTCGGCGCGGGCGCGAAACGCCTCGTTGCTGTTGGGCAGCAGGCGAAACCCCGAACGCCCGTCATGGGGGCTGGCCTGGCGCAGCACCGAGCGGCCGAACGCTGAGTCGCTGGCCGGCAGGGCCTGGCTGACGGTGCGTGGGGCGCTGCTGGTGGCGCAGCCGCCCAGGCCCAGGGCGAGGTTCAACAGCAACAGCGGCAAGGCCCGAAGAATGGTCAAAGGGGCACGTCCTGAACGCGAAGGCGATGGAAGAGGGACCACGCAAAGCGGCGCAACGTTACCTGCCGTGTTCATCCTCGGCCAGTAGACGAATGGCGGTTTCGCCCACCTTGCGCACGGCCGCCTCGATGTCGGCCGTGGCGCGCGCGGCAAAGTTCATGCGCAGGCAGTTGCGGTACTTGCCCGACGCCGAAAAGATGCAGCCCACGGCAATCTGCACACCTTGTTCAAGTAAAGCCCGGTTAAGGCGCAGCGTGTCGAAACTTTCCGGCAGCTCCACCCACAGCACGAAGCCACCCTGGGGGCGGCTGGCGCGGGTGCCTTCGGGGAAGTAGCGGGCGACCCAGTCGATCATCTGGTCGCGGGCGCGCTGGTACTGGCTGCGCACGCGGCGCAGGTGCGGCTGGTAGTGGCCGGCCTCGATGAAATCGGCGATTGCAAGCTGCGGCTGGGTGGCGGTGCAGCCGGTGCTGATGTACTTCATGTGCAGCACCCGTTCCAGGTAACGCCCCGGCGCGACCCAGCCGATGCGCAGGCCCGGGGCAAGGGTCTTGGAGAACGAGCTGCACAGCAGCACGCGGCCGTCGTCGTCGAACGACTTGATGGTGCGCGGGCGCGGGTAGGTGTAGGCCAGGTCGCCGTACACGTCGTCTTCCAGGATCGCCACGTCGTAGCGCTGGGCCAGGGTCAGCAGGGCGCGCTTGCGCGCCTCGGGCATGATGTAGCCCAGCGGGTTGTTGCAGCTGGGAGTCAGTTGGATCAGCTTGATCGGCCACTGTTCCAGGGCCAGCTCCAGCGCTTCCAGGCTGATGCCGGTGAGCGGGTCGGTGGGGATCTCGAGGGCTTTCATGCCCAGGCCCTTGAGGGTCTGCATGGCGCCGTGAAAACTCGGTGATTCGACCGCGACGATATCGCCTGGCTGGCACACCGCGCGCACGCTGGTCGACAGGGCCTCCTGGCAACCGGTGGTGATCACCAGGTCGGCCGCGCTCAGGCTGCAGCCCGAATCGAGCATCAGCCGCGCCACCTGTTCGCGCAGCGCCTCGGTGCCGGCGATGGTGTCGTAGTACAGGCCAGGCATGTCCTGGCGCCGGCTCAGTTGCGCCAGGCTGCGCAGCAGCGGCTTGAGCGTCGGGCTGTCGACGTCGGGCATGCCGCGGCCCAGTTGCACCACGTCCTTGCGCGGTACGCTGCGGATCAGCTCGAACACCTGTTCCCACTGGCCGATATCCACCGGGCGCTGGGCCGGGCGGCTCACATCGGGCAGCGCGGGCAGGGGGCGGTGGTCAGGCACGAAGTAGCCGGACTTGGGCCGGGGCGCTGCCAGGCCATGGTCTTCCAATACCCGGTAGGCCTGCTGC
The DNA here is from genome assembly GCF_019168305.1 of Pseudomonas aegrilactucae. Lineage (GTDB taxonomy): Bacteria > Pseudomonadota > Gammaproteobacteria > Pseudomonadales > Pseudomonadaceae > Aquipseudomonas > Aquipseudomonas aegrilactucae. The sequence continues at coordinate 166,524 of NZ_JAHTBI010000001.1, forward strand.
ACGGTGCTCAGGCTGACGCCATGCTCGACGCTCAGCGCGCGCACCGAAGGCAACCGGTCGCCGGGGCGATAGAGGCCCTGTTCGATGCGCGCGCCGATCAACTCGGCAAGGTTGACGTAGAGGGTCATGGCGTACTCCTGGGCATGCGGTTGATGCTGGACCGGTACAGATTGGCCAAAAATACAGCATTCAGAGGCAAAAGCGCGGTGTCTGTATGGAAATAATACATGGCCTTTGAATCTGTAATGGTCTTGCTGCCTCACGCATCATTTCTACACGGTTTACCCACCCTGGAGGAATGAAGAGATGAACGGCTCAAGCGATGTATGCCTGCAACTGCGCGCCGAGGGTGAGGCGACGCCGCACAACGCTCCCGCAGGGCTGAGCGGCTGGGCCCTGATGATGCGGCGCCGGCGTTCGCGTCAGCAGTTGCTGGCGCTGGACGCCGACCAGCTGCGTGATATCGGCCTGACCCGCGAGCAGGCGATCGAGGAGGGCGGCAGGCCGTTCTGGAGGTCCTAGGTCAGCGCCTTGAGGCGGTGCCAGAGCATCCCCAGCGCCAGCAGCGGCGAGCGTAGGTGCTTGCCGCCCGGGAAGGTGATGTGCGGCACCTGGGCGAACAGGTCGAAGCGGCCGCTGTGCTGGCCGCTGATCGCCTCGCCCAGCAGCCTGCCGGCCAGGTGCGTGGCGTTGAGGCCATGGCCGGCGTAGGCCTGGGCGTAGTACACGTTCGGCTGGTCGCGCAGGCGGCCGATCTGTGGCAGGCGGTTGGCGCCGATGCCGATCATGCCGCCCCACTGGTACTCGATGCGCACATCGGCCAGTTGCGGGAAGACCTTGAGCATCTTGGGCCGCATGTACGCGCTGATGTCCTGCGGGTCGCGGCCCGAGTAGTGGCAGGCGCCGCCGAACAGCAGGCGGCGGTCGGCCGAAAGGCGGTAGTAGTCCACGGTCACCTGCTGGTCGCACACCGCCATGTTCTGCGGCAGCAGTTCCTGGGCCAAGGCGTCGCTCAGCGGTTCGGTGGCGATGATGTAACTGCCGGCCGGCAGCACCTTGCCGCCCAGTTCGCGGTCCAGGTCGTTGAGGTAGGCGTTGCAGCACAGCACCAGCGTGCTGGCGCGTACCGAACCCTTGGCCGTGTGCACGCGCACCTGCGGGCCATGCTCGATGCGTGTGACCTGCGAGTGCTCGAACAGGCGCACGCCCAGTTGCCGGGCCACCTCGGCTTCGCCCAGCGCCAGGTTCAGCGGGTGCAGGTGCCCCGAGCCCATGTCGACCAGGCCACCGGCATAGCGTTTCGAACCCACCACCGTGTGCATCTGCTCGGGCGGCACCAGACGCAGCTCATGGACGTAGCCCAGCGCGCGCAGTTCTTCGATGTCATCGCTGAAACCCCGGTATTCGCGCGGCTTGTTGGCCAGGTCGCAGTAGCCCCAGGTCAGGTCGCAGTCGATGGCATGGCGCTCGATGCGCTGGCGCACGATGTCCACGGCCTCCAGGCCCATCAGCTTGAGGCTGTGCACGCCCTCGCTGCCGATCACCGACGTGAACTGGTCCAGGCCGTGGCCGACCCCGCGAATCAGTTGCCCGCCATTGCGCCCGCTGGCGCCCCAGCCGATCTTGTGGGCCTCGAGCAGCACCACGCTCAGGCCGCGCTCGGCCAGTTCGATGGCGGTATTGAGCCCCGAGAAACCGCCACCCACCACGCACACGTCACAGCTCAGCTCGCCCTGCAGCGGCGGATAGACCGGTTGCCCAGCGCTGTGGGCGGCGTAGTAGGAAGTGGTATGCACGTTGGGAGAATTCCTGGTCGAGGCTGTGTGGAAAATTTGACACAGCATAGGCGGTGCTTTCATCGGCAGGCAACCGTGGGGCAAAATGCCGCTTCAGTCTCCTGCCCCCGAGCCTTTCATGAGTTGCAACAGCCACAAGATCCGCTTCTTGCGCGAGCAGATCCCGTCGTTTGCCTGCGTGCCGGGCTGCCACGACTGCTGCGGACCGGTCACCACCTCGAGCGAAGAGATGGCGCGCCTGCCGCGCAAGACCCAGGCCGAGCAGGAGGCCGCGCTGGCCGAGCTCAACTGCGTGCACCTGGGCCCCGAAGGCTGCACGGTGTATGAAGAGCGGCCGCTGATCTGTCGTCTGTTCGGTACCACGCCGCGCCTGCCGTGCCCCAACGGGCGCGCGCCGGCCGAGATGATCGACCCGCAGGCCGAGCGCCTGGTGCACCAGTACATCGCCAGCACCCGCCAGGTGCTGGTGTAGGCCTCAGTCCGGAATCGGCAGGTTGAGGCTTTCCTTCACTTCTTCCATCACGATGTAGCTCTTTGATTCGCGCACGTGCGGCAGCTTGAGCAGGATGTCGCCCAGCAGCTTGCGGTACGAGGCCATCTCGGAAATCCGTGCCTTCACCAGGTAGTCGAAATCGCCTGATACCAGATGGCATTCGAGTACGTGCGGGAGCTTGAGCACGGCGCGGCGAAACTCCTCGAAGGTGTCCCCCGACTTGTAGTCCAGGCTGATCTCGACGAACACCAGCAGGCTGCCCTTCAGGTGCTGCGGGTTGAGCCGGGCGTTGTAGCCCATGATGATCCCTTCGCGCTCCAGGCGCCGCACACGCTCGGTGCAGGGGGTGGTCGACAGGCCGACCTTCTCGCCCAGTTCGGTGAACGAGATACGCCCGTCGGTCTGCAGGATGCGCAGGATGTTGCGGTCGATCTTGTCCAGTTCACGTTTGCTTTGATGCTGGGTTCTCATAGTGGATGCCCCTCCGTAAAAGCCGACACTGCCGAGAATTCTCGCCAAATATAGGCTTTTATATAGTGAAAAGCACTGCCTCTGGATTCCTATACTGCGCCCATCCATGCCTTACACAACAAATGTCGGCGGTGCGCCGCTTCGAGGGATAACAACATGCGAGTTCTGGTACTTGGTAGCGGCGTGATCGGCACCGCCAGTGCCTACTATCTGGCCCGGCAGGGTTTTGAAGTGGTAGTGGTCGACCGCCAGCCGGCGGTGGCCATGGAAACCAGCTTTGCCAATGCCGGCCAGGTCTCGCCCGGTTATGCCTCGCCCTGGGCTGCACCGGGCGTGCCGCTCAAGGCCATCAAGTGGCTGCTCGAGCGCCACGCCCCACTGGCGATCAAGGCCACCGCCGACATCGACCAGTACCTGTGGATGGCGCAGATGCTGCGCAACTGCACGGCCAACCGCTATGCAGTGAACAAGGAGCGCATGGTGCGCCTGTCCGAGTACAGCCGCGACTGCCTCGACGAGCTGCGTGCCGAAACCGGCATCGCCTACGAAGGCCGTACCCTGGGCACCACCCAGCTGTTCCGCACCCAGGCGCAACTGGACAACGCGGCCAAGGACATCGCCGTGCTGGAACAGTCCGGCGTGCCCTACGAGCTGCTCGACCGCGATGGCATTGCCCGCGTCGAGCCGGCCCTGGCCAACGTCACCGACATTCTGGCCGGCGCCTTGCGTCTGCCCAACGACCAGACCGGCGACTGCCAACTGTTCACCACGCGCCTGGCCGAGATGGCCCGCAACCTGGGCGTGGAATTTCGCTTCGGGCAGAACATCGAGCGCCTCGACCATGCCGGCGACCGCGTCAACGGCGTATGGATCGACGGCAAGCTGGAAACCGCCGACCGCTACGTGCTGGCGCTGGGCAGCTACTCGCCGCAGTTGCTCAAGCCGCTGGGTATCCGCGCACCGGTGTACCCGCTCAAGGGCTACTCGCTGACCGTACCGATCAGCGACCCGGCCATGGCGCCCACCTCGACCATTCTGGACGAGACCTACAAGGTCGCGATCACCCGTTTCGACAACCGTATCCGCGTGGGCGGCATGGCCGAGATCGCCGGTTTCGACCTGTCGCTCAACCCGCGTCGGCGCGAAACGCTGGAGATGATCGTCAACGACCTTTATCCTCGTGGCGGTGACCTGGGCCAGGCCAGCTTCTGGACCGGCCTGCGCCCGACCACGCCGGACGGTACGCCGATCGTGGGTGCCACCACGTTGCGCAACCTGTTCCTGAACACCGGTCACGGTACCCTCGGTTGGACCATGGCGTGCGGCTCCGGTCGCTTGCTGGCCGACCTGATAGCGCGCAAGAAACCGCAGATCAGCGCCGAAGGCCTTGATATTTCCCGTTACACCCACAGTCAGGAGACCGCAAAACATGCCAGTCCAGCGCCAGCTCACCAATGAGCGCATGAGCCAGATCGTCACCCATAACGGCACCGTGTACCTCTCGGGCCAGGTGGGCGACGACATGAACGCCGACGTCGGCCAGCAAACCCGCGAGACGCTGGCCAACATCGAGCGGCTGCTGGAACTGGCCGGTACCGACAAGAGCCGTGTGCTGTCGGCGACCATCTATCTCAAGGACATCGACGCGCAGTTCCAGGCCATGAACCAGGTGTGGGACCAGTGGCTGGCAAAAGGCACCGCCCCGGCCCGTGCCACCGTGCAGGCCACGCTGTGCGAGCCAGAGATTCTGGTCGAGATTTCGATCGTCGCTGCCTTGCCGTAATCCGTTATCCCTAACCAGACTGCCAGAAAAGGCTGCCGTCATGCGTCCCGCCCGTGCCCTGATCGACCTTCAAGCGCTGCGTCACAACTACCAACTCGCCCGTGAGCTGACCGGGGCCAAGGCCTTGGCCGTGATCAAGGCCGATGCCTACGGGCACGGCGCGGTGCGCTGCGCCCAGGCGCTGGAGGGCGAGGCCGACGGCTTCGCGGTGGCATGCATCGAGGAGGCGCTGGAACTGCGTGCGGCCGGCATCAAGGCGCCGGTATTGCTGCTCGAAGGGATCTTCGAAGCCAGTGAGCTGGCGCTGATCGCCGAGCACGACCTGTGGTGCGTGGTGCATTCGCTGTGGCAACTGGAGGCCATCGAGCAGGCCGGCCTGACCCGCCCGATCACGGTGTGGCTCAAGCTCGACAGCGGCATGCATCGCGTCGGCCTGCACCCCAAGGATTACCACAGTGCCTACCAGCGCCTGCTGGCCAGCGGCAAGGTGGCGCGCATCGTGCTGATGAGCCACTTCGCCCGTGCCGACGAACTCGACAGCCCGGCCAGCAGCGAGCAGGTGGCGGTGTTCGACGCGGCGCGCCAGGGCCTGAGCGCCGAGATCAGCCTGCGCAACTCGCCGGCGGTGCTCGGCTGGCCACAGGTACCCAGCGACTGGGTGCGCCCGGGCATCATGCTGTATGGCGCCACCCCCTTCGAGGTCGACCAGGCCCAGGCCCGGCGCCTGCAGCCGGTGATGACCCTGGAATCGAAAGTGATCTGCGTGCGTGAACTGCCCGCCGGCGAGCCGGTGGGCTACGGCGCCAAATTCGTCAGCCCGCGCCCCACCCGGGTCGGCGTGGTCGCCATGGGCTATGCCGACGGCTATCCGCGCCTGGCCCCCACCGGCACCCCGGTGCGGGTGGCCGGCAAGCGCAGCCAACTGATCGGCCGGGTGTCGATGGACATGCTGTGCATCGACCTCACCGATGTGCCCGAGGCCGGCCTGGGCAGCCCGGTGGAGCTGTGGGGCAAGCACGTGCTGGCCAGCGACGTGGCGATCCAGGCCGGTACCATCCCGTACCAGATCTTCTGCAACCTGCGCCGGGTACCGCTGGTGTACAGCGGCGATTGAGGTGTCCAGGCAGACGGGCTGCGGGTCGACGTGTTGTAAATACTGAACGCTGTTGCGATGATATCGTTCAATTTCGACCCCACTCGTTCGTTTAGGAGGGCCTAAGCCTTGGACGTCGGTGAACGACTGCAAGCCATTCGCAAGCTCAAGGGCCTGTCTCAACGAGAACTGGCCAAGCGTGCGGGTGTGACCAACAGCACCATTTCGATGATCGAGAAGAACAGCGTGAGCCCTTCCATCAGCTCGCTGCGCAAGGTGCTGGGCGGTATTCCGATGTCGATGGTGGAGTTCTTTTCCGAAGAGCTGCAACCCGAAAACCCGACCCAGATCGTCTACAAGGCCAGCGAGCTGATCGACATCTCCGATGGCGCGGTCACCATGAAGCTGGTCGGCAAGGCCCACCCCAGCCGTGCGATTGCCTTTCTCAACGAGGTCTACCCACCGGGCGCCGACACTGGCGAAGAGATGCTCACCCACGACGGCGAAGAGACCGGCATCCTGCTTGAAGGGCGCCTTGAACTGGTGGTGGGGCTTGAAACTTTCATCCTTGAGGCGGGCGACAGCTACTATTTCGAGAGCACCAAGCCACATCGATTCCGCAACCCCTACGATGAGCCGGCCAGGCTGATCAGTGCGGCGACCCCGGCCAACTTCTAGGCCCGGCGAGCCCGGTGCGCGGCGCGGCTGATTGTCGCGGCTAAACCCCTTTATTCTCTAGGGTTGTTTCGGTGAGGCAGGGTTCCCGTTATACTTGCGCGGCCTGCGAAACCGTGGCCGCGGGCGTGACTAGCCACCATGAGGGTGTACGCGTGAATCTAATCAAGACAATGCTGGCCGTACCAGCAGCGGTAGTAGCCCTATGGGCTGTCAGTGTTCAAGCTGCGACCAACGACGACATCGCCAAGCGGCTGGAGCCGGTCGGTCAGGTGTGTGTGCAGGGGCAGGAGTGCAAGGGTATGGAAGTGGTGGCCTCTGCCGGCGGCGGCGCTGCCAAGACCCCGGACGAGATCATCGCCAAGCATTGCAATGCGTGCCACGGCACCGGCTTGCTGAATGCGCCCAAGATCGGCGACACCGCCGCCTGGAAAGAGCGCGCCGACCACCAGGGTGGCCTGGATGGCATTCTTGCCAAGGCGATCACCGGCATCAATGCCATGCCGCCCAAAGGCACCTGTGCCGATTGTTCCGATGACGACCTCAAGGGCGCCATCAAGAAGATGTCCGGCCTCTAGGCGCCCGACGCTTCACCCGCAAAGCCCGCCACGTGCGGGCTTTGTCGTGTCTGACGCTGGCCATTGCAGCAAACCCGCGCCATGCTCGGTCCAACCCTGGAATCACGGATGCCACAGGAGGCCGAGATGGCGCACCACTGTTCGATCGAGATCGCCGTGGACGAGGTGCTGGCGCGCTTGCCGGCGCATATCCACATGGGCCTGCCGCTGGGCCTGGGCAAGCCCAACCGCTTCGTCAATGCGTTGTATGCGCGGGTGCGTGCACTGCCCGAGCGACGGCTGACGATCTACACCGCCCTGAGCCTGGGTCGGCCGGGCCTGGGCGACGGCCTGCAGCGGCGGTTTCTGGAGCCCTTCGTGGCACGCGTATTCGCCGACTACCCCGAACTCGATTACCTGCACGACCTGCGCCGTGACCAGTTGCCCGCCAACATCCGTGTCGAGCAGTTCTTCATGCAGCCGGGCAGCCTGCTGCACAGCCACATGGCGCAGCAGGACTACGTCAGCAGCAACTACAGCCATGCGGCGCGCGATATCAATGCCAAGGGCCTGAATCTGGTGGCGCAGATCGTCGCGCAATCGCCCGAGCGCCCCGACCACCTGAGCCTGAGCTGCAACCCCGACATCACCCTCGACCTGCTGCCGATGATCGCGCGCCGCCGTGCGGCCGGCGAGACCATCCTGATGCTGGGCCAGGTGCACGCCGAGTTGCCCTACATGCCGGGCGACTCGGAGCTGGCGCACAGCGCTTTCGACCTGTTGATCGATGCCCCTGAAACCACCCGGCTGTTCTCCACGCCGAACATGCCGGTGACCACCCAGGACCACTTCATCGGCGTGCACGCCAGCACCCTGGTACGCGATGGCGGCACCCTGCAGATCGGCATCGGTGCCATGGGTGACGCCCTGGCGGCGGCGCTGCTCGCACGTCAGGCCGATGCGCCGGAGTATCAGGCCTTGCTCGCCGACCTGGACCTGGCGCCGTGGCAGGCGCTGATCGAGCGCGAAGGCGGCACTGCGCCGTTTGCCCTGGGGCTGTACGGCTGCAGCGAAATGTTCGTCAACGGGCTGCTGGCACTGGTCGAGGCAGGCATCGTGCGTCGTCCGGTGGGCGATGGGGTGCTGGTGCATGGCGGGTTTTTCCTGGGGCCGCAGGCGTTCTACCAGCGGTTGCGCGAGATGTCGCTGGCGCAGCGCCAACGCTTTGCCATGAGTGCCATCAGCTACATCAACGAGCTGTACGGCGACGAGGCACTCAAGCGTGAGCAGCGTCGCGATGCGCGCTTCATCAACACGGTGTTCAGCATGACCCTGATGGGCGCCGGGGTCGCCGACCAGCTCGAGGATGGGCGGGTGCTGAGCGGAGTCGGCGGGCAATACAACTTCGTCGCCCAGGGCCATGCACTGGAAGGTGGGCGCTCTGTCCTGCTGCTGCGCAGCTGGCGCGAGGCGGGCGGGCAGGTCAGTTCCAACCTGTTGTGGACCTATGGGCATTGCACCATCCCGCGGCATTTGCGCGACATCGTGGTGACCGAGTACGGCATCGCCGACCTGCGTGGGCAGACGGATGCCGAGGTGATTGCGCGGCTGTTGGCGATCAGCGACTCGCGGTTCCAGGGCGAGCTGATGGAACAGGCGAAAAAGGCCGGCAAGCTGGCGCAGGATTTCGTGCTGGATGTGCGCTTTACCGAGAATACGCCCCAGCGACTGGACGCGTTGCGTGCGCGGCATGCGCGGTTGTTTGCCGAGTACCCGCTGGGCAGCGATTTCACGGCCGAGGAGAAGGACCTGCTGCGCGCGCTGAACTGGCTCAAGAGCACGTTCAAGTTGAGCGAGGTGCTGGAGCTGGGCAAGGCGGCCCTGGATGCGCCGGGGCCCGAGGCGTATCCCGCGCATGTGCTGCGCATGGGGCTGGATGAACCGGATGGGCTGAAGGAGGAGCTGTACCAGCGGCTGTTGCTGGCAGGGTTGCAGGCTACTGCGTCCGCTTGAAACCGCTTTCGCTGGCAAGCCAGCTCCCACAGGGTCATCAGAGATCTCGAGATCTGCACTGTACCTGTGGGAGCTGGCTTGCCAGCGAAGAGGCCCGTGCGGTCTTACTCGATGAAACTGACCACACCGCCTTCCAGCGACTTGACCCGCGCCAGCGACTCAACGCGGTAGCCCTGGCTGTCCAGCTCGGCACGCCCGCCCTGGAACGACTTCTCGATCACGATACCCAGCCCGGCCACGGTCGCGCCGGCCTGCTTGATGATCGAGATCAGCGCCTGCGACGCCTTGCCGTTGGCCAGGAAGTCGTCGATCACCAGTACGCGGTCGCTGCTGTTCAGGTGACGCGGCGAAATCGCCACGGTGTTCTCGGTCTGCTTGGTGAACGAGTACACCGACGCCACCAGCAGGTTCTCGGTCAGGGTCAGCGACTGGTGCTTGCGCGCGAAAATCACCGGCACGCCCAGCTTCAAACCGGTCATCACCGCCGGGGCAATGCCCGAGGCTTCGATGGTGACGATCTTGGTCACGCCCGCATCCGCAAACCGACGGGCGAATTCGTCGCCAATCAGTTGCATCAGCGCAGGGTCGATCTGATGGTTGAGAAACGCATCGACTTTGAGAACCTGATCGGAAAGCACGATGCCTTCTTCGCGAATCTTCTGGTGCAGTGCTTCCACTGGTGTAATTCCTCGATGTAGCCAAAAGGCCCCGGCAGCACGCCAGGGCAAAGGTGGATTATATCTAGCGTTTGAGCATGGCGCGGATATCGGCCAGGGCCGTATTGCCGCGCACGGCTTTGACTTCCGTGGGTGTATCGTCCATGCCTTCCCAGGCCAGGTCGTCATCGGGCAGTTCATCGAGGAAGCGGCTGGGCGCGCAATCGATGATCTCGCCGTACTGCTTGCGCTTGGCGGCGAAGGTGAAGGCCAGGGTCTGACGCGCGCGGGTGATGCCCACGTAGGCCAGGCGGCGTTCCTCTTCGATGGTGTCAGCCTCGATGCTGGAGCGGTGCGGGAGGATTTCCTCTTCCATGCCCATGATGAACACGTAGGGGAACTCCAGGCCCTTGGAGGCATGCAGGGTCATCATCTGCACGCCTTCGGCGCCGTCTTCCTCTTCCTGCTGACGTTCGAGCATATCGCGCAACACCAGCTTGCCGATGGCTTCCTCGATGGTCATGCCGCCTTCTTCGTCCTTTTCGAGGGTGTTCTTCAACGCCTCGATCAGGAACCAGACGTTGCCCATGCGAAAGTCTGCGGCCTTGTCACTGGAGCTGTTGGTGCGGATCCAGTTCTCGTAGTCGATGTCGGTCACCATGCTGCGCAGCGCGGCGATCGGGTCCTCCAGTGCGACCTGCTCGCGCACCCCGTCCATCCAGCGTTTGAAGCGCTGCAGGCGGTCGGTGAAGCGGCTGTCCAGGTGCTCGCCCAGGCCCAGCTCCTCGCTGGCGGCGTACATCGACACCTTGCGTTCGGTGGCGTAGTTGCCGAGCTTTTCCAGGGTGGTGGAGCCGATTTCGCGGCGCGGCACGTTGATCACGCGCAGGTAGGCGTTGTCATCGTCCGGGTTGACCAGCAGGCGAAAGTACGCCATCAGGTCCTTGACTTCCTGGCGGCCGAAGAAGCTGTTGCCGCCTGAGAGCCGATAGGGGATCTGGTGGTGCTGCAGCTTCAGCTCGATCAGCTTGGCCTGGTAGTTGCCGCGGTAGAGGATGGCGAAATCGCTGTACGGGCGGTCGGTGCGCAGGTGCAGGCTGAGAATTTCCATGGCCACGCGCTCGGCCTCGGCTTCCTCGTTCTTGCAGCGGATCACGCGGATCTCGTCGCCATGGCCCATCTCGCTCCACAGCTGCTTTTCGAACGCATGCGGGTTGTTCGAGATCAGCACGTTGGCGCAGCGCAGGATGCGGCTGGTGGAGCGGTAGTTCTGCTCCAGCATCACCACCTTGAGCGACGGGTAGTCATCCTTGAGCAGCATCAGGTTTTCCGGCCGTGCGCCGCGCCAGGCGTAGATCGACTGGTCGTCGTCGCCCACCACGGTGAACTGGTTGCGCGTGCCGATCAGCATCTTCACCAGCAGGTACTGGCTGGCGTTGGTGTCCTGGTATTCGTCCACCAGCAGGTAGCGCACCTTGTTCTGCCATTTTTCGAGGACGTCGGCGTTGTCCTGGAACAGCTTGACCGGCAGCAGGATCAGGTCGTCGAAGTCCACCGCATTGAACGCCTTGAGCGTGCGCTGGTAGTGCGCATAGACGATGGCGGCGGTCTGTTCCTTGGGGTTGCGCGAGTTTTCGAGCGCCTCGGGGGGCAGGATCAGGTCGTTCTTCCAGGCGCCGATCATGTTCTTGATCTCGTCGACGCCGTCGTCCCCGGAATACTCCTTCTGCATGATGTCGGTCATCAGGGCCTTCACATCGGTCTCGTCGAAGATCGAGAAACCCGGTTTGAAGCCCAGCCGTTCATGCTCCTTGCGAATGATGTTCAAACCAAGGTTGTGGAAGGTCGACACTGTCAGGCCGCGCCCCTCACCACCACGCAGCAGGGTGCCGACGCGCTCCTTCATCTCGCGCGCGGCCTTGTTGGTAAAGGTCATGGCGACGATGTACTGGGCACGGATGCCGCAGTTCTGGATCAGGTGGGCGATCTTGCGCGTGATCACGCTGGTCTTGCCGGAGCCAGCACCGGCGAGCACCAAAAGAGGGCCGCCGACGTAGCTCACGGCTTCCTGTTGCCGGGGGTTGAGTCGGGACATGACGTTAACCGGAGGTCGCTGAAAAATAGCCGGGCATTTTAGCAGGCGCAGCGCAATTGTGCCGCGACCGTCTGACAGTGTGACGCAGCACGCGATCTTAATTTGCCGGTTTTGCTACTTTCGCGCAGGATGCGTGGCGAAATGCTGCGGGAACACGACGATGGAATGTCACGAGTTAAAGTGAAAACCATTTACATTTAATGGTTTAGGATCAAGCATCTCGTTCTTAACCGTCATTGACTGCGTTCTCGTACTAAGGAGCCAGCTTGTCTACGCTTGTCGAACCGTTGCGTCTGCTCCTGCTGGCCGAGGGCCCAGAATGGGCTGCAGCCCTTGAGCAATGCCTGCCATCACTGGCAAGCGGCGCCGTGCTGGTGACTGCACCGAGCTGGGAGTCGGTCGACAGCCTGTTTGCGCGTGAGCGCAATGCACTGGTACTGGCCACCCCGGACCGCCAGCCGGCCCCTGGTCGCTGTGACTTGCCGATGGTGTTGCTGCTGGAGCAGGAGCCGCTGCAGGCACCGCCTGGGGTGAGCGACTGGCTGGTGCGCGACCAACTGAACGCCGACATGCTGCGCCGTTGCCTGCGCCATGTGCGCGAGCGTGGTGTGCTTGAAGCCACCCTGCATCGCCTGGCCGAACAGGACCCGCTCACCGGCATCGCCAACCGCCAGGGTTTTCAGACCCTGCTGACGGCGCGCCTGGCCGAGAACGAAGGCCGAGGCGTGGCGCTCGGGCACCTGGACCTTGACAACTTTCGCTACGCCAACGACGCCCTCGGCCACCAGGCCGGCGACCGCCTGATCCTGCAGGTGGTCGGCCGGCTCAAGAACCAGCTGGAAGCGGGCGACCAGGTCGCGCGCCTGGGCAGCGACGAATTTGCCCTGCTGATCGATACCCGGCGTGAGCCGCAACGCGCCGAGTGGATGGCCGAGCGCATCACCGAGGCGCTGGCCGAACCCTACTGGATCGACGGCGAGAGCCTGCTGCTGGGCTGCAGCCTGGGCGTGGCGCATGCACGGGCGCAAGCGGGGGCCGACCCCCTGATGTGGCATGCGCACATTGCCATGCAGCAGGCCAAGAGCACCCAGGGCTGCACCTTCCACATCTTCAACGAACGCATCAACCGCAACGCGCGCAGCCTGGCCGACCTTGAAAGCGAGTTGCGCCGGGCGTTGCGCCGTGACGAACTGGAGCTGCATTACCAGCCGCGCCTGGACCTGGCCGATGGACGCATCGTCGGCCTGGAGGCGCTGGTGCGCTGGCGCCATCACGAACGCGGGTTGCTGGCGCCCAGCGAGTTCGTGCCGCTGGCCGAGCAGAGCGGGTTGATCGTGCCCTTGGGGTACTGGGTGATCTCGCGGGCGCTGCGTGACATGCAGGCGTTGCGCGAGCAGGGCCTGGCGCCGTTGCACATGGCGGTCAACCTGTCGTTTCGCCAGTTCCAGGACAGCCAGCTGCTGGCAACGCTGGGGCGTCTGATCGTGGAGCGCGGGGTGGATGCGCGCTGGCTGGAGTTCGAGCTGACCGAAACCGCGGTGATGCGGCGCAACGACCTGGTCAAGCAGACCATGGATGCGCTGGGGCGGTTGGGCGTGCGCTTTTCGCTGGATGACTTCGGCACCGGCTTTTCGTCGTTCGTGCACCTGAACAGCTTGCCGATTGCCTTGCTCAAGGTCGACCGCAGCTTTGTCGGCGGCATGGAGCAGCGCGAAGAGAACCGCAAGCTGGTACACGCCATGATCAACCTGGCGCACAACCTCAACCTGGAGGTGGTGGCCGAAGGGGTCGAGACGCCGGAGCAACTGGCGTTGCTGCGCAGCTTTGGCTGTGACCAGGTGCAGGGTTACCTGATCAGCCGGCCGCTGCCGATCGAGCAACTGGTGGAGTACCTGGTGCGTGGCGCAGGGCAGGGCGCTGTAGCGCTCTGAGCGCTGGCCTGGGTCGTCTGCTTCGCTGGCAAGCCAGCTCCCACAGGAACATCACAGGCCTCAAGAGCAGTGCTATCCCTGTGGGAGCTGGCTTGCCAGCGAAGCGGCCCTCAAGGTTGTGCCGAGGCCTGTGCTACCGGCGAGCTGCCCAGCATCCGCTTCATCCGCCATTCAAACGCCAGCGTCAGCCCCACCGCCGCACAGGCCAGCCCCAGCGCCAGCCCCCACCACACCCCGACCGCACCGCCGCCCAGCGGGAAGGCGAACACCCACGCTGCCGGCGCGCCGATCAGCCAGTAGCAGCCAAGCCCCACCAGAAACGTGGTCTTGGCGTCCTTGAGCCCGCGAATCGAGCCCATCGCGATGGTCTGGATGCCGTCGAACAGCTCGAACCACGCCGCCACCATCAACAGGCTCACCGCCATGCGGATCACCTCGGCGAAGGCCGGGTCGTCACGGTCCAGGAACAGCCCCACCAAGGGTTCGGGCATCAGCCAGAACAGCAGCGAAAAGCCCAGCATCATGGCCGCGCCAAAGCCGATCCCCACACGCCCGGCCTGGCGTGCCGCCAGCAGCCGCTCGGCACCGTAGTGCAGCCCTACGCGCATGGTCACCGCATACGACAGGCCGGCCGGGATCATGAACGCGGTCGAGACGATCTGCAGCGCGATCTGGTGCGCGCCCAGGTCGGCGGTACCCATGGTGCCAATGCACAGCGCGGCAAAGGCAAACAGCCCGACCTCCACGGTGTAGGTGCCGCCAATCGGCAACCCCAGGCGCCACAGCTCGCGCAGGGCCGGCAGGTGGGGCCGGCCCAGGCCCTGGCGAATCGGGAACGCGGCGTACGCCCGGTGGTGGCGGATGTACAGCGCCAGGGCCACGGCCATGGCATTGGCCACGAGCGCGGTCACCAGGCCAATGCCCATCAGCCCCAGCCTGGGCAGGCCGAACATGCCTTCGATCAGCGCATAGTTGAGCAGAAAGTTGACCAGCGTTCCGACCAGGCTGATCACCATCACCGGCGATGAACGCCCCAGCGCACTGGTGAAACCGCGCAAGGCCATGAAGCTCAGGTAGCCGGGCAGGGCCAGCGGCAGCACCAGCAGGAACTGGCTGGCGAACGCTACGTTGCTTGGCGTCTGGCCCAGCATCAGCAGCACCGGTGACAGGTTCCACAGCACCAGCGCGGCGACGATCGCCATGCCCCACGCCAGCCACAGCCCCGCCTGGGTCAGGCGCGTGGCGCCGGGGTTGTCGCCTGCGCCCTGGCGAATCGCGACCAGGGTGCCGACGGCGGCGATCACGCCCAGGCAGAAGATCGACACGAACGAATAGCTGGCCGCACCCAGCCCGCCGCCGGCCAGTGCCTCGGGGCTGATCCTGGCCATCATCAGGGTGTCGGTGAGCAGCATCAGCATGTGCGCCAACTGCGAGGCGATCAGCGGCCCGGCAAGCCGTAGCAGTGCCTTGAGTTCGGTAAAGGGCGCAGCCTGCATGACACAGCTCCTGGATAAGGGTGGGGCAAGCTCGCAATTCTGGGGGGTTGGCGGCAGCGGCACAAAAGGATAAAAACGATGGTTGGCATGAGTAAAACTCATGCGAGTATGATCGCCCCAAGCGTTTTGCATACCCTCGGAGTAACCGCGCATGTCACGTCGTTTGCCGCCTCTGTATGCCTTGCGGGCCTTCGAGGCTGCTGCGCGGCACAGCTCCTTCACCCGCGCGGCGGATGAGTTATCGATAACCCAGAGCGCCGTCAGCCGGCACATCCGCACGTTGGAAGCGCACTTTGCCTGCCGGCTGTTCGTGCGCAGCGGGCGCACCCTGCAACTGAGCGAAGCCGCGCGCCTGCTGCTGCCCGGCGTGCGTGAAGGGTTTGCCGCACTGGAGCGTGGGTGCAATACCCTGCACAGCGAAGACGGTGTGATCCGCATGAAGGCGCCGTCGACCCTGACCATGCGCTGGCTGCTGGCGAGCCTGAGCCGCTTTCGTCATCTGCAGCCAGGCAATGAGGTTCAGCTCACCAGTGCGTGGATGGACGTCGACCATGTCGACTTCAACCACGAGCCTTTCGATTGCGCGGTGTTGCTGGGCGACGGGCATTTCCCGCCCGACTGGCAGGTCAGCCTGCTGTTCCCGGAACTGCTGATTCCGGTGGGTGCGCCCACCCTGCTGAGCGAACCTGCGCTGGACGCGCAGCGCCTGGCCGCCTGCGAGCTGCTGCACCCCACGCCCGACAAGCGCGACTGGCGCAGCTGGCTGGCGCACATGGGGCTCACCGAGCAGGTCTCGCTCAAGGGCGGGCAGGTGTTCGACACTCTGGAGCTGGGCATGATCGCCGCCGCGCGCGGCTATGGCGTGTCGATAGGCGATTTGCTGATGGTCGCCGAAGACGTGGCCCAGGGCCGCCTGAGCTTGCCGTGGCCCACGGCGGTCGCCAGTGGCCTGAACTACTATCTGGTGTGGCCAGCGACCCGCTCGGGCGGCGAACGCCTGCGTCGTCTTGGCGACTTCCTGCAAGGCGAAGTGCAGGCCATGACGCTGCCAGAGGTAGATATTCTGGGGGTAACAGCACTCAATATCGGCGAATGACCGTTTGCGCAGAATATCCCTGTGACACGCTCAAGTAATTCGCACGGCCGCCGAATCAGTGGTTCGAGAGCCACGAATAGAATGGCTCCGACTTCCCCTTGCCGACGGTGCAGCGCGATCAGGACGATCCCGGCCCCGATCCAGGAGCTCCCATGTCCCAACCCCGTGCCCGAATTGCGTCGCAGCTCGGTATCGCCCTGGCCGCCGTGCTGGCGGTGGTGATTACCGGCAGTACCCTGTTTGCCCTGCGCTCGCTCGACAGCGCCAACCTGATCACCCGCCAGGAACACCTGGCCAGTGAAGCGCGCCTGCTGGCCGACCAGCTCAATACCTTCCATAGCACCCTGCGCGACAGCACCCAGCGCCTGAGCGGGCTGTTCGAAAAACGCTTTGCCGGCGGCCTGCAGCTCAAGGCCGACACGACCGTGACGGTGGCGGGCGTCGCCACGCCGGGGCTGTCCCTGGGCGAACATGTACTGAACAACGACTTCAGCGAGGTCGACGAGTTTCGTCAGATGACCGCCGGGGTGGCCACGGTATTCGTGCGCAGCGGTGAGGACTTCATCCGTATCAGCACCTCGCTGACCAAGCAGGACGGCAGCCGTGCCATCGGCACCCTGCTCGACCGCCAGCACCCGGCCTATGCACGCCTGATGGCGGGGCAGCCGTACGTGGGCCGGGCGCTGCTGTTCGAGCGCTCGTACATGACTCAGTACACCCCGGTGCGCGACAGCGGCGGGCGGGTGATCGCGGTGCTGTTCGTCGGCTTTGACTACACCGATGCGCAGAACGCCCAGTTCGACAACCTCAAGCGTTTCCGTATCGGCCAGACGGGCTCGCTGGCGTTGCTGGACGAGCAGCAGCGCTGGCTGGTGGCGCCGGCCGGCGTGAAGGACCCTGAGCAGGCTGCCCGGCAACTGGCCGGGTTTGCCACGCATGCGGGTGAGGGGCGCTTCTGGAATGACGGTGCCGAAGACCTCTACAGCGTGGCCATGCCGTTTGCCGGCGGCCCGTGGACGGTACTGGCGAGCATGCCCAAGGCGGAGATTCGCGCCGTGACCTGGAGCGTGGGCGCGCGCCTGGCAATCGGCAGCCTGTTGTCGATGGTGCTGGCGGTGGGTGCTACCTTGTGGCTGCTGCGTCGCAAGCTGCGCCCGCTGGCCGACCTCGTGCGCCAGGCCGAAGCCCTCGGTGCTGGTGACCTGGGCGCTCGCCTGGAGGTGTCCAGCCACGATGAAATCGGCCAGTTGGCGCGCAGCTTCAACCAGATGAGCGAGTCGCTGGCGACCACCGTGCTGCACATTCGGGATGCCTCGCAGCAGGTCAGCCAGCGCGCCCAGGCGCTGGCGGGGCTGTCGTCGGGGGCGTGCGAAGGCATGGAGCAGCAGTCGGGCGAGATCACCAGCATGGCCGGTGCCGTGGAAGAGTTCAGTGCCACCTCGCTGAACATCGCCGACAACATGGGCAGCACCGAGCGCATGGCCCAGGACAATGCGCAGCAGACGCGCATCGGCCGTGCGTCGATGGACGAAGCCTCGACCTCGCTGCAGCAGATTGCCCAGGCGCTGGGCAGCACGGCCAAGGTGATCGACACCCTGGGCATGCGTTCGCAGGAGATTGGCGGCATTGTCGGCACCATTACCTCGATTGCCGAGCAGACCAACCTGCTGGCACTCAACGCGGCCATCGAGGCCGCGCGGGCGGGCGAGCAGGGGCGTGGGTTCGCGGTGGTGGCCGACGAGGTGCGCAACCTGGCGGCGCGCACCCGTGAGGCCACCGACGAGATCTCGGGCATGATCGGCAGCATCCAGCAGGAAACCGGCAATGCCATCAGCACCATGGAGCAGGGCAACCGCTTGATGGAGGATGGCTTGCAGCGCAATGCCAAGGTGGCCGAGGCGCTGGCGCGCATCGACGAGCAGAGCCGTTCGGCGGGGCAGCAGTTTGCCGCGATCACCACGGCGACCCAGGAACAGAGCAGTACCGCGACGATGCTCAGCAGCAACTTGCAGAGCATTGCCCTGGCCAACAGCGAGCAGCGTGAAGTGGCGGCCAACCTGGCGGCCACGGCGCGTGAGCTGGAAAGTCTGGCGGGGCAGTTGCGCGCGGAAGTGGGGCGCTTTCAGGTAGGGCACTGAGGTGCGCTGAAGGGCCCCTTCGCTGGCAAGCCAGCTCCCACACTCAGGGTCACCCTGCCCCTGTGGGAGCTGGCTTGCCAGCGAAGCTTTTAAATCAGCCCAGGCAGGTCCAGTGCCTGCGCACACGCTGCCAGCGAACGCCGCTCGCTCTCGGCATACAGCGCCAGCTCATCCTGCACAGCCTTGCCCAGCGCCTGTTCGAACGCGGCGCGGTTGGCATTGCTGCCGTACTCGCTCTGCGCGCCTTCGCCCAGGTTCGACTGGAAGATCCCCGCCGCACTTACCGGCAGGAAGTCTTCGTACACCAGCGCCTCGAAGTGCACATGCCCGGCCGCGATCAACGCGTCCAGCGAGGTTGGTCGCGCAGCCGCTGCCCGTGCGCTCAAGCCACGCTCGGTCGGGAAATAGCGAAAGTACGCCAGCCCCTGTTCACGCATCTGCGCCAGGTCATCGGGGAACGCCTCGAAGCGCTTGCCCAGCAAGCCCATGTAACGCTCGGCATTGGCCTCGGCCGGCACGCCGCCCAGGTCGGCCCGCGCCGCATCCAGCAACTGGTCGTACAGCACACGCCCCTTGGGCGTCAGCGCCGCGCCGCGCTGCTCGATCTCGCCAAAGCGCGCGGTATGGCTGCCGCCCTCGGCCCCCTGCTGGTCGGTGAACGCAACACGCTCCTGCAAGGCCTTGAAGCTGGTCTGGCGCAACAGGATCGGGCAACGGCGCGGTGGCGGGCCCTCGATCACGGCTTTGGGTGGGATGCCCTTGGTCGGCATGCCGAGCTGAATCGCGTCGATATCCAGCGTGCGCGGCGTCAGGTGGTTGATATGCGGGCCCTTGAACGCCACCACGTCGGCAATCAGGCGGTGCTGATCGTGCAGTTGCCGGTATTGCTCGGCGGTCACCGTGGCGTCGTGGTGCCAACGGAAGGTGTGCAGGGCTTCATTGACGAACGCTTCGGCATCCTGCGCGTTCAAGCCACCGTCGGTCTCGAACTGTGCGATCAGTTGCAGCGCCCGCGGGGTGAAGATCTGCCGCCTGGCCAGGATCGAGGCGGCCAGTTCACGCAGCGCCGGGTTGTCGATCAGTTCCAGGCGCAGCAGCGAGGTGAACACGCGAAACGGGCTGACGTGCAGCGACTGTTCATGCACCGCGCGAAACGCGGTGGAGTGCACCGGCACGCCGGCCGAACTGAGGTCGTAGTAACCCACCGGGGACATGCCCATCACCGCGAACAGGCGGCCGATGGTCGCCAGCTCCTGGGCCGTGCCGACGCGGATGGCGCCGTGGCGCTCCTGGTCCAGGCGTTCGATCTCGCCGGTCCAGCGCAGCGCCTCGGCTACCTCGGGCAGCTGCGTCATCACCTGTTGGTTGATCTCGCTCACCAGGTCCAGCAGGGTGCCGTACAACGGCACCTCCTGCTTGTACATGAGCGACATGGCCGCGGAAAACCGGGCGCGAATGCTGTCCGGGCTGACGAAATCTTGAGCGGGCATCGAAAGCTTCCTGAGGGTAAAAATCACCCTTACATGAAAGCGAGGAATGCAGGCCCGGCACAAGCGAAAAAAAAGTCGAGCGGTCATTCCTGCAATTCAGGATGTGGGGGTCGCCACCTGCTCGCGAATCCATTCCACCAGGCTGCGCACCTTGGGCACCTCGGCGGCGTGCTCGGCGAACGCCACAAAGTGCGCGCCGCTGCTCTTCATTGCGTACTGCCAGGGCATCACCAGCTTGCCGTCGGCCAGCTCCTGTGCCGCCAGGTAACGCGGCACCAGCGCCACGCCGCAGCCGGACTGCGCCGCGCCCAGGCACATATAGAAGGTGTCGAAGCGCGGCCCATGGTAGCTGTTGGCCGAATGCAGGCCCTGTTCCAGAAACCATTCATGCCAGGCCTGCGGGCGCGAGGTGCTTTGCAGCAGCACCAGCTCGGCCAGCTCGCTGGCGTCGTTCAGGGTACGGCCCTGCAGCAGTTCCGGTGCGCACACCGGCACCACTTCCTCGCCGAACAGCTCGATGCAGGTAGCCCCCGGCCAGGTGCCCTGGCCATAGAAGAACACCACGTCGGCGGTGTTGTGCAGCAGCGCGAAGGGTTCCATCTCGTTGCGGATATCCAGGTGTATATTCGGGTAGCGCTTGCCGAAGCCCTTCAGGTGCGGGATCAGCCAGCGCACGCCGAAGCTGGGCTGGGTGGCCACCTTGAGCACTTCGGTCTGCTCGCCGTAGGACAGGATATAGCGGCTCGACATGTCCACCTGCGTGAGGATCTTGTCCACCTCGGCCAGGTACAAGGCGCCGGCCGGGGTCAGTTGCAGGCGTCGGCGGATGCGCAGGAACAGGTGGTGGCGCAGCATCTCTTCGAGTTGCGCGACCTGTTTGCTCACCGCGCTCTGGGTCAGGTGCAGCTCCTGGGCGGCGCGGGTGAAATTCAGGTGCCGGGCCGCGGCTTCGAAGCATTGCAGGGCCGCCATCGAGGGCACCAGACGTTTGGACATAGCGGTCGTACTCATCCGTCGAACCATTACCTGGCGGAATGATGTGCAGAATAAAGGTCGTTTGTAGCGCCAGAGTGATCGGATTAATACTGATCCCATCACCAATTACAACCACTCACCGCCTTGCAGGAGAAGAAAATGGTTGATGGATTGCTCGCCCGCCTGGGTGTACCGGCCTCTGCCTACACCGATGGCAACCATCCCGTTCACACCCCGATCGACGGCAGCGCAATCGCCTCGGTGCACCTGGAGTCCAAGGCTCAGGTACTGGGCAAGATCGAACAGGCCGAACAGGCCTTCCTGGCCTGGCGCAACGTGCCGGCCCCGCGTCGCGGTGAGTTGATCCGCCTGTTTGGCGAAGTGCTGCGTGAGCACAAGGCGCAACTGGGTGAGCTGGTTTCGATCGAAGCCGGCAAGATCACCCAGGAAGGCCTGGGCGAAGTGCAGGAAATGATCGACATCTGCGACTTCGCTGTAGGCCTGTCGCGCCAGCTGTACGGCTTGACCATCGCGTCCGAGCGCCCCGGCCACCACATGCGTGAAACCTGGCACCCGCTGGGCGTGGTCGGCGTGATCAGCGCCTTCAACTTCCCGGTCGCCGTCTGGGCGTGGAACACCACGCTGGCCCTGGTGTGCGGCAACGCGGTGATCTGGAAGCCGTCCGAAAAGACCCCGCTGACCGCCCTGGCGTGTCAGGCACTGTTCGAAAAAGCCCTGAAAGCCTTTGGTGAAGCACCGCAAGGCCTGGCGCAACTGATCATCGGTGACCGTGACGCTGGCCAGGTACTGGTCGACGACCCGCGTGTGCCGCTGGTGAGCGCTACCGGCAGCACCCGCATGGGCCGTGAAGTCGGCCCGCGTGTGGCTGCACGTTTCGGCCGCAGCATCCTGGAGCTGGGTGGCAACAACGCGATGATCCTGGCGCCGAGTGCCGACCTGGACCTGGCCGTGCGCGGCATCCTGTTCAGCGCCGTGGGTACTGCCGGGCAGCGTTGCACCACCCTGCGTCGCCTGATCGTGCACCGTTCGATCAAGGATGAAGTGGTCGCGCGGGTCAAGGCTGCCTACGCCAAGGTGCGCATCGGTGATCCGCGCCAGGACAACCTGGTCGGCCCGCTGATCGACAAGGGCTCGTTCACCGCCATGCAGGACGCCCTGGCACGTGCACGTGATGAAGGCGGCAGCGTGTTCGGCGGCGAGCGCCAGTTGCAGCAGCAGTACCCGAATGCCTACTACGTGACCCCGGCGATTGTCGAAATGCCTGGGCAGACCGAGGTGGTGCGCCACGAGACCTTCGCGCCGATTCTCTACGTGCTGGCGTATGACGAATTCGATGAAGCGCTGCGCCTGAACAACGAAGTGCCACAGGGCCTGAGCTCGTGCATCTTCACCACCGACCTGCGTGAGGCCGAGCGCTTCCAGAGTGCGGCGGGCAGTGACTGTGGTATCGCCAACGTCAACATCGGCACCAGCGGTGCAGAGATCGGTGGCGCGTTCGGTGGCGAGAAGGAAACCGGCGGTGGCCGTGAGTCGGGTTCCGATTCGTGGAAGGCCTATATGCGCCGTCAGACCAACACCGTGAACTACTCGCGCGAGCTGCCGCTGGCGCAGGGCATCGTGTTCGACTGATCACCGCGTCGGCCTCTTCGCTGGCAAGCCAGCGCCCACAGGGTTTTCACTGGCCTTGGAAGCAGTGGGATACCTGTGGGAGCTGGCTTGCCAGCGAAGGGCACACCGCCAATCCAAGGCCAACCAACGGAGCCGGCCATGACCGACCTGCGTCAAGAATGTCTGTGGGAGTTCGTCACCCCGCCTGCGGCGCCCGCCGCGGCATTGGCGGCCGAGATCAAGGCAGATGTGTGCGTGATCGGCGGTGGCATCACCGGCCTGTCGGCCGCCATCCACCTGCTCGAACAAGGCAAGTCCGTGGTGCTGCTGGAGGCCCGTGTCATTGGCCATGGTGGCTCGGGGCGCAACGTCGGGCTGGTGAACGCCGGCACCTGGATCCGCCCCGACGATGTCGAGGCCACCCTGGGCCAGCAACAGGGCAGCCGCCTGAACAAGGTACTTGGCGAGGCACCGGCCGAGGTGTTCGCGCTGATCGAGCGCCTGGGCATCGATTGCCAGGCACGCAACGAAGGCACCCTGCACATGGCGCACAACGCCAGTGGCGTGGCCGACCTGCAGTCGCGTCACCAGCAATGGAGCCGACGCGGTGCCGATGTGCAACTGCTGACCGGCGCGCAATGCCAGGAGTACTGCGGTACCGACAAGATTTCCGCCGCGCTGCTCGACCGCCGCGCCGGCACCCTCAACCCGATGGGCTATACCCGTGGTCTGGCCGCTGCCGTGCGGCGCCTGGGCGGGCACCTGTTCGAACAGTCCGGCGTGACCGGGCTGGCCCGCGAAGGCAGCGGCTGGCAGGTGAAAACCGCGCAGGGCGCGGTCAGCGCCGACAAGGTGGTGATCTCCACCGGCGCCTACACCGAAGGCGACTGGACCGACCTGCAAAAGCACTACTTCCGTGGCTATTACTACCAGGTGGCGTCCAAACCCCTGCACGGCGCGGCGGCCGACAATGTGCTCAAGCATGGCCAGGGCTCGTGGGACACGCGCACGGTGCTCAGCAGCATCCGTCGCGACGACCAGGGCCGCCTGCTGCTGGGCAGCATGGGCCGGGTCGACAACAAGCCGGCGTGGTTCGTGCGCAGCTGGGCCGACCGCATCCAGAGCCACTACTTTCCGCAACTGGGCAAGGTCGACTGGGAGATGCACTGGACCGGCTGCATCGACTTCACCCCCGACCACCTGATGCGTCTGTTCGAGCCGGCGCCGGGCATCGTCGCGGTCACCGGCTACAACGGCCGCGGCAACACCACCGGCACGGTGATCGGCAAGGCTTTCGCGCAGTATCTGCTGCACGACAACCCGGACGCGCTGCCTCTCCCGTTCGCGCCGATGAAACCGGTGTCGGCGCCGTTGCTGCGCACCGGTGTCTACGAAACCGGCTTCTCGCTGTACCACGCCGGCCAATGCCTGCGCGTGCTGCTGTAACCGCTATGGGATCACTTGTTGTGCAGCCAGCTGAGGAAGCCACCTTTCTTGATGGCTGCCGGTTTCTGCAGCAGCAGTGACTGGCTGGCCTGCTGGCGAAAGCGCGCCAGCTTGCTCAGCGCAGCCTTCACTTCGCCGCGCTGTTCCAGGCAACTGCGCACATCGTCCTTGTCGATGCGGTAGAGCAGGCAACTGCTCAGGCTGCGAAACTCGGCATAGGACGACTCGCCATCGAGCAGGCCCTCGACCCCCAGCACTTCGCCCGGGCCCATGCGCCCGGCTTCCACCGATCTGTCGCCATCGCGAATCGCCGCCGAGACCACGCCGGTGCCGATCACCAGCACGTGCGGGCTGGCGTCGCCGACGCCCAGTATCACCTGGCCGGCCAGGTACTCCACCGGCACCATGCGCTGGCTGAGGCTGTCCTTTTCGTCGTTGCCGAGCGAGCGGAAGATGCGCACGTCTTCGAGCAGGCTGCGTTGGCGGCTCCACGGGCGCGGTGTGCTGTCAGCATTCCACACCACGCCGGCGGCCTGCAGGTGGCGGTGGGCCAGGTCGAACAGCAGGTTGCGCACCTCGCCTTTCTTGCCCATGTCGCTGACGAAACCGCTGGCTTCGTACTCCACCGATTCGAGCGTGGTGGCCTTGATCGTCACCTTGGGTGCGGGCGTGGCCAGCAGTGCACTGCTGCCCTGCAGGGTTTTTTCCAGCGCATCGAGCACCCGCCGCGGGCGTACCTGGGCTGGCACCACCACGCTGATCGAGACCCCGTGCACATCGCTGGGGCGGCTGAAATTGAGCAGCTTGGCCTTGGCTGCCACCGAATTGGGAATCACCGCCATGCTGCCGTTGCCGGTGAGCAGGCGCGTGGCGCGCCAGTCGATGTCGATCACCTTGCCTTCGGTGCCGTCGATGGAGATCCAGTCATCGATCTGGTACGGCCGCGTGGTGTTCAGCACGATGCCTGAGAACACGTCGCTCAGGGTGCTCTGCAAGGCCAGGCCGATCACGATCGCCATCACCCCGGAGGTGGCCAGCAGGCCCTTGACCGGCAACTGCATGACGTAGGCTGCGGCGGCGACGATGGCCACCAGGAAGATCAGTGCCCCCAGTACGTCCTGCAACAGGCGCCCGGTGTGGCCGCTGCGGGCGATCAGCATCAGGCCGAGCACCACGGTGAGGGTGCGTGCGGCGAACAGCCACCAGGCAATTTCCAGCACCGTGGCCATCAGGTTGCGTGCCACGTCGTCGGCCCACGGCGCCGGTTGCAGCGGGCTCATGCCGGCGCTGATCAGCACCGCGCTGAACAGCATGAACGCCACCAGACGTGCGGCGATGCGCCAGTTGCGCCGCTGCAGCGGGATCGCCCGCCACACCAGCAGGTCGATCAGCAACAGGCTGGCGCTGAGCAGCAAGGGGTAGGTGTGAAGGAATGTGAGCATGCCGGTCTCGGTCGGGTGGGCTACTGCCAGTAAAGGCAGGTTGAAAGCCATTATCAACAACACTTTTTTTTGATAGGACTGGATCCAATCAGTAGTGTCGATTAGCCTTCACCGCCATCATGAATGCCTTTTCGCGCGACCGCGCTCACTAAATGGACTTAAGGGTGCCCCCTTTGCAGAACATCCCCCAAATTCGCCTGCAACTTCGTGAATGGGTTCGTACCGAATCGTTCGATGAACTGAATCGCTACTTCGACACCCTTGAGGCTGAGTGGGCAATCGCCGCGCCTGGCAGCCACCATTATCTCGACACTGCCCGCACGGGCACGCTGTTCGATTTCAGTGTGACCCCGGCCAGCGACATTGCGCGTTTTTTTCAAGCCTGGATAGCCGCCTGCCCGGATGCCTTCCACCCGCGTCTGTTCATGGGCAGTTTCTGCTTCGGTCGCGCGGGCAACATCCGTGGCACCGGCTGGGCCGACAGCGTGACCGAAGACTGCTGGCTGGGGGCTGCGCTGGCGTGCGAGCTGTCGGCCACGCACCTGCTGGCAGCCATCGAGCGCTCGCCGCGGCCGGTGGCGGCCGGTGTCACCCTGATGGAACTGTGCGCGCACTTTCGTGAGCCGGCATGGTTGAATGAATTGTTCCGTGGCCAGCCAGCCAGGCGCATGGCCAGCGACGATCAGGACCCCGAGTTGCTGGAGATGGCGGTGGAGCACCTGGCGCGCTATGGCCTGGTGCCTTTGCAGGAGGCCCCCGAGGCGTTGCCGGCGGGCTTGCCACAGCGTGAAGCGCACGAGTTGGACCAGGGCCAGGATTACTGGCTGCACCGGGTGATTGGCTGGCGTGCGGATTGCCTGGAGGCGTTGCAGAGCTACGCCAACTACCTGCTGCCGCGCTGGGGCGGCAGCCATGAAGACATCGAAGGCTTTGCCACCGGCCCGCTGTGCGCCGCGCTGAACGAGGCGCAGCGCAATGTGATTCGCTGGGTAGCGTTCTCTGACATCCACGAGTATTTCCCGGCCAAGGAGGAGTTCAACGCGGCGCGCGAGGTCCTGGCCGACTACGAAGCCTGGCTTGAGCGCGATCTGCTGCCCTTTTACCGAGGTTGCGCGCTGGGCGATTTTGCGCATTTTTGCGCGTATTCGCTGGACAACCCCACGCGTTCGATGCAAATGCACGTCGCCAGCGTGCAGGCATTTCCCGAGGGCAGCTACTATCGCCAGATCGAGGGGCCGTTCGGCGCCTTCCTCCACCTCGTGGTGGTCAACAACATGGCCGACGAGACGGGTGCGTTCAGGACCGCCGTGGAACGCATGTGCGCCATGAACGAGCATGGCGTGCCGTTGGCGATCAAGGCGCTCGGTCACCAGTTCGGCCTGTGGGGCTTCGACAAGCAGCCGCAACAGGTTGCCGACCTGCTCGAGCGTGCTCAGGTGCTCGGTCTGCGCGACCTGGGCGAAACCGGCCTGGACATCGTCAGCCTGCCCGCACGCGTATGGTGGGGCGGCCATCATGACGAAAGCTACTACCTGGCCCTGCAATGGGCCGAGCGTGGCCTGCCGGGTGCCGCCTTCTTCCTGCATGAGATCCACAGCGGACGGCTGGACGATGTACCGCAGCGCTACCTGGATGACGCCGAGAACCTTCGCTGGCTGCAGCAGGGCGCGCAGCAGGGTTGCCCTCGAAGCATGTTCAACCTGGCCTGGAGAAAGCTGTTCGACGACGAGCTGGACATGACCGTGCGCGCCCACTTCGATGAGGTGGTGCAACTGTTCGAAGGCGCCCGAGAGTCGTCGAAGGCCGAGCTTCGCGCGCGTATCCGCATCGGCATCCTGCTGCGCGACTACGGCACTGTCGAAGAACAGGAAACCGGCGTGCAGTACCTGCGTTCGCTGGTGGATTGCGATGACGACTGGGTGGCGGCACGCACCTGTGCCGAGATTGCACTGGCTTACCTGCACGGTCGCGGGGTGACGAAAAGTCGCTTTGCCGCGATGGAGTGGGCACAGCATGGGGTAAACCAGGCACCGGATAACGAAGGCATTCAGGAAGTCCAATACGAGGTGCTCAACTCCCACAGCCTGGTCAAGACACTCGTTACGTCTGTGGGCGCGTTCCTGGGCCGCGGCAAGGTCGGCGCAGAGGACCTTCCACCCAAGCCGGCGCAGTAAGCTGATGGACGCACTGCAACGTTTGCGCATCCGTGCCTGGCTGCTGCTGGGCAACGGGTTTCTGCTGGGAGTCGGCGTGCTGCTGTGTGCGTTGCCGCTGTTGATGTACCTGTGGTGGCACGGCGTGGCTGGGTTGGTGGTGGGGTTCCTGACCCTGCCTGCCGCGCTGTTTGGCGTCAGCATGCTCAAGGTGCCGTTCACCGTCCGTGCAGACTCCAGCGAAGATGGCATCGCGCTGGAGGCGGCGGATGCGCCGCAGCTGTTCGAGCAGATCGAGCGAATTCGCCTGGCACTGGGAGCACCGCCGCTGGACGCGGTGTACCTCAACGACGAGTTCAACGCGAGCATTCGCCAGCACCATGTACTGGGCCGCAAGACCCGCAACGTGATGTGGCTGGGCCTGCCGCTGCTCGACACCCTGTCGCCCCAGGCGTGCGCCGCGATCCTGGCGCACGAGTGCGCGCACATCGCCCATAGCCATGGGCGCTACGCCAGCCGGGTGTATTTCGCGCGCTTGCAATGGAAGGCGGCCGGCGAGCGGCTGGACTTGCACCGCTCGCTCTCGAGTGCGCCGCTGCGCCTGTTCGTGGGCTGGTATGTGCCGCGCTTTCTGGCACTGAGCCTTGACTTCGCCAGGCGCTGCGAGTACCAGGCCGATGCCGAGGCGGCCCGCGCCTGCGGCGTCGAGGCGATGCGCGAGGCACTGGTGGGGCTGGCCCTGCAGGACCGGGCCATGGACCAGTCGTTCTGGCCGTCGGTGTTTCTGGCGGGCAGCACCACACCGTTGACGGACTTGGCCGGGCGTGGCCCGCTCGACCTGCCCGCGGATATCGCCGAGGCGCGTAGCTGGCTGCATGGCGCGTTGTGCCGCGAGACCGACGACACCGACACGCACCCGGCGTTGAGCGACCGCCTGGCCGCCCTGGGCGGTGCGCCGGATCAGCCCGACGCAGCGCTGGTGTGGCAACGCAGCCAGCCAAGTGCGGCGCAAGCTTGGCTGGGCGAGCAGCACCTGGGCCTGGCGCAGCGCCTGGACGCGCAACGCGCCGAGGACAATGCGCGGTGCTGCGAGCGGGCGCGTGAGGCGCAGGCGGCACGGGTGGCCGAGCAGCATGACCTGCTGCGCAAGCGACGCCTGCGCGCCTTGACCAGCGAGGAGATCGCGCGCCTTGCCTGGTTGTACCGCACCCTCGACATGGCCGGCGAAGAAGCGATGACGCTGCTGGAGGAGGCGTTGCGCCAGGCACCTGATACACCGGCGCTGCGCTACCAGTTGGCCGAGTGTCATGTGCTGGCTGGCAGAACAGAGGCGGCCGTGGCGTTGTGGCGGCAGGTGGCCGAGCAGCCTGGTGCACTGCAACTGCACAGCTTGCGCAAGCTGAGCGTGCTGGCCCTGCGCAGCGATGATCGTGCTGCGGCGCAGCACTACCGGCGTGAGGCCGATGCCCTTCAGCGTGCAGGTAGTGCCGAGGGGGAAGAGGGCGAGTGGATCGCCCACGACCTGGTGCCGGTGGAGCGCAACAACCTGATCGAAACCCTGGCGCCGCTGTTCAGCCTGGCCACTGGCGTGTGGCTGGTGCGTGAGGCCGGGGCCCGGCGTTATGTGCTGCTGGTGCTGAGCGCGTCTTCACTGACATCGCGGGTGATCAGGCGCCTGACCGGTGAGCCTGACTACGTGCAACGTGATTGCCAGCACTTGCTCAATCGCCTGCTGCCGCGCATTCGGCTGGACGTGGAAGCGGTCATGCTGTCGACGGGCGATGCACGCCTGGTGCACTGCTCGGAAGCGGCGCGGCTTCGCTTGAGCGCGTTGGTGTAACCCTTCTGGCGGGCCGCTCTGGCCCGCCTGTTCCCCGATCCCTTCGAGACAACGCTTCTGAGTCGGTAGCTCGAAAGTGGTCGATTTGCCACGTGACAATCGTTCACAAAATAGAACGCTAAATCCAGTTTTCGCTATCTAGCGCACCAAAGGTCTTGGTTTTAATCTTTACTCAACAACGCGAAACACCCCACTGATTCGAAACCAAACCACCTTCTGGAGCACGACCATGACCGCATTCAAATACAACCGCCTGAACAAAGATGACGCTGCCGTACTGCTGGTCGACCATCAGGCTGGCCTGCTGTCGCT
>NZ_JAHTBI010000002.1 GCF_019168305.1 Pseudomonas aegrilactucae
AGGAAATTCTCCACCCCCAGTGTCACCGCGATCACCCCGGCAAACTCTCCCGGCGTACGCTCGAAGCGCCGGCTCACCGTAATCACCCATTCCTGGGGGGAGCGGCTCTGGATCGGCGGGCCGATGAACACCTCGCGCGACGGGCTGTCGCGGTGATGAATGAAGAACTCGCGGTCGGCACTGTTGGCCCCGGCCGGGACCGGGCCGTTCGACGACATCAACCAGCCTCCGTCAGCATCGTAGATGATGATGCCATGCAACTGCATGAGCAGGTTGTCATGCTCTTCCACCAGCGAACGCAGCCGTTCGAGCTGGCGCGGCCCGTCACCATCCACCTTGAGACGCTCGTCAATCCCCAGCAACAGCATCGAGCTCTGGCGAATGACACCTTCGGCATAGGTGTCCAGTGCCTGGGTCAGGTTGAGGCTGTGCCCATTGACCTCGCTCAAGGCACGCTCGCGCGACGACCAGATTTTCCACCCGGTCAGCGATGCCAGCGAAAAACAGATCACCAGCAAGAGTAAAACCGCAAGGCGCACGTCACGTTTGCGGGGCGCCATTCCTGGCAAAGGGAGGGTGGTCATCATAAAGCGCTCCGGCGATGCCATAACTAAAGGCATCCTGCCATCAGCTGTAACCCGGAATGCCGCGCACTGCAAGTAGTGATCGAGAGTGCCCGACCACGCGCGTCGGGCATTTTCATTGAGCAGCGTCAGACAAACGCATCGGCAAAGAAGTTGTCGGGCGCCAGTGCACGGTCCTGGACAAAATCACGCCGCGCCGAGTCGACCACGATCGGCGCACCGCAGGCATACACCTCGAAGTCCTTGAGGCTGTGGAAGTCCTGCAGCACCTGGCGATGCACGAACCCGGTAGCGCCCTGCCAGTCACACGCCTCACCCGGTTCGGACAGCACCGGGGTATAGCGCAGCCAGGGCAACTGCGCCTGCCAGGCCAGCAACTGGTCATGGCGATACAGGTCCTCGCGCCGCCGCCCGCCCCAGTACAGGTACACCGGGCGCCGGTTGTCACCCTGCTCGCGCAACTGCTCGAGCAACGCCTGGATCGGGGCGAAACCCGTGCCGCTGGCCAGGAAAATCATCGGCCGCTCGCTGTCACGCAGGTAGAACGAGCCGAACGGCCCTTCCAGACGCAAGATCGCCCTGGGCTGCAGGGCATTGAACACATGCCCGCTGAACACGCCGCCAGGCATATGGCGGATGTGCAGTTCCAGCTGGTTGTCGTGCGCGGCACGGGTCGCCATCGAGTAGCTGCGCCGGCTGCCATCCTTGAGCAGCACCTGCACGTACTGCCCCGGGAAATAGCCGAAGCTTGCCCCTGGGGCGAGCATCAGGCGCAGCACGGCAACGTCATGGCTGACCTTGTCGATACTGGCCACCCGCACGCCCATCTGCTGAATGCTGACACCCCGCAAGGCGGTCACTTCCGGCGCCTCGATCACCAGGTCCGAACGCGCCCGGGCGCAGCAGAACAATGCCAGGCCCTGGGCACGCTCGGCGTGGCTGAGCACCTCCAGCGGGCTGTCGCCATGCTCCACCTCGCCGCTGAGCACCTGGCCCTTGCAGCTGCCACAGGTGCCGGTGCGGCAACTGTGCTTGAGCATCAGGCCGTCGGCCAGTGCGCCATCCAGGACGGTTTGCTGCGCGGTGAGCGAACAGCTCAGGCCCACCGGCAGAATCTGCAGTTGAAAGCTCATGGTCGATGCCCTCAGTGTGCGTGCTTGCCAGCGGCCAACAGGTCCAGCGCCACATCGACGATCATGTCTTCCTGACCGCCAACCATGCGCCGCCGGCCCAGCTCGACCAGGATGTCGACGGTTTTCAGGCCATACCGGGTGGCAGCGATTTCGGCGTGGCGCAGGAAGCTGGAATACACCCCGGCAAAGCCCAGTGCCAGTGACTCGCGATCCACCCGCACCGGGCGGTCCTGCAGCGGGCGCACGATGTCGTCGGCCGCGTCCATCAGGGTGTAGAGGTCAGTGCCGTGGTTCCAGCCCAGGCGCTCGGCAGCGGCGATGAACACTTCCAGCGGCGCGTTGCCGGCGCCGGCGCCCATGCCGGCCAGGCTGGCATCGATGCGGTCACAGCCCTCCTCCACGGCGGTGATCGAGTTGGCCACGCCCAGGCTGAGGTTGTGGTGGGCGTGCATGCCGGTCTCGGTCTCGGGCTTGAGCACGGCCTTGAAGGCACGGAAGCGATCACGGATGTCCTGCATGTTCATCGCACCGCCCGAGTCGGCCATGTACACGCACGTGGCGCCGTAGCTTTCCATCAGCTTGGCCTGGGCCGCCAACTGCTCGGCCGGGATCATGTGGCTCATCATCAGAAAGCCCACGGTGTCCATGCCCAGTTCGCGGGCATACTCGATATGTTGCCTGGCGACATCCGCCTCGGTGCAATGGGTGGCCACCCGCACCACCCGCGCACCCGCGTTGTACGCAGCCTTCAGGTCATGCACCGTGCCGATGCCGGGCAACAGCAAGGTGGTGATCCTGGCATGCGAGATCACATCGGCCACCGCCTCTATCCACTCAAGGTCGGTGTGCGCGGCAAAACCATAGTTGAAGCTGGAGCCTTGCAGGCCATCACCATGGGCGACCTCGATGGCGTCCACCCGCGCCTTGTCCAGCGCGCGCGCGATGTCTTGCACGTTCTGCAGCGAATACTGGTGACGCACCGCGTGGCTGCCGTCGCGCAGGGTCACATCGGAAATGTACAGCTTCTTGCCGGGGTTGAAAGTCATGCGGGCGTCCTCAGTGGTTGGCCATGGCCTGGGCCATGCGTTCGGCGGTCGCCATCGCGGCGCAGGTCATGATGTCGAGGTTGCCGGCGTAGGCCGGCAGGTAGTGCGCGGCGCCCTCGACCTCGAGGAACACCGAGGTCTTGAGCCCGGCAAAGGTCCCCAACCCCGGAATGTGCAGCGGCTTGTCGGCCGCAATCGCCTCGAACTGCACCTTCTGCTTGAGGCGGTAGCCCGGCACATAGGCCTGCACCGCCTGGGCCATTTCCTCGATCGACGCCTCGACCCGGGCCTGCGCGCAGGCCTCGGACAGCACGAACACGGTGTCGCGCATGATCAGCGGCGGCTCGGCCGGGTTCATCACGATGATCGCCTTGCCCTTGCCCGCGCCGCCGATCACCTCGATGGCCTTGGAGGTGGTCTCGGTGAACTCGTCGATGTTGGCGCGGGTACCGGGGCCGGCGGACTTGCTGGCGATGGAGGCGACGATCTCGGCGTAGTGCACCTTGGCCACCCGCGAGACGGCGGCGACCATCGGGATGGTCGCCTGGCCACCGCAGGTGACCATGTTCACGTTCAACTGCCCCAGGTTCTGCTCCACGTTCACCACCGGTACACAGTAGGGGCCGATGGCCGCCGGGGTCAGGTCGATCAGGCGGATGCCGGGCTTGAGCGCGCGCAGGCAGGCGTCATTGCGCACGTGCGCACTGGCCGAGGTGGCATCGAAGACGAAGTCGATACTGGCGAACTCGGGCATGCGGCTCAGCCCCTCGACGCCTTCATGGGTGGTCGCGACGCCCAGGCGCCGGGCGCGTTCCAGGCCGTCGGAGGCCGGGTCTATACCGACCATCACGGCCATTTCCAGGTGCTGGCCGTGACGCAGGATCTTGATCATCAGGTCGGTGCCGATATTGCCGGAACCGATGATGGCGACTTTGTACTTGGCGGGGCTCATACGGCTTCTCCGTAGACTTCGGCGAGGAGGATGACGCTCGGGTCGAGGCTGTCGGCGTACAGCCGCTGCACGGCCTCGGCGCGCAGGCTCAGGGCGGTGCGTTGGTTGATGTAGCCTTTGTCGGTGATCTCGCCCTCGTTGAGGCTGGGCGGCGAGTCCAGAATCACCAGGCGCACGGCATGCTGGGACGAGGCGGGGTACTCCCTGGCCAGCGCCTGCAGCCCCGAACACAAGGCCAGGCGCACTTCAGGCTGCAGGGCCAGCTGTGCGCCGTTCATGCCCTGGCCCGCGGCGCCCAGCAGGTCGCGCAGCGCCTGGGTGGGGTAGACCAGTGCGCCGATCACGTCGCGATCGTGCCCGCCGATCACGCAGTCGCTGGCATACGGCGCCAGTGCACTGACCAGTCGCGGGCGCAGGGTGCCGACCGAGACCCAGGTGCCGCTGCTGAGCTTGAAGTCTTCGGTCACGCGGCCATCGAACTGCACGCCTAGCTCAGGACGTGCCGGGTCGACCAGTCGACCGGCATCACCGATGCGGTAGTAGCCTTCCTCGTCGAACGCCGCCCGGGTGCTGGCCGGGTCGCCCAGGTAGCGGGGGAACACCGAAGGCCCGCGTACGCGCATTTCCAGCTTGTCGCCAGACGGCACGAACTTGAGCTGGGTACCCGGCACCGGCAAGCCGATGATGCCGGCCTTGTCGGCGGCGAAATGCACACTGGTGACCACCGGCGAGGTCTCGGTCGAGCCCCATTCGGTAGCGAAGAACAGCGGCGTGTCACGCACCTTGTCGGCGCACGCGACCAGCCGGCTCCAGCTGCTCTGGGGCAGCGCGGCTGCGGCGTAGAACAGCATGCGCAGGCGCCCGAACAGCGCCTGTGCCAGCGCCGGGTCACGCTCCAGGTACGGCAGCAGCACCTCGTAGCCGCGCGGCACGTTGAAGTACAGGGTGGGCCTGACCGACCGGAGGTTTTCCAGGGTGCGGTCGATCTGCCCCGGCACGGGCAGGCCGTCGTCGATGTACAGGGTGCCGCCATTGCGCAGCACCAGGTTGAAATTGTGGTTGGCGCCGAACACATGGCTCCACGGCAACCAGTCGAGCACGATCAGTTCGCCCTGTTCCAGAAACCGCCAGCACTGCGCAATCGCCTGTTGATTGGCGCACAGCATGCCGTGGGTGTTGACCACGGCCTTGGGCGCCCCGGTGGACCCGGACGTCATCAGGTAGCGCGCCGGGGTGTCGCCGTCCAGGCGTTCGAACGCCGCCATCACCGCCGGGCTCTCGGCCTTGTACAACTGCGACAGGGGCAACGCGCCGGGGATTTCCTGGGCATTGCGCGCGGCTACCACCGGACAGTCCGGGCCCAGCAGTTCGATGGCACGGCAGTAGGCATCGCCGTCGTTGACGAAGATCAGCGCCGGCTTGAGCACCTCGACGATGGCCTTGAGCTTGCTGCAGCCACTGGCGGTGTTGCGTGAATAGGCCACCGACACGGTCGATACCGCTATGCCCACATGCATCGCCGCCAGGGTCAGCAGTGCCTGGTCCAGGTCGTTCTCCGAGAGCATCAGCAGCGGTCGACCCGCCGCAGTGTCCAGCTCCAGCAGGCCCTGGGCCAGTGCGCCGACCCGCTGGCGCACCTGCGCATAGCTCAGGCTGAACCAGCCGGCACCGCGCCGCTCGGCCAGGTAGGCGCGCTCCGGCGCCTGCACCGCCCAGTGCTCCAGCCACTGCCCGATACAGCGGGCATAGGGTTGCAGCGGCTCGGGCGAACTGAGCACGAAGCTGCCGTCGGCACGTGGTTCATACAGCACCCTGGCGGGTGCCAACTGGGTAGGATCATTATGGAAATCGTACATCGCACGCCCTCGCAAGCGCGGCAGGCCATCGGCCCGCTGCTCACTGGTTTTATTGTTGTCATCGCCACCGGGCGGTCAGGCCGGTGGCGGGGTACAGCCCAACGGGCTCAATCGAAGCGACAGCTCACTTCGCCAAGGCGGGTCAGGCGCAGGCGCAGGCTGTCGCCTGCCACCACCGGCACCATCGGCCCCAGCGCGCCGGACAACAGCACATCGCCCGCCTGCAACGGGCGGCCCGCCAGGGCCATGGTGCGCGCCAGCCACAGGCAGGCATCCAGCGGGTTGCCCATGCACGCAGCGCCCACGCCGATGGCCGCCTGGGTACCGTTCTTCTCCAGCAGCATGCCTTCCAGGGCCAGGTCCAGGCCGCGCAGGCTGAGCGGCGTCTTGCCCAGTACGTAGAGGCCGGAGGACGCATTGTCGGCCACGGTGTCGACCAGGGTGATGCGCCAGTTCTCGATCGCCGAATCGACGATCTCCAGCGCCGGCAGCACGTGGTCGACCGCGCGCAGCAGTTCACCCAGGGTGGTGTCGGGGTTGGGCAGGTCACGGCCCAGCACGAAGGCGATCTCGCCCTCGGCCTTGGGCTGGATCAGCCGCGTGCTGTCGATGGCCTCGCCATCGCGGCATTCCATGTCGGCGAACAGCATGCCGAAGTCGGGCTGGTCGACACCCAGTTGCTGCTGCACCGCCAGCGAGGTCAGGCCGATCTTGCGCCCGCTCAGGCGCCGACCGGCGGCCAGCGCGGCCTGGGTATTGAGTTCCTGCACGGCGTAGGCATCGTGCAGCGACTGGATATCGAAGTGCTCGCTGATGCGCCCGCACGGGGTGCGGCTCGAACGTGCGTGGGCCAGGGCCGCAGCCGCAGCCTGAAGGTTTTGCTGAGTCATGGGGTTGCTCCTGAACGGATCCGGATGGCTTACAAGGCGCGCGCGCGACTTTCGCGATAACCCTGGTGCAGTTCGTCGACCAGTTCGGCGACGCTGTAGGTGCGGGTAATCTGGCCGACCCCCTGCCCGGCCGACCACACGTGCTTCCAGGCCTTGTTGGCCGTGGCGATGTCGCCGGAAAAGTCGATGCTCGGGCGGGTTTCGCTGCGCGGGTCGATACCGGCCTTGTCCAGCGACGGCTGCATCCAGTTGGCCAGCACACCGCTGACCGCCTTGGTGGTGGTCACTTCATCCAGCGAGCACGCCACCAGCATGTCGCGATAGGCGTCTTCGACCAGGCTTTCGTGGGCCGCGATCAGGCGCGTGCCGACCAGCGAGAAATCGCAGCCCAGCACCTGCGCCGCATGAATGTCGCGGCCATTGGAGATCGCCCCGGCCAGGCCCAACGGGCCGTCCCAGAACTCACGCACTTCGGCCACGAAGGCAAACGGGTTGTAGCTGCCGGTGTGCCCACCGGCGCCATTGCACACCAGTACCAGGCCATCGACGCCGGCGGCCACGGCCTTGCGCGCCAGCGCCGGGCTGATCACGTCGGCAATCACCACGCCGCCGTAGGCGTGCACGCTGTCGAGCACACGCTTGGGGCTGCCCAGCGCCGTGGAGACGATCGGCGGCTGGAAGCGGCGCACCAGCTCAAGCTCGGCGTCGAAACGGTCATAGGTGCTGTGCACGATCATGTTGAGCATCCACGGCGCCCACTGCTCGCCACGTTGCTGCGCGGCATCACGCTCGGCCACGACCTGTTCCAGCCATTGCTGCAGTTGCTCGACGGTGCGCGCATTGGGTGCCGGCATGCTGCCGACGATGCCGGCCTGGCAACAGGCGCCCAGCAGGCGGGGCCCCGACACCAGGAACATCGGCGCCGCCAGTACCGGCAGGTCGAGCCCGGCAAACAGGTTGAGGAGTTGCTGTTGCGGTGCACTCAGGCTTGTTGTTGTCATCACGCATCTCTCTTGTTCTGGTTATCAAGGCTCAGGCCTTGCGCGGTCTTGCGGGGCCGGCGCTGCGAATCTCCCAGCCACCATCGCTGTGGATGATGGTGGCGGTGGTCAGGCCGGCGTTCTCGCGTGAGGCCAGCAGCACATAGTGCCCGGTGTGGTCCTCGGGCTCGGCAATCCGTTGCAGGGGCACGGCCTGGGCCGCGCCGTCCTCGAAACCGGGAATCTGGTTGAGCGGTACGCTGCGACTGTTCAAGCCCTCCAGGCTTTTCATCGGTGTGTTGGTCGCCCCCGGCGCCACCCCATTGACCCGGATGTCCGGGGCCAACTCGTAGGCCAGCTGGCGAATCATGCCCACCAGCGCATGCTTGGCGGTGACGTAGAGAATGCCACCTCCGCCGGCATAAAAGGCACTGTTGGACAGGGTAAAGATCATGCTGCCACCGGTTTCGCGCAAGGCCGCGATCGAGGCCTGCGCGCCGAGCAGGTAGCCCTGCACGTTGGTGGCGAAGAGTTTCTGGAACGCGCCTTCGAAATCCTGCGGGGCGATACGCTCCAGGCGCGTGAAATAGTCGAATACCGCGGCGTTGCCGACGAAGGTGTCGAGCCGGCCGAAGGCCTCCAGGGTCGCCGCCACCGCACGCTGGTTGTCCTGATAGCGCGCCACGTCGCCCTGCACGGTGATGACCGCCTCGCCCAGCTCGGCGCTCAGCGCTGCCAGCTGCGCCGCATCGCGCCCCATCACCGCGACCTTCGCGCCTTCGGCCACGTAGCGGCGCACGATGGCGCTGCCGATGCCGCCGGTACCGCCGGTGACCAGTGCCACCTGCCCTTTCAACCAAGCCATGTGCAGGCCCTCATAGGAACGTGTTGATGTTCTTGCACAGCAACATCGCGTTGGGGATCAGAATCTTGCGCTTGAGCAGCTTGAGGCCGTCGGCCTCCAGGCGCAGCACGTCCTCGCGCCTGCCGGCGATCTGGTGGTGCTCGTCCAGGCCACGGCTGCGCACGTTGATGAAGCATGAATAGGCCAGGTACTGGCCCGGCTCGGCGCCGGCATACACCTCGATGTTGCTGACCAGGTGCACATTGCGCGTGGGCGGGTTCTCGGCCCAGGCCGAAGGCTGCTTGAAGCGCGCCACGCGGCGCTTCAGCTCGCGCATGCCGTCGTCGAAAAAAGCCATGTGTTCCAGCCGATACGGCCCGGACTTGTCCTCGCGGCGACGGTTCTCGATGCCCGGCATCCAGTAATGGATCGCCTCGCTGAGGCTGTGCAGCCACGCGTCCCAGCATTCGTCGTCGAGCAGGCGCGCCTCGCGCAGCAAGAACTGTTCGACCCGGCGGCTTTCCTCGACTGAAACGAGGCTGTCGTGTTGTGCGTATGTCATCTGGCCCCCTCAGCGCAGCGTGCCATTGCGGTCTGGAACGTCGGCCCAGGTCGGTGCCTGCAGCAGGTCCTTCCAGCGTTGGTAGAACGCCCGTGCATTGCATTCGTTGAGCTGGCCCTTGAACACGTTGCCCGGCAGCTCGCTGTCATCGAGACGGGTGTGCATGCCCAGGCCGACGTACAGGTCCTGGTAGCGCGTGACCATCCCGCGGCTGGTCTTGGTGCAGTACTCCCAGTTTTCGCCGTCGTCCATCTCGAACACGCCGGTGGGCGAAAAGGTCATCATTGCGCCGCGGCGCCATTTGTCCTTGATGTCCTGCGGTGCGTTCTTGTTGACGATCACCCAGGTGAACAGCTCGATCTTGTGCGGGCCACGCGGCTGCCAGATGCGCACGGTGTTCTGCCCCGGCAGGAACGAGAAGTTGGGGAACACGGTGAACGAGGAAATCGCCCCGATCAGCCTGGAACGGAATTCACCCAGCCGGTCGGCCACCTTGGGGCGCAGCACGTGCAGGTACTTGTTGATGTCTTTCTCGCCCAGCGTGGCGGCGTTGCCGACCACGTCGGTGGCGAACTCGTAGCCGTGGCCGTTCCAGTTCACCGAATAGGATTCGGGCAGGTCGCCGACGTTGGCCACCGGCCCGCCGAGCATGGCCTTGGCCGCCGAGTCGTGGGTCCAGCCACCGTGCAGGATGTCGCCGACGAAGTTCTCGGCGGCGATCTTCCAGTTGCACTCGATGGTGGAGCGGATGCAGCCACCGAGGAATTCGCTGCCGCCCTCGTCCATGTCGAGCATCACGTCCATGTACCAGGTCATCGGCCCCAGGTACTCCTCGAGCGTGGGCGCATCAGCGGCGAAGGTGGCGAACACCAGGCCCTTGTAGCTGGCCACGCGGGCCTCGCGCAGGCCATGCCTGGACTTGTCGAACTGGCTTTCTTCGTAGCACTTGGATTCGTGCATGCCCATCAGCCGTCCGCCATCGGCGCCGAACGACCAGCCGTGGTAGTTGCAGATGAAGCCGCGCGCATTGCCGGCTTCGGCAAAGCACACCTTGTTGCCGCGGTGCGGGCAGGCGTTGAGGAAGACCTTGATCGACGCATCTTTCTGGCGCACCACCAGCACTTCGTCCTCGCCCATGGAGGTGGTCAGGTAGTCACCAGACTTGGGCAACTGGGACTCATGCGCCACGAACAGCCAGCAGCGCGCGAAGATCTTCTCCAGCTCCTGCTCGTAGATCGCCTCGTCCCAGAACACCTTGCCCGACAGGCGCCCTTGCTGCATGTCGCAGAGACGGTCGAGGTTGCCCAGGGTGGGCGTGCTTTCAATGGTTCTGAGCGGTATGTGCTTGTTGTTATCCATGGTTCAGACTCACAGGAATACGGTTGGACAGCGGCCCGGTCACACCGGGCTGTCGGCGTCGGCCAGCGCCTCGTCGGCTTCCAGGGCCACATCGGCGTACACCTCGCGATCGGTGACGATCACCTTGTAGGTGCGCAGGTGCCGCTCGCAGGGGAAGGTCACGGCCTTGCCGCTGGGCACGTGGAACTGCCCCCAGTGCACCGGGCAGGTGATCAGGTCGTCTTCCAGGTCGCCTTCGGCCAGCGAGGCGGTGGCGTGGGTACACATGTCGGTGGTGGCATAGAAAGTGCCGCCCAGGTTGTAGACGCAGATGGCATCGCCGTCGCTGTGGGCGACCTTTTTCAGCTCACCCGGCGCCAGCTCGTCACGTTGGCAAAGTAATACGCGGCTCATGCTCGGCCCTCACACTCAGTTGCACAAAACCCAGCCCGGTGACCCAGGCAGGCACGGCTTCATAGGCGATCACTTCCCCCTGCGGGCGCTCGATGGCCGCCAGGGCACAGGCGAAGTTGCGAATTTCCATCGCGCCGTTGCCGGCCCGACGCAGAATCTCTTCATCGCTGTAGGCACACAGCGCCTGCAGGTCGCCATTCACGCCGTGGGCGAGAATCTCGCGATCGAAATCCTCGGCCACCCGGCCCATTTCGACCGTGCCGACCCAGTGACTGATACCGCCACTGCCGATGATCACCACACGCTCGTCGGCATCGAACGCCTCCACCGCCGCGCGCAGTTGCCGGCCCAGGTCGGCCGAGCGCTTGAGCGAGATGTACGGGTCGACGCCGCAGGCCAGGTACACCGGGATACTCGGCAGCTCGCGCCCCAGCAGGGCTTCGGCCGGCTTGACCACCAACTGGTGCGGGATCGCGAACGAGTGGTCGACGGTGAAACTGCGCGCCACCGTCCAGTCCACGCCCTGCCCTTCGCCATGGGCGACGATGTGCCCGGCCAGCGTTTCATGGTTGCGCACCGGGCCACGCGCCAGCCCCGGCAGTCGGTCGATCGGGCCGTCCACATCGCCGGTGCCGATCACGTAGCGCGGCAGGCAATGGGTGCCGAACAGAATGTAGTGGTCACAGCCGACGATGATCACCGACGTCGGCTGCAGCGCCGCCAGGCGCTCGGCGCACTGCGCGTAGGCCGCCCACACCGCCTCGCGCTGCGCGGCGGGCGGCGCATTCGGCGCCACGAACATCACCGGGTCATGCGGCATCCAGAAGCCGCCTACTATCTTGCCCATTGGTTCACCCCTTGAGCGCAGCAGAAAACGCTGCGCCTTGTTCATCGGTAGCGCCCAGGCGCTGCTTGTACAGGCGCATGTCGCGCTGCGGCGCAAGTTCCTGCCAGAAGCCCATGGTCAGCATCGGGTTGACCCCGGCCGCCTGCAGGCCGGCAACATCGAAGTCGACGATCATCTGCACTTCGCCCGGTTCAAGGGCAAAGCGCGCCAGGAACCCGGCGGGGTCTTCGCCAAACCGCTGCTTGGCGGCCCGCTCCACGCACAGTTGCCACAGCACACGTTCCATCACGTTTCTGCTCATGGCGGCCTACTCGCCGAGAAAGTCGCGAACCAGCGCGGCAAAGCGGCGCGGTTGCTCGCTCTGTACCCAGTGCCCGCAGCGCCCGAACAGGTGCAGGTCGGCGTCGGGGATACTGTTGGCGATCAGC
Source organism: Pseudomonas aegrilactucae (assembly GCF_019168305.1). Lineage (GTDB taxonomy): Bacteria > Pseudomonadota > Gammaproteobacteria > Pseudomonadales > Pseudomonadaceae > Aquipseudomonas > Aquipseudomonas aegrilactucae. The sequence continues at coordinate 11,875 of NZ_JAHTBI010000002.1, forward strand.
AGCCCGCATTCGGGCGGCACCACACGGTCTTCGCGGCCATGCACCACCAGGGTCGGCGCGGTGATTTTGGCCAGCGCGCTGGCGGGGAAGCCCTTGACCAGGGTCGGGCCTTCGGCCGCCGGTTGCGGGATCAGCTTGCGCAATGCCTGCTGGGCACCCGGGCGGGCGCTGGCTTCGTAGCGCGCCTGCACCATCGCATCGGTGATCAGGGAAGCGTCATAGGGGAACAGCGTCATCAACTGGCGCATGTTGTCCAGCGACGGCTCGTACTCCCAGGCGCCACGCAGGCCTGGGGTCTGCACGAACTCACCGGCCGGGGTGCCGAGCAGCACCAGTTTGTCGACGCGCTGCGGCGCGAACACCGCAAGGCCGATGGCCAGCGCCCCGCCGAACGAGTTGCCGACGAACGAGGCCTTCTCGATATCCAGGGCGTCCATGATGCCCAGCAGGTGGTTGACCCACAGCTTGATGTCGTACTTGGCGTCGTCCTTGAACTCGGTGAAACCGAAACCGGCAATGTCCGGCACCACGACCCGCCAGCGATCGGCGAACACCGGCACGGTCGCGGCCCAGTTGGCCCAGCCCGATACGCCAGGGCCCGAGCCGTGCAGCAGGAACAAGGCATCGCCCTGGCCGGCCTCGTGATAGTGGGTGTGGTGCCCTGCTGCAAGCAGGGTCTTGGCATTTGCGCTCATGACGGCCTCCGGTTCTTATTCTTAACATACAGGTGTGTATCTGTATGCTATTTACCGATTTGATCTGCGTCAATGAAAAAACGTCGCTTTTTGTAAAAAATACGGGATGCAACCTACAGATGTGTACTCTACAGTCCGTAAAGATACACCCCCCTTGCACAGGCCACGGGGCGTGCAACGGCAATAGCTTCGCCGTTGCACCGGGCGTTAGAATGACGGTTTGCTGCCAAGGGCAAGCGTCGGACGCTGCTGTGCCCTGGCGCGTATCCAGCTTGTTGGACAAGGCCCTACACAATGTCATCACGCACCAACCTCACGCGGGAAGATTGGATTCATGCAGCACAGGACGTCCTGGTCACCAGCGGTGTCGACGCCGTGCGGGTCGACACCCTGGCCAAGGAACTGAAGATCACCCGTGGCAGCTTCTACTACCACTTCAAGAGTCGCGGCGAATTGCTCGAGGGCATTCTCGGCAACTGGCGTGCACGCGCCACCGAAGACGTCATCCTGCACCTGCGCAACGCCCACAGTTCACCGCTGCAGCAACTGCAGCGCCTGCTCGAACTGCCCTCCCACGGGCAGACTGCCAAGGACGCCGCCTCGATCGAGCTGGGCATTCGCGGCTGGGCACGACGCGACAAGCAGGCACGCCAGGCCATCGATGAAGTCGACAGCCACCGCCTGAACTACATCGAGGGCCTGCTGATCCAGGCCGGCGTGCCCGACAACGAGGCCCAGGACCGCGCCTACCTGATCTACGCCTACCAGATCAGCCTGTCGCTGCTGCACAGCGAGGACACCCCGCAACAACGCCTGGAGCGCAGCCAGCGCATGGCGGGCATCCTGATCCCCGAGGCCAGCCACAGCCCTGCCTGACCCTGTGAATGCCGACGCACGTCGGCATTTTGCCTAAACAATAGATACATAAATGTATCTTTGTTTATCAAAAAACCTTCAAAGCCCTTCGTCAAGCACTCGCACGACTCAAATCAACAAATTATTTAATTCATATAAATCAATTAGATAATCCTAAAAATCGCGTTTATCCACGCCCTCCCACAACCGCCTATTGACAACGCGCCTACCCTCCCGCGTAGTCTATACATACACATGCACATGTGTATTTTAAAGCGGTGCCTGCACGCTCCTCGAGCACAGGCACACGACAATAAGAATAGAAAACGGGTACCTCACTATGCACTCGCATGCTCGCCCCAGCACCGCCCCACCCTGCGCGCCCGCTCCATCACGACCCCGGCGCCATGCCACCGCCACGGCGTTGACCGACATGCCCTGTCGAGCGTCGCGCCCTCACTCCCCCACTGCTCGCTGAAGGCCGCCCATGGATATCTCGATACTGGCGTTTCTGACCCAGGACGGCCTGACCACGGGGGCGATCTATGCCCTGGTGGCGCTGGCCCTGGTGCTGGTGTTCTCGGTGACGCGCACCATCCTGGTGTGCCAGGGCGACTTCGTCACCTACAGCGCGCTGACCCTGGCCACCCTGCAGCTGGGCCTGATGCCAGGCACGCTGTGGCTGCTGCTCGGCTGTTCGCTGGCGGCCTGCACGCTGGATGGCGTGGCAGCCCTGCGCCGTGGTCAGTGGCGGCGCATTCCCGGCCTGCTGGCGCGCTACCTGAGTGTGCCGGCGGTGCTGTGGGTTGTGCTGGACACCTTTGACCTGGCCACCCTGCCGGCCGTACTGCAGATCGTGCTGACCCTGGCCCTGGTCACGCCGCTGGGGCCGCTGCTGTACCGGCTGGTGTACCAGCGGGTGGCCGAAACCTCGGTGCTGTTGCTGCTGATCGTGTCGGTCGCCGTACACATCACCCTGGTCGGCATCAGCCTGCTGATGTTCGGCGCCGAAGGCGTACGCACCGATGCCCTGGCCGACGCCGTGTTCATGCTCGGCGAACTGCCGGTGGGCCTGCAGAGCCTGCTGGTGATCGGCAGCGCGCTGCTGCTGATCGGCCTGCTCTACGCCTTCTTCGGCCACAGCCTGTACGGCAAGGCGCTGCGTGCCACGGCACTCAATCGCAAGGGCGCACAACTGGTGGGGATTCCCACGCAGCTGGCCGGTAAAGCCGCGTTCGGCCTGGCGGCATTGATCGGGGCCGTGTCGGGCGTACTGATCGGGCCGCTGACCACGCTGTACTACGACTCGGGCTTTCTGATCAGCCTGAAGGGCTTTGTCGCGGCGATCTTCGGCGGCCTGGCCAGCTACCCGATTGCCGCCGCCAGCGCCTTTTTCGTCGGCGTGCTGGAGAGCTTCGCCAACTTCGGCGCCTCGGCCTACAAGGAAGTGATCGTGTTCACCGTGGTGATCCCGGTGCTGCTGTGGCTGTCGCTGAAAAACCCTCACCTCGAGGAGCAACACTGATGACCCGTCGACTGATCCCCCTGCTTGCGCTGCTGCTTCTGGCAGGGCTGGCGCCCCTGCTGCTGCCGCCCTTTCACGTCACCCTGCTCAATTACATCGGCCTCTACAGCCTGGTTGCCCTGGGCCTGGTGCTGCTGACCGGTATCGGCGGCATGACCTCCTTCGGGCAGGCGGCGTTCGTCGGTATCGGCGCTTACGCCAGCGCCGTGCTGACCACCCAGTACGGCCTGTCGCCGTGGCTCGGCCTGCTCGCGGGGCTGACCATCACCCTGCTGGTGGCAACCACCCTGGGCCTGCTGACCCTGCGCCTGGCCGGCCACTACCTGCCCATCGGCACCCTGGCCTGGGGCCTGGCACTGTTCTACCTGTTCGGCAACCTGCCCGGGCTTGGCGGCTTCGGTGGCCTGCAGAACCTGCCGAACATCAGCCTGGCGGGCTGGCAGATCAGCGACGCGGCCGACTTCAGCCTGCTGATCGGCCTGTTGCTGGTGGCCAGCCTGTGGCTGCTCGACAACCTGCTGCACAGCCGTCACGGCCGCGCCATTCGCACCCTCAAGGAATCGGCCGGGATGGCCGAGGCAATGGGCATCGATACGGCGCGCAGCCGCTTGCAGGTGTTCGTCATCGCCGCCCTGCTCGCGGCCGTGTCGGGGTGGCTGTACGCGCACCTGCAGCGGGTGGTCAACCCCACGCCATTCTCGGTGGTCATGGGTATCGAGTACCTGTTCATGATCGTGCTGGGCGGCGTCGCCAGCCTGTGGGGCGCCCTGCTGGGCGCGGCACTGCTGACCCTGATCAAGCAAGTGTTGCAGGACGTGCTGCCGCAGCTGTTCGGGCATGCCGACAACGTCGAGATGATCTTCTTCGGCGTGCTGGTGATCCTGGTGCTGCAATACGCCCGCGGCGGCCTGCTGCCCGTGCTGCGCCGCTGGCTGCCGGCCGCACGGCCACGCCCGTTGCCCGCACAGGCAGCATCCGCACTGCCACGGCGCACGATGCCCGCCAAGGGCCAGCCACTGATGACCGCACAAGGGCTGCTCAAACAGTTTGGCGGGCTGGTGGCCAACAAGGACATGAGCCTCTCGGTCAACGGCGGCCAGGTGACGGCCCTGATCGGCCCCAACGGGGCCGGCAAGTCCACCCTGTTCAACCTGCTGTCCGGGGTACTGAGCCCGAACGCGGGGCAGATCACCTTCCTTGGCCAGCGCATCGACGGCCTGGCACCGCGCGCCATCGCCCGCCTGGGGGTCAGCCGGACCTTCCAGCATGTGCGCCTGCTACCGGAGATGAGCGTGCTTGAGAACGTTGCGCTGGGTGCCCACGCACGCGGCAAGGCCGGCTTGCTGCGCGCGATGCTGCACCTGGAGCGTGACGAAGAGGCCAGCCTGCTGGCCGAGGCCACCCGCCAGATCGAACGGGTGGGCCTCGCCGATGCCCTGCATGCACCCGCCGGCAGCCTGCCGCTGGGCCAGCAGCGCATCGTCGAAATCGCCCGCGCGCTGTGCAGTGACCCGCTGCTGCTGTTGCTCGACGAGCCCGCCGCCGGCCTGCGCTATGGCGAGAAACAGGCACTGGCCCGGTTGCTTGAGCAACTGCGTGACGAGGGCCTGGGCGTGTTGCTGGTCGAGCACGACATGGAGTTCGTGATGGGCCTGGCCGACGAGATCGTGGTGATGGAGTTCGGCCAGCGCCTGGCCAGCGGCACCCCGCTGCAGATACAGCAAAACCCGGCGGTGCTTGCCGCCTACCTCGGAGGTGTCGAATGAGTCGCCTGCTGGATGTGCGCAACCTGTCGATCAGCCACGGCAAGGTCGAGGCGGTACGCAACCTGGACCTGTGCCTGGAAGAAGGCCAGATCGTCAGCCTGATCGGCCCCAACGGCGCCGGCAAGACCACCCTGATGGCGGCCTTGATCGGCCTGCTGCCCTCACAGGGCCAGGTGACGTACGCGGGTCAGCCGCTATGGGCCCACCACGACGTGGCCCAACGCATCGACAAGGGCATGGCGCTGGTGCCGGAAAGCCGTGAGCTGTTCGGCCTGATGAGCGTCGAGGACAACTTGCGCCTGGGTGCCTTCAGCCGCCACCGACGCGGCTTTCGCGATCACGCCAAGACCCTGGACGAGGTCTTCGGCCTGTTCCCGCGCATGTACGAACGACGCGAACAGGCGGCATGCACCTTGTCGGGCGGCGAACGCCAGATGCTCGCCATCGGCCGGGCACTGATGGCCAAGCCGCGCCTGCTGATGCTCGATGAGCCGAGCCTGGGCCTGGCGCCGCGGGTGATCGGCGAGATCTTCACGATTTTCGAGCAACTGCGTCAGAGCGGTGTGTCGATCCTGCTGGTGGAGCAGAACGCACGCGCCGCATTGAAGATTTCCGACTACGGCTATGTGCTGGAAATCGGAGAAATCGTGCTTGAAGGCAGCGCCGCCGCGCTCGCCGACAACCCCCGGGTGGTCGAAAGCTACCTGGGCCGCACACCCGCCCGCGCCCACCCGCAGGCCACCCGCGCTACCGGTACGTAGCGCCACCTTGCCGCGTTTGCCACACCATAAAAACAATATTAAGGAGCTTGCATGAAACCTCTTCTTCCCTTGCTGTTGCTTGCCTCGCTGTCGGCCGCCGCACAGGCCGACATGACCGTTGGCGTGATTCTGTCGACCACCGGCCCCGGCGCCTCGCTGGGCATTCCCGAACGCAATACCGTGGCCTTGCTGCCCAAGGAAATCGCCGGCCAGGCGGTGAAATACGTGGTACTGGACGACGGCAGCGACAGCACTGCCGCCGCCAAGAACGCGCGCAAGCTGGTCAGCGAAAACCGTGTCGACCTGCTGATCGGCTCGACCACCGTGCCGACCTCGGCGGCGGTCGCGCAGATTGCCAAGGAGAGCAACACCGCGCAGATCGCCCTGGCCCCGTTTGCCCCGGCCGACGGCGAGCAGGCCTGGATCTTTACCATCGCCCAGACCAACACCCTGATGGCCCAGGCACTGATCGAGCACATGCAGCAGAACGGGGTCAAGACGCTGGCCTACATCGGCTACAACGATGTGTGGGGCGAGGACTGGTACAAGGTCCTGAGCGAGATGGCGCCGGCGGCGGGTATCACGCTGGTGCGCGACGAGCGCTTCAACCGCACCGATTCATCGGTCAGTGGCCAGGCCTTGAAGGTCATGGGCAAAAAGCCTGACGCCGTGCTGATCGGCGCCACCGGCACCCCGGCGGCCCTGCCCCACACCGAGCTGCGTCGCCTGGGTTACAAGGGCACGATCTACCACACCCACGGGGCCGCCAACAGCGCGTTCCTGCGCATCGGCGACAAGGCGCTGAACGGTGCGATCCTGCCGGTCGGGCCTGTGGTGGTGTGGGACAAGCTGCCGGCCAGCCACCCTTCCAAGGCCATCGCCAGCCAATACGCACAGGACTACCAGGCGCAGTACGGGGCCAACAGCCTGTCGCCATTCGGCGCCTACCTGTACGACGCCATGCGCCTGGTGGAGGCAGCAGTGCCCGCCGCCCTGAAAGGTGCAACGCCTGGTACCCCGGCGTTTCGCCAGCAACTGCGCGACCAGCTCGAGCAGACCCGCGATGTGGTCGGCACCCATGGCGTATACAACCTGAGCGCCACCGACCACTTCGGCCACGACCAGCGCGCCCGTGCGCTGGTCACGGTGCAGGACCAGCAATGGGTACTGCTGCATGCCCCTGAATAACCTTCACAACAACAATAACAACAAGGCAATCTCCATGAGCACTCTGAAGCGGGTTCACACCACCCTGGCCCTCGGCACCTTGTGCAGCATCAGCCCTGCGCTGCTTGCCCAGGGTTTTATCGAAGACAGCAAAGCCAGCCTCACGGCACGCAACTATTACTTCGACCGGGACTACAAGGGCACCTCGGCGCAATCGGCCACGCGTGAATGGGCACAGGGCTTCATCTTGCGTTTCACCTCCGGCTACACCCCGGGCACCGTGGGCTTTGGCCTGGATGCCCAGGGCATGCTCGGGCTCAAGCTGGACTCCAGTGCCGGGCGCACCGGTACTGGCCTGCTGCCGTTCGACCCGGCCGATCGCGACCCGCGCGACAACTACTCGGAGCTTGGGCTGACCGCCAAGGTCAAGGTCTCCAAGACCGAACTGCAGGGGGGGCACGCTTGCGCCGATCCTGCCGATCCTGTTCGCCAGCCCTACCCGCCTGTTGCCGCAGACGTTTCGCGGTGCACAGCTCAAGACCCAGGACATCGACGACCTGACCCTGGTGGGTGGCCGGCTCGACCGCATGAACCAGCGCGACTCCACCGACTACCAGAAGATCACCCTGGCCTCGCCCAACCGGCGGTTCAATGGGGCGGCCGAGTCGGACGCCTTCAATTTCGCCGGGGGTGACTACAGATGGTCGGATGCGCTCACGCTCAAGTACTACCATGCGCAGCTCGAGGACATTTACCGCCAGGACTTCGTCGGTTTCATCGACAACCGCCCGCTGGGCAGCGGGCGCTTGAAGACCGATGTGCGCTACCACGCCAGTGGCGAGGACGGGCCGGCCAAGGCCGGCAAGGTCGACAACCGCACCTTTGGCGTGATGAGCACCTACAGCCTGGGGGCGCACAGCCTTGGGCTGGGCTACATGCAGTTGAGTGGTGAGACGGCCATGCCCTACATTGCCGGTTCCGAGCCGATGGTGGTCAGCGAAGGGGCGTTGAGCAGTGAGTTCCTCAACCCTCGGGAGCGTACCTGGCAGGTGCGTTATGACTATGACTTTGCGGCCATGGCGCTGCCGGGGCTCAAGGGCATGCTGCGCTACCTGGACGGTAGCCGCATCGAGCTGCCGACAGCGCTGGGCGGCAGTGGGCTCAGCGAAAGCGAGAAGGACATCGAGCTGTCGTACGTGGTGCAGAGTGGCACCTTCAAGAACGTTGCCTTTCGGTTGCGCCATGCCTGGTACCGCAATGATTTTGCGCCCAGCGCCTCGTTTCGCGATGACAACGAGTTGCGGGTGAACGTGGATTACACCTTGGCGCTCTGGTAGAGGGAGGCTGCTGGACCACGCCCCGGCTTGCCGGGGCGTTTGCGTTGAGGGGGGCTCGATCTTGAGACCGTCGACTATCACCTGAAGGCCCCACCGCGATCTTCGGCCGGACCGACAAGGCTGACAACGCGTCATGGCCAGCAGGATCGGCGTGGCCAGCCTGGTTTGCACAACCTCGGATCTCTATGGCGCCGTATGCCTACCCAACCTACTCCGTCACTACCTGCCCCACCTGGAACTCCAGTTGCTGCGCCAACTCACGCAACTCATTACACGATTGCCGCGTCTGATCGATCGTTCGCGCACTGACCGACGAGGCCTCGTGAATCCGCGTGACACTGCGGTTGATCTCATCCGCCGTGGCCGCCTGCTGCTCCGCCGCACTGGCAATCTGAAACGTCATCTGGCTGACCGTCGACGCCGACGCCGTAATCAATCCCAATACCTCTCCCGCCCGCACAGACGCAGCAACCGGCTGCTGCGCCGCCTCCACATTGGCACCGATCTGCGCCGCCGCCTGGCGCGCACCCGCCTGCACCCGCGTGATGATCTGCTGGATTTCCAGCGTCGACTGCTGCGTACGCATCGCCAAGGTGCGCACCTCATCCGCCACCACCGCAAAACCACGCCCATGCTCACCCGCCCGCGCCGCCTCGATGGCCGCATTGAGCGCCAGCAAGTTGGTCTGCTCGGCAATGGCGGTAATCACATCCAGCACCCGCCCCACATGCCCCGAGTCAACAGCCAGTTGATCCACAATGCTGCGACTCTGGCCCAAGGCCTCGGCCAAGGCACTGATCGCCTGCACCGCCTCGCGCACCGTGGCACCACCCGCACCCGCCTGACGTTCGGCATCCTGGGTCGAGGTCGCCGCCACACTGGCGTTATGCGCCACCGCCTGCACCGTACTGACCATCTGGCTCATGGCCGCGACCACGCTGTCGGTTTCCTGCTGCTGCGCCTGCATGCTGCGCTGCGCCGCCTCGGTGACCTGCCCCAGGCTGCTGCTGGTGCTGGAGATGCGCTGGCTGGCCTGGGCCATGCTGCGGGTCACCCGGTGCGCAGCCTCGACCAGGCGGTTGAAGCTGTGCGCCACCTGGGTCAGTTCGTCATTGCCCTCAGTGGGCAAACGCAACGTGAGGTCAGTCTGCCCATGGGTCGCGCGCGCCAGCGCACGCACCGTGTCATTCAACGGCCGGGTGATGCTGCGTATCAGAAAAACCGCGCACAACGCCATCAGCGACAACACCGCCAGCACCAGCACTGCGGGTGTCAACAGCACCGCATTCACCGCACTGCGCACATCCTGCGGGTGGATGCCGCTGGCCAGCACCCAGCCCCAGGGCTTGAACAACGCAACCTCTGAAACCTTGTACTCGGGCTGCTGCGAACCTGCCCGCGGGAACCAGTATTCGACGGTAGCCCGGCCGCGCTCACTGGCCGAGGCCACCATCTCACGGGCGAACAATTTGCCGTTGACGTCCTTGAAATCCGCCAGCGGCTTGCCGACCAGGGCCGGCGTGGTCGGGTGCATGACCATGCGGTGCTCAAGGTCGAGGATCAACAGGTAGTTGTCGTCCAGGTAGCGCAGGGTACTGACCACCTGCGCGGCCTGGCGCTGCGCCTGCTCGGTGCTCAGGTGCCCCTCGCGCGCCTGCCGCTCATAGTGCGCCAGCAGGTTGGACGCAGTATCCAGCGCCGTACCGACCCCGGCCATCTTCTCCTGCAGCAACGCACGGTGCAGCGTCAACCCCAGCCAGCCACTGAGCACGACGACAAACAGGGTAATGCCGACCACCAGAACAGTAATGCGGGTGCTGATCCGCAAATGCCTCAACCCGAACATAGAAAACGCCTCATTTTTGTTGTGTATGGCCGCGCTGATCGCGCCGAAAGCAAACATACACTATTGTATTTTCAAATGAGTATTTTCCAATGTTTCATAGACATTAAAGCGCTCAAAAAGAAGTCACATCTGCATCTTGTCAGTACGCGAATGCGCTCCGGTGCTTGCGTACGAAATCGACCCAGCGCACCGGCTCACGCCCCGTGATGGCCTGGAAGTTGTCGAACACCTGATCCACCCCGGGGATCGCCCCGGCGGCCATGCGCGTGAAGTTGTCGTGCACGCAGTTCATGTAGGCCATCTGCGCCCCGGCGGCGCGCATGTTCTGCAGGAACACATCGGGCGACTGTGCGTCATAGCGGAACGGCTGGCCGAGTACCTCGCTCATCACCTGCGCCACCTCGCCATACGATTTGACGTCGTAACCCAGACGATAGGTCTGCCCGGCGTGACGCTGCGGGTGCAGCAGGGCCTGCGCCGCCACCCGCGCCACGTCTTCGCCGTCCACCCAACTGAACGGGGTGTCGCCGGTGTACTGCTCGATCACGCCATTGCGCACCGCCTGGGTGCCGTCGTAGCTGAGCAGGTTCTGCATGAAGCACTCCGGGCGCAGGTGGGTGAAGGAAAAACCACGCCACTCGATGTAGCGCTCGACGAACTGGTGCCAGGCCCAATGCCCGATGGTGGCCTCGTCGTCCCCGCACGCGCCCAGATGCACCACATGCTGTACGCCGGCGCGCTTGGCACTGTCGAGAAACGCCTTGCTTTGGCGCAGCATGTCCACGGTGTAGCCGGTCACCAGCAGAACTCGGTCGATGCCTTGCAACGCCGGTGCCAGGGTGTGCTCCAGGTCGAAGTCCATGATCACCGTGCGAATGCCGCGGGCCTCGAACGGCTGCGCCTTGGCCGCCGAGCGCACCGCGGCCACGAGCGTGATGCTGTCGTCGTCCTGCAGAAAGCGCAGGGTGTCACCGCCAATCTGCCCCGTGGCACCGGTGATCAGGACTGTGGGTTTGCTGTCGTGCATGCTGGAAACCTGTCGTAAAAAGAGATGCCCCAGCTTACTCGGTACTATTTGTCGTATTGACGACAAATATTACCAAGTAAAGTGAACCCAATTCATCAATGGATGTGCGCCATGTTTTCCTCCGAACGCCTCAAGGGCATCGACGTGTTTGTCTGCGTGGCCGATCTGGGCAGTTTCAAGGCGGCAGCCGAGCGCCTGAACCTGACCGGCTCTGCCGTCAGCAAAAGCGTGGCGCGCCTTGAGGCCCGATTGCAGGCCCGATTGTTCGAGCGCACCACCCGGCGGGTCGCGCTGACCGACGCCGGCACCGCGTTCTACCGCACCTGCACCGGGGTGCTGGCGGAGCTGGAAGAAGCGGAACTGGCGTTGAATGCGCAAGGCAGCGAGCCGCGTGGCCGCGTGCGCATCGACCTGCCGGCCGCGTTCGGCCGCCTGCATGCCCTGCCGGCGATCCTGGCGTGTGTACAGACCCATGCGCTGCTGATGCCGCACATCACCTTCTCGGACCGTTTTGTCGACCCGGTCGAATCAGCCATCGACCTGTTCGTGCGCATCGGCGGGCCGGGGGCATGGCCCACCGGCGTTGCACACCGCTACCTGGGCTCGCAGCGGGTGGTGCTGTGCGCAGCCCCGGCCTACCTCGAGCAGCACGGGGCGCCGTTGCAGGAACGCGACCTGGCGCACCACCAGTGCATCGTCTATGGCCTGAACGACGGCCTGGTCGGCCCCTGGCATTTCCCCGCCGCCCAGCCCGGCCACACCGAGCGCCGCATCATGCCGGCGCGCATGGCGGTGGGCGATGCCGAAGGCCAGGTGAGTGCGGTGCTGGCCGGGCACGGTATTGCCCAACTGCCCACCTGGCTGATCAAGCGCCAGCTGGCGGACGGCAGCCTGGTCGAAGTGCTGCCGCAGTTGGCGACCCTGGGTTTGCCGATCCACCTGGCCTGGTTGAAGAACCGTGAGGCGCAGCCCAGGGTCAGCACCCTGCTGGCGCACCTGACCCGGTGCCTGTCAGGCGACGGTTTCGACCCCGCCTGAGGCGCTGGCAGGCTATTGTTGTAGCAACCGCACCGACCCCGGAGACCTCCATGCACTTCATCAAGTACCACGCCGCGGGCAACGACTACCTGGTGTATGCCGGACACCAGCCGTTCGAATTGCCGGCCGCGCAGATCACCCGCATTTGCGACCGCCACCGCGGGTTGGGCGCGGACGGCATCCTGGTGCCGCATTTCAGTGGCGATCCGCTGGGTGTGACGATCTACAACACTGACGGTTCGCAGGCACAGAAAAGCGGCAATGGCCTGCGCATCCTGTCGCGTCACCTGTGGGACCAGGGCCATGTCGGGAGCGAGCCGTTCCAGGTGCACACTGCCGGCGGCGTGGTGATCAGCCAGGTGCTCGATGACGGCGCGCAGGTGTCGATCCAGATGGGCCAGGCACGCTTCGACGAGCCCGCCAACGTGCTCATCGATGGCGAGCAGTTGCAGGTGCACCGTGTGTCGATGGGCAACCCGCATTGCGTGGTATTCGTCGATCAGCCCGACGAGGCGCTGGCGCGGCGCCTGGGCCCGCGGCTCGAATGCCACGCGCTGTTCCCCGAGCGCACCAATGTGCAACTGGTCAAGGCCAGGGACCGCACCCACCTGGACGTACGCATCTGGGAACGCGGCGTGGGCTACACGCTGTCGTCGGGCACCAGCAGTTGCGCGGCCGCAGCCGTTGCGCACCGGCTGGGGCTGGTCGATGCCAACGTAGCGGTGTACATGCCCGGCGGCACGATCTGCATCGAACTCGACGCGACCTTCAATGTGAAGATGCAGGGCCCCGTGTGCCGGATCGGCAGCTTTGCACTGGACCCGGAGTGCCTGGAGGACGTTGCGTAAAACAGGTGAGGATAATTCGTATACCATATCCTCAAATCCCCACGAATGAACGCCACCGTGAACCTACCCAAACTCAACGCGCCGGACCTGGGCAACACGCCTTCCACGTCGGAGATCATCACCCGGCACTTGCGTGATGCCATCGTGGCTGGGCATTTCGATGAAGACGAGCCGATTCGCCAGGACGACATTGCGCGTCAGTTCAATGTGAGCAAGATCCCTGTGCGCGAGGCACTCAAGCGCCTGGAGGCAGAAGGGTTGGTGATGTTCCAGCGCAACCGCGGGGCGATGGTCACGCGGATGTCGGACTTCGAGCTGGCGCAGATGTTCGAGGTGCGCATGTTGCTGGAGGACAAGGTGTTGCGCCTGGCCATTCCGAACATGACCGAGGCTACGTTTGCCCAGGCTGAGCGTATCTGTCAGGAGTTCATTGGCGAGAACGACGTGGGGCGTTGGGCGCAGTTGAACTGGGAGCTGCACGCCTGCTTGTACGAGCCGGCACAGCGGCCGTTTCTGGTGAGCCTGATCCGTTCGGTGAATGACAAGCTGGAGCGGTATCTGCGCATGCAGATGAGCCTGTCGGCGGGCAAGGAACGGGCCGACCATGAGCACCGCGAGATTCTCGAGGCGTGCCGGGCCAAGGATGTGGAGCGGGCGGTGGGTTTGCTGGATGAGCACATTGCCGGGGTGTGCAAGACGTTGCTGGAGCACTTGCCGACAGCGAAGTAGTGGAGGGCTTGATCTCAAGGGTGCCAGAAGTGCATTTATGGCGCTCGCAAGATCGGGCATCAACCACCCACTATGCCAATTTCGTCATCCACCCCGCGCAATTCCATCAAGACGCCCCACCCCGCCACACCCCACCCTAGCGGTCACTCCCCCTTTACGGACGTGACCCATGAAACGCATCACCGTGATCGATTCCCACACCGGCGGCGAACCCACACGCCTGGTGACGGCCGGTTTCCCTGACCTGGGCACCGGCAGCATGGCCGAACGCCGTCAGCGCCTGGCCGAACAGCACGATCAATGGCGCGCCGCCTGCATGCTCGAACCCCGCGGCAACGATGTGCTGGTCGGCGCCCTGCTGTGCGAACCGGTCGACCCGAGCGCCTGCGCCGGGGTGATCTTCTTCAACAACACCGGCTACCTGGGCATGTGCGGCCACGGCACTATCGGCCTGGTAGCGTCCCTCGCTCACCTGGGCAAGATCGGCCCCGGCACCCACACCATCGAAACCCCTGTCGGCACGGTACAAGCCACCCTGCACGAAGACCGCTCGGTCAGCGTGCGCAATGTACCCGCCTACCGCTATCGCCCTGCCGTCACCGTGCAAGTGCCAGGCGTGGGTGAGGTGACCGGCGATATCGCCTGGGGCGGCAACTGGTTCTTCCTGGTCGCCAACCACGGCCTGCACATCGGCGGCGACAACCTCGACGCCCTCACCGCCTACACCGTGGCCGTGCAACAAGCCCTCGAAGACCAGGGCCTGCGCGGCGAGGACGGCGGCCTGATCGATCACATAGAGCTGTTTGCCGACGACCCGCACGCCGACAGCCGCAACTTCGTGCTGTGCCCCGGCAAAGCCTATGACCGCTCGCCCTGCGGCACCGGCACCAGCGCCAAGCTGGCGTGCCTGGCCGCCGACGGCAAGCTGCAACCCGGACAGATCTGGCGCCAGGCCAGCGTGATCGGCAGCCAGTTCGAAGGCACCTACGAAACCGTCGGCGAGCGTATCGTGCCGACCATCCGCGGGCGCGCCCATATCAGCGCCGAAGCCACGCTGATCATCGAGCAGGACGACCCGTTCGCCTGGGGCATCCGCCTGTGAACAGCGGCCAGGCCGCCGATGTGATCGTGGTCGGCGCCGGCATCATCGGCGCCGCCTGCGCCCGGGCCCTGGCCCTGCGCGGTCTCGACGTGCTGGTGCTGGACGCCGGGCTGCCCGGCGCCACCGCCGCCGGCATGGGCCACCTGCTGGTGCTCGACGACAACCCGGCGGAACTGGCCCTGAGCCAATACTCACTGCAGCGCTGGCGTGAAATGGCCCCGGCGCTGCCCGAAGGCTGCGCCTACCGCAGCAACGGCACCCTGTGGCTGGCGGCCAACGCCGAGGAAATGGCCGTGGCCGAACACAAGCACGCCAACCTGCGCGCCCATGGCGAAGCCTGCCAACTGATCGGCGCCCGCCAGTTGCGCGAACGCGAACCGCTGCTGCGCGAGGGCCTGGAAGGCGGCCTGCTGATCGAGGGCGACGGCATCCTGTATGCCCCGGCCACCGCCCGCTGGATGCTCGACAACCCGAGCATTCGCCAGCGCCAGGCCAGGGTCAGCGAAGTCGATGGCCAGCGCGTACGCCTGGACGACGGCCAGTGGCTCGGCGCATCTGCAGTGGTACTGGCCAACGGCATCCAGGCCACCGAGCTGTGCCCGGAACTGCCGATCGAACCCAAGAAGGGCCACCTGCTGATCACCGACCGCTACCCCGGCAAGGTCACCCACACCCTGGTGGAACTGGGCTATGTGACCAGCGCGCACAACGCCAGCGGACCATCGACCGCGTGCAACATCCAGCCACGGCCCACCGGGCAACTGTTCATCGGCGCCTCGCGCCAATTCGGCACCACCGACCCGCAGGTCGAAGGCTGGATGCTGGCAAAGATGCTCAAGCGCGCCGCCGAGTACGTGCCAGCACTGGCCGAGCTGAATGCAATCCGCGCCTGGACCGGCTTTCGCGCCGCCAGCCCGGACGGCCTGCCGCTGGTGGGCCAGCATCCGCAACGCCCTGGCCTGTGGCTGGCGGTGGGGCACGAAGGCCTGGGCGTGACCACGGCCCCGGCCACCGCCGACCTGCTGGTGGCCCAGCTGTTCAACGAAACCCCGCCCCTGGCCGCACAGGCCTACCTGCCGCAACGATTCCCTGGAGCACCGACGCATGCCTGAACTGACCCTGGACGGTCGCGCCCTGCGCGTGGCCGACGGCACCAGCGTAGCCGCCGCACTTGCCCTGGGCGGCGATGGTTGCACGCGCACCTCGGTCAGTGGCCAGCGCCGTGCCCCCCTGTGCGGCATGGGCATCTGCCAGGAATGCCGGGTGACCATCGACGGCCGACGCCGCCTGGCCTGCCAGACCCTGTGCCGCGACGGCATGCAGGTGGAGACCCGCGCATGAACCCACACGCCGACGTGCTGATCATCGGGGCCGGCCCGGCCGGCATCAGTGCCGCGCTGGCCGCTGCGCCCAGCGCGGCGCGCATCGTGATACTCGACGACAACCCCTGGCCCGGCGGGCAGATCTGGCGCGACGGGCCCCAGGCCGGCGTGCCGGAGCAGGCGCGGCGCCTGCGCGAGCAACTGGCCGCGTGCAGCAACGTGCAGCACCACCCACACACCCGCGTGATCGCCAGCACCGGCCCACGCCAGTTGCTGGTGGAAGACACCGAGCACGGCTGGGTAATCGACTACGACCGCCTGATCCTGTGCACCGGTGCGCGCGAACTGCTGTTGCCCTTCCCCGGCTGGACCTTGCCCGGTGTCACTGGCGCCGGCGGCCTGCAGGCGCTGATCAAGGGCGGCCTGCCGGTGCGCGAGCAGCGCGTGGTGGTGGCCGGCAGTGGCCCGTTGCTGCTGGCCAGCGCGGCCACGGCCAAGCACAACGGCGCGCAGGTGGTACGGATCGCCGAGCAAGCCTCACGCACAGCCGTGGCAGGCTTTGCCCTGCAATTGCCGCGCTGGCCACACAAGTGGCTGCAGTCGTTCAGCCTCTTCGACCGCCAGTACCGCACAGGTACCCATGTACTGCAGGCGCTGGGCACCGATCGCCTTGAAGGCGTGCGCCTGCAACAGCAGGGCCAGGTGATAGAGATCGCCTGCGAGCGCCTGGCCTGCGGCTTCGGCCTGATCCCCAACAGCCAGCTCGGCCAGGCGCTGGGCTGCGCACTGCAAGGCCAGGCACTGGCGGTGGATGCCTGGCAGTCCACGAGCCAGGCCGGCCTGTTCGCGGCAGGTGAATGCACCGGTTTCGGCGGCAGCGAGCTGGCGCTGGTGGAGGGCACCATCGCCGGCCTTGCGGCCGTGGACGAACGCCAGGCCGCCTCCCGCCACTTCCCGCAACGCGCACGCTGGCAAGGCTTCGCCAAGGCCCTGAACCAGGCCTTCGCACTCGACCCACAGCTCAAGACCCTGGCCCAGCCCGAGACCCTGGTGTGCCGCTGCGAAGACGTACCCTACAGCGCCCTTGAGGGCCAGCGCGACTGGCGCGAGGCCAAACTGGCCACCCGTTGCGGCATGGGCGCCTGCCAGGGCCGTGTATGCGGCGCCGCCGCGCAGCACCTGTTCGGCTGGCAGCCGTCGGCGCCACGCCCACCGTTCAGCCCGGCGCGCATCCAGACCCTGATGTGCCTGGACGACACCCCGTCGGCATGAATCGGCCGCCGGGGGTTTCGGCAGCGGCGTCGGATCTCTATGATCCCGAAGGTGCTCACCAGACCGCCGGCGCCATGTACGTTTCGCTCAACAGCCTCACCCCCTGCGACCTGCCCAGCCTGCTCAGCAGCCTGCAGCCGATCGCCCCGCTGCTCGACACGCTGACCGACGTGGTGTTCTTCATCAAGGACACCCAGGCCCGCTACGCCTTCGTCAACCAGACCCTGGCGCGGCGCTGCGGCTTCAAGCACCGCAGCGACCTGCTCGGGCTGACCGCCGAGCACGTGTTCCCTGCGCGCTTCGGCCCGCTCTACACCGAGCAGGACCGGCGTGTGCTGGCCAGCGGGCGCGAACTGAGCGACCAGCTCGAACTGCACCTGTACTACGGCAACCAGCCGGTGTGGTGCCTGACCCACAAGCTGGCGCTGTTCGATGCCCAGGGCAGCATCGTCGGCCTGGCCGGCATCTCCCGCGACCTGCAGGCGCCCCAGGCCAGCCACCCGGGTTTCGACCGCCTGGCGGCGGTGGACGCGCATATCCGCCAGCACTTTGCACGGCCCATCACGCTGGCCGAGCTCACGGCCATTGCCGGCCTGTCGACGGCGCAGCTGGAGCGCAACTGCAAGCGGGTGTTCCAGCTCACCCCGCGCCAGATGATCCACAAGGTGCGCCTCGAAGAGGCCTCGCGTCTGCTGCAGCACACTGAACTGCCCATCACCGAGATCGCCCTGCACTGCGGCTACACCGACCACAGCGCATTCAGCCGCCAGTTCCGTGCCCTCACCCGCTTGTCCCCCACCCAGTACCGCGACCTGCGCCGTTAAGCGGCGAGTGTTCCTTAAAGGGGCGTTCGCTCGCGTATTGCTCCCATATGTAACACCACCACCAGACGCTCACCTCACGCCCCACCGTACGCCAACCCCGGATGACGCAGCGCAAGCGGTCTGCTTCAAGGGCCGACAGCCAATTACGGATGCTGGCCCGAAACAGGCACGGGCATTGCTATAAAAATATCGTATACGAAATTCACGATACGCTTGCTATCAGCACTTTCCGACAAACGAGGCTTCCATGAAAAACCCCGCTTTTGTTGTAGCCCTCAGCGCTGTGCTCAGTACCTCTTTGGTGGCCACCGCCCAGGCCGACAAGCTCGATGACATCATCGGTTCCGGCAAGCTGCGCTGCGCCGTGACCCTGGACTTCCCGCCCATGGGTTTTCGTGACGAAGCCAACAAGCCGGCCGGCTTCGACGTGGACTACTGCAACGACCTGGCGAAAGTGCTGGGGGTCGATGCAGAAGTGGTCGAGACGCCCTTCCCCGACCGTATCCCCGCGCTGATCTCGGGGCGCGCCGACGTGATCGTCGCCTCCACCTCCGACACCCTGGAGCGCGCCAAGACGGTCGGCCTTACCGTGCCGTACTTTGCCTTCCAGATGGTCGTGCTGACCCGCGACAACACCGGTATCAACAGCTTCGACGACATCAAGGGCAAGGCGCTGGGCAACACCAGCGGCACCTATGAGGCCATCGCCCTGGAGAAGGACGTCAAGCAATGGGGCAGCGGCAGCTTCCGCGCCTATCAGTCACAGAACGACACCATCCTGGCCGTTGCCCAGGGCCATATCGACGCCACCGTGGTCACCAACACCGTCGCCGCCGCTACCCTCAAGTCGGGCAAGTACAAGAACCTGAAGATCGCCGGCAACGCACCGTACGTGATCGACTACGTGTCGCTGGGCGCCAAGCGCAACGAGTACGGCCTGATCAACTACCTCAACCTGTTCGTCAACCAGCAGGTGCGCAGCGGCCGCTACAAGGAACTGTTCGTCAAATGGGTCGGCACCGAGATCCCACCCACCGATCTCACCGTCCCTCACGTCTACTACTGAGGTGGCCGGCATGCCCAGCCCTTGCACTGCCCTGAACGGGCGTAGCCTGGTCGACGGCACCGCCTGCGGCGAACTGCTGTTCGCCGAGGTGGGCTTGAGTTTCTGGGGTGGCGTGGACGCGTTCACCGGCGAAGTCATCGACCGTCACCACCCCTTGAGCGGCCAGCACCTGGCCGGCCGTGTACTGGCCATTCCCAGTGGCCGCGGCTCGTGCACCGGCAGCAGTGTGATGATGGAACTGATCAGCAACGGACACGCACCGGCGGCACTGGTGCTGGCCGAACCCGATGAAATCCTGACGCTGGGCGTGCTGGTGGCGCAGTTGCTGTTTCAACGCTCGCTGCCGGTGCTGTGCATCGGCCAGCAGGCGTTTGCCGCCCTGCGCGGCAAGGCCTTCGCGCAGGTGCAGGGTGAACGCCTGGCCCTGTTCGACCAGCCACCGGCCGACGCCGGCCAGGTTGAACAGACCAGCCTGGCCACCGCCCAAGCCGTTACCACACTCACCCTCACTGCTCTCGACCAGGCACTGCTCGACGGCCAGTACGGCAAGGCCGCGCAGGTAGCCATGCAGATCGTGCTGCGCATGGCCGAGCTGCAAGGTGCCGAGCAGTTGGTGGACGTGACCCAGGCGCATATCGACGGCTGCATCTATACCGGCCCGGCGAGCCTGCGCTTTGCCGAACAACTGGTGCAGTGGGGCGCGAAGGTACGCGTACCCACCACCCTCAATTCGATTTCCGTGGACCAGCGGCGCTGGCGTGAACTGGGTATCGACGCCGCGCTGGGTGAACCGGCCAGCGCCCTGGGCGATGCCTACATGGCCATGGGCGCGCAGCTCAGCTACACCTGCGCGCCCTACCTGCTCGACAGCGCACCCAAGGCCGGCGAACAGATCGTGTGGGCCGAGTCCAACGCGGTGGTCTACGCCAACAGCGTGCTCGGCGCGCGCACCCTCAAGTACCCCGACTACCTGGACATCTGCATCGCCCTGACCGGGCGCGCACCGCTGATCGGTTGCCACCTGGACGCGCAACGCAAGGCGCGCGTGCAGATCGAACTGCCGGCACTCGAACAGCTGGACGATGCCTTCTACCCCTTGCTGGGTTATCACATCGGTGCCCTGGTCGGCAGCCAGATCCCGCTGGTGAGGGGCCTGGAACGCTTCAAGCCGAGCCTGGACGACCTCAAGGCCTTCGGCGCCGCGTTCGCCACCACGTCGGCGGCGCCGCTGTTCCATATTGCCGGCGTCACACCCGAGGCGCTGGACCCGGCCGCGGTGATCGAGGCCGGCGAGGTACTGCCGGTGCGCTCGATCAGCCTGGCCGACCTGCTGGTCAGTTGGCACGAGCTCAACAGCGCCCGCGAGCCGCAGGTGGACCTGGTGTCGCTGGGCAACCCGCACTTCTCGCTGAGCGAGTTCGCCCACCTGGCCCAGCTGTGCCAGGGGCGCACACGCCACCCGGCGACGAGCCTGGTGATCACCTGTGGCCGTGCCGTGCTTGAGCAGGCGCGCACAGCCGGTTACCTGGCACCGATCGACGCCTTCGGCGCGGTGCTGGTGACCGATACCTGCTGGTGCATGCTGGGTGAACCGGTGATCCCGCCGGGCGCCCGCACGCTGATGACCAACTCGGGCAAATACGCCCATTACGCCCCCGGGCTGGCCGGCCGGCCGGTGCATTTCGCCAGCCTCGGCGCCTGCGTCGAGGCGGCCTGCACCGGTGTGGCCAGCGGCCAACTGCCGGCCTGGCTGCAACCTGCCGCCCCACTGGAGAGCCCCGCGCATGTTTGACTACACCTTCCAATGGCGCGCGGCCCTGCGCGCCCTGCCCGACATGCTGGCCGGTGCCTGGGTCACCTTCGAGACCGCCGCGCTGTCGATGATCTTCGGCGTGTTGATCGCCCTGGCGCTGACGGTGATGCGCGAAGCGCAGCAACCGGTGTTGCGCGGCATCGGCAATGCCTGGGTGTCGATCGCGCGCAACACGCCGTCGCTGTTCCAGATCTACATCCTGTACTTCGGCCTGGGGTCGCTGGGGCTGCACGTAAGCTCCTGGTTCGCACTGCTGGCGGGCATCACCTTCAACAACGCAGGCTACCTTGCGGAGAACTTTCGCGGCGGGCTCAAGGCCGTGCCTTCCACGCAGATGCGCGCGGCGCGTTCGCTGGGCATGAGTGCGTTCCAGGCCTACCGCATGATCATCGTGCCGCAGCTGCTGCGCATCGTGTTCTACCCCTTGAGCAACCAGATGGTGTGGGCGGTGCTGATGACCTCGCTGGGGGTGATCGTGGGGCTCAACAACGACCTCACCGGCGTGACCCAGGACTACAACGTCAAGACCTTCCGCACCTTCGAATACTTCGCCCTGGCAGCGGTGCTGTATTACCTGATCGCCAAGCTGATCGTCGCGGTGGCCCGGCTGATGGCCTGGCGGCTGTTCCGTTACTGAGGAGCTGACCATGTTTGCTACAAGCTTTACCTGGAACGACATGCTGTTCCTGCTCGACGGGGCCTGGGTCACCCTGCAACTGACCTTCTGGGCGATCATCCTGGGCTCGCTGGCCGGGTTGCTGTTCGGCCTGCTGCGCGCCCTGATGCCGCGCGCCAGCCTGCCGCTGGCGTGGGTACTGGACGTGTTTCGCAGCGTGCCGCTGCTGATCCAGTTCGTGCTGTTCAACTCGTTCAAGAGCATCGTGGGCCTGAACATCAGCGCCTTCAGCGTGGGCTGCATCGTGCTGGGGGTGTACGCCGCGGCGTACTTCACCGAGATCGTGCGCAGCGGCGTGCTGGCGGTGCCGCCCAGTGTGCGCCGGGCCAGCCGCTCGCTGGGCCTGAGCTACCTGCAGGACCTGCGCTGGATCGTGCTGCCGATGGCCTCGCGGGTGGCCTTCCCCGGCTGGCTGAACCTGGTGCTGAGCGTGATGAAAGACACCGCCCTGGTGATGTGGATCGGCATCGTGGAATTGCTGCGCGCCTCGCAAACCATCGTCACGCGTATTCAGGAACCCCTGCTGGTGCTGTGCATCGCGGGCCTCATTTACTACGTCATGAGCCTGGTGGTCGCTCGCCTGGGCGCCCGACTGGAAAGAAGGTGGCAAGAAAATGATTGAGATCGACAACGTACACAAATCCTTCGGCGACCTGGAAGTGGTCAAGGGCGTGAGCCTGACCGTGAACAAGGGCGAGGTGGTGTCGATCATCGGCGGTTCGGGCTCGGGCAAGTCGACCCTGCTGATGTGCATCAACGGCCTGGAGCCGATCCAGAAAGGCAGCATTCGCGTGGACGGCATCGAGGTGCACGACAAGGCCACCGACCTCAACCGCCTGCGCCAGAAGATCGGCATCGTGTTCCAGCAGTGGAATGCCTTCCCGCACCTGACCGTGCTGGAGAACGTGATGCTGGCGCCGCGCAAGGTACTGGGCAAGAGCAAGGAGCAAGCCGAGGCGCTGGCGATCCAGCAACTGACCCACGTGGGCTTGGGCGACAAGTTCAAGACCTTCCCCGGCAAGCTTTCGGGTGGGCAGCAGCAGCGCATGGCGATTGCCCGGGCGCTGGCGATGTCGCCGGACTACATGCTGTTCGACGAAGCGACTTCGGCGCTCGACCCGCAGCTGGTAGGCGAGGTGCTGGACACCATGCGCATGCTGGCTGAAGACGGCATGACCATGGTGCTGGTGACCCACGAGATCCGCTTTGCGCGGGATGTGTCGGACCGCGTGGCGTTTTTCCGCAATGGGTTGGTGCATGAGATCGGCTCGCCCGACCAGGTGATCGGCAATCCGATGCAGCCGGAGACGGCGGCGTTTCTCAAGTCGGTGAAGTAACCAAGGGCCCCTTCGCTGGCAAGCCAGCTCCCACAGGGTGTGGGAGCTGGCTTGCCAGCGAAGGCAGCACCAAAGATCAGGAGCGAAGCAATGCGTTCATCCAAGGTGATTCATGTAGTCAGCTGCCACGCCGAAGGCGAGGTCGGCGATGTGATCGTCGGCGGCGTCGCGCCGCCCCCCGGCGACACGCTGTGGGAACAGTCGCGCTGGATCGCCCAGGACGACACCCTGCGCAACTTCGTGCTCAACGAACCCCGCGGCGGCGTGTTCCGCCACGTCAACCTGCTGGTGCCACCGAAAAACCCGCTGGCGCAGATGGGCTGGATCATCATGGAGCCCGCCGACACCCCGCCGATGTCCGGCTCCAACTCGTTGTGCGTGGCCACCGTGCTGCTCGACAGCGGCATCCTGCCCATGACCGAACCGCAGACCCGCCTGGTGCTCGAAGCCCCCGGCGGCCTGATCGAAGCCGTGGCCGAGTGTCGCGACGGCAAGGTGCAGCGCGTGGAGGTGAAGAACGTGCCCTCCTTCGCCGACCGCCTGGACGCCTGGATCGAGGTCGAGGGCCTGGGCTCGCTGCAGGTCGATACCGCCTACGGCGGCGACAGCTTCGTGATCGCCGACGCACATCGCCTGGGCTTTGCCATCCGCCCCGACGAAGCGGCAGCGCTGGTCGAGGTGGGCCTCAAGATCACCCGCGCCGCCAATGAACAACTGGGCTTCGTGCACCCGCTCAACCCCGACTGGTCGCATATCTCCTTCTGCCAGATCGCCGCGCCCATCGTGAAAGAAAACGGTGTCGCCACAGGCGCCAATGCCGTGGTTATCCAACCCGGCAAGATCGACCGCTCCCCCACCGGCACCGGCTGTTCGGCACGCATGGCAGTGCTGCACGCCAAGGGCCTGATGCAGGTGGGCGAGCGCTTTGTGGGGCGCTCGATCCTCGGTTCCGAGTTCCATTGCCGTATCGATTCGCTCACCGAAGTGGCCGGCCGCGCGGCCATCTACCCGTGCATTTCGGGCCGTGCGTGGATCACCGGTACCCACCAGTTGCTTCTCGACCCGGCCGACCCGTGGCCGCAAGGCTACCGCCTATCGGACACCTGGCCTGGCGCGTGATCGCTAACCCTCTGATTCAGCACCACTAAGCAAAAAAGCCGGGAAATACCCCGAGAAAGTACTGGCTCGATTCACACACTTAAAATATCGTATACGAAATACTTACAACCACCGGAGACAACCAATGAGCAAGCGCATCAACTGGAGTGGCGTGTTCCCAGCGGTCACCACCCAATTCAACGACGACTTCTCCATCAACCTGGAAAAGACCCACGAGGTGATTTCCAATGTGATCCGCGACGGTGTCTCAGGCCTGGTGGTGTGTGGTTCGGTGGGCGAGAACACCTCGCTGACCGCTGAAGAAAAGATTGCCGTGACCGAAGTGGCGGTGGACGCCTCGCGTGGTCGTGTGCCGGTGATCTGCGGCGTGGCCGAGTTCACCAGCGTGCAGGCGGCCAAGGTGGCCAACGCAGTGCGCAAGGTAGGGGTGGATGGCGTGATGCTGATGCCGGCACTGGTGTACGGCTCCAAGCCGTTCGAAACCGCCGAGCACTACCGCTACGTGGCCAAGCACGCCGACGTGCCGCTGATGGTCTACAACAACCCGCCGATCTACAAGAACGACGTGACCCCGGACATCCTGATTTCCCTGGCCGACTGCGACAACGTGGTGTGCTTCAAGGACTCCTCGGGTGACACCCGCCGCTTCATCGACGTGCGCAACGAAGTGGGCGACCGCTTCGTGCTGTTCGCCGGCCTTGACGACGTGGTGCTCGAGAGTATCGCGGTGGGCGCCGAGGGCTGGGTGTCGGGCATGTCCAACGTGTTCCCGAAAGAGGGCGAGACCATCTTCCGCCTGGCCAAGGCGGGCCGCTTTGCCGAAGCCATGCCGATCTACGAGTGGCTGATGCCGATCCTGCACCTGGATGCGCGTGCTGACCTGGTGCAATGCATCAAGCTGTGCGAAGCCATCGCCGGTCGCGGCAGTGCGCTAACCCGCCCACCGCGCCTGGCGCTGCCAAAAGACGACCGCGAGTTCGTCGAGCAGATCATGGCCAAGGCCCTGGCCAACCGTCCCGAACTGCCTGACGTCGGCCTCTGAGCAAGTGCCGGGCCGGCCCCCGCCGGGGCGCAGGCCTGAGCCCAGCCTTTTCCAACAGGAGCACTGCATGACCGAGATCATCGGCCACAACTACATCGGCGGTGCGCGCAGCGCCGCCGGCAGCATCACCCTGCACAGCCATGACGCCAGCAGCGGTGAAGCCTTGCCGTTCACCTTTACCCAGGCCACTGCCGAGGAAGTGGATGCAGCGGCACTCGCTGCGGCGGCGGCCTACCCTGAGTTTCGCAACCTGCCGGCCGAGCGACGCGCCGAGTTCCTGGAGGCGATTGCCGCCCGGCTGGATGCGCTGGATGACGACTTCGTCAGCCTGGTGACCCGCGAAACGGCATTGCCCACCGCCCGCATCAAGGGCGAGCGCGGGCGCACCAGCGGGCAGATGCGGCTGTTTGCCCAGGTGCTGCGGCGCGGTGATTTCTATGGCGCGCGCATCGACCATGCCTTGCCCGACCGCCAGCCGATGCCGCGGGTGGACCTGCGCCAGTACCGTATCGGCGTAGGGCCGGTGGCGGTGTTTGGCGCCAGCAACTTCCCGCTGGCGTTCTCCACCGCCGGTGGCGACACCGCGGCGGCGCTGGCAGCCGGTTGCCCGGTGGTGTTCAAGGCCCACAGTGGTCATATGGCCACGGCCGAGCGGGTGGCCGATGCAATCATCCGTGCGGCCGAGCAGACCGGCATGCCCAAGGGCGTGTTCAACATGATCTATGGTGCCGGCGTGGGCGAGGCGCTGGTCAAGCACCCGGCGATCCAGGCGGTTGGTTTCACCGGTTCGCTCAAGGGTGGCCGGGCGCTGTGCGACATGGCGGCTGCGCGCCCGCAACCGATCCCGGTGTTCGCCGAGATGAGCAGCATCAACCCGGTGCTGGTGCTGCCTGCTGCCCTGCAGGCACGCGGTGAGAGCATTGCCACCGAGTTGGCGGCCTCGGTGGTGATGGGCTGCGGGCAGTTCTGCACCAACCCTGGGCTGGTGATCGGCATTCGCTCGCCGGCGCTGGATGCCTTTGCCGAGCGCCTGGCTGCCGTGCTGGGCGAGCAACCGGCGCAGACCATGCTCAATGCCGGCACCTTGCGCAGCTATGCCCAGGGCGTGCAGGCGCTGCACGAGCATGCCGGCGTCACGCATCTGGCCGGGCGTGAGCAGCAGGGCAATCAGGCGCAACCGCAGTTGTTCAGGGCGGATGCAAGCCTGTTGCTGACGGGTGATCCGTTGTTGCAGGAAGAGGTATTCGGCCCGGCCACGGTGCTGATCGAGGTGGCGGATGAGGCCCAGTTGCAGCGTGCGCTGCAGGGTCTGCATGGGCAGTTGACGGCCACGTTGATTGCCCAGGCCGAGGACCTGGCGCGGTATGCGCAGGTATTGCCGCTGCTGGAGCAGAAAGTTGGCCGGGTGCTGTTCAATGGTTACCCGACCGGGGTGGAGGTGTGCGATGCGATGGTGCATGGCGGGCCGTATCCGGCAACGTCCGATGCACGCGGCACGTCGGTGGGGAGTTTGGCGATCGATCGTTTCCTGCGGCCGGTGTGTTACCAGAACTGCCCGGATGAGTTGTTGCCGGCGGCGTTGCAGGAAGGGAATCCGTTGGGGATTGTGCGGTTGGTTGATGGGGTGATGGGCTGAGGGCAGCACTTCGCTACTTCATCTCACTTAAGTCCATCGCCAGCCTTGGGGGTTCGCCGCAGATTGCGGTGGGGCCAACAGGTGCCAGCCAACACATCT
>NZ_JAHTBI010000003.1 GCF_019168305.1 Pseudomonas aegrilactucae
TCGCTGATGTCACGCAACCACTTATCGATATGCGCGGCTGCCAGGCCCATGTCTTCGAGGGCCACCTCGTTCAGAGGGACGACGGCTACCTGGAACTCGCGGATAGAGAGGGAGACGGGTGGGGAGAACATCCATTGTTCCTTGCGGGGATGCCTGAGACCCGTCCTTGGGTATTCAGTGACTATCGAGGGAAGTGCGCCACATCAAGTGACCACCCTCAAAATCATCGCAGAGCGCTTTGCGCGCCTACAAGCCAAAAGCCATCAGTAGGCAAATCAGCTGGAAATCCAGTCAGTGTTTATCCCCGCAGGGGCAAACGGAGCCCTGGCGCCCCTTGCAACGCCTGTCGCAATGGAAAGGTCATGTCGTAGACTTCCCACGCCGCCATTGATGGCGGCGTGTAGTCAGGCCGAACGTGTAAATTCTTGAATCAATTTAACAGCTGGATACCCGTGCGACCTGCGATCGCAAACCGCTACAACATCACCAGCACAAGCACCACCAGCAACGGCAACAGCACCGCACACGACCAACCCATGTACCCGAAGAAGCTCGGCATCTTCACCCCGCGCTGCTCGGCAATGGCCTTGACCATGAAGTTCGGCGCATTGCCGATATACGTCATCGCCCCCATGAACACCGAACCCATGGAGATCGCCAGCAACGTCTGCGGCATGTGCTCCATCAGCACCTGGGCATCCCCGGCCGCCATGTTGAAGAACAGCAGGTAGGTCGGCGCATTGTCGAGGAAGCTCGACAGGGTACCGCTGAGCCAGAAGTACATGCTGTTGATCGGCTCACCACCTGGGCCGCTGACGCTGGCCACCAGCGCCGCCAACTGGCCGTCGCTACCGGCACGCAGGATGGCGATCACCGGGGCAATGGTCAGGAAGATCCCGGCGAACAGCTTGGCCACTTCGACGATCGGGCCCCAGTCGAACTCGTTGGCCGTGCGCAACGCCCGCGGGGTCAGCCATAGCGACAGCAGCGCCAGCCCCACCAGCACACCATCACGCAACAGGTTCTGCACCTCGACGTAGGTCCCCATCAGCTCGACGCCAATACCCGGCTTCCACACGCCAGACATCAATACCGCCAGCACCACCCCGGCCAGCAGGACGAAGTTGCGCTTGCCCAGCAGCCGCACCGAGGTGTCCGGGGTGGGGTCATTGGCCAGCAGCTCGTTTTCACGCCGGTAGTAATGGCGATCGATCAGGTAGAACACCCCCAGCAACGGCACCGCCAGCAGCACCACCGGCAAGGCCATGTGCTGCAGGGTCCAGAGGAAACTCACGCCCTTGAGAAAACCCAGGAACAATGGCGGATCGCCCAGCGGGGTCAGCCCGCCGCCGACGTTGGCCACCAGGAAGATGAAGAACACCACCACGTGCGCGCTGTGCTTGCGGTTGTCGTTGGCGCGCAGCAACGGGCGAATCAGCAGCATTGCCGCACCCGTGGTGCCCATTACCGACGCCAGCAGCGCACCGAGTGCCAGCAGGCGGGTATTGAGCCAGGGCGAGCCATGCAGGTTGCCCTCCACCAGAATGCCGCCCGAAATGGTGAACAGCGCGAACAACAGAATGATGAACGGCAGGTACTCGGCCAGCAGCACATGCACCCCCAGCCCCAGGCTGGCGTGCCCGCCGAAGGTCAGGCTGAACGGCACCACGAACAGCAGCGTCCAGCCCAGCGTGATCTTGCCGAAATGGTGATGCCACAGCGAGGCGGCGAAAATCGGCAGCACGGCGATGCTCAGCAGGATGCCGGCGAACGGCACAGCCCACAGCAGGCCCATGCGGGCACCGTCGACCTCGGCGGCCGAGGCCACGCCTGGCAGGCACAGCAACAACAGCACGCCCAGCAGCGAGCCAATGGGAGAACCACGAAACAACGAATAAAGAGGGCGCATCAAGACCGACCGTGTGCAGATGAACAGCAGCGCGCCAGCCCGAAGGCTGGCGCGCATGAGCGAATCGGTGATGCTAAACCAAAACGCCCTGCCCGGCTGCCTCAGAACGCCTCGAGCGACGCCATCAGGTCACTCAGCCGATCGACCTTGTCGTCGCTCAGCGCGTTGGCCTTCAAGCCCTCCACATACGTGGCCAGTTCCTCCACGGTGCTGCACTCGAACATCGCCCGTAGCGGCACGTTCAGTTGCAGCACTTTCTGCACCCGCGACGCGATCTGCGTGGCCAGCAACGAGTGCCCGCCCAACTCGAAGAAGTTGTCGCGCACCCCGACCCGCTCCAGCTTGAGTACATCGGCCCAGATCTCGGCCAGCGACTGCTCCAGCTCGCTGCGCGGAGCCAGGTAGTCCTGGCCCAGCTGCTGGCCGAACTCGATGGCCGGCAATGCCTTGCGGTCGAGCTTGCCATTGGCGTTGTGCGGCAGCTCGGCCAGCCATGCCCAGTGCAGCGGCACCATGTACTCCGGCAGTTCGGCGCGCAGGCGCTGGCGCACCTGTTCGAGCAACGCCACGGTGTCGGCACCGGCATCGGCCGCCACCAGGTAGCCGACCAGGTGCTTGCCGTTGGCGCCTTCCTGTACGCCAACCGCCGCATCGCGTACCTGGCTCTGCTCATGCAGGCGCGCCTCGATTTCACCCAGTTCGATGCGGTAGCCGCGAATCTTCACCTGATGATCGATGCGCCCCACATACTCCAGCACCCCGTCGACACGACGGCGGGCCAGGTCACCGGTACGGTACAACCGCTCACCCGGTGCACCGAACGGGTGCGGGATGAACGCCTGGGCCGTGCGCAGCGGGTCGCCGACATAGCCGCGCCCTACCCCGGTACCGGCGACACACAGCTCGCCCACTGCGCCCAGCGGCACCAGCGCCTGATCGTCGCCAAACAGGTACAGGCGGTTGTTGTCGGTCGGCGTACCGATCGGCAGGTAGCTGCCCTGGGTAGAGGCCGCGTCGACGCGGAAGAACGCCACGTCGTCGGAGCATTCGGCCGGGCCATAGGCGTTCACCAGGCCGATCTGCGGGTAACGCTCCAGCCACTGCCAGGCCAGCTCCGGCGGCATCGCCTCGCCGGTCGGCAGCATCCAGCGCAGGCCAGTCAGGTGCTGACGCTCGTTGGCGAGCATGCCCTGGATCAGCGACGGCACGCTTTCAAGCACCGTGATGCCACTGGCCTGGACATGTTCAAGCAGGCCGTGCGGGTCATGCGCAATGGCGTTCGGCACGATCGCCACCTGCGCCCCGAACAGCGGCGCGGCGAGGAACTGCCACACCGAGATGTCGAAACTCTGCGAAGCGGTCTGGGCGATCACGTCGTGTTCGTCCAGTTGCAGGTACGGCACCTTGCTCAACTGGTTGTTGAGCATGCCGCGCTGCTCGACCATCACGCCCTTGGGCAAGCCGGTGGAACCGGAGGTGTAGATCACATAGGCAAGGTTGTCCGGCGCGCTGTAGATGCCGGGGTTGCCTTCGCCAACGCCTGCACCCTGCACGTCCTCCCAGACCAGCAGGCGCGGCCGCCCGGCACACGCCAGCTCGTCGAGCAGAACCTGCGCCTGCGCCAGGCACGCCTGGCTGCAGACGATCACCGGCGTACGGCTGAGCTCGACGATACGCTGCAAGCGCGAGCCCGGCAGGCCGGGGTCCAGCGGCAGGTAACCGGCACCGGCCTTGAAGCTGCCGACGATCATGCCCAGCAGCTCCAGCCCGCGCTCGGCCAGCAGCGCCACCGGCTGGTCGACCTGCACACCGGCCGCCACCAAGGCATGCCCCAGTCGGTTGGCCTGGCGGTTCAGTTCGGCATAGCTCCACCGCTGCTCCAGGCAGCGCGCCGCCACCCGCTCGGGGTGCGCCGCAACCCGGGCTTCGAACAGCGCGGCATAGCTCTGCTCCAGCGGATAGGCGTGCTCGCTGCGGTTGCAGTCCTCGAGCAGGAAGCGTTGCTCCTGCTCACCCAGCATCGCCAGCTGCGCCACGTCGCCATGGAACCCCTCCATCAGCGCCAGCAGCAGGCGCTTGAACTCGCCCAGCAGCCGCTCGACGGTAGCCGTATCGAAGTAACGCTGATCGAACGAGAGGTGCAGGCCCAGGTCATCACCGGGGTAGCACACGGCAGTCAGCGGGAAGTTGGTGTGGGTGCGGCCCGAATCGGAACTGGCGTTGAGGCTCTGCGCATGGTCCAGCACCGCGGTTTCCACCGGCGCGTTCTCGAACACGAACAGGCTGTCGAACAGCGGCTGGCCCTTGGGCAGCTCGCTGCATTCCTGGATGCTCACCAAGGGCAGGTATTCGTACTCGCGCACATCCATGTTGCGCTCCAGCAGGCCTTGCAACCACTGGCGCACCGAGCAGCGCTCACTGGCAGCCGGCAGGGTCACGCGCAAGGCGATGCTGTTGATGAACAACCCCACCGTATGCTGCATCTGCGGCAGGCTTACCGGGCGCCCGGCCACGGTCACGCCGAACACCACGTCGCGTTCACCGCTGCAGCGGCTGAGCACCAGCGCCCACGCCGCCTGGGCGAAGGTGTTGACGGTCAACTGATGGGCCTGGGCCAGTTCGCGCAGACGCGCCCCGTCCTCGACCGCCAGCCGGGTGTAGCAGTCACCCACCAGCATGCCGCCGTGATCGCCGGCATGCTCGCGCAGCAGCGGCCGGTCACTCGGGATGTAAGTGGTGCGCTCGAAGCCTTGGAGGTTATGCCGCCACCATTGGCGCGCCTCATCCAGGCTCTGGTGCTGCAGCCAGCCAATATAGTCGCGATAGCGCGGCGGCAACGGCAACTGCGCCTCGCGGCCTTCGCCCAGGGCCGCGTAGATCTGGAAGAAATCGTTCATCAGCAGCGAGCGGCACCAGGCATCGATCAGGATGTGGTGGTTGCTCATCATGAACCAGTACTGCGCCTGGCCCACGCGGATCAAGCGCAGGTGGAACGGTGCCTGCTGCAGCAGCTCGAAGCCGGCTTCGCGCTCCTGCTTGTGCAGCGCCTGCAGACGCGCTTCGTGCTCATGCTGCGGGTCGGCACTCCAGTCCTGGTAGTCGAGCGGGGTGGCGCCGGGCCTGTGGATGATCTGCAGCATGGCTTCGCCGGCGTTCCAGCAAAACGACGCACGCAAGGCCTCGTGCCGCGCCACCACGGCCTGCCAGGCCTGAGCGAAGCGCTGCGGATCGATCTCGCTGTTGATGCGGTAGCGGTCCTGCATGTAGTAGATGCCGGTGCCCGGTTCGAGCAGCGTGTGCAGCAGCATGCCCTCCTGCATCGGTGTCAGCGGATAGACGTCCTCGATCTGCTGAGCAGGCACCGGCAGGCTGTCGATCTGCTCCTGGGTCAACTGCGCCAGCGGGAAGTCGGACGGTGTGAAGCTGCCGTTGCCCTCCTCCAGGCAATGTGCGACCAGGCTGACGAGCTCATCCACATAGGCATGGGCCAGTTCATCGATGGTCTGCGGGTTGTAGCGTTCGCGACTGAAGGTCCAGCGCAGCTGCAACTGGCCGCCATACACCTGGCCATCGACGCTCAGCCAGTTGGGCAGCGGTGCATCGAGGTCGTGGGCCAGCCCCGCGGGCTCGTCCACCGGCTGGTACAGCGCCGCACTGCTGAACTGCTGGTCGAACTGCCCCAGGTAGTTGAAGGTGATGCGCGCCTGCGCCAGCGCCGCCATGGCTTCGCGGGTCGGTTCATCGGCCAGGTAGCGCAGCACGCCATAGCCCAGCCCCTTGTGCGGCACAGCACGCAGTTGCTCCTTGATCGCCTTGATCGAGGTCGCCTGGCCGCCTGCTGCCTCGCTGCTCAGCGGGCTCAGGCGCAGCGGGTAGGCACTGGTGAACCAGCCGACGCTGCGGCTCAGGTCGATGTCGTCGAACAGGGTTTCACGGCCATGCCCTTCAAGCTGGACCAGTACCGAGGTGTCGCCACTCCAGCGGCACAGCACACGAGCCAGCGCCGTCAGCAGCAGGTCGTTGACCTGCGTGCGATAGGCCGCCGGGGCGTCCTGCAGCAATTGGCGGGTCTGCGCCGCGCTCAGTTGCACGCTCACGGTCTGCGCCTGGCGGTGCAGGTTGGCGCCCTGCGGGTGATCGCACGGCAGCTCGCGGCTGGCGGCGCTGAGCTGCGTCTGCCACCAGCCCTGTTCATCACGCAGCGAGTCGCTGCCGGCATAGGCGCCCAGGCGTGCGGCCCATTGGCCGAGCGCACTGGTCTTGGCTACCAGGGGCTGGCCACGGTAAAGCGCCTGCAGGTCTTCGAGCAGCACACGCCACGACACACCATCGACCACCAGGTGGTGGATCGCCAGCAGCAGGCGTTGCGTACCTTGCCCGTCCTCGACCAACAAGGCGCGCAGCAGCGGGCCGTTTGCCAGGTCGAGGCTGCGCTGCACATCGGTGTACAACGCCTGGCAGTCATGCAGGTCGCCGACCGAAGCCTGCCACAGCAGCTCGCGAGTGTCGGTCGCAGCGTAGCTGGCGCGTCCTTCGTTGAAGCGCAGGCGCAGTGCGTCATGGTGCAGCACCAGGGCCTGCAGGGCCTGTTCCAGCAGCGCGCCGTCGAGGCGCTCGGCCGGTTGCAGCAGCACCGCCTGGTTCCAGTGTCGGGGCTGCACGATCTCGCTGTCGAAGAACCAGTGCTGGATCGGCGTGAGCGCGGCCGCACCGCTCAGCGGGCCTTGTTCGATCAGGTTGAGCTGGAGGCGGCTGACCACCGTGGCCAGGGTCTGCACGGTCTGTTGCTGGAACAGGTCGCGCGCAGTGAAGTGCAGCCCGAGCTGACGCGCGCGGCTGACCACCTGGATCGACAGGATCGAATCGCCGCCCAGCTCGAAGAAGTTGTCCTGCAGGCCGACCCGCTCGACGTTGAGCACATCGCGCCAGATCCCGGCCAGTTGCTGCTCCACCTCGCTGCGCGGCGCTTCGTAGTGCTGGCGCCCTTGCTCCATGTCCGGCAGCGGCAGTGCACGGCGGTCGAGCTTGCCGTTGCCGGTCAATGGCATCTGCGCCAGCAGCACCAGGTGCGCGGGCACCATGTAGTCCGGCAGGTTCACCCGCAACTGAGCCTTGAGGCTGTCGCGCAGCTGCGCCTGGGCCTGGGCATCGCCCTGGGCCTGTTCGCACACCAGGTACGCGGCCAGTTGCTTGCCGCCCGGCATGTCCAGCGCCAGCACCACGGCTTCGTGCACGTCGGCATGTTCGAGCAGGCGGCTTTCGATTTCGCCCAGCTCGATGCGGAAACCGCGAATCTTCACCTGGTGGTCGATACGCCCCATGTATTCCAGCAGGCCGTCGGCGCGCTGGCGCACCAGGTCTCCGGTGCGGTACAGGCGCGCGCCATGACCACTGAACGGGTCGGCGACGAAGCGCTCGGCGCTCAGCCCGGGACGCTCGTGATAACCCTGCGCAAGCCCGGCGCCACCGACATACAGCTCGCCAATCGAGCCCTGTGGCAACAGCGCCAGGTCGGCATCGAGGATGTACGCCACACGGGCACCGATCACCCGGCCGATCGGCACGCTGCCAGCCCCGGCCTCAAGGCTCGCCGGTGCCAGGCAGGCCAGCGGCATGACCACGGTTTCGGTCGGCCCGTAGGCGTTGAAGAACTGCGCCGGTGCAAACGCTTCGCGGATGCGCTGCAGGTGCTCGCCGGTCAGCGCTTCACCGCCGGTGATGCACAGGCGTACCGGCAGTTGTTCGTTGCGGCTGTCCAGCCATTGCGCCAGCTGGCTGCCATAGCTTGGGGTAAAGCCGAGCACCGTGACCTGCTGCTGGCGGATCAGCCCGCAGATTTCCTCGGCGCCCCACTGCCCCTGGGCACGCAATACCACCCGTGCGCCACTGAGCAGCGGCACCAGCAGACGCTCGGTGGCCGCATCGAAGTTGATCGAGTAGAAATGCAGCTCGCAGTCGTCGCTGCGCATGCCGAACGCCTCGATCACCGCCAGGCAGTGCATGGCAATTTCACCGTGGCTGACCACCACGCCCTTGGGCTTGCCGGTAGAGCCGGAGGTGTAGATCAGGTACGCCTGGTGCACCGGCAGGCTCAGCGAGGGCATGGCCTCGGCGCTGTAGCTATCCAGCGTTGCACTGTCGTCTTCCAGGCACCAGCGGGCCACGCCCGCCGGCAGCTCGCCCAGCGCATCGAACAGCGCGCGCTGGCCCAGCAGCAGGCCGATGCCGCTGTCTTCGATCATGTATTGCAGGCGTTCGAGCGGGTACTCAGGGTCCAGCGGCACATACGCCCCCCCCCGCCTTCAGGATCGCCAGCAGGCCGATCACAAGCGCTGCGGAACGCTCCAGCGCCAGCCCGACGCGCACCTGCGGGCCGACGCCGCGTTCACGCAGGACGCGGGCCAGGCGGTTGGCCTGGGCGTCGAGCTGGGCGTAGCTCAGGTGCTCGCCGGCAAAGGTCAGCGCCAGCGCATCGGGGCTGCGCTGCGCCTGCTCGCTGAACAGTTCGTGAATGCAACGATCCAGGCCCGGTGCCTGGGCATCGCCGGCCAGGTTGTCGAACAGCGCCTGCTGCTCGTCCACCGCCAGCAACGGCAACTCGCACAGGCGCTGCTGCGGGTCGACCAGCAAGGCCTCGAGCAACTGCTGCCAGTGCGCCGCCATGCGCACAATGCGCGGTTCGTCGAACAGGTCGCAGCTATAGGTCAGGCAGCAGCCCAGGCGACGGTCCAGGTCGGTGACCTCAAGGTTCAGGTCGAACTTGGTGGCGCGGGCGTCGTTGACCAGGTAGTGCACCTGCATCCCAGCCAGTTGCCGGCTTTGCTGGAACTCCCAGCGCTGCACGTTGCACATCACCTGGAACAACGGGTTGTAGGCGGCGCTGCGCGGCGGCTGCAGGGCTTCGACCAGGTGGTCGAACGGCAGGTCCTGGTGCGACTGGCCGTCGATCACGGTCTGGCGCACCTGTTCGATCAGGTCGAGCACACGCATCTGCCCGTCGAGCTGGCAGCGCAGTACCTGGGTGTTGAGGAACGCGCCGATCAGGCCCTCGCTTTCCGGACGAATGCGGTTGGCCACCGGTGCGCCGATGCGCAGGTCGGTCTGGCCGCTGTAGCGGTACAGCAGCAGCGCCAGGGTGGCGGTCATGGTCATGAACAGGGTCAGGCCATGCTCGGCATTGAAGCCGCGCACCCGCGCCGCCAGTTCGTCGCTCAGGTCGAAACGGTACAGCTCGCCACGGTGGCTCTGCACGGCCGGGCGCGGGCGGTCGGCGGGCAGTTCCATGACCGGGTGCTCATCACCCAGTTGCGCGGTCCAGTAATCCAGCTGGCGCTGGCGTTCGCCGGCTTCCAGCCATTGGCGCTGCCACACGCTGTAGTCCAGGTACTGCACCGGCAACGGTGCCAGGGGCGACTCGCGATCGTCCAGGAACGCCTCGTAAAGCTCGCCCAGTTCACGGGCAAAGATGTCCATGGCCCAGCCTTCGGTGACGATATGGTGCAGGGTCAGCACGAAGTAGTGCTCCTGCTCGCCGGCCTTGACCAGGCAGGCACGCAGCAGCGGGCCGGTTTCCAGGTCGAACGGCTGGTGCGCCTGCTCGTCGGCCAGGGCCTGCAGGCGCTGCTGGCGCTGCGCCGGGCCGTCGCCGGAGTAGTCCAGCCAGTTCATCGCCAGGCCGCTGTCGGGCGCCACCGCCTGACAGGGTACGCCGTCGATGCTCGGGAACGTGGTGCGCAGGGTTTCGTGACGCATGATCAGCGCCTGCAGCGCCTGCTCGAAACGGCTCACATCCAGCATGCCGCTCAGGCGCGCCATGCCGCCGACGTTGTACGCCGGGCTGTCGGGTTCCATCTGCCAGAGGAACCACATGCGCTGCTGCGAATACGACAGCGGCACTGGCTGGCTGCGGTCGATGCGTGCGATCTCGCCTTGCAGGTTGTGCTGCCCGGCGTGCTGCAACGCGTCGATCTGCGCGGCGAACGCACCCAGTTCGCTGGCCTCGAACAGGGTGCGCAGCGGCAACTCCACGTCGCACGCCTGGCGGGTGCGCGCAATGATCTGGGTGGCCAGCAGCGAATGGCCGCCGAGGGCGAAGAAGTCGTCGTTCAGGCCCACCTGCTCAAGGCCCAGCACTTCACGCCAGATTGCGGCGACCTGACGCTGCAGCGGTGTGCCTGGGGCGATGTGTACGCGTTGCTGCCAGGTCGGTTCGGGCAATGCCTTGCGGTCGACCTTGCCGCTGGGGCCCAGCGGCATCTGCGCCAGGTGCACCAGTTGCGCCGGTACCATGTAGGCCGGCAGTTGCGCGCTGAGCGCGTTCAGCAGTGCATCGCTGCAATCCTGTGCGTGCGTGTAGTAGCCGACCAGTTGCGGGCCGGCAACGGTGTGGCGCACCAGCACCACGGCCTGCTCGACGCCGGGCTGGGCCAGCAGGCAAGCCTGCACTTCCTCGGGCTCGACACGAAAGCCGCGCAGCTTGACCTGCTGGTCGACGCGGCCCAGGTACTCCAGCGCCCCCAGGTCGGCCAGCCAGCGCACACGGTCGCCGCTGCGGTACAGGCGCTGACCCTGTTCGGCCGGCACGAAACGCTCGGCGGTCAGCCCCGGCCGCCCCAGGTAGCCGCGGGCCAGGCCTGCGCCCCCCAGGCACAACTCGCCCGGCACGCCAAACGGCGCCAGCGCAAGGTCGTCATCGAGCACCACGCACTGCACGTTGGCCAAGGGGCGACCTATCGGCGAGCGCACGCCGTCTTCGCGACGGCACTGCCAATGGGTCACGTTGATGGCGGTTTCGGTCGGCCCATAGCGGTTGTGCAAGGCCACCTGTGGCAGCACCTGCAGAACCCGGTCGCGCAAGGCCGCCGACAACGCCTCGCCACCGGAAAACACCCGGCGCAGGCTGCTGCAGCCTGCGGCAAGCGGTTCTTGCACGAACACCTGCAACAACGGCGGCACGAAGTGCAGCGTGGTCACGTCATGCTGCTGCACCAATTGGGCAATGCGCTGCGGGTCGCGGTGCTCACCGGGCCCGGCCAGTACCAGACGGCAGCCTTGCACCAGCGGCCAGAAGCACTCCCACACCGACACGTCGAAGCTGATCGGGGCCTTCTGCAGCAGCACGTCGTGCTCGTCCAGCGCATAGCGGGCCTGCATCCATTGCAGGCGCTCGGCCAGCGCCGCATGGGTGTTGCCCACACCCTTGGGCTGGCCGGTGGAACCGGAGGTGTAGATCACATAGGCGAGGTTGTCGCCGTGCAGGTGCAGCCCGGGGGGCTGGCTCGGCCAGCTGTCCAGGTGCAGGGTGTCCATGGCGATGGCGCTCACGCCCTCGACCGATGGCAGGCGCTCGAGCACGTCGCTGTGGCTCAGCAGCAGGCTCGCGCCGCAATCGGCGAGCATGTAGGCCAGACGCTCGGCCGGGTAGTCCACGTCCAGCGGCACGTAGGCGCCACCGGCCTTGAGGATGGCCAGCAGGCCGACCAGCAGTTGCGGCGACCGCTCGGCGGCGATCGCCACGCAGACGTCCGGCCCCACGCCCTTGTCACGCAGGTAATGCGCCAGGCGGTTGGCCTGGGTGTGCAGGCTGGCGTAGTCCAGGCTGCCGTCCTGCCACACCAGT
The DNA here is from genome assembly GCF_019168305.1 of Pseudomonas aegrilactucae. Classification (GTDB taxonomy): domain Bacteria; phylum Pseudomonadota; class Gammaproteobacteria; order Pseudomonadales; family Pseudomonadaceae; genus Aquipseudomonas; species Aquipseudomonas aegrilactucae. Next base: position 11,529 of record NZ_JAHTBI010000003.1, read on the forward strand.
GCAGTACGTTGCGGGGTGCACCGAGCCTGTTCGTTGAGCTGCTCGACCAGCCACTGGCTGGCCGGTGCGACGGGGGCCTGGCCCCACGCCTGAAGCTGCTCGCGCTCCTGCATCGCCAGCAGTTGCAGTTCGGCCAGCGCTACCTGGGGCGCCACGCTGACCTGCTGCAACAGGCTGACGAGCTGCGCGGCGATACGCTCGATGGTCGATGCGTCGAACAGCTCGTCGGCATAGTCGAACGACAGACTCACACGGCCCTGATGGTCTTCTTCGCTGTGCAGTTGCAGGTCGAACTTGGCTTCGCGGCTGTGCCAGGGCAGCTCGTCGGCGAGCAGGCCCGGCAAGCGACGCAGCGCGCTCAGGTCACGTTGCTGGTGGTTGAACATGACCTGGAACAGGCCTTGCTCGCGCGCTTCGGGGAACGCCTCGACCAGTTGTTCGAACGGCAGGTCCTGATTGGCCTGGGCGTCGAGGGTGGCCTGGCGTACCTGGGCCAGCAACTGGCTGAACGGCGCACGCGGCTCGAGCCGGGCACGCAGCACCTGGGTGTTGATGAAGAAACCGACCAGGCCCTGGGTTTCCAGGCGCGGACGGTTGGCATTGGGTACCCCGACACGGATGTCGCGCTGGCCGCTGTAGCGGTGCAGCAGGGTTTGCCAGCCCGCCAGCAGCAGCATGAACAGGCTGGCATCATGGGCGTGGGCGACCTGGCGCAGTGCGTTGCCCAGGGCAGGTTCCAGGCGCACGCTCAGACGCGCGGCGCTCTTGCGCTGCTGGGCCGAGCGCGGGTGATCGGTGGCCAGGTCCAGGACCGGCTGCTCATCGCCAAGCTGGGCTTTCCAGTAGTCCAGCTGACGCGTGTTTTCGCCCTGGGCCAGCCATTGGCGCTGCCAACTGCCGTAGTCGGCATACTGCAGCGACAAGGGCGTCAGCTGCGCCTGCTGGCCCTGACAGGCCGCGGCGTACAGCCGCGAGAATTCGTCGATGAGGATGTTCAGTGACCAGCCATCGGCAATGATGTGGTGCAGGGTCACCCACAGCTGATGTTCTTCGCTGTCCAGGCGCACCAGGGTAACGCGCAGCAATGGCCCACGTTCCAGGTCGAACGGCTGCCGGGCTTCAGCTTCGCGGCGTAGCTCAACCCGCGCCGGGCTTTCGGCGCTCAGGTCAAGACGCGCCACCTGCCAGTCAAGGCTCGGCAGAATACGCTGCACGGGCTGGCCGTCGCTGTCACCGAACAGCGTGCGCAGCGATTCATGCCGCGCCACCAGGGCTTGGAAGCTGCTGGCCAGTGCGGCTTCATCCAGCTCGCCGCGCAGGCGCAAGGCGCCCGGAATGTTGTACGCCGCACTCGCCGGCTCCAGTTGCCAGAGCACCCAAAGACGGTTCTGCGCCAACGACTGCGGCAGTGGCTGGGCACGCGACAGTGCGCCAATCACCCCCTGGGCCACGCCACCGTCGGCCTGCAGTTGCCCCACCACGGCGGCGAACGCCTGCAGGACTGGCGCCTCGAACAACAGGCGCACACTCAATTCCAGGCCCAGCTCGTCGCGCAGGCGTGCAATGACCTGGGTGGCCGCGATGGAGTTGCCGCCCAGCAGGAAGAAGTGATCGTCGGCGGCCACCTGGGCCACGTTCAACTGCTCGGCCCACAGGCGTGCGATCAGGGCTTGCAACCCTTCCCCGCCCGCGGTGGCCACATCCGCCGTTGTGGCCTGGGCATCCGGGAAACGTGCGTAGCAATCCAGGCTGCCATCGTGCAGACGCTGGCGGCACGCCGAGCGTTGCAGCTTGCCGCTGGAGGTCTTGGGCAACGCACCGGGGTTGAGCAGCAACACCACCGCCGGCGCCTGCTGGCAGGCATCGGCGATCACCTGGCGCAGGGTGCGGATCAGGCTGGCCGGCTCGATGAGCTTCTGCACGTTGCGGCTGATCTCGACCGCGATGCCGATGCCCTCCTCGCCCTGGTCGTCGACCGCGAACACCGCCACCCGGCCTTTGCGCAGCACCTCGACTTCACGCTCAAGGGTCTTTTCCAGGTCCTGTGGGTAGAGGTTGTGCCCGCGCACGATCAGCATGTCCTTCAGGCGCCCGGTGACGAACAGCTCGCCGTCACGCACAAAACCCAGGTCGCCGGTACGCAGCCAGGTGCGCCCGCCCTGCTCGACGAAGGTTCTCGCGGTGGCTTCAGGGTTGCGCCAGTAGCCGTGGGCAATGCTCGGGCCGGCGGCCCAGATCTCGCCGACCAGGTTCTCGCCCAGCACCGTCAACTGCTGCGGCTCGACGATCTGCACCGCATGCAGCGGCTGGCTGAAACCGCAGCTCATCTGCACGCTGCCCTCGCCGGCCTGGGCGCGGTGCTGCGCCAGGGCCGCGCTGTCCAGCGCCAGTGCAGCAATGCCGCCGCCGCGCACACTGCCGCTGACGAACAAGGTGGCTTCGGCCAGGCCATAACTGGCAAAGAAACTGGAAGGCTCGAAACCGCACACGGCGAACTTCTCGGCAAAGCTGTCGAGGCTGTCCTGGCGGATCGGCTCGGAACCGGAGTACGCCACGCGCCACGTGCTCAGGTCCAGGTTGGCCAGCGCCGCGCTGCTGACCCGTTCATGGCACAGCCGGTAGGCGAAGTCCGGCCCGCCGCTGATGCTGCCGCCGTAGTCGCTGATCGCCTGCAGCCAGCGCTGCGGGCGCGCCAGGAAGTAACCCGGGGACATCAGCACACAGGGCACGCCACTGAAGATCGGCTGCAGCAGGCCGCCGATCAGGCCCATGTCGTGGTACAGCGGCAGCCAGCTGACGATCACGTCGTCCGGGTTGAGGTCGATGCCGAAGCCCTCGCGGATCAGCACTTCGTTGGCCACCAGGTTGCCGTGGCTGACCTGCACGCCCTTGGGCAGCGCGGTGGAGCCGGAGGTGTACTGCAGGAAGGCGATGTCATCCGGCTTGAGCGCCGGCGCCTGCCAGGCGCTGGCCAGGCTGGCGTCGATCCGGTCGACGCTGAGCAGTTGCGGCGCGTGCTCGGCCTTGAGCGCATCCAGCGCCAGCAGGCTGCCCTGCAGGCTGTCGATGGTCAGCAGCAGGCGCGGCTGCGCATCGTCGATGATCGATACCAGGCGTGCCTGGTGATGGGTGCGCGAGGATTCCGGCGGGTAGGCTGGCACCGCGATCACGCCGGCATACAGGCAACCGAAGAACGCCGCGACGTAGTCCGGGCCGCTGGGGAACAACAGAATCGCACGGTCGCCCTGCACAGTGCGCGCCTGCAAGGCGGCGGCGATGCTGCGCGCGCGCTGGTCGAGCTCTCGGTAGCTGAGCACCGCCTGGTCACGGGCGTCTTCGGCCAGGAAGCGCAAGGCCACCTTCTCTGGGGTCAGCGTAGCGCGCTGTACCAGTGCCTGGACCAGCGTAACCGGGAGTTCGAAGGCGTCCGTCATGGGGGAGTTCCTGCCAGTATCTGTACGTGAAAGTCGGCGGTTGCGGGCGGTGCGCGGCAGATATCGAGTCACTGGCACGCGCCCTTCAGGGCCGAGGATGTACACAGGGGAACGGATGAACAGGTGAAATAATTAGGCGCCAGAGTGGTCTGCCCAAGAGGACTTCACCGCGAGGCGGACAGGTGTTGCTTAGAACCAAAAACACCCAGTCTCATTACTTTTCGCATTTGACAATAATTATCATTAAGAATAGCTTGTCGCACGTCGCAGGAAGCACCCCCCGAGGAGTGCTTCGCTTCCCTCTTCGAGAAAAGGTGAAAATTCCATGGCGGAACAACTGTCCACAAGTAAGTGCGATTCACCGTTACTCCAAGCATTCGTCGACAATCGCGGCATTTTGGTGAAAATTGCCGCCAGAATTACCGGTTGCCGCTCCCGCGCCGAGGATGTGGTACAGGATGCTTTTTTCAGGTTGAGCGCCGCACCGCAGATCACCTCCTCATTCAAGGCGCAGTTGAGCTACCTGTTCCAGATCGTGCGTAACCTGGCCATCGACCATTACCGCAAACAGGCAATGGAGCTCAAATACTCCGGCAGCGAAGAGGAAGGGATGAATGTCGTGGTCCACGGCGCTTCGCCCGAGGCTACGCACATCAATTTCGCCACCCTGGAAACTATCGCCGACGCGCTGACCGAACTGCCGCAGCGCACCCGCTATGCCTTCGAGATGTATCGCCTGCACGGGGTGCCGCAGAAAGACATCGCCAAGGAGCTGGGGGTGTCGCCGACGCTGGTGAATTTCATGATCCGCGATGCCCTGGTGCATTGCCGCAAGGTGTCGGCAGCGCGCGGCGAGGTGGCCTGAGGACTGCGATTCGATTGCACCGGCCTTCGCTGGCAAGCCAGCTCCCACAGTGTTCTTCGGTGCTCACAAGACCCTGTGGGAGCTGGCTTGCCAGCGAAGGGGCTGCAAGAGCCCCTGCCTTCACACCAGCTTGCAGCGCTCGAAGAAGCGCTCGCGCCCCAGCACCATCAAGGCCGCACGCTTGTGCGGGAAATCGAACTCTTTCTCGCAATGGAAGCACTGGTCGTGCATGTAGCCGATCATCCTGGCGTTGTCGGCACGCGGCTCGGCCACCACCCGCTGGGTGCGCGGATCGTCCAGGAAAAGGTAATGCACCAGCGCTGACAGCCAACTGGCGACCTTGTGCGGGCCGCGATGCGCCTCCTCGCCCACCAGCATGTGAATGCCACGGTCATAGTCATCGACCCGGTAGAACGGCGCAATCCGGTCTTCCTTGGCCCAGTACGCCTCGAAGTAGGCAAACGGCTGGTCGTCGAAGCAGCCGATCAGGGTCAGGGTATGCGCATCGGCTTGCAGCTTGCCCAGGTAGTCGCGGTGCTGCTCCAGGCTGCCACCTTCCTGCCAGAAATTCAGCACCCGCGGGGTGTTCTGCCAACGGTTGAAGCGTTCCAGATCATGGTCGATTTCCAGCGTACGCAACGAGATCCAGGCGCCCACACGCGGGTCGAAACGCCGGTACACCTCGCCCCGTGGCTTGGGTGCGCGAAGCGGGTGACGCTTGCCCCCGGTGATCTGCATCTGCTGCGGGTAGGTACCTGACAGCGTCTGGCCCAACCACGGTTGCGGCAACTGCCAGAACAAGCTGCGCTCGCAGCGATAGCGACCAGGCTGTTCATCGGCCACCAGCAAGCCGCTGGCCAGCGCCCCTTCAGGCACCTGTGCCAGGTGCCAGCACAGGCGCTGGCATCCCGGGTCGCGGGAGAACAGCCAGTAGCAGGCCGCCCACAACGCCTGCTGAGGACGGTCGCTGCAGCTGTATTCGAGGTGAATGTTCAAGTCCTGCCCGCGCTCCAGGCGCAGTCGCACCAGCGGCGAGTCTTCAAGCACCAGGCTCAGGCGGCACTCGGTTTCATCGGCGCTGAGGCTGCGCCAGCGGGGCAGGGACAAGGTGGACGAGGCGGTATCGGCAGGCATGGTCTGTGGCTCACGCAAAAGAAAGGAACAGCTCACTGCTGTTGACGTGAAACCGACGCGCAAATTTAGTGGGGCTGAGTCTCGCTCACCTCGATCTGATAGGGCCTGAAGATTTCCAGCAACTGGCCATTCTCACGCAGGCGCTGCAGCAACTGCGCAAACGCCTCGCCACTGATCGGCGCCTGCGGCCGCAGCAATGCAAAATGATGGTAGACCTGGTCGACGTTGTGCGAGACCAGGAACTGCCCCTGGTACTTGCGGTTGCGCTGCAGGAAGTCGTTCAGGTAGGAACGGGTGACCAGCGCCACATCGGCACGGTCGTGCTGCACCATCTTCAGGTTGCTGTCGTGGGAATAGGTCAGGGTGGCCTGGAAGGTGTCCTTGAGGTACTGCGGGTCGGCGTTGAAGCCGGCGAACGCATAATGATAGCCGCTGTACAACGCCAGCCGCTTGCCCTCCAGGGGCTGGAAATAGGTCTGGTCGCGGCCGTCGATATTGTGCGTGACGAAGACTTCGGCATCTTCAAGGCCGATGTCGACTTTCACGTAGCGGATGCCTTTCCAGCCCCACTCAGGGTTTTCGAAGATCGCCATGTCGATGCGCCCCTCTTCGAAATCGCGAAAGCGCCGTGGAATGGAGGTGGGCACCAGCACGAAGCGATAGTCGTCCTGCACCCTGTTCAGGGCCTTGATCAGGTCCGGCAGCAGGCCCGTGTCGGCCCCCTGCTCGGGGCGCACGGTGTAGGGCGGGAAATGCGCGGCACCAATCTTGATTTCTTCCTGAGCACAGACAGGTGTTGCCAGCCAGGCGGCAGCGAGCAACGACAGGGACAACACGGCCTGTGGCAGGGGCGCTGAACTCAAGGCAACACACTCTTTGCGGATTCGCGCCTAAACTAGGCGTTTTCCCGCCCTTGCACAACTGGCATAACTGACAGGCAGATTGCCACGGGATATCGCGCAGGCCCGAGATTGGCTACGCTCTGGCGACGATTATGTAAGGAGCCTGCTATGGGCCATTGGCTGGTGATCGACCTGGAAGCTACCACCGACGAGGGCGGCTGGCCGATCGAAGACATGGAAGTCATCGAGATCGGCGCCAGCCTGGTCAATCGACAGGGTCGGGAGGTAGACCACTTCCAGCGCTTCGTGAAACCCCAGCGGCGCCCACTGCTGACGCCGTTCTGCCGCGAACTGACGCATATAAGCCAGGCCGACATCCATTCGGCGGCCACTTTCACCGACGTATGGCGCCCGTTCGAACGCTGGCTTGCGCATCATCAGGCCCGCCTTGAAGGCTGGGCCAGCTGGGGCGACTACGACCGGCGCCAACTGCTGCAGGAGTGGCAGTTGCATCAGGTGCACAGCCTGCTGGCCAGGCTGCCTCACCTGAACCTCAAGCAACGCTTTGCCAAGGCCCGCCAGCTGGAGCGGCCACTGGGCCTCAAAGGCGCGCTGCAACTGGCCGGGTTGCAGTTCGTGGGGCAGCAGCACCGCGCGCTGGAGGATGCGCGCAACACCGCTCGGCTGCTGCCGCTGACACTGCCGGCCCGGGGCACCTGAAAGCGGATGACGGCGCCGGGAGGCTTGGGCATACTGGCCAGCCCTTTTTTGCCCCTTTGCAGGAGTCGCCCATGTTTAAAGTCAACGAGTACTTTGATGGCACGGTCAAGTCCATCGCCTTCACCGGCACCGAAGGCCCGGCCACGGTTGGCGTGATGGCCCCGGGCGAATACGAGTTCGGCACCGCGCAGCGCGAAATCATGCACGTGGTCTGCGGCGCCCTGATCGTCAAGCTGCCGGGCAGCGACAACTGGGAAACCTTCAATACGGGCGACCAGTTCAAAGTGCCGGCCAACAGCAAGTTCCAGTTGCAGGTGAAGGTCGATACCGCCTACCTGTGCGAATACCGCGACTGATGCACAACGCTTCGCCGGCCTTGCCGGCGAAGAGCCATCAGCGCAGGAACGCCGCGACCCTGTGCGCCGTCGCGGCAAGATGGTCGGCATGGCTGAACCCCGACGCCTTCAGCGGCTTGAGGTCATGATCCCCCGCCACCCGCCAGCACACCTCGATCGCTGACGAGAGCGCGTACCGCTGAACCGTCTCGCGGTTGCCCAGCGCATCGCGCTCGCCCTGCACGATCAGCGTGGGCGTCTTCAGTTCGGCCAGATGCGCCACCCGAGGTTTTTCCGGCTTGCCCGCCGCGTAGAACGGGTACCCCAGGCACACCAGCGCATCCACCCCCAGCTCATCCGCCACCAGGCTGGCCATGCGCCCGCCCATCGACTTGCCACCAATGGCCAGCGGCCCAGCGACCAATGGTCGCACCTGGGCGACCACCTCGCGCCAGCACTCGAGCAACCGGGCCTGCGGGTTTGGCGGCCTTTTGCCACCATCCAGGCGACGCTGGGCCATGTAGGGGAACTCGAAGCGCAGCACCCCCAGCCCTTGTGCAGCCAGCCTTTGCGCCATGTCCTGCATGAATTCGCTGTCCATTGGCGCGCCGGCGCCGTGGGCCAGGATCAGGCACCCCGAAGGCGCTCCATCCCCCTGATTTTGCGGGGCATTCCACAACCAGCCGCGCTGTTCCACCAGCCTCGCCCATTGATCAGCGTCAATACCGCCCACTTGCCCATTACTCATGCTTGCCTCGCTCACTAGCCTGCCTATAACCGTGGATGGGAACCCATACATGAACACAACCAGCAGTACCGCCTACAACTACAAGGTGGTCCGCCAATTCGCCATTATGACGGTGGTGTGGGGAATCGTCGGGATGGGGCTCGGCGTTTTTCTCGCCGCGCAACTCGTCTGGCCTGCACTCAACTTCGACCTCCCGTGGACCAGCTTCGGGCGCCTGCGCCCCTTGCACACCAACGCGGTGATCTTCGCCTTCGGCGGCTGCGCCTTGTTCGCCGCCTCCTACTACTCGGTACAGCGTACCTGCCAGACGGTACTGTTTTCACCGCGTCTGGCCGCCTTCACCTTCTGGGGCTGGCAACTGGTGATCCTGCTGGCGGCCATCAGCCTGCCACTGGGTTACACCAGTTCCAAGGAGTACGCCGAACTGGAATGGCCGATCGACATTCTGATCACCATCGTCTGGGTCGCCTACGCCGTGGTGTTCTTCGGCACCCTGATCAAGCGCAGCACCAAGCACATCTATGTGGGTAACTGGTTCTTCGGCGCGTTCATCATCACCGTGGCCATCCTGCACATTGTCAACAACCTGGAAATCCCGGTCAGCCTGACCAAGTCCTACTCGCTGTACGGCGGTGCTACCGACGCCATGGTGCAGTGGTGGTACGGCCACAACGCCGTGGGCTTCTTCCTGACCGCAGGCTTCCTGGGCATGATGTACTACTTCGTGCCCAAGCAGGCCGAACGCCCGGTGTACTCGTATCGCCTGTCGATCGTGCACTTCTGGGCGCTGATCACCCTGTACATCTGGGCAGGTCCCCACCACCTGCACTACACCGCCCTGCCCGACTGGGCGCAGTCGCTGGGCATGGTGATGTCGCTGATCCTGCTGGCGCCCAGCTGGGGCGGCATGATCAACGGCATGATGACCCTCTCGGGTGCCTGGCATAAGCTGCGCAGCGACCCGATCCTGCGCTTTCTGGTGGTATCGCTGGCGTTCTACGGCATGTCCACCTTCGAAGGCCCGATGATGGCGATCAAGACCGTCAACGCCCTCTCGCACTACACCGACTGGACCATCGGCCACGTACACGCCGGCGCCCTTGGCTGGGTAGCGATGATCTCGATCGGCGCGCTCTACCACATGATCCCGAAAGTCTTCGGCCGCGAGCAGATGTACAGCCTGGGCCTGATCAACGCGCACTTCTGGCTGGCCACCATCGGCACCGTGCTGTACATCGCCTCGATGTGGGTCAACGGCATCGCCCAGGGCCTGATGTGGCGCGCAGTCAACGCCGACGGCACGCTGACCTACTCCTTCGTCGAAACCCTGGTGGCCAGCCACCCAGGCTTCATCGTGCGCTTCGTGGGCGGTGCGATCTTCCTCACCGGCATGTTCCTGATGGCCTGGAACACCTGGCGCACCGTGCGTGCACCTGCGGGTGAAACTGCCGCCGCCACTGCGCAGCTGGCCTGAGGAGAATCTGATGAAACACGAAGTAATCGAGAAGAACGTCTTCCTGCTGGTGCTGCTGATGGTGTTCGCCGTGAGCATCGGCGGCCTGACCCAGATCGTCCCGCTGTTCTTCCAGGACGTCACCAACAAGCCGGTCGAAGGCATGAAGCCCTACACCGCCCTGCAACTGGAAGGCCGTGACATCTACATCCGCGAAGGCTGCGTGCAGTGCCACTCGCAGATGATCCGCCCGTTCCGTGCCGAAACCGAACGCTACGG
>NZ_JAHTBI010000004.1 GCF_019168305.1 Pseudomonas aegrilactucae
TCAAACTTTCTCAAAACAACCTCTAAGCGCTCTTTTCCCTCTATATAGAAGAAGGCGGCTTGCGCCGCCTTCTTCTTATTCAGCCTTCAGACTGATGCGTGCGAATGCCTTCTTGCCGGCCTGACACACATGAGTAGAACCCAGGGCAAATACAAAGCCGCGATCGACCACTTCACCATCGACCTTCACGCCACCCGCCGCCAGCAGGTCACGGGCCGCCGCCGAGTTCTTCACCAGGCCTGCCTTGTTCAGTACAGCCGAGATCGGCATATCTTCCGCCGCCAGCACTTCTACCTCCGGCAGATCTTCGGGAAGCTCGCCATCCTTCATGCGATTGCCCGCACCGCGGTGCGCATTGGCCGCGGCCTCTTCCCCATGGAAGCGCGCCACGATTTCCTCAGCCAGCTTGATCTTGATATCACGCGGGTTCGCCCCGCCAGCCACATCGGCACGAAACCCTTCGATTTCCTCCATGGAGCGGAAGCTGAGCAGCTCGAAATAGCGCCACATCAGCGTATCCGGGATCGACACCAACTTGCTGTACATCACACCCGGCGCTTCCTGGATGCCGACATAGTTACCCAGCGACTTGGACATCTTCTTCACGCCATCCAGCCCCTCGAGCAGCGGCATGGTGACGATGTTCTGGGCCTCCTGGCCGTAACCGCGCTGCAGCTCGCGCCCCATCAGCAGGTTGAACTTCTGATCGGTTCCCCCGAGCTCGACATCCGCCTTCAACGCCACCGAGTCGTAACCCTGAACCAGCGGGTACAGAAACTCGTGGATCGCGATCGGCTGATTGCTGGTGTAACGCTTGTCGAAATCGTCGCGCTCGAGCATGCGTGCCACCGTGTACTGCGACGCCAGCCGAATGAAATCGGCAGGCGTCATGGCGTCCATCCAGGTGGAGTTGAAGGCGACCTCGGTCCTGGCCGGGTCAAGAATCTTGAACACCTGCTGCTTATAGGTCTCGGCGTTATCCAGCACCTGCTCGCGGGTCAGCGGCGGACGCGTGACACTCTTGCCGCTTGGATCACCGATCATGCCGGTGAAGTCACCGATCAGAAAGATCACCTGATGCCCCAGCTCCTGGAACTGGCGCAGCTTGTTGATAAGGACGGTATGCCCCAGGTGCAGGTCCGGCGCAGTCGGGTCGAAACCCGCCTTGATACGCAGCGGCTGCCCACGCTTGAGCTTCTCGACCAGCTCGGCCTCGACCAGTACCTCTTCCGCTCCACGCTTGATCAGCGCTAGCTGCTCTTCAACCGACTTCATAACAGACCCGCAAGGCTCAGATTCAAAGGGCCCCAACCATACAAGATCAGCCATCAAATACAAGTTTTTGCCCCGGATGTGACCACACACCCGGCTGATGACGTCTGCGCGCTTGCACTGAAGGGGATTTGGTTATATTTTATACAGTTATTTCATCTTCATCATGTCATTCATCTTTTCCATTCCATCTTTTTCAAAGTCAATCTACCTATGATCAACGAACCGCCTAAAGCGCCCCCGCTTTATCCGAAGAGCCACCTGCTGGCCGCCAGCGGCATCGCCGCCCTCCTCAGCCTGGCCTTGCTGGTATTCCCTTCAAGCGAAGTCGAAGCCAAGAAAACCACCCTCAATCTAGAGCTGGAAACCCCGGCAGAGCAGCTCAAGCAACAGGAAAACGCCTCGGCCGACGCCAACCAGCAAACGGCTGCGTCACCATTCGCCCAGATCGACAACCCGGCCGCCTCTGCCGAAGCAACCGCCAAGACCGAACAGGCACCAGCTGCCACTGCCGAAGCCGCCAAGGCCCCCAGCCACCGCGAAGTCACCGTGGCACGGGGCGACACGCTGTCGACCCTGTTCGCCAAGGTTGGCCTGCCCTCCAACGTGGTGCACGACGTGCTGGCCAGCAACAAGCAGGCCAAACAGTTCAGCCAGCTCAAGCACGGCCAGGTACTGCAGATCGAATTGGACAAGGACGGCCAACTGGCCAGCCTGCACAGCAAGGTCAGCGACCTGGAGACCATCCGCCTGACCAAAAGCGACAAAGGCTATGCATTCAATCGCGAAGTCACCAAACCGGTGGTGCGCTCGGCCTACGTGCACGGCGTGATCAAAAGCTCCCTGTCGGCCTCTGGCCAGCGCGCCGGCATGAGCCACGCGCTGACCATGGACATGGCACGCATCTTTGGCTACGACATCGACTTCGCCCAGGACATCCGCCAGGGCGACGAATTCGACGTGATCTACGAGCAGAAGGTGGTCAACGGCAAGGTCGTCGGCAACGGCAACATCCTGTCCGCGCGCTTCACCAACCGCGGCAAGAGCTTCAGCGCGGTGCGGTACACCAACAAGCAGGGCAACACCAGCTACTACACCGCCGATGGCAACAGCATGCGCAAGGCATTCATCCGCACGCCGGTGGACTTCGCACGCATCAGCTCGCGCTTCTCGGCAGGCCGCAAGCACCCGATCCTCAACAAGATCCGCGCGCACAAAGGCGTCGACTACGCGGCGCCACGCGGTACGCCAATCAAGGCGGCGGGTGATGGCAAGGTACTGTTGGCCGGTCGCCGTGGCGGTTACGGCAATACCGTTATCATCAAGCACGGCAACAGCTACCAGACCCTCTACGGGCACATGCAGGGCTTCGCCAAGGGCGTGAAAACCGGTGGCACAGTCAAGCAGGGCCAGGTCATCGGCTACATCGGCACCACCGGCCTGTCCACCGGGCCGCACCTGCACTACGAGTTCCAGGTCAATGGTGTGCACGTCGACCCGCTGGGTCAGAAGCTGCCGATGGCCGACCCGATCGCCAAGACAGAACGTCAGCGCTTCCTCCAGCAAAGCCAGCCGCTGATCGCCCGCATGGACCAAGAGAAGGCCACCATGCTGGCCTCGGCCAAGCGCTAAGCCATGGCTCTGTATCTGGGAGTGATGTCCGGCACCAGCCTCGACGGCCTGGACATCGCCTTGATCAAGCAGGAGCAGCGCCTGACGCTGCTCGCCACCCACTACATTCCCATGCCCTCGGCACTGCGCGACGACCTGCTCGCGCTGTGCGCCAGCGGCCCCGACGAAATTGCCCGAGCCGCCCTGGCCGAGGCCGCCTGGGTACAGCTCGCCGCCCAAGGGATCAACCAGTTGCTGGCCGAGCAACACCTGCAACCAGCGCACATCCGCGCCATCGGCAGCCATGGCCAGACCATCCGCCACGAGCCTGCCCGCGGCTTCACCGTACAGATCGGCAACCCCGCCCTGTTGGCAGAGCTGACGGGGATCACGGTGGTCAGCGACTTCCGTCGTCGTGACGTCGCCGCCGGCGGTCAGGGCGCCCCGCTGGTACCGGCCTTCCACGAGTCACTGTTCGACACCCAGGGCAAACGCCTGGCAGTACTCAACGTCGGAGGTTTCAGCAACCTCAGCCTGATCGAGGCGGGTACGCCCGTCAGCGGCTTCGACTGTGGCCCGGGGAACGTTCTGCTGGACGCCTGGATCCATGACAAGCAGGGTCGCAGCTATGACGCAGACGGCGCCTGGGCGGCCAGCGGCAAGGTCGTCCCGGAGCTGCTCAGCCGCCTGCTGAGCGATCCGTTCTTCGCCGGCACCGGCCCCAAGAGCACCGGCCGCGAGGTGTTCAACCTCACGTGGCTCAAGCGCCACTTGAACACCGTGCCCGCGAGCCCGGACGCCGATGTACAGGCCACCTTGCTGGAACTGACCGCGCACTCCATCGTCAGCGCCCTGCAAGCCGCGCAGCAAGACACCGAGGCGCTGCTGGTCTGTGGCGGCGGCGCGCACAACGGGGCCCTGATGCGTCGTCTGGCCGGCCTGCTACCCAACGCACGGGTCAGCAGCACCGCAGCCAGCGGCGTCGACCCCGACTGGGTGGAGGCCATGGCCTTTGCCTGGCTGGCGCACTGCTGCCTGGAAGGCATCGCCGCCAACCGGCCGAGTGTCACGGGCGCCGCAGGCCTGCGGGTGCTGGGCGCGATCTACCCGGCCTGAACCCCACACAGCAAAACGCCGCGCAACTGCGCGGCGTTTTGCTGTGTGGCCTGAAACTCAGATCGAAAACGAAGAGCCGCAACCACAGGTGGTGGTGGCGTTAGGGTTCTTGATGACAAAGCGCGAACCCTCCAGACCTTCCTGGTAGTCCACTTCAGCACCGGCAAGGTACTGGAAGCTCATCGGGTCGACCACCAGCGCAACCCCTTCGCGCTCGACGATGGTGTCATCTTCGGCCACATCTTCATCGAAGGTGAAACCGTACTGGAAACCCGAGCAACCGCCACCGGTCACGAACACGCGCAACTTGAGGCGATCATTGCCCTCTTCATCGACCAGGGTCTTCACCTTGTGCGCGGCACCCTGCGTGAATTGCAAAATCGTAGGGGTGAAGGATTCGACGCTCATGCTGACTTTCTCCCGGCGCTGTTGCCGCCTTAATGCGTGATGACGCGCATTATCCGCTTCTCCGAGAAAATCGGTCAACAATAGAAGCAGCGGCACGCTGCAAGCGACAAGCGGCAAGAAGCGCAGCGCCCCTCTTGCCGCCAGCCGCTCAACGCCCGGTCAAGGCAACAGCCCTGCATGGGACAGGCCCAGGCGCTCATCCAGGCCGAAGAGGATATTCAGGTTCTGCACCGCCTGGCCCGACGCGCCCTTGACCAGATTGTCGATGACCGACAGCACCACCACCAGGTCACCGCCCTGCGGACGGTGCACTGCGATCCGGCACACGTTGGCGCCGCGCACGCTACGGGTTTCAGGGTGGCTGCCGGCAGGCATCACGTCGACGAACGGCTCATCGGCGTAGCGTTTCTCGAACAGCGCCTGCAGGTCGACCGACGTATCGGCCACCGTGGCATACAGTGTGGAGTGAATACCGCGGATCATCGGCGTGAGGTGCGGCACGAACGTCAGGCCCACCTCCCCACCGGCAGCACGGCGCAGCCCTTGGCGGATCTCCGGCAGGTGACGATGGCCCTTGACCGCGTAGGCTTTCATGCTTTCGCCCGCCTCGCAGAACAACGACCCCACGGCAGCGCCGCGACCAGCGCCACTGACACCCGACTTGCAGTCGGCGATCAGGCGCGACGCATCAGCGATGCCTGCTTCCAGCAACGGCAGGAACCCCAGCTGGGTTGCAGTCGGGTAGCAACCCGGGACCGCGATCAGGCGGGCGCTGCGAATCTGCTCGCGATTGACCTCAGGCAGGCCGTATACCGCGTCCTTGAGCAGCTCTGGCGCGCCGTGCGGCTGGCCGTACCACTGTGCCCACTCATCGGCGTCCTGGAGGCGGAAGTCGGCCGACAGGTCGATGACCTTGGTGCCGGCCGCCAGCAGCTCACCGGCCAGCGCATGCGCAACCCCGTGTGGCGTGGCGAAGAACACCACGTCGCAGGCTGCCAGGGTCTTGGTATCCGGTACGCTGAACGCCAGGTTGTCATAGTGGCCGCGCAGGTTCGGGTACATTTCGGCGACCGGCAGGCCTGCCTCGGAACGCGAGGTGATGACTGCCACTTCAGCCTGTGGATGCTGTGCCAACAGACGCAGCAGCTCGACACCGGTGTAACCCGTGCCGCCGACGATACCGACCTTGACCATAAACCTGCCCCTTTCAACGAACCGACTGGAAAACCACGGATAATATGGGCCTACAGCCTTGGTAACAACCGTTCAGATGACGCCCGACCGCCCGAGCCACTACTATCTGACGACCGTGAACCTGAAGGATTACCCAAAAATGCTTTTTCTATGGATCAAAGCCCTGCACATCATCAGCATGGTCTGCTGGTTTGCCGGGCTGTTCTACCTCCCCCGCCTGTTCGTCTACCACGCTCAGAGCCAGGACAGCATCAGCCAGGAACGCTTCGTGACCATGGAGCGCAAGCTGTATCGCGGCATCATGGGCCCTGCGATGATCGCCACATTCGTCTTCGGCATCTGGCTGCTCAGCCTCGCCCCGGACTTTCTCAAGCAAGGCTGGATGCACGCCAAGCTGACCCTGATCATCCTGCTGACCGGCTACCATCATGTGTGCGGCGCCAACCTCAAGCGCTTCGCGCGCGGCGAGAACACCCGCAGTCATGTGTACTTTCGCTGGTTCAATGAAGTGCCCGTAGTCATCCTGCTGCTCATTGTCATCCTGGTCGTGGTCAAACCGTTCTGATCGTTCCACTACGAGAGCCCGCCATGTCACTGCCCGCCTTGCTTGAACAACGTCTGCGCCTGCCCGTGGTGGCAGCCCCCATGTTCCTGATCTCCAACCCGCAGCTGGTACTGGCCTGCTGTCGCAATGGCGTGGTGGGCAGCTTCCCGGCGCTCAACCAGCGTGACAGTGCCGGCTTCAAGGCCTGGCTGGAGGAGATCGAGGCGGGCCTGGCCGGGTTCGACAAGCCGGCGCCCTATGCGGTGAACCTCATCGTTCACGCCAGCAACCCGCGCCTGCAGGCGGACCTTGCGATCTGCATCGAACACCGCGTGCCCATCGTCATCACCAGCCTGGGTGCGGCGAAAGAGGTGGTCGATGCCGTGCACGCCTATGGTGGGCTGGTGTTCCACGATGTCACTACCCGACGCCATGCAGAGAAAGCCGCGCAAGCCGGCGTGGACGGCTTGATCGCCGTCGCGGCAGGCGCTGGCGGGCACGCTGGCACCTGGAGCCCGTTCGCGCTGATCGCCGAAATACGCCAGTTCTTCGACAAGACCCTGTTACTGGCAGGCTGCCTCAATCGCGGCCACGAGGTACTTGCAGCCCAACTGCTGGGCGCAGATCTGGCGTACATGGGCACCCACTTCATCGCCAGTGACGAAAGTCAGGCCCCTGACGCCTACAAACAAATGCTGCTGGATGCCAAGGCAGCCGATATCATCCACACCGCCGCAGTGTCCGGGGTACCGGCCAGCTTCATGCGCCAGAGCCTGGAGAATGCAGGCTTGGGCCCGAAGGCACTGGGCCAGGCAGGCGACGGCCGGCTCAAACCTCTGGACGACGAAGCCAAGGCCTGGAAGACCGTGTGGTCCGCGGGCCAGGGCGTCGGCGCCATCGATCGTGTAACCACGGTCGATCAACTGATCACCCGGCTCGACCATGAATACCGCCAGGCCCAGGCCTCGGCGACCCGCCTGGGCCAACACTGGCCCGGCTGAAACCTCTCTACGGCAAAGGAAGCCCGATGCGCGATTCTTATATCAACTCCCTTCAACTGAGCTCCGAAAAACTCAGGATCATCAGCGTGCGCGGACGCATCGGCCGCGTGCGCCTGCTGGCCTGGAGCCTGCTGCTGGTGGCCGCAGGCCTGGGGTCGATCCTCCTGTTTGCGCTCATGTCATCGATGGTCAAGGACCTTGCCGGTGCGATCATCCCCATCTTGCTGGCGGCCAAGATTCTCAGCCTGGTGTTTGTCGCCCGCCGGATGAACGACCTGGGCTTTAATGGCTGGTACAGCCTGCTGACCCTGATCCCCTACTACATCGGCAACCTGATTTTCCTGGCGTTGCTGTTGCTGCCCGGCAACCGTGCCAGCAACCGGTACGGCCCACCGCCACCGCCCAACAGCAAGGCGGTGATCGTGCTGGCATGGCTGTGGGTGCCGTTGCTGGTAGGCGCCATGTTCCTGGCCAGTCAGAACGGCTGAGGTCGGCAGCCTTTACCCGCTCCAGTCTGTAAACTGGGCAATCAGCTGCATAGCCCCCGATTGGAGAACTGCATGACCCGTTACGCCATGATCACCGGTGCCTCCAGCGGCCTGGGCCTGGCATTGGCCGAGGCTCTGGCGCGCCGGGGACGCAACCTGATCCTGGTCGCCCGCCAGCGCGACCCGCTGGAGGGCATCGCCATCGAGCTCACCCAGCGCTTCGGCGTCGAGGTGCTGTTCCGGGCCTGCGACCTGGGGGAGCCACTGCGTCTGTCGGGTTTTCTGCTCGAACTCGAGGAAGGCGAGCGTCAGATCGACCTGCTGGTCAACTGCGCCGGCATTCGCTCCTATGGGCATTTTCTGGCCCAGGAATGGGGCGACGAGCAGGACGTCATCGAGGTCAATATCCTCGCCCTAACCCGCCTGTGCCATGCACTGGGCAACGCCATGGCGGTACAGGGCGGCGGACAGATTCTCAACGTCGCCTCGCTGGCAGGCTTTGCACCGGGCCCATGGATGACGACCTATGCGGCGAGCAAGGCCTATGTGCTGCATTTTTCCGAGGCCTTGCGTGAAGAGCTCAAGCAGACCGGGATCAAGGTCTCGGTACTCTGCCCCGGCCCGGTGCGCTCGCCGCTGCGGCGCATTCCCCGGCTGGACACCGGCAAGCGCTGCCTGAGCCCGGAGGAAGTCGCGCTGTATACCGTTCGCGCCCTGGCCAAGAACCGCGCATTGATCATCCCCGGGCGACGCAACCGCTGGCTGGCCGCCAGCCCGCGCCTGCTGTCGCGCTGGCTCACGCGCAAGCTGGCCGGTGCGATCAACCGGGCCTACTGCCCGCGCTGACGTCAATCGGCACTGGGCGAGCAGCCGGCGCCTGAGTACACTCAAGCCCGACCCCCACCATGGAGCAAGCGTTGTGGAAACTTTGTTCACCAAGATCATCAACCGGGAGATCCCGGCCAAGATCATCTATGAGGATGACCAGGTTCTGGCCTTCCACGATATCGCCCCACAGGCGCCGGTGCACTTTCTGGTCATCCCGAAAAAGCCGATCCGCACCCTCAACGACCTCACCGAAGAAGACAAGGGCCTGGCCGGACACATTCTGTTCACCGCGCAGCGCCTGGCCAAGGAACTGGGCTGCGAGGACGGCTTCCGTGTCGTGATGAACTGCAATGAGCAGGGTGGGCAGACCGTCTACCACATTCATATGCACGTGCTTGGCCAGCGCCAGATGACCTGGCCGCCGGGCTGATCCAACGCAAGCCCTGTCATCTGGATTGGGTTAAACTGTCGGGCACATTCTTGCGGAGGTGCCCGATGGCTACCGAACGTCACTATTCGCCGCTCGACCGCTTGTTGCTGCAGGCCGACACCGCCATGCGCACCTTGCTCCCCTTCAGCGGCCAACCGTCCCGCCCGTCCCCTGCGATCATCCGGCCCGATGCCGATCTGAGCGAAGACCAGACCCGCCATGTAGCCGGCCTGATGCGCATCAATCACACCGGTGAAGTCTGCGCCCAGGCGCTGTACCAGGGCCAGGCGCTGACGGCCAAGCTGCCGCAGGTACGCAAGGCGATGGAACACGCTGCCGAAGAAGAAATCGACCACCTGGCCTGGTGTGAACAACGCATTCGTCAGCTGGGCAGCCACCCAAGCGTGCTCAACCCGCTGTTCTATGGCATGTCGTTCGGCATCGGCGCCGTCGCCGGCCTGATCAGCGACAAGGTCAGCCTCGGTTTCGTCGCCGCCACCGAGCACCAGGTGTGCAAGCACCTGGATGAGCACCTGGAGCAGATACCCGCCGAGGATGAAAAGTCCCGGGCAATCCTCGAACAGATGCGTGTCGATGAAGAGCAGCATGCCGACTCGGCGCTGGATGCCGGCGGTTTGCGCTTCCCTGCCCCCATCAAGTTCGGCATGAGCCTGATGGCCAAAGTGATGACCAAGAGCACCTACCGAATCTGATGGACCGTCTTGATGCCAGGGACCTGGCCCGCGCCGTTGATGCCGGCGTACTGAACCCCGGCCAGGATCAGGCCCTGCTGGCGTTTCTGCAGCGCCAGCCGGCGCAGCAGGCCAGCTTCCAGTTGGCCCATGTCGCCTTCTATTTCGGTGCCCTGCTGATCATGGGCGCCATGGGCTGGCTGCTCAGCGAGGCGTGGATGCGTATCGGCGACAGTGCATTGCTGTCGATCGCGCTGGCTTACATTGCGCTACTCACGGTCGGCGGCCTGGTATTGCAACGTCGCGGCCAGACCATCCCGGGCGGTGTGCTCGCGGCAGTGGCGGTGAGCATCGTGCCGCTGGCGGTGTTCGCCCTGGAGCGCATCACCGGCCTGTGGCCGCTGGACGATGCCCAGACCAACTATCACAACTACTACACCTACGTGCAGGGCGGCTGGCTGCTGATGGAAGCGGCCACCGTGCTTGCCGGGCTGCTGATGCTGCGTCTGATCCCCTTCCCGTTCATCGTGATGCCGATTGCCCTGGCGCTGTGGTTCATGTCCATGGACCTGACTGAATGGGTATACGGCGATCAGTTCAACTGGGAACAGCGCCAGCAGGTATCGATGTGGTTCGGCCTGGGATTGCTGCTGGTATTTCTCGGCATCGACGGGCGCACCCGCCAGGACTTTGCCTTCTGGGGCTACCTGGCCGGGTTGCTGGCGTTCTGGGGTGGCTTGAGCTCGATGGAAAGCGCCAGCGAATTGGGCAAGGCGCTGTATTGCCTCATCAACCTGGGCCTGATCGCCACTGCAATGCTGCTGCGCCGGCCGGTGTTCATGGTGTTCGGTGCACTGGGCGTTGCCGCCTACCTGGGCTACCTGGCGTATGAGGTGTTCGCCGACTCTTTACTGTTTCCCGTGGTGCTGACGCTGATCGGGCTGGGGGTGATCGGCCTCGGGTTGCTCTACCAGAAACACCGAGATCGCTTGAGCACCCGCTTGCGCGCCGCGCTGCCGCAGGGCCTGCTCATGCTGTTACCGGGGCTGCGTCGATGATCTTGCGCCGGGTATTGATTCGCACACTGCAAAGCCTGCTGCTTGCCCTGATCGGTTATGCGTTCGTCTGGCTGATGACCGCCGATGTACGCGAACAGACGTTCACCACCCAACTGCCGGACATGGGCGAGTCAGGCAGCCGGACCGTCGATCTGGTGCTGTTTTGTGTACCGGGCATGTTGCTGTTCGTGCTGCTGGGCAGCTTCTTACGCAAGCCTCGCAGGCTCGGGGCGCTATTCGTGACAGTCGCGACGCTCAGTGCATGGCTGCTGTGCAACCTGTTCTCGCGAGCATTCGGCAACACCTGGAGCCCGGCCGAGATCGTCGGGTTGCTGCTGGTGAACTTGCACTGGTGGTTGCTGGCGCTGGTGCCGGGGCTGGTACTGCTGTTTGCCCTGGACCGCTTCGCCAGCAAGGCTGGCTCCTACGAAGAGAGTGACACACGCTTGTAGGAGCCGCTCTTGCCGGCGAGGGGCGGGGCAGGTCAACCCAGCTCGACGATCTCGTAGGCGTGAGTAATCTCGACGCCAGCGCGCCCGAGCATGATCGACGCCGAGCAATACTTCTCTGCCGACAGTTCCACCGCGCGCTTGACCTGCGCTTCCTTCAAGCCACGCCCCTTGACCACGAAGCGCAGATGGATCTTGGTGAAGACCTTCGGGTCTTCCTCGGCACGCTCTGCCTCAAGAAACGCCTCGCAGCTTTCCACCGCCTGACGCGACTTCTTGAGGATGCTCACCACATCGAAATTGCTGCAGCCGCCCAGGCCCAACAACAGCATTTCCATCGGCCGTACACCCAGGTTGCGCCCACCGCTTTCGGGTGGACCATCCATGACCACGACATGGCCGCTGCCCGATTCGCCAAGAAACATGGCTTCGCCTGCCCACTGGATACGCGCCTTCATCACCCGGATTCCCTTGCTTGAAAAAAGGCTGTCAGCTTAGACCCTGCGCGCACGTGCGAAAAGGCTAAGCGTTCCAGTAAATATGCCGATACACAATCAGGCGTCTGCTAAGCTGGCGCCAAATCGCTGGCACTTGCGGCCAAGCGGTCTAAAAAATGCTCACGCGTCGCGTCACTCCGGGATTCAGCCATGGTTGCAACAAGCCTTCCAGCCAAGATCAAGAACATCGACAAGTTGCTTGCCCACTGCCAACGCCGGCGCTTCGCCGCCAAGAGCAACATCATCTGCGCCGGTGACCGGGCCGATACCCTGTCGTTCATCATCAAGGGCTCGGTAACCATTCTGATCGAGGACGAAGAGGGGCGCGAGATGATCATCGCCTACCTCAACAGCGGCGATTTCTTCGGCGAGCTGGGCTTGTTCGAGCCCTCGGGCAACGAGCAGCAACGCAGTGCCTGGGTGCGCGCCAAGACCGAGTGTGAGGTGGCGGAGATCAGCTACGAAAAATTCCGCGAACTGGCCCGCCAGGACCCGGACATTCTGTATGCCCTGGGCAGCCAGATGGCCCAGCGCCTGCGCAACACCACACAGAAGGTCGGTGACCTGGCCTTCTTCGACGTGACCGGTCGCGTGGCCCGTTGCCTGCTGGAGCTGTGCAAGCAACCCGACGCCATGACCCATCCCGACGGCATGCAGATCAAGATCACCCGCCAGGAAATCGGCCGTATCGTCGGCTGCTCGCGGGAGATGGTCGGCCGCGTCCTCAAAGACCTTGAAGAGCGCAGCCTGGTACACGTCAAAGGCAAGACCATGGTGGTCTTCGGCACCCGCTAGTCGCGGGCAATGCCCTCGATCACCTTGGCATACGCCTGACCCAGACGCTCCATCACGGGCGCCTGGGGGCACCACTTCGTGCAACGCGATATGGCTGTCGGCCAGGCAACGCTGCTCCAGCGCACAGCATTCGTTGAACCGATTGACCGCAGCCACCATCGACTCACGCTCGTTGTGCAGCAACAGCGCACCATGCACCAGCACCACCGGGCGCTTGCCACCCAGGCCCTGGCGCCAGCGCTGGGCCGTGCCCACCAGCTTGCGACCATTGAGGTTGACGTTGTAGCGCCCATCACAGAACGCCCCTTCGATCTCCCCCACCGACGCCAGCCCGCCCCACTCGCGCAGCACCTGGCACAGCGGCAGGCAAAGGCGCTCGTACGCGGCCTCGATACGCCCATGGTCGCCTTCGCTGCGCGGTGCCACATACACCAGTGCAATATTGATCGTCGCACTCGACTGCGGCACCGGTTCACCGCCGGTCTCGCGCAACAGCACCGGCCAGCCGGTAGCAGCCAGTTCATCACAGGCCGCGGCAAAACCTTCGAGCCGGCTCATGCGCCGAGGCATCACCAGCGCCCGATCGGTGGGGCGCCAGAACAACAGGCCGTGGTCTTGCTCACCCTTGCATACCGCCGCCAACAAGTCCTGCTCGGCCTGCAACCCCGCCTCTACCGTTACCGCCACCGCTTGCTCAGTCATCGCACCCACCTTGTCGATACAAAAAAGCCGGCAACGCCGGCTTCAGTGTGGATCAGTCCAGGCCTTGCGCCGGGTTGTGCACCACACGCTCCGGGAAGAACAGGCGCTGCAGTTCCAGCCCCGGATGCTCGGCACGCATGAACGCCTCGCCTACCAGGAACGAGTACACCTCGTTGATTTCCATCAACTCGACATCCGCGCGATTGAGGATGCCGCTCTCGGTAATTGCCAGGCGCTCACGGGGAATGCGCGGCAACAGGTCGAGCGTAGTCTCCAGGCTCACCTCGAAGGTGTGCAGGTTGCGGTTGTTGACGCCCACCAGCGGTGTATCGAGGGTTTTCAGCGCGCGCTCCAGCTCGTCGCCATCGTGCACTTCAACCAGCACATCCAGGCCGACGCTCTTCGCGGTGGCCGCCAACTCCGCCATCTTCACATCGTCGAGTGCCGAAACGATCAACAACACACAGTCGGCACCCAGCGCGCGGGCTTCGACGATCTGGTACGGGTCGATCATGAAGTCCTTGCGGATCACCGGCAGCTTGCACGCGGCGCGTGCCTGCTGCAGATAGGCGTCGGCGCCCTGGAAGTAATCGACATCGGTGAGCACCGACAGGCACGTCGCCCCGCCCTTCTCGTAGCTGACGGCGATATCGGCCGGGACGAAGTCTTCGCGAATCACGCCCTTGCTCGGCGACGCCTTCTTGATCTCGGCAATCACTGCCGGCTGCTTGCGCCTGGCCTGCTCGATCAACGCATTGGCGAACCCGCGTGGAGCATCCGCCGCTGCCGCCAGACGCTCAAGCTCGGCCAGGCTGACCCGTGCACTACGCTCGGCAACTTCCTGAACCTTGCGTGCCAGAATGTTCTCAAGAACCGTCGGTACACTCATCCTTCATTCTCCTGCTTGAAGACCGCGGTGAACGCACCCAGCTCTTCGAGTTTTTCACGGGCAAGGCCGGTGTGCAGCGCATCGTGGGCCAGCTCCACACCTTGCTTGAGGGTCATGGCGTGGTCGGCGGCATAGAGTGCGGCGCCGGCGTTGAGCACGATCATTTCCGCCGCTTTCTGGCCATTCTCGGTCTTGCGCCGGCCCAGTGCATCACGAATCAGTTCCAGCGAAGCGGCCGGGCTGTCCACCGCCAGGCCGTGCAGGCTCTGGCTCTTCATGCCCAGGTCTTCGGGCTCGACCCAATACTCGGTGATCTCGCCCTTTTTCAGCTCGGCAACGAAGGTCGGCGCAGCCAGGCTGAACTCGTCCAGGCCGTCCTTGGAGTGCACCACCAGTACATGCTTGCTGCCCAGGCGCTGCAGCACTTCAGCCAGTGGCCGGCACAGCGCCTTGTTGAACACACCCACCACCTGGTGCTTGACCCCGGCCGGATTCGTAAGCGGGCCGAGCATGTTGAACAGCGTGCGCAGGCCCAGGTCGCGACGCGGGCCGGCGGCATGCTTCATGGCGCTGTGGTGGGTCTGGGCGAACATGAAGCCGATGCCCACCGAATCGATGCAACGCCCCACCTGCACCGGCGTCAGGTTCAGGTAGATACCGGCCGCCTCGAGCAGGTCGGCACTACCGCTCTTGCCCGACACCGCACGGTTGCCGTGCTTGGCCACGGTGCAGCCTGCGGCCGCGACCACGAACGACGACGCCGTGGACACGTTGAAGATATTGGCACCATCACCGCCGGTACCGACCACATCGACCACACCGTCGAGGGTGTTGAGCTCGACCTTGTC
This sequence comes from Pseudomonas aegrilactucae, assembly GCF_019168305.1. Taxonomy (GTDB): domain Bacteria; phylum Pseudomonadota; class Gammaproteobacteria; order Pseudomonadales; family Pseudomonadaceae; genus Aquipseudomonas; species Aquipseudomonas aegrilactucae. The sequence goes on from NZ_JAHTBI010000004.1 coordinate 14,823, forward strand.
GGCCAGCTCGCGCATCACCGATACCGCGCCGACGATCTCGTCGATGCTCTCGCTCTTCATGCGCATGCCCATCATGAAGGCACCGATCTGGGCCTCGGTGCATTGACCGGTCATGATCTGGCGCATCACATCGCGCATTTCCTCGGTGCTCAGGTCCAGGTGGTCAACGACCCGGCTCAGCGCGCTCTTGATATCCATATTCGATCCTTAGCGGCGGCCGCCGGTCTGTCTGAGGAAGTTGGCGAACAGCTCGTGGCCCTGCTCGGTCAGAATCGATTCGGGGTGGAACTGCACCCCCTCGATGTTCAGCGTGGTGTGGCGCAGGCCCATGATCTCGTCGATCGAGCCATCTTCCAGGGCAGTCCAGGCAGTCAGTTCCAGGCACTCGGGCAGGGTTTCGCGCTTGACCACCAGCGAATGGTAGCGGGTCACGGTCAGCGGATTGTTCAAGCCTTCGAACACGCCCTGGTTTTTATGCAGCACCGGGCTGGTCTTGCCGTGCATCACCTGGCGCGCGCGCACCACGTCACCGCCAAAGGCCTGGCCGATGGACTGGTGGCCCAGGCATACGCCCAGGATCGGCAGCTTGCCGGCAAAATGGCGGATGGCCTCCAGCGACACGCCGGCTTCGGTCGGGGTGCAAGGGCCAGGCGACACGACAATGCGCTCGGGCTGCAGGGCTTCGATCTGGGCGATGGTCAATTCGTCATTGCGAATGACCTTGACCTCTGCACCCAGCTCGCCGAAGTACTGCACGACGTTGTAGGTGAAGGAGTCATAGTTGTCGATCATCAGTAACATCTGGGTCAACCTCTTGAGTCTGCCGACTCTGAATTCTGTGTTGCGCCGCAGCGGCGCCCTTCTCAGCTGAGCGACGTCTGTTCAGCCAAAGCTACCGCGCGGAACATCGCCCGACGCTTGTTGATGGTCTCTTCCCACTCCAGCGCCGGCACCGAGTCGGCGACGATGCCGCCACCGGCCTGCACATGCAGTTCGCCGTCCTTGATCACTGCGGTGCGTATCGCGATGGCGGTGTCCATGTTGCCATTCCAGGCCAGGTAGCCCACCGCGCCGCCGTACACACCACGCTTGACCGGCTCCAGCTCGTCGATGATTTCCATCGCGCGGATCTTCGGTGCGCCCGACAGCGTGCCGGCCGGCAGGATGGCGCGCAGCGCGTCCATGGCACTCAGGCCACTCTTGAGCTGGCCGGTGACGTTGGACACGATGTGCATCACGTTGGAGTAACGCTCGATGACCATCTTCTCGGTGACCTTCACCGAGCCGGTCTCGGACACCCGGCCGGTGTCGTTGCGCCCCAGGTCGATGAGCATCAGGTGCTCGGCGATTTCCTTGTCATCCGACAGCAGGTCCTCTTCCAGGGCGCGATCGGCCTCTTCGGTGGCACCGCGAGGACGGGTACCGGCGATGGGGCGTACCGTCACCAGGTTGTCCTCGACCCGCACCAGTACTTCCGGCGAGCTGCCCACCACGTGAAAGTCGCCAAAGTTGAAGAAGTACATGTACGGCGTCGGGTTGAAGCAACGCAGGGCGCGGTACAGATCGATGGGCGCCGCCTTGAAGTCGATCGACATGCGCTGCGACGGCACGACCTGCATGCAGTCGCCAGCCAGGATATATTCCTTGACCGTGTCGACGGCACGCTCGTAGTCGGCCTGGGTGAAGCTGGAGCGAAATTCCGGCTCGGCGGCCTGCGGGCCACCCAGGGCCAGGCCGCGACGCGGGGCGATCGGCTGGCGCAATTGTTCGAGCAGCGCTTCAAGACGCGCCAGGCCGTTCTCGTAGGCGTTGTCCTGCGCAGGGTCGGCGAGCACGATGGCGTGCATCTTGCCCGCCAGGTTGTCGAACACCACGACCGCATCGGAGACCATCAGCAGGATATCCGGCACACCCAGCGGGTCCGGGTTCGGGCACTTGCCCAGGCGCTTCTCGACATAGCGCACGCAGTCATAGCCGAAGTACCCCACCAGGCCGCCATTGAAACGCGGCAGGCCAGTGATGGTCGGTACGTTGTAGCGCTCCTTGAAGGCCTCGACAAAGGCCAGCGGATCGTCCACCTCGTGCTGTTCGATCAGGTCACCGTCGTGGGTGATGCGCACCTGATGGTCATGCACACGCAGCACGGTGCGGCACGGCAGGCCGATGATCGAGTAACGGCCCCATTTTTCGCCGCCCTGCACCGATTCGAGCAGGTAGGAATTGGGCTGGTCAGCCAGTTTCAGGTAGATCGACAGCGGCGTGTCGAAATCGGCCAGGGTTTCGCAGGCCAGGGGAATGCGGTTGTAGCCGGCAGCAGCCAGGCGCAGGAATTCTTCGCGGGTCATGATAGCCTCGTGGCAATGGGGCAACAGGTCGTACGGGCAAACGTGCCGGATCAGGCCGGCCAGAAAAAAGTCAGGCGCGCCAACGCCAACGGGCCAGGGCCTTGATGACTTTCATCCAGAGTTTGCCGGGTGCCACCACGATGGAATCTCTATCAGGGGGGGATTGATCGTCCGACATTAGCTCAGTGGCCGAATCTAAGCAACCAGGCAGCAGTGCGCGCAGGTCATCGATCACCAGCGCAGGCGACTCTTCGCTGATCGGGCGACCATGGTTGTAGCCGTAACTGAGCGCCACGCACTGCACGCCGGCGGCCTTGGCAGCGAGCACATCACTGCGCGAATCGCCCACGAACAGTGCCTGCTGCGCCGGCACGTTGGCCATTTGCATGACAAACAGCAGCGCGGCAGGGTCGGGCTTTTTCTGCGGCAGGGTATCGCCGCCGATGATCCAGCGGAAATACCGGCCGATTTTCATCTGGTCCAGCAGCGGCGCGACAAAACGCTCCGGCTTGTTGGTGATCAGGGCCATTTCCACGCCCTGCTTGTGCAGCCATTTGAGCGTGTCGCGCACGCCCGGGTACACCACCGTCAGCTCATGACCGTCGGCGTAGGCCTGCATGAACAGTTCGAGGCCGCGCGCGGCCTCGTCGTCGTCCACCTCGGCATGCTCGATGCTGCCGGCCAGGGCGCGGCGCACCAGCACCGGCGCACCGTTGCCGACCCACTCGCGCACAGCGGCAAGGCCGGCCGGCGGGCGGCCCATTTCGAGCAGCATGTGGTCCACGGCAGCCGCAAGGTCCGGCACCGAGTCGATCAGGGTGCCATCCAGATCGAACATCACCAGCTTGGGCAGGCTCCCGGGGAACAGCTGCTCGAAGCCGCTCATGGGCGGGCCAGAGCCAATTCGGCGTGCATCCTGGCAATCACTTCTTTGTAATCCGGGGCATTGAAGATCGCCGAGCCGGCCACGAAGGTATCGGCACCGGCCGCCGCAATCTCGCGGATGTTGTTGACGTTGACGCCGCCGTCGATTTCCAGGCGGATATCACGCCCGCTGGCATCGATCAGCGCGCGTGCTTCGCGCAGCTTGTCGAGGGTGGCGGGGATGAACTTCTGGCCACCAAAGCCCGGGTTGACGCTCATGAGCAGGATCATGTCGACCTTGTCCATCACGTACTTGAGCGCGTCCAGCGAGGCGGCCGGGTTGAACACCAGCCCGGCCTTGCAGCCGCCGTCACGGATCAGTTGCAGCGAGCGGTCGACGTGCAGGGTGGCATCGGGGTGGAAGGTGATGTAGGTGGCGCCGGCCTCGATGAAGTCGCCAATGATGCGGTCAACCGGGGTCACCATCAGGTGGGCGTCGATCGGCGCGGTCACGCCGTACTTGCGCAAGGCGCTGCAGACCATCGGGCCGATGGTCAGGTTGGGTACGTAGTGGTTGTCCATCACGTCGAAGTGGACGATATCGGCGCCGGCTTCGAGCACCTTGTCGACTTCCTCGCCCAGGCGGGCGAAGTCGGCAGAAAGAATGGAGGGAGCAATAGCGTAGGGCTGCATGGCGCACCTGTTGGGCAGAATCACGGTGGCGCGCATTGTACCTCAGGCAACCCCTCAGGGGCTGACTGGCATCAAGCCGACGGTGAGTCGGCAGTGTGGCCTTCGCTGGCAAGCCAGCTCCCACAGGTTTTGCGAACGCCGCAGAACCGTGTGGGAGCTGGCTTGCCAGCGAAGAGGTCGTCAGCCTCAACCCGGCTGCTGGGTACGCATCTTCTCGCTGCGCCCACGCAGCCATTCCAGCGTCAACAGCAGCACCACCGAGAACGCGATCAGCAAGGTCGCCGCCGCCGCGATGGTCGGGCTCAGGTTCTCGCGAATCCCGCTGAACATCTGGCGTGGCAGCGTGGCCTGCTCAGGCCCGGCCAGGAACAGCGTCACCACCACCTCATCGAACGAGGTCGCGAACGCGAACAGCGCCCCCGAGATCACCCCCGGCGCGATCAACGGCAGGGTCACCCGGCGGAACGCCGTCACCGGCGAAGCGCCAAGGCTTGCCGCCGCGCGCACCAGATTGTGGTTGAAGCCCTGCAAGGTCGCCGACACCGTGATGATCACGAACGGCACACCCAGCACCGCATGCACCAGGATCAACGAGGTAAAGCTGTTGCCCAGGCCCAGCGGAGCAAAGAACAGGTAGCTGGCCACACCGATGATCACCACCGGCACCACCATGGGCGAAATCACCAGCGCCATCACCAGTGACTTGCCGGGGAAGTCGCCACGGGTCAGGCCGATCGAGGCCAGGGTGCCGAACACCATCGCCAGCAGGGTCGCCGCCGGCGCCACGATGATGCTGTTCTTCAACGCACGCATCCACTCGGCCGAGCCGAAGAAGTCCTGGTACCACTGCAGCGAGAAGCCCTGCAACGGGTACACCAGGAAGCTGCCCGAGTTGAACGACAGCGGGATGATCACCAGCACCGGCAACACCAGGAACAACAGCACCAGCCCGCAAAGGATGCGCAAGCTGTAGTACCAGACCCGCTCGACGGGCGACATGTAAGGGCTCAGCATGACAACGCTCCTCAGCTCAGACGCAGGCGGCTTGCGCCCACCAGCCAGCTATAGATCAGGTACAGCAGCACGGTGGCCAGCAACAGCAACCCGCCCAACGCGGTGGCCATGCCCCAGTTGATGCTGGTGTTGGTGTAGAAGGCGACAAAGTAGCTGACCATCTGGTCGTTCGGGCTGCCCAGCAGCGCCGGGGTGATGTAGTAGCCGATCGCCAGGATGAACACCAGCAGGCAACCCGCGCCCACACCGGCATAGGTCTGCGGCAGGTACACACGCCAGAAGCTGGCGAACGGGTGGCAACCCAGGGAAATCGCTGCACGCATGTAGGTCGGGGAAATCCCTTTCATCACGCTGTAGATCGGCAGGATCATGAACGGCAGCAGGATGTGCACCATCGAGATGTACACGCCGGTACGGTTGAATACCAGCTCCAGCGGCTTGTCGATCAGCCCCACGGCCATCAGCGCACTGTTGATCAGCCCGCCTGACTGCAGCAGCACGATCCACGCCGCCACCCGCACCAGGATCGACGTCCAGAACGGCAGCAGTACCAGGATCATCAGCAGGTTGCTCTGCCGGGTCGGCAGGTTGGCCAGCAGGTAGGCCAGCGGATACGCCAGGGCCAGGCAGATCACGGTGATCACCAGCCCCATCCACAGGGTGCGGGCGAAGATATCGAGGTAGATCGCCTGGTCCGGGGTGGTGGGCGCCAGTTCGCCCAGGTCATCGATGCGGTGGTCCACCGAAGCCAGCAGGTAGAACGGGGTCACGCTGCTGGTGTTGCGGCGGATCGCCTGCCAGTACGCAGGGTCGCCCCAGCGCTCATCGAGTTCCTGCAGTGCTTCTTTATAGGAGGCCGGCTCGGTCTTGAACGGCAAGGCCCGGGCCGTCTTGGCGATCAGGCTGCGGTAGCCGGCCAGCTCCATGTTCAGGCGCTTGGACAGGTCGCCCAGGGTCTGGTTCTTGCGCGATTCGGCAAGGTCCTCGCTGAGCGCCTTGTACACCGGCTCGCCCGGGAGGCTCTTGCCATCCCACTCAGCCACGGCCACCACGGTGCGCGGCAAGCCGCCGACCACCTCGGGGTTACCCACGCTCTTGTACAGCAGCGCAGCAATCGGCACGAGGAAAACCAGCAACAGAAACAGCGCCAGTGGCGCGATCAGCGCCTTCGCCTTCCAGCGGTTTACCCGCTCGGCGCGCGCCAGACGCTTCTTGAGGTTGGAACCTGCGCCTTCGTTCAGGGGCACTGCGATGGCCATAACGAACTCCGAAAATCTTGGGAACAGGAGGCGTCAGCACAATGCTGACGCCCCGTCGGCACGGCTTACTTGGCCGCCGCCCAGGCGTTGAAGCGTTGTTCCAGCTGCTCGCTGTTGTCCGCCCAGAACGCCACGTCGATCTGCACCTGGTTGGCGATGTTTTCCGGGGTGGTCGGCATGTCCTTCTTGATCTCGTCGGACAGCAGCGCGACCGCCTTGGAATTGGCCGGACCGTAGGCGATGTTCTGCGAATAGACCTTCTGCTGCTCGGGCTGGACCGAGTAGGCGATGAATTTCTTCGCGTCTTCGACGTTCTTCGCGCCTTTTGGAATGGCCCAGGCATCGAAGTCGTAGATGCCGCCGTTCCACACCACCTTCAGGTTGCTTTCCTTCTGCACGGCGGCGATGCGCCCGTTGTAGGCCGAGCTCATCACCACGTCCCCCGAAGCCAGGTACTGCGGCGGCTGTGCACCGGCTTCCCACCACTGAATGCTTGGCTTGAGCTGATCGAGCTTCTTGAAGGCGCGGTCCTGGCCTTCCTTGTCACCCAGCACCTTGTACACATCCTTGGGCGCGACACCGTCGGCCATCAGGGCGAACTCGAGGGTGTACTTGGCGCCCTTGCGCAGGCCGCGCTTGCCCGGGAAGGTCTTGGTATCCCAGAAGTCTGCCCAACTGGTCGGCGCGGTCTTGAGCTTGTCGGCGTTGTAGGCCATTACCGTCGACCACACGAAGAAGCCCACACCACACGGCTGGATCGCACCGGGCACGTAGTCGGCTTCGTCACCGAACAGCGCCGGATCGATCTGTTCGAACATGCCTTCGTCACAGCCTCGGGCCAGTTCCGGCGACTCCACTTCCACCAGGTTCCAGCTCACGCTCTTGGTGTCGACCATGGCTTTGACCTTGGCCATCTCGCCGTTGTACTCGCCTGCCACGATCTTGCCGTTACCCGCCTTTTCCCACGGCTCGTAGAACGCCTTGACCTGGGCTGCCTTGTTCGCGCCACCAAAAGAGATCACGGTAAGATCGGCCGCCGCCATCGTCTGGGTTGCAGCGAACAGGCCCAGGGCCAGGGCGGTCAGCTTCAAGTGTCTGTGCATTATTATTCTCTCCACGTTGCAGGGGGTTGGTGAAGCAAACCTCAGTGGGCTTCCAGAATAGGATCGAGCGCACGACCGTGCTCGACCTCCCAGCCCAGCGGTACCACGTCGCCCACGGCCAGCGCCGGGTCGAGTTCGGCGATCGGCTGCTTCACGAAGAAATCGGCCTTGCCGCACACTTCCAGACGCACCCGCACGTGGTCGCCCAGATAGATGAATTCAGCCACACGCCCGGAGAAACGGTTGACGCAGCTTTCGCTGTGGCCATTCAGGCGTACACGCTCCGGGCGGATCGACAGGGTCACCGGCTCGCCGGGCTGGCCGACGTTTACTGCAAGCGCCTCGACCTGCTCGCCACGGGCCAGGGCCACCAGGCAGCGGTCGCCGGTCTGGCTGAGCAGGCGGCCATTGATGCGGTTGTTCTCGCCGATGAAGTTGGCGACGAAGGTGTTCTTCGGCTCTTCGTAGAGGGTACGCGGGTCGGCGATCTGCTGGATCTCGCCCTGGTGGAACACCGCGACGCGGTCGGACATGGTCAGCGCCTCGCCCTGGTCGTGGGTCACGTACACCACGGTCACGCCCAGACGCTGGTGCAGGTGCTTGATCTCCATCTGCATGTGCTCACGCAGTTGCTTGTCGAGTGCGCCCAGCGGTTCGTCCATCAGTACCAGTTGCGGCTCGAACACCAGCGCGCGGGCCAGTGCCACACGCTGCTGCTGGCCGCCGGAAAGCTGGCCGGGGTAACGCTGGGCGAAGGCATCGAGCTGGACCATGCTGAGCACACGCTTGACCCGCTCGCTGATGTCGGTCTTGCTCAGGTTGCGCACGCTCAGGGGGAAGGCCAGGTTCTCGGCGACGGTCATGTGCGGGAACAGTGCGTAGTTCTGGAACACCATGCCGATGTCGCGCTTGTGCGGTGGTACGTTGTTGATCGAACGACCGTCCAGCAGGATCTCTCCGGCAGTGGGGGTTTCGAAACCGGCCAGCATCATCAGGCTGGTGGTCTTGCCCGAGCCCGAGGGGCCGAGCAGGGTCAGGAATTCGCCTTTGCGAATATCCAGGTTCAGGTCTTTGACGATCAGCGACTCGCCGTCGTAGCTCTTCTGCACACCACGGAAGCTGACCAGCACTTCGCCGGTTGCAGCGCTCGAATTCACCTCACTCATACCCGCACCTTTTTGTTGGATGACTGCTGTGACCCAAGACTAGAGAAGGTGCACGGTGGCGCAAATCGGGGGTGCTGAGAGAATCGCATCAGCCGGGTGGAACGTTGAGGGTAGGGATTGCCCTACAAGGATGGCGTTTTCAGACAAGGTGATGACTGTGCTGACGCCGTCGCCGGCAAGCCAGCGCCCACAGATCTGGCGTACACCGGCGATCCCTGTGGGAGCTGGCTTGCCAGCGAAGGCATCAACACGGTGTCGCTTCTGGAACACTCACACCAGCTTGTGCTCCATCGCATACTTCACCAGCTCCGCCAGCGAATTCACGTTGAGCTTCTGCATCAGGCGCGCCTTGTGCGTACTGATGGTCTTGTTGCTCAGCGCCAGCTGCTGGGCGATGTCGTTGACGTTGGCGCCCTGGGCCAGGCGCTCGAACACCGAGAACTCGCGTTCCGACAACAGCGAATGCAGCGGCCGAGAATCAGTCAGCCCCACCTCGAACACCATGCGGTCCGCCAGGTCCGGGTCGATATAGCGCCCACCACCGGCCACCCGTCGAATCGCGGTCAGCAGCAGCGCCGGGTCGCTGTCCTTGGTGGCATACCCCGCCGCGCCGATCTTCAACGCCCGCGCCGCCATCTGCGCCTCGTCATGCATGGACAGCACCAGGATCGCCGGCGGCGCGCTCAAGGCACGAATCCGTGGGATGGCCTCCAGCCCGTTCACCCCCGGCATCGAGATATCCAGCAGCACCACCTCGCACTCGGTATGGCGCAAGGCCTCGAGCAACTGCTCACCATTACCGGCCTCGCCCACTACCTGCATGTCCTTGGCCAGGCCGATCAACTGCTTGATGCCTTCACGCACGATGGTGTGGTCTTCGGCAACCAATACTCGAATCACTGTCAGCTCCTGTCGTTGTTCAGAGGGACGCGTACGCTCAACGTGGTGCCCTCGCCCGGCTCGCTCTCAAGGTGCATGGTGCCCCCCAGCATCAGCACCCGCTCGCGCATGCCCACCAGGCCGAACGAGGTGGGGCGCTGGTCACTGTGCACGAAACCCACGCCATCGTCGCTGATGATCAGGCACAGCATCGCGTCGTCCAGGCTCAGGCTGATCTCCACCGTATGTGCCTGAGCGTGGCGCATGACGTTGGTCAGCGCCTCCTGCAGGATGCGGAACAGGCTGGTGGCCTTGGCGTCGCTCAAGGGCGGCAGGTTGTCCGGCACCTGCACCAGGCACGGGATCTGCGTGCGCGCCTCGAAGCGCCGTGCCTGCCACTCGATGGCCGAGGCAATGCCGGCATCCAGGATGGGCGGGCGCAGCGCAGTGGCCACATCGCGCACCAGCTGGAACAGCTGCGCGATCAGGCGCTTCATGCTGCCCAGGCGCTCGTTCAGGCCCGGGTCCAGGCTGGCATAGGCCAGTTCGCACATCGAGGTTTCCAGCTTGAGCACGGTGAGCATCTGCCCCAGCTCGTCATGCACCTCGCGGGCGATGCGCGCCTTCTCCTCCTCACGCACGCTTTCCAGGTGCGCCGACAGCTCGCGCAACTGCTCCTGGGAGCGCGCCAGTTCGAGTTCGGCACGCTTGCTCTGGCTGATGTCCCACACCACGCCATCCCACACCACCCGGCCGTCCCCCAGGCTGCGGGTACTGGCCTTGATGTCGGCCCAGCGCTGTTCGCCCTGGCGGGTGAGCATGCGGCCCTGCCACGACCAGTCCTGATCGGTGGCCAGCGCCTGATCCTGCACGCGGTGGTAATCGGCGCGGTCCTCGCCATGCACCAGGCTGCGCAAGCCCATCTGCGGGTTCTGCAGCTCGGCCGGCGAGTAGCCCACCAGCGCCTCGCTGCCTTCACTGATATAGGGGAACTCGAGCTCGCCCTCCGCCGGGTTGCGCTCCAGGCGAAACACCAGCCCCGGCACGTTGCCGGCAATACCCTTCAGGCGCGCCTCGCTCTCGCGCAGCGCTGCCAGCGCGCGGCGCCGCTCGGTCACATCGTTGAGGAACACCACCAGGTACTCGGCATCGCGAAAACGCAGGAAGCTCAGTGACACATCCACCGGCAAGAAGGTGCCATCGGCGCGCAGGCACTGTGTCTCGAACCGCTGTGCGGCTTCATCGCTGGCCCGCGCACGTTTCCACAGGTCCAGCCAGCGGTCCATGTGCAGGTTGGGCTCGATGGTAATCAGCGGCCGGTCGATCAACGCGCCGGCGGTGTAGCCGAGCATGCTTTCGGCGGCGCGGTTGGCGTAGCGCACGTGGCTGTCCCAATGCACCCAGAGGATGCCCACGGTGCTCTGGTCAAGGGAGAACTGGCTCAGGCGCAGGGCCTCTTCGCGCGCCAGGCGCTTGGCGATGTTCTCCCGCGCGGCCAGCAGGTTCAGTTCCAGCTGCTGTTGCTGGCGACGCTGCCAGATCACAATGGCGATACAGCTCAACAGCAGGGCTGCAAACAACAGCGCCAGGTTCTGCCAGAAGCCTGGCGACTCGCTCAGGCGCGGGTACTTGGGTTGCAGCCAGCGGTTGTGCAGTTGTTCAAGGTCCTTGGCCGGGATCGCCTGCAGGCCGTGCTCGATGATCTCGGCCAACTGTGGCCAGTCGCGCCGCGAACCCACCCGCAACAGTTGCGGCAGGCCGATGTCACCGACCACCACCAGGTCGCTGAATTCGTTCTCGCGCGACAGCCGGCTCAGTTGCGCCTCGTCCACCACCGCATAGCGCACCTGTTCGCTGAGCAGCAGTTGCAGGGCCTGGCGCTCCATGGGCACGCCCTGCAGATTCAGGTTGGAGTAGGTCGCACGCAGGTAGTCAGCCACTGCGCTGGGCATGCGTACGGCCACCCGCTCGTTGCTGGCGAGCTTTTCCAGGTCGACCGCCATCGCCCCATTGCGCGGCCCGACCACCAACTGCGGCACACGCATGTAGGGGTCGCTGAACAGCCAGCGGCGCAGCCCGGCCGGGGTCTGGGTGAGCCCCGGTGCCAGGTCGATCTCGCCCCCGGCCAGCGCATGTTCCAGCGCCGCCTGGTCGGTGAAATTGCGCCAGGTCAGGTCCAACCCCAGTGCCCTGCCCAACCAGTTCATCAATTCGACGTTGACCCCGGACAACTGCTGCAGGCGTCGGTCGAATTGCGCAAAAGGCGCCTGCAGTACCAGCCCCACACGCAGGCTGCGGTGTTGATCCAGCCATTGCTGCTGGGCAGGGTCCAGCGGCACCGCGACGGGCGCTGGCAGCGTGGTGGCAGCCACCATCAAGGGCCAGCCGAAACAGCCGATAAGCAACAGGCAGCGCAAACGCATCATCTTCACTCTCGTCACTGCAGGGACCGCCATCGAGCATGGCCGTCGCGCACAAATACCATTAGGCTGCCGGTATCACTCTGGCCTGGATCGATCAATGTTCGTACTCAACCGCACGGCGCTTTCAGCGCTATGCCTGTCCTTGATACTACCTTGTACCGCACAAGCACTGGCTGAAGAAACGCCCGCCGAAGCGGGCACGCCGCCCGTGCAGCGTCAGGCGCTGGCCGAACGCAGCCAGGAAGATGCCCAGGCGCTGGAGCGGCAAATCCCCAAGGACGAGCAGCAAACCCTGCAGGCCGGCAGCGACAGCTTCCTGGCCTTGTGGAAACCCGCCAACAGCCCCACACCCGAAGGTGTGCTGGTGATCGTGCCTGGGGCCGGAGAAACCGCCGACTGGCCCAGGACCGTCGGCCCGTTGCGGCGCAAATTCCCCGACGCACAATGGGCCAGCCTGAGCGTGAGCCTGCCCGACCTGCTGGCCGACAGCCCGGTAGCGCGCAGCGAAACCCCGGCGCCTGCCCCGCAACCGGAAAAGGACGTCAAGGGCGCACCGGCCAAGGACACCCCGGCCGATGCCAACGCCAACATCGCCCAGGCCACCGCGGCAGAAACCGAAAACGCCGACAGTGCGCAGCCGCCAGCCCACACCGACCCGGCAGCCGCCGACAAGGCCGACGCCGAGCGCATTTTCGCCCGGCTGGATGCCGCCGTCGCCTATGCCCAGCAGCAGAACGCACGCAGCATCGTATTGCTCGGCAACGGCAGCGGCGCGTATTGGGCCGCCCGCTACATCAGCGAGCGCCAGCCGCCGCAGGTGCAGAAGCTGGTAATGGTCGCGGCACAAACCCCGGCACGTGTAGAACACAGCCTCGACAGCCTGACCCCGACCCTCAAGCTGCCCACTGCCGACTTCTACTACGCCAGCCAGGCCTCGGCCAGACAGGCCGCGGTGGCCCGCCTGCAAGCCAGCAAGCGGCTCAAGGACAGCCAATACCGCCAGGTCGCCCTGACCGCCGTGCCCGGCAACCAGGCCGCCGAGCAAGAACAGCTGTTTCGGCGTATCCGCGGCTGGCTGAGCCCGCAACAGGCCAACTAGAAGCCGCGACGCTTGCGGATCACCGCATAGGCCTGGTGCAGTTCACGGGTGCGCTCGGTAGCCTCGCGCACCTGCGCCGGGCTGGCGCCGTTGCCCACCAGCTTGTCCGGGTGGTGCCGGCTGAGCAGTCGGCGGTAAGCCTGCTTGATCTGCGCAGGCTCGGCCTCCACCAGCACACCCAGCAGGCGCAGGGCATCGGGATAACTGATGCCCTGCCCGTCCAGGGCGGCCTTGTGGGGTTCATAATCGATGGCCAGCGCCTGAACCTTGGCCTGTGACCAGCCCAACTGTTGCCCCCACTTTAGAATCAGCTCACGCTCGTGCCGACCGACCCGGCCATCGGCCCAGACCATTCGCCAGCAGGCACGCAACACGCCTTCCGCGGCATGCGGTTGCTGCTTGAGACGACGAAAATGCCCCTTGAGCCGTTCACCGCCGTTCTTGCCACGGTTGAACGCAGCAATCGCGCGCAGGCGGGCCGGCTCGCTCATTTCCAGGCGCAGCATCTCCTGACGCGCCTGCTGGATGTGCCCATCCACAACCCGGCCCTCGCTCTTGGCCAGGCGCCCCAGCAACACGAACAGCACCTCGTCATCGCGCAACACCGCCTGCCCGCCCAGACGCTCACGCAGGTGCGCCCAGCTGTGCAACTGCAAACGGCGATCCATCGCCTGACCGAGCAATGCCCCCAGTAACGCCCCTGGAATACTGGCAACGACAAAGCCCGCCCCCGCACCGATCACTGTGCTTGGCCACAACATGTCAGCGACGCTCGGCGAGCAGGCGCTCGACGTCGGCCAGGCGCTCGAGGGTGCCCACATCGACCCAGGGGCCGGTGAAGTGCTCGCCACTGACCTGCCCCTGGTGCATGGCCTCGCGGTACAGCGGCGCAAGCTTGAAGGCGCCGGCCTGGCAGCCGTCGAACAGCGCCGGGGCCAGCACGGCAATCCCGCTGTAGGTCAGGGTCGGCGCGACGGTATCGGCGTCCCAGACGCGCCCGTCGTGCAGCCGGAAGTCACCTTTGCCGTGATGCTCAGGGTTGTCCACCAGCACCAGATGCGCCAGGCCGTTCAGCGTCCTGGGCAGATGACTGAAGTCGTAGGTGGTCCAGATATCGCCGTTGACCAGCACGAAGGGCGCATCACCGAGCAAGGGCAGGGCCTTGTGGATGCCCCCTCCGGTTTCCAGCGGCTCGCCTTCGGGCGAATAGCGAATGCTCACGCCAAAGCGGGCGCCATCGCCCAGGTGGTCCTCGATCTGCCGGCCCAGCCAGGCATGATTGATCACCACCTCGGTGATACCTGCCGCGGCGAGCGCACGCAGGTGGTACTCGATCAGCGGCACACCGGCCACCGGCACCAGTGGCTTGGGCGTGTGCAAGGTCAGCGGTCGCATGCGCTCGCCCTTGCCGGCGGCCAGGATCATCGCCTTCATGCGCGCGCTCCGCCTGCGGCCTGCAGACTCTCGATCAGCGTGTCCAGCTCGGCCAGTTCAGGGCGCCGGGCAATCACTTCATCTATATAGGCAAAGAAACGCGGCACATCGGCCAGGTAGCGCGGCTTGCCGTCGCGGTGGCAGATGCGCGCGAAGATCCCGATGACCTTGAGGTGGCGCTGCACGCCCATCAGGTCGCTGGCCCGCTGGAAGTCCTCGAAATCAGCCTGCACCGGCACACCCTTGACCTTCGCACGCTGCCAGTAGGCCTTGAGCCAGCCCTGTACCCGCTGCTGCGGCCAACTGAGGAACGCGTCCTTGAACAGGCAGGTGATGTCGTAGGTGACCGGGCCGTACACCGCGTCCTGAAAATCCAGCACGCCAGGGTTGGGCACGCTCTGCATCAGGTTGCGTGGCATATAGTCGCGATGCACCAGCACCTTGGGCTGAGCCAGGGCGCTGTCGATCAGCAAGGTGCTGACGCGCTGCCACATCGCCTGCTGCTCATTGCTCAGTGCCACGCCCAACTCACGCCCCACGTACCACTCAGGGAACAGCTCCAGCTCGCGGCGCAGCAAGGCAACGTCATAACTGGGCAAGGGCGCCTGCATCGGCAACTGCTGGAAGGCCAGCAGCGCCTTGATGGCGTCGTCGAACAGTTCATCAGCGTTATCGGTACTGATCACATCAAGGTAGGTGTGGTTGCCCAGGTCACTGAGCAACAGGAAGCCACGTTCCAGGTCCTGAGCGTGAATCACCGGCACATTGACCTCGGCACTGGCCAGCAAATGAGCGATCTGGACGAAAGGCCGGCAGTTTTCCTGCGGCGGCGGAGCGTCCATCACAATAAAACTGCGGCCATCGACCGCCCAGCGAAAGTACCGGCGAAAGCTCGCGTCACTGCTGGCAGCGGTCAGGCAGCCCGCAGGAACCGGACCCCAGCCCTGGTTTTGGAAAAGATTTGCCAGCTGTTCAGCCAGCCATACGTTCAGGTCTTGCAGGCGTACATCATGATCGGGCATTACAAGGGTCTCCGACGGCGCTAGCCGTCAAGCGGGTCATGCTTTATTATCCAGCATCTTTTTCAGACCATCGAGAGGCGTGCGGCCCCACACGCGGGCAGATGGCACGCAGGAAGCCCGGACTAATAAGATGGCATTGAAATCCCCCGCGTTTCGTAAAAAATTCCCGTTGCTCGTCACCGGCGGTCTGCTGGCGATGCAACCCCTGGCCACGTCGTACGTGGTGGCTGCCGAGCAGTTCGACTGCCAAGTTTCCGCTGCCGGAGGTTGGGACTGCAAGCCCAAAACCAGTACAGCTGAACTGCCGCCGCGCCCTGTGCACGACGGTGCAGCTGTCAGCTCGTCCTCCGAAACGCCAGCCCAGAACGCCGACGGCAGTGCCGCAGCGCCTGGTCAGGGGACAGCGCTGGTCACCGAAGCCAAAGGCCGCGGACTGAAGGCACGCAGCGCCGACTACAGCCACCTGGACTGGGTGCCGCGCGAGCAACTGACCCCGGCCCAGCTCGCCGAGGCCGGCCCGTACTGTGCCGGTGCCTATATCGAGCCGACCCGTCCGGGCATGGATGACACCACGCCCAAGGACGAAGCACCGACCTTCATCGGCGCCAAGGTCTCGCGCTACCAGCAGGAGCAGCAGATCGCCACCCTCGCCGGTGACGTCGTGATGCGCCAGGGCAGCATGCAGGTGGAAGCCGACGAGGCCAACCTGTACCAGGCCGAGAACCGTGGCGAGCTGAGCGGCAACGTGAAGATCCGCGACAACGGTTCGCTGGTGGTCGGCGATCACGCCGATATCCAGCTCGACACCGGTGAAGCCAAGGTCGACAACGCCGAATACGTGATGCACAAATCGCGCATCCGCGGTAACGCGCTGTACGCCAAGCGTGCCGAGAACGCGATCATTCGCCTCAAGGACGGTACCTACACCACCTGTGAGCCGAACAGCAACGCCTGGCAGCTCAAAGGCAACAACATCACCCTGAACCCGGCCACCGGCTTTGGCACCGCGACCAACGTCACGCTGCGGGTCAAGGATATTCCGGTGTTCTACACCCCGTATATCTACTTCCCGATCGACGACCGTCGCCAGTCCGGCTTCCTGCCGCCGTCGTTCAGCACCAGCACCGACACCGGCTTCATGCTGGTCACCCCGTACTACTTCAACCTGGCGCCGAACTACGACGCCACGTTGTATCCACGCTACATGGCCAAGCGCGGCCTGTTGATGGAAGGCGAGTTCCGCTACCTGACCAAGTCCAGCGAAGGACAGTTCGGTGGTGCCTGGCTGAACGACAAGGAAGACGAGCGCAAGCTGCAGTCCGACTACCGGGACCAGCGCTACATGGTCAACTGGCAGCACAAGGGCGGGCTGGACGAGCGCCTGATGAGCGAGGTCGACTATACCAAGATCAGTGACCCGTATTACTTCCAGGACCTGGAATCGGATCAGATCGGTGTCCAGAGCAGCGACTATGTGAACCAGCAAGGTGCACTGACCTATCGTGCTGATGACTACACTGCCCGGTTGAACCTGCAGGCTTATCAGCTGGCGACCATCAGCAAGATCACGCCCTATGATCGTCTGCCGCAGGTGACGTTCAATGGCAAACTGCCTTACGAGCCTGGTGGACTGAACTTCACGTACAACACTGAGTTCGTGCGGTTTGATCGTGACCTGCGCAAAGGCAGCTTCGTGGACAAGGACGGCTCGTCGGAGCCCCGGTATGACACACGCGTGCGTGGCCTGGCCCGCGCCAACGGTGACCGTATCAACCTCGCGCCGGCCATCAGTCTTCCGCTGGAAGCTTCGTATGGTTTCGTCAAACCCTCGCTGAAATACGTTTATACCAATTACCAGCTCGACCTGGACCAGCGTGGCAAGAACACCCTACGCGCCAACGAGGATTTCAGCAGTTCTCAAGACCGCAGCGTGCCGATCTTCAGTGTCGACAGCGGCCTGTATTTCGACCGCGACACCCAGTGGTTCGGCAAGGATTACCGCCAGACCCTCGAACCACGCCTTTTCTACCTGAACGTTCCCTACAAGGACCAGACCGACATCCCGGTGTTCGACACCAGCGAATCGGTGTTCAGCTACTCCTCGCTGTTCCGTGAAAACCGCTTCAGCGGCTCGGACCGTATCGGTGACGAGAACAAGCTGTCGCTGGGCATCACCAACCGCTGGATCGAAGAGAACGGTTTCGAGCGTCAGCGTGTCAGCGTCGGTCAGGCCTACTACTTCAAGGACCGCAAGGTCCAGCTGCCGCGCATCGATTACCGCACGCGCACCGACTCGCAGTCGGACGTGTCGCCGTACGCGCTCGAATACCAGTTCCGCTTCAACCGCGACTGGCGCCTGAACGCCGACTTCAACTGGGACCCGGACACCCACCGCACCCGCTCCGGCAGCACCATGTTCCACTACCAGCCGGAAGACAACGTCAACAAGATCGTCAACCTGGGCTACCGCTATCGCAACGACGCGGTGCGCTACAACCAGAGCACCGGTCTGTGGCAAGTGGGCCAAAGCGACTACGGCACACCGGGCAGCGCCAACTACGTCAAGGACTACTACAAGATCCAGCAGCATGACTTCTCGGTCATGTGGCCGATCGTCCCGCAGTGGACCGCGATCGCACGCTGGCAGCATGACTACAACCGCAACCGCACCCTGGAAGCCATGGGCGGTTTCGAATACGACAACTGCTGCTGGAAACTGCGTGTGATCAACCGCTACTGGATCGATTACGACGAGTTCAGCCAGAACGCTCCATCCAACGAAAAAGGCGACCATGGGATCTTCCTGCAGATCGTGCTGAAAGGCCTCGGTGGTGTAGTGGGCAACAAGGTTGAAAGTTTCCTCGACGAAGGCATTCAAGGTTACCGTGCACGTGAAGACCAAGCTTATTGATTGTCTGCGCCCGCTGATGCTGGGCGCGGTATTGCTGAGCAGCGCGGTGCATGCCGCGGTGCAACCCCTGGACAGCGTCGTGGCCATCGTCGATAACGACGTGGTGATGAAAAGCCAACTCGACCAGCGTGTACGCGAGGTCGAGCAGACCATCGCCAAGCGCGGTGGCGCCACGCCACCGCCGGGCGTGCTCGACCAGCAGGTGCTAGAGCGTCTGATCGTCGAAAACCTGCAATTGCAGATCGGCGATCGCTCCGGCATCCGCATCACCGACGAAGAGCTCAACCAGGCCATCGGTACCATTGCCCAGCGCAACAGCATGAGCATCGAACAGTTCCGTGCGGCCCTGGCCCGCGACGGCCTGTCCTACGATGATGCTCGCGAGCAGGTTCGTCGCGAGATGATCATCAGCCGGGTGCGTCAGCGCCGGGTGGCCGAACGCATCCAGGTGTCCGAGCAGGAAGTGAAGAATTTCCTCGCCTCGGACCTGGGCAAGATGCAGTTGTCCGAAGAGTTCCGCCTGGCCAACATCCTGATCCCGACCCCGGAAAGTGCCAACTCGGCCACCATCCAGGCAGCGGCCCAGCAGGCCGGCGCGATCTACCAGCAGCTCAAGCAAGGCGCCGACTTCGCCCAACTGGCCATCGCCCGTTCGGCCAGCGAAACCGCGCTGGAAGGCGGCGAGATGGGCTGGCGCAAGGCGGCGCAACTGCCGCCACCGTTCGATCGCCTGCTCAGTTCCATGGCCGTTGGCGAGGTGACCGAACCCATCCGTACCCCGGGCGGCTTCATCATCCTCAAGCTGCAGGAGAAGCGTGGCGGCCAGGCCATGGTGCGTGACGAAGTGCACGTGCGCCACATCCTGATCAAGCCAAGCGAGATCCGCAGCGAAGCGGCCACCAAGCAACTGGCCGAGAAACTCTACGAGCGCATCAGCGCAGGCGAAGACTTCGCCGAACTGGCGAAGAGCTTCTCCGAAGACCCGGGTTCGGCACTCAATGGTGGCGACCTCAACTGGGTCGACCCGAACGCCCTGGTACCCGAGTTCCGCGAAGTCATGACCAGCATCCCGCAAGGGCAGCTGTCCAGGCCGTTCCAGACTCAATACGGCTGGCACGTGCTGGAAGTACTCGGCCGTCGCGCCACCGACAGCACCGAACAGGCCCGCGAACAGCAAGCCATGACCGTGCTGCGCAACCGCAAGTACGACGAAGAGCTGCAAACCTGGCTGCGTCAGATCCGCGACGAAGCCTACGTTGAAATCAAGCTTCCTGGCGCCGACCAGGCAGCCCAGTGAAACACCAGCGCTTCGCCCTGACACCCGGCGAGCCGGCCGGCATAGGTCCTGACCTGTGCCTGCTGCTCGCCGAGCACGCCCAGCCCCACCCCCTGATCGCCATTACCAGCCGCGACCTGCTCCTCGAGCGGGCCGCGCAACTGGGCGTGGCCGTCACGTTGCTGCCGGTGAGCAGCGATGCGTTTCCGAACGCACCGGCGCCCGCTGGCAGCCTGTACGTATGGGATACGCCGCTGGCCAGCCCCGTAGTGGCCGGGCAACTGGACAAGGCCAATGCGGCGTTCGTGCTGCAGACCCTGACACGAGCCGGCCAAGGCTGCCTAGACGGTGATTTTGCGGGGATGATCACCGCCCCGGTGCACAAGGGCGTGATCAACGAGAGCGGCATCGCCTTCTCCGGGCACACCGAATTTCTTGCCGAGCTGACCGGCACCGCGCAGGTGGTGATGATGCTCGCCACCCGCGGCCTGCGCGTGGCACTGGTGACCACTCACCTGCCCCTGCGCGAGGTGGCCGACGCCATCACCGTCGAGCGCCTGGAGCGCGTCACGCGGATCCTCTACGCCGACCTGCAAAGCAAGTTCGGCATCGCCAGCCCGCGCATCCTGGTGTGCGGGCTGAACCCGCATGCCGGCGAAGGTGGCCACCTGGGCAGCGAAGAAATCGACATCATCGAACCTACATTGGCGCGCCTGCGCAGCGAAGGCATGGACCTGCGCGGCCCGTTGCCCGCCGACACCCTGTTTACCCCCAAATATCTGGAGCACTGCGATGCAGTGCTGGCGATGTACCACGACCAGGGCCTGCCCGTGCTCAAGTACAAGGGCTTCGGCGCCGCCTTGAACGTCACCCTGGGCCTGCCGATCATCCGCACATCGGTCGATCACGGCACCGCCCTGGACCTTGCCGGCACCGGCAAGATCGACACCGGCAGCCTGCAAGTCGCGCTGGAAACCGCCTACCAGATGGCCGAGACCCATTTATGACCGAGCACTACCAACACAAGGCGCGCAAGCGCTTTGGCCAGAACTTCCTGCACGACGCCGGCGTGATCGACCGCATCCTGCGTTCGATCAGTGCCAAGCCTGGCGATCGCCTGCTGGAAATCGGCCCGGGCCAGGGCGCCCTGACCAAAGGCCTGCTCAACAGCGGCGGCCAACTGGACGTGGTCGAGCTGGACAAGGATCTGGTGCCGATCCTCAACCAGCAGTTCGCTGACCGCGACAACTTCCGCCTGCACCAGGGCGATGCGCTGAAATTCGACTTCACCAGCCTGGACGCCGCGCCGAACAGCCTGCGCGTGGTCGGCAACCTGCCGTACAACATCTCCACCCCGCTGATCTTCCACCTGCTGGCCAATGCCGGGCTGATCCGCGACATGCACTTCATGCTGCAGAAGGAAGTGGTCGAGCGCCTGGCCGCTGGCCCTGGCGGTGGTGACTGGGGCCGCCTGTCGATCATGGTGCAGTACCACTGCCGGGTGGAACACCTGTTCAATGTGGGCCCGGGCGCGTTCAATCCGCCGCCCAAGGTCGACTCGGCCATTGTGCGCCTGGTCCCGCATGCAACCCTGCCGCACCCGGCCAAGGACCACCGCCTGCTCGAGCGCATCGTGCGCGAAGCCTTCAACCAGCGCCGCAAGACCCTGCGCAATACCTTGAAGGCACTGCTCAGCAGCGACGAGATCGCCGCTGCCGGTGTCGATGGCAGCCTGCGTCCCGAGCAACTGGACCTGGCCGCCTTCGTGCGCCTGGCCGACAAGCTCGCCGAGCAACCGCCGGCCGCGTGAGCCTTGCCAGTGCCAGTCATGCCCGCATGACTGGCCGACCACCCTGCAGATGGCCTAGACTGAGGCAATCGCCGTATTCCGCGTCTGTTGCCAAGGCCCCTTGCATGTCTGATCCCCGCTACCAGATCGACGTCAGCGTCGTGACCCGCTTTCTCAAAGAACAATCCGATCCTGAAAACGACCGCTTTGCCTTTGCCTACACCATTACCGTGCAGAACAACGGCTCGGTGCCCGCCAAGCTCATGTCACGGCATTGGAAAATCACCAATGGCAACGGCCAGGTCGAGGAAGTCAGCGGCCCCGGCGTGATCGGCCAGCAGCCCTTGATCGAACCGGGCCAGAGCCACACCTACAGCAGTGGCGCCGTACTGAGCACCAAGGTCGGTACCATGCAGGGCAGTTACCAGATGTTTGCCGATGACGGCATTCGTTTCGACGCCACCATCAAGCCGTTCCGCCTGGCTGTGCCCGGGTCGCTGCACTGATGGCGGTGTATGCCGTCGGCGACCTGCAAGGCTGCCTGCAACCGCTCAGATGCCTGCTCGAACGGGTCAGCTTCAACCCCTCGGTCGACCGCCTGTGGCTGGTCGGCGACCTGGTCAACCGTGGCCCACAATCGCTGGAGACCTTGCGCTTTCTGTACGGGATGCGCGATTCGCTGGTGTGTGTGCTCGGCAACCACGACCTGCACCTGCTGGCCGCCTGGCACAACATCGAGCGCCTGAAGAAGAGCGATACGCTGCGCGAGATTCTCGACGCCCCGGATGCCGATGTGCTGCTCGACTGGCTACGCCGGCAAAAGCTGCTGCACTACGACGAGCAGCGCGATGTCGCCCTGGTGCACGCCGGCATCCCGCCGCAATGGACCCTGGGCAAGGCCCTGGAGCTGGCCGGCGAAGTGGAGCAGGTGTTGCGTGACGACAACCGCCTCAAACCCTACCTGGACGGCATGTACGGCAACGAGCCGAACAAGTGGAGCAAGAACCTGGGCGGCGTAGAACGCTTGCGGGTCATCACCAATTACTTCACACGCATGCGCTTCTGCACCGCCGAAGGCAAGCTCGACCTCAAGGGCAAGGAAGGCGCCGATACCGCGCCCCCTGGCTACAAGCCATGGTTCGCCCACAAGGGCCGCCGCTCGCGCCATGTGAAGATCATCTTCGGCCACTGGGCAGCCCTCGAGGGGCGCTGCACCGAGCCCGGAGTGTATGCCCTGGACACCGGCTGCGTGTGGGGCGGGGCGATGACCCTGCTCAATGTCGACAGCGGCCAGTACCATCGCTGCGAGTGCACCGAGCAGGGCAGTCCTCGCCCGCTGCCTGCGCCCGTACAACCGGCTAGAATGGCCGATCAATCCTGAAGGAAGCGCCCCCATGAGCGAATTCAAACGTATCCCTCCCGAACAGGCCCAGGCACTGCGCGAGCACGGCGCGGTCGTGGTCGACATTCGCGACCAGCCCACCTTTGCCGCGGGCCATATCACCGGCGCCCGGCACCTGGACAACCAGTCGGTACCTGACTTCATCCGCGGCGCCGACCTCGATGCGCCCACCGTGGTCGTCTGCTACCACGGCAATTCCAGCCAGAGTGCAGCGGCCTACCTGATCAGCCAGGGCTTTTCGGATGTCTACAGCCTCGACGGTGGCTTCGAGCTGTGGCGCGCCACCTACCCGGCAGAAATCGCCCAGGGCGCTGCCGAATAATTTTTTTCAGTGCCTGCAGCCCGCGTCCCGTGCGGGCTCGCGCCTGAGCAGACGAACGGTCGTGGCGAACTAATCGCCCAACCGCCCTTGACCTCGCCGATTACCAACTATCCTTAAGCCCAGGCCATCCAAAAAGGGGAGAGCCGGTACACCGGCGTGCGGGTCATCGGTAGCGCTTCAAGGGTGTTCTGGGGGGTATACAGCAATCGGCAATTGCCGCTTGCATGCCAGCATCAACTGATTGATCCGGCGTCGGCTCCACGTATCGAGCGAGGTGACGTCATGAGTATTTTTAGCCACTTCCAACAACGTTTCGAGTCCACCCGCCAGGAAGAGCTCTCGCTGCAGGAGTACCTTGAGCTCTGCAAGCAGGACCGCAGTGCCTACGCTTCGGCGGCCGAACGCCTGTTGATGGCTATCGGCGAGCCGGAGCTGGTCGACACGTCGAACAATTCGCGGCTGTCGCGGATCTTCTCCAACAAGGTGATCCGGCGCTATCCGGCCTTTGAAGACTTCCATGGCATGGAAGAATGCATCGACCAGATCGTCTCCTACTTCCGCCATGCCGCGCAGGGCCTGGAAGAGAAGAAACAGATCCTCTACCTGCTCGGCCCCGTGGGTGGCGGCAAGTCGTCCCTGGCCGAAAAACTCAAGCAACTGATGGAAAAGGTGCCCTTCTACGCCATCAAGGGTTCGCCGGTGTTCGAGTCCCCGCTGGGGCTGTTCAACGCCACCGAAGATGGCGCCATCCTCGAAGAGGACTTCGGCATCCCGCGGCGCTACCTGAGCACCATCATGTCGCCCTGGGCCACCAAGCGCCTGGCCGAGTTCGGCGGCGATATCAGCCAGTTCAAGGTGGTCAAGCTGTACCCCTCGATCCTCAATCAGATCGCCGTGGCCAAGACCGAACCGGGTGACGAGAACAACCAGGACATCTCGGCACTGGTGGGCAAGGTCGACATTCGCAAGCTCGAGGAGTACCCGCAGAACGACGCCGACGCCTATAGCTACTCGGGCGCGCTGTGCCGGGCCAACCAGGGCCTGATGGAATTCGTCGAGATGTTCAAGGCGCCGATCAAGGTACTGCACCCCCCTGCTCACCGCAACCCAGGAAGGCAACTACAACAGTACCGAAGGCCTGGGTGCGATCCCCTACTCCGGGATCCTGCTGGCCCACTCCAACGAATCGGAATGGCACAGCTTCCGCAACAACAAGAACAACGAGGCGTTCATCGACCGGATCTACATCGTCAAGGTGCCGTACTGCCTGCGTGTCAGCGACGAGATCAAGATCTACGACAAGCTGCTGTTCAACAGCTCGCTGGCCAAGGCCCATTGCGCCCCCGACACCCTCAAGATGCTGGCCCAGTTCACCGTGCTGTCGCGCCTGAAAGAGCCGGAAAACTCGAACATCTACTCCAAGATGCGGGTGTACGACGGCGAAAACCTCAAGGACACCGACCCGAAGGCCAAGTCGATCCAGGAGTACCGCGACTCGGCCGGCGTCGATGAAGGCATGAACGGCCTGTCGACCCGCTTCGCCTTCAAGATCCTGTCCAAGGTGTTCAACTTCGACCCGCACGAGATCGCCGCCAACCCGGTACACCTGCTGTATGTGCTGGAACAGCAGATCGAACAGGAGCAGTTCCCGGCCGAGGTGCGCGAGCGCTACCTGCGCTACCTCAAGGAGTACCTGGCACCGCGCTACATCGAGTTCATCGGCAAGGAAATCCAGACCGCGTACCTGGAGTCCTACAGCGAGTACGGGCAGAACATCTTCGACCGCTACGTGCTGTACGCCGACTTCTGGATTCAGGACCAGGAATACCGCGACCCCGAAACCGGCGAGATCCTCAACCGCATCGCCCTCAACGAGGAACTGGAGAAGATCGAAAAACCGGCCGGCATCAGCAATCCGAAGGATTTCCGCAACGAGATCGTCAACTTCGTGCTGCGCGCCCGGGCCAACAACAATGGCAAGAACCCGACCTGGCTGAGCTACGAAAAACTGCGGGTGGTGATCGAGAAGAAGATGTTCTCCAACACCGAAGACCTGCTGCCGGTCATCAGCTTCAACGCCAAGGCCAGCAAGGAGGACCAGCAGAAACACAACGACTTCGTCACACGGATGGTCGAACGTGGCTACACCGACAAACAGGTTCGGCTGCTCTCTGAATGGTACCTGCGGGTCAGGAAATCGCAGTGATCGAGCTGTAAGTGGCAAGCCGCAACCCTGCGCCAGGGCTGCGGCTTGAAGCTTGAGTATTCAGCTCCCCGGAGGGGCCTATGAGCTATGTGATCGACCGACGCCTGAACGGCAAGAACAAGAGCACGGTCAACCGCCAGCGCTTTTTGCGGCGTTACCGTGACCACATCAAGAAGGCCGTCGAAGAGGCCGTGAGCCGTCGCTCCATCACCGACATGGAGCATGGCGAGCAGATCAGCATTCCCGGTCGCGACATCGACGAGCCGGTACTGCACCACGGGCGCGGCGGCAAGCAGACCGTCGTGCACCCGGGCAACAAGGAATTCACTGCCGGCGAACACATCGCACGCCCACAGGGCGGCGGTGGCGGTGGCGGCAAGGGCAAGGCCGGCAACTCCGGCGAAGGCATGGACGAATTCGTCTTCCAGATCACCCAGGAAGAGTTCCTCGAGTTCATGTTCGAAGACCTGGAACTGCCCAACCTGGTCAAGCGTCACCTGACCGGTACCGACACCTTCAAGACCGTACGGGCGGGCATCAGCAACGAAGGCAACCCGTCGCGCATCAATATCATCCGCACCCTGCGCTCGGCCCATGCACGGCGCATCGCGCTGTCGGGCAGCAGCCGCGCAAAACTGCGTCAGGCACAGGAGGAACTGGCCCGACTCAAGCGCGAAGAGCCGGACAACTTCGGTGATATTCAGGAAATAGAGCTAGAAATCGAGCGATTGAGTGCCCGCATCCATCGCGTGCCGTTCCTCGACACCTTCGACCTCAAGTACAACCTGCTGGTCAAGCAGCCCAACCCCAGTTCCAAGGCGGTGATGTTCTGCCTGATGGACGTTTCAGGCTCCATGACCCAGGCCACCAAGGACATTGCCAAGCGCTTTTTCATCCTGTTGTACCTGTTCCTCAAGCGCAACTACGACAAGATCGAAGTGGTGTTCATCCGCCACCACACCAGCGCCCGCGAAGTGGATGAAGAAGAGTTCTTCTACTCGCGCGAGACCGGCGGCACCATCGTCTCCAGCGCGCTGAAACTGATGCAGGAAATCATGGCCGAGCGCTACCAGGCCAGCGAATGGAACATCTATGCCGCCCAGGCTTCTGACGGCGACAACTGGAACGACGACTCGCCGATCTGCCGCGAGATTCTCACCAAGCAGATCATGCCGTTCGTGCAGTACTACACTTACGTGGAAATCACCCCCCGCGAGCACCAGGCCTTGTGGTTCGAATACGAGCGCATCGGCGAAGCCTTTGCCGATACGTTCGCCCAGCAGCAGCTGGTGTCGGCCGGCGATATCTATCCGGTCTTCCGTGAACTCTTCCAGCGCAGGTTAGCCACATGACCGCCAGAGAGCAGAAGCGCCAACCCCTTTCCACCGGGTCCGAATGGACGTTCGAGCTGATCCAGGCGTATGACCGTGAAATCAGCCGCCTGGCCGAGCGCTACGCCCTGGACACCTACCCCAACCAGATCGAGGTGATCACCGCCGAGCAGATGATGGACGCCTATGCGTCGGTCGGCATGCCGCTGGGTTATCACCATTGGTCCTACGGCAAGCATTTCCTGAGTACCGAGAAATCCTACAGCCGCGGCCAGATGGGCCTGGCGTACGAGATCGTGATCAACTCCGACCCCTGCATCGCCTACCTGATGGAGGAGAACACCATCTGCATGCAGGCGCTGGTGGTGGCGCATGCCTGCTACGGGCACAACAGCTTCTTCAAGGGCAACTACCTGTTTCGCACCTGGACCGACGCCAGCTCGATCATCGACTACCTGGTGTTCGCCAAGCAGTACATCACCCAGTGCGAGGAGCGCCACGGCATCGATGCGGTGGAAGACCTGCTGGACTCCTGCCATGCACTGATGAACTACGGTGTCGACCGCTACAAGCGGCCCTACCCGATTTCCGCCGAAGAAGAGCGGCGGCGCCAGAAGGACCGTGAAGAACACCTGCAGAAACAGATCAACGACCTGTGGCGCACCATCCCCAAGGGCGCCGACAAATACAGCGACAAGGACAACGCCCGCTTCCCCGCCGAGCCCCAGGAAAACATCCTGTACTTCATCGAGAAGCACGCGCCCCTGCTCGAACCCTGGCAGCGCGAGATCGTGCGTATCGTGCGCAAGATCGCGCAGTACTTCTATCCGCAGCGCCAGACCCAGGTGATGAACGAAGGCTGGGCGACCTTCTGGCACTACACCCTGATGAACGACCTGTACGACGAAGGGCTGGTGACCGAAGGCTTCATGATGGAGTTCCTGCAGTCGCACACCAGCGTGGTGTTTCAGCCCGGCTTCGACAGCCCCTATTACAGCGGTATCAACCCCTATGCACTGGGCTTTGCCATGTACCGCGACATCCGGCGCATGTGCGAGCACCCTACCGACGAAGATCGCCACTGGTTTCCCGACATTGCCGGCAGCGACTGGCTGTCGACCCTCAAGTTCGCCATGAGCAGCTTCAAGGACGAGAGCTTCATCCTGCAGTACCTGTCGCCCACGGTGATCCGCGACCTCAAGCTGTTCAGCATCCTGGACGACGACCAGAAGGACGACCTGCTGGTGCCCGCCATCCATGACGAAGCGGGCTATCGCACCATCCGCGAGATCCTGGCCGCGCAATACAACCTGGGCAATCGTGAACCCAACGTGCAGATCTGGAGCATCGACCGGCGCGGCGATCGTTCGCTGACCCTGCGCCACCAGCAACATGACCGCAAACCGTTGGGCGACTCCACCGACGAGGTGCTCAAGCACCTGCATCGCCTGTGGGGTTTCGACATCCACCTGGAGACCCTGCAGGGTGACCAGCTCATGAAAACCCACCACGTCCCCCCAAAGGGCGAACACGGCGAAGGTGACTACGGGCGCCTGGACCTGGCCGTCGTACACCTGTAAGCCCGCAGACCTCCGCGGTGGCCAGACAGGTTATCCTGTTGGCCTGAACGGAGGTTTTTTCATGCAGATCTATAAAGTCGGCGGCGCCGTACGCGACCGCCTGCTCGGCAGGCCGGTCACCGATATCGACTGGGTGGTGGTGGGCGCGAGCGTCGAGCAGATGCAGGCTCAGGGCTTTCGCCCGGTAGGCGCCGACTTCCCGGTGTTCCTGCACCCCAGCAGCGGCGAGGAATACGCACTGGCGCGCACGGAGCGCAAAAGTGGGCGTGGCTACGGCGGGTTCACCTTCCATGCCAGCCCCGAGGTCACCCTGCAGGAAGACCTGGTGCGACGCGACCTCACGATCAATGCCATGGCTGAAGACGAGAACGGTTGCATCACCGATCCGTACAACGGCCAGAAGGATCTTGAAGATCGGATATTACGTCACGTTTCCCCCGCGTTTGCCGAAGATCCCCTGCGTGTTCTGCGCGTTGCGCGCTTTGCCGCGCGGTACGCAGAACTGGGCTTTCGGGTGGCACCGGAAACACTCCAGCTGATGCGTGAGCTGAGCGAATCAGACGAGTTGCAGGCCCTGACCGCCGAGCGCAGCTGGAAGGAAATCGCCCGTGCGCTGATGGAGGCGCAGCCCCAGGTGTTTATCCAGGTGCTGCGCGATTGCGGCGCGCTCAAGCAGTTGATGCCCGAGCTGGACGCCCTGTTCGGCGTACCGCAGCCACCGGCCCACCACCCGGAAATCGACAGCGGCGTGCATACGCTGTCGGTGCTGGAACAGGCGGCGATTCATCAGCAGCCGCTGACCGTGCGCTGGGCGTGCCTGCTGCATGATCTGGGCAAGGGCCTGACCCCCGAAGAGGAATGGCCACGGCATATTGCCCATGAAAAACGTGGGCTGAAACTGATCAAGGCGGTCAACCAGCGCTTCAAGGTACCGCGTGACTGCCAGGAGCTGGCCTTGCTGGTGGGCGAGTACCACACCCATGGCCATCGCGCCCTGGAGCTGAAGGCCTCGACCTTGCTGGAGTTGCTGCAGCATTTCGATGTGTACCGCCGTCCGCAGCGCTTCGAGGCGTTCATTGCGGCCTGCGAGATGGACGCGCGCGGGCGCCTGGGGCTGGAGCAGCGCGACTACCCGCAGGCCGATTACCTGCGTGGCGCCGCAGCCGCGGCACGCGCGGTGGCAGTGCAGCCGCTGGTGGAAAGGGGCTTTACCGGGCAAGGCCTGGGCGAGGCGATCAAGCGTGAGCGCCTGAGAGCACTGAAAGCCTACAAGGACAGTGCCAAGACCTGACACCGCGCCAGCAAGAGGCCCTCAGCCCAACGGCAACTGCCGGCCATGCCAGGCGAAGGCCACCGGTGCCAGCACCTGATCGATCTGCGCCTCGTCCCACAGCTGCGCCATGGGTTTGCCGACACCCGGGTGCACCAGGTTCGGCGCAATCAGCGACAGCGGCCACAGCACGAAGGCATTCTTGAGGATTTCGGCGCGCGGCAGCACCAGCCCGTCGAAACTGCCGTGCAGATCGCCGTACATCAACACGTCGATGTCCAGCGGCAGGCCCTTGCGTTCAGGTGCATAGCGGCCGTTGTCGGCCTCGATGAACTTCAGGCGCCGGTCCAGCTCCAGCAGCGGCAGCGCAGTCAGACCGGTGACTACCAGATTGAAGAATGGCCCGCTCTTGATGCCCACCGGCTCGCTCTCGAACACCGTCGAACAGCGCATGTCCTGCAGCAACACCGCCAGCGCATCCAAGCCCGCACTCAGGCGCAGCTCGCGCTCGCTGTTGCTGCCCAGGCCTAGGTATACCGGGGTCAGAGACATCCGCGCTCGATCTCCACGCCCACCCCGCTGGCGGCCGCGACGGCGCCAGGCTTGGTCAGCTTCAACTGCAGCCAGGGAATCTGGAATTCGTCCATCAGCACCTTGGCCAGGCGCTCGGCGAAGGTTTCGACCAGCTCGAACTGGGCCTGCTCGGCAAATGCCTGGATACGCGCGGACACGCTGGCGTAGTCCAGGGCCAGGCTCAGGTCGTCACCGGCCGCTGCCGGGCGGTTGTCCCAGGCGAACCGCAGGTCCAGGCGCAGGCACTGACGAATGCCGCGCTCCCAGTCATAGGCGCCGATCACGGTGTCGACTTCCAGCCCTTCGATGAACACTCTGTCCAAGCACTTCTCTCCACAGCACGACAAGGGCGCCTTGCGCCGCTAGAATCAGGGCGTCCTCGCCCGGAATAGTTAGCATGTTTTGGTTACTGGCGCTGCTCGCCTACCTGCTCGGCTCGCTGTCCTTCGCCATTGTTCTCAGTCGCCTGAGCGGCAGCCCCGACCCGCGCGCCTGCGGCTCCGGCAATGCCGGCGCCACCAACATGCTGCGCCTGGCCGGTCGCAAGCTGGCGATCCTGACCCTGCTGGGCGACCTGTGCAAGGGCTTGTTGCCCGTGCTGATCGCCAGCCTGATCGGCCTGAGCCTGCAACAGCAAGCCTGGATCGGCCTGTGCGCGGTGATCGGCCACCTGCTCCCGCTGTACTTTCGCTTTCGCGGCGGCAAGGGCGTGGCCACTGCCGCCGGCATGCTGCTGGGCCTGTATCCGCCGGCCGCGCTGCTGGCCATCTGCGCCTGGCTGCTGACCTTCTACCTCACCCGCACCAGTTCGCTGGCGGCGCTGATCGCCACGCCCCTGACCCTGCCATTGCTGGCCTGGCGCGAACCTGAGGCGCTGCTGCCGATCAGCGTACTGACCGCGCTCATCGTGTGGCGCCATCGCGGCAATCTACGCGACCTGTTTGCCGGGCGCGAACGGCATTTCTGAACCTCGCGCATGAACCCTGTTCAGGTCTACAGCGGCTGCAACTGCTCCATCGGCCAGCGTGCCTGCACGCTGATCGCCAGGGTTTCCTGCTGCCCGGCCACCAGGCGCTGGCAGCCGGCGTAGGCGATCATCGCGCCATTGTCGGTGCAGAACTCGGGGCGAGCGTAGAACACATTGCCCTTGAGCCCGGCCAGCATGTCCTCGAGCGAGGCGCGCAACGCCTTGTTGGCACTCACGCCCCCCGCGATCACCAGGCGCTTGAGCCCGGCCTGCTTGAGCGCACGCTTGCACTTGATGGTCAAAGTCTCCACCACTGCCTGCTGGAAGGCCAGAGCGATGTCGCTGCGGGTTTGCTCGCCGTCGTCCCCGGCACGCTGGCACTGCTGCCAGGTGTTGAGGGCCGAGGTCTTGAGGCCGCTGAAACTGAATTCGAGCCCTGGACGGTCGGTCATCGGCCGCGGGAAGCTGAAGCGCCCCGCCACGCCCTGCTGCGCCAGGCGCGCGATCTCCGGGCCACCTGGATAATTGAGCCCCATCATCTTGGCAGTCTTGTCAAATGCCTCGCCTGCCGCATCGTCCAGGGTCTCGCCCAGCAGCGCGTAGCGGCCGATGCCATCCACGCGCACCAGCTGGGTGTGCCCCCCCGACACCAACAAGGCGACGAACGGGAATTCCGGTGGCTGCGCCTCCAGCATCGGGGCCAGCAGGTGGCCCTCCATGTGGTGCACGCCCAGGGCCGGAATGCCCCAGGCGAAGGCCAGTGCCTGGGCGCAGGACGCCCCCACCAGCAACGCGCCGACAAGCCCGGGGCCCGCGGTGTAGGCGATGGCATCGATCTCGGTGGCCACGCAGTCGGCCTCGGCCAGCACCTGGCGGATCAACGGCAGCATGCGCTTGACGTGATCTCGCGAGGCCAGCTCCGGCACCACGCCGCCATAGGCACGGTGCAGGTCGATCTGACTGAACAATGCATCGGCCAGCAGGCCGCGTTCACTGTCGTATAATGCGACGCCGGTCTCGTCGCAGGATGTTTCCAATCCCAGTACTAGCATGGGTTTGCGCCTTGTTGGGGCTGAATTCGAAGGCGCGCATGATAGTCCTCGCTCCCGGTGCCGACCAGCGGTTTTCGATCAGAGGCTTTGCATTCGGGCCAGCTAAGGGTTAACATCCGCAACCCTTAAAAACCGACGTTCTCCAGTGCACATATTTGCCACGAGTTCGTTGACCCCCGGTAATGAATGAAGGTAGCTCTGGATGCCAGCCGTCAAAGTTAAAGAGAACGAACCCTTCGACGTAGCTCTGCGTCGTTTCAAGCGCTCCTGCGAAAAAGCCGGTGTACTGGCTGAAGTTCGTAGCCGCGAATTTTACGAGAAGCCAACTTCTGAGCGTAAGCGCAAAGCAGCAGCCGCTGTCAAACGCCACGCCAAGAAAGTTCAGCGCGAACAGCGCCGCGCCGTTCGTCTGTACTAATACAGACGTTCGTCGCCAACTTCTGTCATGCCCGGTGCAAGCCGGGCTGTCGGCGGTTGATGCTGCTTCCTCTGGCCTGGACCTTCGGGTCAAGATGCCTGAGATGCCCAAACTGCTCTGCAGCAAGGGCAAGCCTGCCTTAAACGTCAGACCTGGCCTTACCGCCAGCAGTGCACGTCACCCCTGACGAGCCTTTACCGGCTGCAGACGAGCACACCCCTTCCCTACTACGTTGTGTTACGTCATTCGAGCTTGCATCGGATGCGTCGCTGTTCCCGCAGCATTAGCGATTACACTTGATTGTCGCCTGATGACGAGAGTGCCATGGCCGGGCTGATTCCCCAGAGTTTTATCGACGACCTTCTCAACCGCACCGACATCGTCGACGTGGTGAGTTCGCGCGTAAACCTGAAAAAGGCTGGCAAGAACCACACCGCCTGCTGCCCGTTCCACAAGGAGAAAACCCCCTCCTTCAGCGTCAGCCCCGACAAGCAGTTCTACTACTGCTTCGGTTGCGGCGCAGGTGGCAACGCCCTCGGCTTCATCATGGACCACGACAACCTGGACTTCCCCCAGGCCGTCGAAGAGCTGGCCAAGGCGGCCGGCATGGAAGTGCCGCGCGAAGAAAGCAGCCGCGGGCAGCACAAACCCCGCCAGCCTACCGATTCGCCACTGTACCCGCTGCTCGAAGCGGCCGCCGAGTTCTATCGCCAGGCCCTCAAGAGCCACCCGACGCGCCGCTCGGCCGTGGAGTACCTCAAGGGCCGCGGCCTGTCCGGCGAGATCGCCCGCGACTTCGGCCTGGGCTTCGCGCCACCGGGCTGGGACAACCTGTTCAAGCACCTGAGCAGCGATACCCTGCAGCAGAAGGCCATGATCGATGCCGGCCTGCTGATCGAGAACGCCGAAAGCGGCAAGCGCTACGACCGCTTCCGCGACCGCGTGATGTTCCCTATCCGCGACAGCCGCGGCCGGGTGATCGCCTTTGGCGGCCGGGTACTGGGCGACGACAAGCCCAAGTACCTGAACTCTCCGGAAACCCCGGTGTTCCACAAGGGCCAGGAGCTGTACGGCCTCTATGAGGCGCGCAAGTTCAACCGCAACCTCGACGAAATCATCGTGGTCGAAGGCTACATGGACGTCATCGCGCTGGCCCAGCAAGGCCTGCGCAATGCCGTCGCCACCCTGGGCACCGCCACCAGCGAAGAGCACCTCAAGCGCCTGTTCAGGGTCGTACCGAGCGTACTGTTCTGCTTCGACGGTGACCAGGCCGGCCGCAACGCCGCCTGGCGCGCCCTCGAAGCCACGCTGTCGAGCCTGCAGGACGGACGCAAGGCGCGCTTCCTGTTCCTGCCCGAAGGCGAAGACCCCGACACCCTGGTACGCGCCGAAGGCACCGACGCCTTCCGCGCCCGCATCAACCAGCATGCCCAGCCGCTGGCCGACTACTTCTTCCAGCAACTGACCGAAGAAGCCGACCCGCGTTCACTCGAAGGCAAGGCGCACATGGTCACCCTGGCCGCGCCGCTGATCGACAAAGTACCCGGTGCCAACCTCAAGGCGCTGATGCGCAATCGCCTCAAGGAAATCACCGGGCTGGACCTGCAGCAGGCCGAGCAGGTCGCCCACAGCGCCCCCGGCGATGCGCCGCCCGCGTACGACCCGGGCATCGACTACGATGCGATGCCCGAGTACAGCCCCGACTACGGCGACTTCCACCAGGCCGAGCATTTCCAGCCGCAACAGCAGCAATGGGCGCCGAACGCCGGCGGGCAGAAAAAAAAAGTGGGAAGGCAAACCCTGGGACAGGAAGGGCAAGCCGTGGGACAAGAACGGCAAGCGCGACTTCCAGCCGCCGCGGGTGCCGACCTCGGTCGAGCCGCCAACCTTGAGCGCCCTGCGCACCTTGATGCACCACCCGCAGCTGGCCAAGAAAGTCGAGGACGCCAGCCACTTCGCAGCCGAAGAGCATGTGTATGCCCAGTTGCTGGTGGCCCTGCTCGAAGCCTTGCAAAAGAATCCTGAGCTACGCTCACTACAGCTGATCGCGCGCTGGCACGGCACCGAACAGGGCCGATTACTGCGTGCATTGGCGGAAAAGGAATGGCTGATCGATGCCGACAACCTTGAACAACAGTTTTTCGACACCATAACTAGGCTGTCGACGCGCCAGCGTGAACAAAAGCTGGATAAATTGCTCAAAAAAGCGAGAGCAAGCGGATTGGACGCCGACGAGCAAAAACAGCTCGTCGAGCTGCTACAGCGGAATGTTCCCGCACAAACCCCGACCTCAACTGGCGCGTGAGGTCCTAGCTCGGGTATAATCCTCGGCTTGTTTTTTGCCCGCCAAGACCTTCAGTGGATAGGGTGTTATGTCCGGAAAAGCGCAACAGCAGTCTCGCATCAAAGAGTTGATCACCCGCGGTCGTGAGCAGGGCTACCTGACTTACGCGGAGGTCAACGACCACCTGCCTGAGGATATTTCAGATCCGGAGCAGGTGGAAGACATCATCCGCATGATCAACGACATGGGGATCAACGTATTCGAGAGTGCTCCGGATGCGGATGCCCTTTTGTTGGCCGAAGCCGATACCGACGAAGCCGCCGCTGAAGAAGCCGCCGCAGCGTTGGCGGCTGTGGAGACCGATATCGGTCGCACGACAGACCCGGTGCGCATGTACATGCGTGAAATGGGTACCGTCGAGCTTCTGACCCGTGAAGGCGAAATCGAAATCGCCAAGCGTATCGAAGAAGGTATCCGTGAAGTCATGGGCGCTATCGCTCACTTCCCGGGCACCGTCGACTACATTCTCGGTGAATACGACCGTGTGACCACCGAAGGTGGCCGCCTGTCCGACGTTCTCAGCGGTTACATCGACCCGGATGACGGCATTGCGCCGCCAGCCGAAGTGCCACCGCCTGTCGATCCGAAAGCCCCGGCCAAGGCCGATGCCGAGGATGACGAAGAAGAGGAAAAGGAAGGCGCCAGCGACGAAGAGGAAGAGGTCGAAAGCGGCCCCGATCCGGTCGTCGCCCAGCAACGGTTCGGTGCTGTCGCCGATCAGTTGCAAGCCACCGCCAAGATCCTGAAGAAGCATGGTCGCAACAGCAAGCAAGGCATTGCCGAACTGCTGCTGCTGGCTGAGCTGTTCATGCCGATCAAGCTGGTGCCCAAGCAGTTCGAAGTACTGGTAGAGCGCGTGCGCAGCGCCCTGGAGCGCCTGCGTGCCCAGGAACGTGCCATCATGCAGCTGTGTGTGCGTGATGCCCGCATGCCACGTGCCGACTTCCTGCGTCTGTTCCCGAGCAACGAAGTCGATACCACCTGGAGCGGCGATCTTTCCAAGCGCAGCACCAAGTGGGCCGAAGCACTGGGCCGTCTGGACGCTGATATCGTGCGTTGCCAGCAGAAACTGATCGACCTGCAGACCGAAACCGGTCTGACGATCGCCGAGATCAAGGACATCAACCGTCGCATGTCGATCGGTGAGGCCAAGGCCCGCCGCGCGAAGAAAGAGATGGTCGAAGCGAACTTGCGTCTGGTGATCTCCATCGCCAAGAAGTACACCAACCGTGGCCTGCAATTCCTCGATCTGATCCAGGAAGGCAACATCGGCTTGATGAAAGCGGTGGACAAGTTCGAATACCGTCGTGGCTACAAGTTCTCGACCTATGCCACCTGGTGGATCCGTCAGGCGATCACTCGCTCGATCGCCGACCAGGCCCGCACCATCCGTATTCCGGTGCACATGATCGAGACGATCAACAAGCTCAACCGCATTTCCCGGCAGATGTTGCAGGAAATGGGTCGCGAACCGACCCCGGAAGAGCTGGGTGAACGCATGGAAATGCCTGAGGACAAGATCCGCAAGGTATTGAAGATCGCCAAAGAGCCGATCTCCATGGAAACCCCGATCGGTGACGACGAAGACTCGCACCTGGGTGACTTCATCGAAGACTCGACCATGCAGTCGCCAATCGATGTCGCCACGGTCGAAAGCCTGAAGGAAGCGACCCGTGACGTGCTCTCCGGTCTGACTGCCCGCGAAGCCAAGGTGCTGCGCATGCGGTTCGGTATCGACATGAACACCGACCACACGCTCGAAGAGGTAGGCAAGCAGTTTGACGTGACCCGCGAGCGGATCCGTCAGATCGAGGCCAAGGCGCTGCGCAAGCTGCGCCACCCGACGCGAAGCGAGCATTTGCGCTCCTTCCTCGACGAGTAATGACGAACCCCGGCCCAGGCCGGGGTTTTTCTTTTCTGCACCCGCATCTTTAAGCCTTTGGCGACTGGCCCTTGGGCGAAAGGCACGTCTACACTCGAACCAACCCACTTGTGTGACGAGGCCGCTATGCCCAGACTGCCGGCCCTTATGCTGCACCTCCTGCTGGTCTGGAGTGCAACGGCCGGCGCCTTGACCCTGACCGACGAAGAGCAGGCCTGGCTCAGCGCACACCCGCAGCTGCGCCTGGGCGTCGACGCCTCATGGCCACCGTTCGAATACCGGGACCAGGAGGGCCGCTACCAGGGATTGGCCGCCGACTACATTGCCGTGATCCAGAAGCGTCTGGGCACAACCTTCACGCCGATCGAACCGGTCAGTTGGTCGGCGGTGCTCGAACAGGCCCGGCACAACAAGCTGGACCTGCTGCCAGGCGTGATGTCCACTCCCGAGCGCCAGGGCTACCTTGCCTTCACCCGCCCCTACCTGGACTTCCCCATCGTGATCCTTGCCCATGAGGGCGGCCCAAAACCGCGCGACCTCAAAGGCCTGTACGGGCTGAAGGTGGCCGTGGTGGAGAACTACGCGCCCCACGAATTGCTGCGCACCCACCACCCCGACCTCAACCTGGTGGCCCTGCCCAATGTCAGCTCGGCCCTTCAGGCCCTGGCCACCGACGAAGTCGATGCGGTCGTCGGCGACCTCGCCTCGAGTGTCTGGAGCCTGCGCCAGCTAAGGCTCGAAGGGCTCTACGTCAGTGGAGAAACACCCTACCGCTATCAACTGGCGATGGCCGTGCCACGCGAGCAGAAGATGCTGGTCGGCATTCTCGACAAGGTGCTTTCCGACATGAGCCCGGCCGAGGTCAATGATATCCAGGAACGCTGGGTGGGCAAGGTCCTGGACAACCGCAACCTGTGGCACGACCTGCTGCTCTACGGCCTGCCCGGCGTTCTGGTGCTGGTGGCCATCCTCGCCGCCGTGATCCGCGTGAACCGTCGGCTCAGCTCCGAAATTTCTCGACGCATCGCCCTGGAACAGGAATTGCGCAGCAGCGAGTACCACTACCGCGGCCTGGTCGAAAGCCTCTCGGCGATTGCCTGGGAAGCCGACGCCAACAACTTCACCTACAGCTACGTATCGCCGCATGCCGAGCAACTGCTCGGCTATCCGGTCAGCCAATGGCACAAGGCAGGCTTCTGGCGCGACATCCTGCACCCGGACGACGCCTTGTGGGCGCAGGCCTATTGCGACAGCGAAACCGCAGCAGGGCGCGACCACAGCCTCGACTACCGGGTGATTCGCGCCGACGGCAGCATCCTCTGGGTGCGCGACATCGTCAGCCTCATCGAGCACGGGCCCACCCCGGTGATGCGCGGGCTGATGATCGACATCAGTGAAACCAAGAACACCGAACAGGCCCTGCGCCTGTCCGAACAGAAGTTTGCCTCGGTGTTCCAGCAATGCCCGGACATCCTGCTCATCGCACGGGTCAGCGACGGCTGCCTGCTGGAGGTGAACGAGGCGTTCGAAGAGCAGATCGGCATGAGCCAGGACCAGGTGATCGGCCGCACCGCCACCGAGCTCAACCTGTGGGGCATCGAGGGTGCAGGCCCTGGCGTGCTGCAGCGCTTGCAGGCAGGCAATATCCGCAACCTGGAAATGCCCTTCCGGCGCAGCAACGGCCAGGTGTTCACCGGCCTCACCTCGGCCGAGATCTTCGACCTGGACAACACGCCGGCGCTGGTGGTGGCGGTGCGCGACATCAGCCAGTTGAAACACACTCAGGAGCAGTTGCAAACCTCCGAGGAAAAATTCGCCAAGGCCTTCCATGCCTCGCCCGACGGCCTGCTGCTGTCACGTCAGAGCGACGGCCTGCTGCTCGAAGTGAACGACGGGTTCTGCCGCCTGACCGGCTTCGACAGCCACCTCTCGCTGGACCACACCTCCCTGGACCTGGGTATCTGGGTCGACCTGAACGAGCGCCGTACCCTGCTCGAACAGTTGAAAAAGAACGGCTTCGTGCGTGACTTCAGTTGCCACATACGCCGGGCAGATGGGCAGATCCGCCTGTGCGAACTGTCGGCACGACCACTGCCGATTGCCGGTGTCGACTGCATGCTGACCATTGCCCGCGACATCACCGAACGGCACCTGATGCAGGAAAAGCTGCAACTGGCAGCCACCGTCTTCGAAAATACCGCCGAAGGCGTACTGATCACCGACATCGACCAGCACATCAGCGCGGTCAACCGTGCCTTCAGCGAGATCACCGGCTACAGCGAGTTCGAAGCCCTCGGGCAGACCCCGCGCCTGCTCGCCTCTGGCCAGCACGACAGCGCGTTCTATGCCGCACTGTGGCACCAGTTGACCGCCGAAGGCCACTGGCAGGGCGAAATCCAGAACCGGCGCAAGAATGGCGAACTCTACCCGGCCTGGCTGACCATCAGCGCGGTACGCAACCACGAACGCGCCATCACCCATTTCGTGGCGGTGTTCGCCGACATCTCCAGCCTCAAGCATGCCCAGGCCAAGCTTGATTACCAGGCGCACCACGACCCGCTGACCGGCCTGCCCAACCGCACCCTGTTCGAGAGCCGGCTGCTGGCCGCGCTCAACTGCGCGCAGGCTTCCAGCCGCCAGGGCGCGGTATTGTTCCTGGACCTGGACCGTTTCAAGCACATCAACGACAGCCTGGGCCACCCGGTCGGCGACCTGCTGCTCAAGGCCATTGCCCAGCGCCTGAAGGAGCAGGTGCGCGATATCGATACCGTGGCGCGGCTAGGCGGTGACGAGTTCATCATCCTGCTGCCCGGCCTGCACCAGGCCAGTGATGCCGAACACATCGCCAACAAGCTGCTGGCGTGCTTCGGTGCGCCGTTCCAGGCCGGCGAGCACGAGTTCTTCACCAGTGCCAGCATCGGTACCAGCCTGTACCCGCAGGACGGCACCGACGTAGCCTCGCTGATCCGCAACGCGGATGCAGCGATGTACCGGTCCAAGGCCAAGGGGCGCAACCGCGTCGAGAGCTACACCCGCGACCTCACGGCCCAGGCGGCAGAGCGGATTGCCCTGGAGCATGAACTGCGCCGGGCCATCGAGCGCAACGAGCTGACCTTGAGCTACCAACCCAAGTTCAGCCTCAAGACCCAGAGCCTGGTGGGTGCCGAAGCGCTGATTCGCTGGCATCACCCGACCTTTGGCGACGTACCACCGGAGCACTTCATCCCGTTGGCCGAAGAGAACGGCATGATCCTGCAACTGGGTGACTGGGTACTGGAGCAAGCGTGTCGGCAGATGCAGGTGTGGAAACAGCACTACCGCACGTTCGGGCCGCTGTCGGTCAACCTGGCAGGCGCCCAGTTGCGTCAGCCGCTGCTGGTCAAACGCATCGAGCAACTGCTCAAGACCCACCAGCTCAAGGCCGGCGAGCTGCAACTGGAGATCACCGAGAACTTCATCATGAGCCAGGCCGAAGAGGCCCTGGCCATCCTGCATCAGCTCAAGCGCCTGGGCGTGCAGTTGGCGATCGACGACTTCGGCACCGGCTATTCCTCGCTCAGCTACCTCAAGCGCCTGCCGCTGGACATCCTCAAGATCGACCAGTCGTTCATCCGCGGCCTGCCGGATGACCCGCATGACGCGGCGATTGCGCGGGCGATCATTGCGCTGGGGCGCAGCATGCAATTGACCATCATTGCCGAGGGTGTGGAGACCCAGGCGCAGCAGCAGTTTCTGGCGGCCGAAGGGTGCGAACAGATCCAGGGTTACATCGTCAGCCTGCCGTTGCCGGCGGCGGAATTTGCCGCGACCTTTCTGCGTCGGGCAGTTTCGGATCTTTCGGATAGCACAGCCTCGAAACCCTCGCTATAATCCGCGTCCACTGGGGCCTATAGCTCAGTTGGTTAGAGCAGAGGACTCATAATCCTTTGGTCCACGGTTCAAGTCCGTGTGGGCCCACCATACTCAAAGCCGCGCATCGCGCGGCTTTTGCGTTTCTAGCGTAGCGGCGTTGCTGCCTGTGCTACCCAATAAGCGACGGTGAGCCGAATAATCATCGTAATCGGCTCATGTAATGAGCCGAATAGCCGCTCTGATCGGCTCACCAAGTGGGTCGGTCCCAACGTGCCGCCCCTCAAAACCGCCGCGTACTGATCAACTCATCCAGTACCCGCGTGGGAATGCGAAACGGCACCGACATGTGGTCCTCACCCGCCTCGATCTGGAAATCACTGCGCAGCCCATACTGCGAAAGGTCCTGCAGGCGCTGCTGCAGCGCCCGCGCATCCTGGATCTCCTGCACCATGTCGCGCTCGCCCATCAGCAACGTCAGGCTGCGATGGGTCAGGTCAACCTGCCCGGCATGCGCCTGCTTGGTGAACGCACGCTCAGGCGCCATCAGGTAGCGATCGCGCCACCACAGGCTCGGGCTCACCGCCACCACATGCTGGAACAACGCCGGGCGGGTGAACAGTGCATACACCCCGAACATCCCGCCGAAAGAATGCCCCACCAGGCTGCGCTGGTCCTGGTCGACCTTGAAGCGCTCGGCCACCCTGGGCATCAGGCGCTTCTCGATGAAATCCAGAAACAGGTCCTGCCCGCCTTGTGGCGGTGTGTTGCGTTCGGCAGGCTGGGGCGGCGACAGGTCGAACGCACGACGTTCGAAGTCCAGCGGCGTGTCGCTCGGGTAGCCGATCGCCACCAGAATCGAGCCGCGCAGCCGGTCCTGCGCCCGCTTGGCCGCATGAAAGGCCGGAAAGTAGGCGTTGCCATCCAGCAGATAGATCACCGGGTAACCGCCCGTCCATGGCACATCGCCCTCCGGCAGGCTGACCATGATGCGGTACTCGCGCCCTTCGGCACTTTTCATCATCCACTGCTCGGTACCCTCGAGCGTCACCGGCTGCGCCTGGGCCGCCGAAATGCCACTGAGCACAAGCGCACCCAACCAGACCATAACCTTGCCAATCATGCTCGCACTCCTTACCAGCGATAGCTGAGACTGGTGACCAGGCTGCGCGCCTCGCCCCGATAGCAGTAACCCTGCTGACAATTGATGTAGCGCTTGTCGGTCAGGTTGCGGGCATTGAAGGCCAGGCGCACCCCATCCAGGCCACCGCCAAAGTCGTAATGCACGCCGGCATCGACCAGGGTGTAGCCCTCGTTCTTCACCCTGTTGTCATTGTCGCCATAGTTGCTGCCGGTATAGCGCGCCCCCGTCGACACGCCCAGGCCGAACGGCAGGCGGTAATCGAGCCACAGCGAAGCCAGGTGGCGCGGCACGTTGAGCGGTGCCTTGCCCTCGTTGCCGTCGTTGCTCCTGGTCACCTCGGCATCGTTGTAGCTGTAGCTGGCGGTCATTTTCAGACGATCGCTCAGGTCGGACACCGCTTCCAGCTCAAGGCCACGGGACACCTGCTCGCCGGTGGCGATGCTCTTGAGCGGGTCGGACAGGTCTCGGTTGAGCACGTTGCGCTGCGTCAGGTGATAGAGCGAAGCCGTCAGCATCGTCTCGGTGCCCGGCGGCTGGTACTTCAGGCCCACTTCGTACTGCTTGCCCTCGGTCGCCTTGTACGGCGAGCCGTCGGGCTGGCTGCTGGTTTGCGGCAGGAACGAGGTCGCATAGCTGGCGTAGGGGGCGATGCCGTTATCGAACAGGTACAGCACGCCGAGCTGCCCGGTCGTGGCCGAGTCGGTGTCCTTGCGGTTGGTATCGGCCAGGTTGTTGGTACGGCGCACATGCACGAAGTCGCGGCGCAACCCGGCCGAAAGGCGCCAGCGATCGATCTCGATCTGGTCCTGCAGGTAGAGCCCGCTACGGTGCTCCAGCCCGTCCTCGTCGGCCAGCGGATCGGTGGGGCGCGCTACCGGCTGGTGGTAGTCCGGGGCATAACGGTCCAGCGACGGGCCAGGCCCGGTGGCGTACAACAGCGATGTCTCGACCCGTGCGTAGTCCCAGCCGGTGACCAGTGTGTGGCGCAGCTCACCGGTGTCGAAGCGGCTCACCAGGCGGGTATCGGTCGACAGCGAGGACATGTCTTCGTACACCCCGACCGCGTCACGGTCGAGGGTATGACCATCGCCGGCCTCGGAAGGCTCAAGGTACTGGTTGGTGGTGTCCACCTGGCCGTAACGCAGGTTCTGCTGGAAGGTGAAGGTGTCGTTGAAGCGGTGCTCGAACTCGTAGCCGAGCGTCCACTGGCGCTGCTCAAGCTTGTCGAAGTACTCGTCGCCCTGCCAGAAGTTGGTCAGGTGATCACCTTGCTGGTAGAGCATGGGCGAGCCCGCGGTTTCACGCTCCTGGTACTGCGCCAGCACGGTCAGGCTGGTGTCGGGGTCGATCTGCCAGCTCAGCGACGGCGCGAGCATGCGCACATCGTTGTTCAGTTGTTCGATGTAGTTCTCGGCATCGCGGTACACGCCGACGGTTCGGAACAGCACATCGCCGTCCTCATCCAGGCGACCACCGATATCGAACTGGCCCTGCTGATGGTTGTAATTGCCGGACTGCACCTGCACCTCGTTCCTGGCCAGCAGGCTTGGTCGCTTGCTCACCCGGTTGACCATGCCGCCAGGGCTGATCTGCCCATAGAGCACCGAGGCCGGGCCCTTGAGCACTTCGATACGTTCGAGGTTGTAGGCCTCGGTGGAGTACAGCGACAGCCAGCCGCTGCCGGGCTGACGCAGGCCGTCCAGGAAGTCGGCGGCCATGGTGGTCTCGAACCCGCGCACGCTGATCATGTCGAAGCGCGGATCAAGCCCCGAACTGCCTACCCGCACGCCTGCGCTATAGGCCACCGCATCCTCCACGCGGTTGACCTTGCGGTCGGCGATCTGCTCGGCGGTGACCACACTGATGCTCTGTGCGGTTTCCAGGATTGGCCGATCGGTCTTGGTGGCGCTGCTGGCTGTGCTGGCGAAATATCCCGGTACCGGTGCAAAGGCGCTCTGCACGGCGCTTGCGTCGATGCTGGTAGCGTCGAGTTCAAGGCTCGACTCGGTCTGCGCGGGCACCACCACATACCCCGACGCGGTCTTGCGCGCGACCAGGCCACTGCTGCCGAGCAGGGCCGCCAGCCCATCCTCCAGCGATCCGCCACCGACCAGGCCCGGGCTGTTCAGGCCACGCACCTGCTGCGGGGAATACGACAGCGTGATGCCCGCCCGCTCTGCGAATGTGCTCAGCGCCTGGCCAAGCGGGCCGGCCGCAATGCGCGGGGCAGCCACTGCGGACGCCGCTGCAGCGGCCTGCACCGACAGGCTCGCAGTGCCGCCCATCAAGGCCAGCGCCAGGCAGATGGCCATGGGCAACGCACGAGGCGTGGGAGGGAGCGGCAGGGGTTTGGCACAACGCATGACGGTATCCATTGAGGGAATGATCTTCCCTAACCGGACGAGTCGAAAAAATCCGACAGTTTTTTATGCCACCGCCACGATGCGTACCCACCAGCGGGTGCGCTCGACGATTTTCACCGGTAGCAGGTGGGTGAGGTTGCGCAGCATCTGCATCGGTTCATCCAGACGGAATACCCCGGAAAGACGCAGCTCGGCCACTGCGCTGTCGCAGCCCAGCCAGCCCTGGCGGTAACGCCCGGCCTCGGCCA
The DNA here is from genome assembly GCF_019168305.1 of Pseudomonas aegrilactucae. Taxonomy (GTDB): domain Bacteria; phylum Pseudomonadota; class Gammaproteobacteria; order Pseudomonadales; family Pseudomonadaceae; genus Aquipseudomonas; species Aquipseudomonas aegrilactucae. Next base: position 59,051 of record NZ_JAHTBI010000004.1, read on the forward strand.
GGCACTCCGATAGCCGAATATCGTTGACCACCATCAGGCCACGCGCCCAGGCAAAGGGGTCCAGCGGCCCCAGGCCCAGCGCGCTCATGCCCAGCGCCGATACGCTCAGGCCCTCGCCGGCCTGCAGCGAGCGCTGCTCGGCGCCGGCCCGAACCTGCACCTGGCCACGCGCCACACGAATCTCGCTGTAGCCGTCATGCTCGCGCAACAGCACCCTGGCCTGCTGCCCTTCGCACGACGCAAAGCGGCACCGCGCCTGCCAGCGGTCACCGTCCAGCAGCATTTCACCGGCCCGCAACAGCAACTCGCGCCCCCGTACATCCAGCGCACTGCCGGTGTTGAGCAGCACCTGGCCGCCGTCCGCCAGTGCCACCTGCCGACGTTCGCCAACGCCCGTGGAAAAGTCGGCATGCCAGGCAGGCGGTGCATTGACCGCCAGCAGCGTGACGCCTGCCGCCCCCAGACCCAGCACTTTCAGCGCGCGGCGTCGGCCCAGGTCGACCTCCGCCCGACGCAACAAGGGGATGGTCTGAGTAGCATCGGGCAGCGGGCTGGCCTGGAATATTCCCCCCATCTGCTGCAAGCGTTGCCAGGCCAGTTGATGGCGGGTATCGCGGCCCAGCCAGTCCTGGAACTGGCCATGCAGCTCGGCACTGCCGGCGTTGGTCCGCAAGCGCATCTGCCACGCGATGGCTGCGCGCACGATAGGTTCAGGCACGCGTTCTGCAGACACGCTCATGGCGGCCCCTCGAAACACACGCGATAGCAATGCAGCAGCGCACTGGCCACATGCCGCTCGACGGTGCGGCTGGACACCCCCAGCTCCTGCGCCACCTGCGCGTGGCTCAGGCCTCCCAGCTGATACAGCACAAAGGCTTCACGCACCGCAGGCTTGAGGCCATCGAGCAACTTCGCGATGCGCTCCAGGCACTGCAGGGCCTCGTGGCGGACCTCCGGTGACGGGTGGCTGCTCAGCGGCAATTGCGCCAGGGTCTCCAGATAGGCGCGTTCCAGCGCATCCCGTCGCCAGTGATCGATCATCAGGCCGCGCGCAATCCGCGCGAGCAGTGCCCGCGGCGCCAGGTTGCTGATCGGCTGGCCGCGCACCAGCAAGCGCAGGAACGTGTCCTGGGCCAGATCCGCCGCCTGCTGCGAACACCCCACCGAACGCCGCAACCAGCCCTGCAGCCAGCCGTGGTGCGCGCCGTAGAGCACATCAAGGGAAATGATCGAGTCGGTTTCAGGTTGCGACATGGCACGCCCCAGCCCGGGAAGCCCAAAAAAGCCACGCATATGCATGGCGACCGCGCGCACCTTAATAGCGAATCATTCCCATTACAAACATTCAGTGACGAATGCCACCTCACGCCGTGCTCCGTGCCAGGGATATTCAGCCGGATGATCTGGCCAGGCTGGTCGCATACGCCCCTGGCGTCTTGCCGTAATGACGCTGGAACAAACCGATGAACGCCGACACCGAGTCGTACCCCAGCTCATTCGCCAGCCGGGTCACGCTCATGCCTTGCGCCAGCATCGGCAGCGCCGCCAGCAAGCGCAGGCGCTGACGCCACTCGCGAAACGACAGCTGCGTCTGCGCCTGGAACAGACGCACCAGCGTGCGCCGCGACGCACCCACCTGCTGCGCCCATTGCTCGATGGTGCGGTTGTCACCCGGTTCAGCCTGCAACGCATCCGTGATCCGGCGCAGCCGCGGGTCACTGGGCAACGGCAGGCTGAACGGCGCTTCGACCAGCTCGCGCAGCTCATCCACCAACACCTGCAGCAGGCGCGCCTGCGGTCCTTGTGGTGGGTAGTGGTCGGGAAACTGACTGACACGCTCGATCAACTCGCGCACCAGCGGCGTTACCTGCAGCACTGCACAATCTCGTCGATAACCCTGCAGCACCGAGGCATCCAGGTACAACCCGCGAAAGGCCAGCGCCTGCTCGCTGAACGCGGTGTGGCGCACGCCGGCCGGTATCCACAGCGCGCATTGCGGCGGCAGCAGGTAGCTGTGGTGCTCGGTCAGCACCTGCATGATCCCGGCACTGGCATAGGTGAACTGCACCCAGTCGTGGCTGTGCATCTGCACCTCATAGCCCGCCGGGATCCCGAACATGCGCCGCTGTACCGGGTGCGTGAGCACCAGCGGCACCTGCGGCACCTCGCACGACTGTCCCGTTTGCGGCATCAGCTGTCCCCTGTGCTCAAGTGAGCCATGAATGCCGATGGTAGCCTGCGCCGCAACCCGCTGCACAACCCAATCGGAGCCTTGTCGATGAGCACGCATGTACGCCTCAACCGCCTCACCATTCCCGCCCTGCAGCAGCGCAAAGGCGCCGGCAGCCTGGTAGTGCTGACCGCCTATAGCCTGCCGATGGCGCGCTGGGTGGATGCCCATGCCGACCTGATCATCGTCGGCGACTCGGTGGGCATGGTGCTGTATGGCATGCCCAGCACCCTGGGCGTGACCCTGGACATGATGATCGCCCACGGCCAGGCAGTGATGCGCGGCAGCGAACGCGCCTGTGTCGTGGTCGACCTGCCCTTCGGCAGCTACCAGGCATCGAACGAACAGGCCTTTCACAGCGCCGCGCGCGTGCTGCGCGAAACCGGCGCCCAGGGCATCAAACTCGAAGGCGGCGCCGAGATGGCCGAGACCGTCGAATTCCTGGTGCGCCGCGGCATTCCGGTCATGGCCCACGTCGGTCTGATGCCCCAGCAGGTCAACAGCATGGGCGGCTTCAAAGCCCAGGGACGCGACCCGCAAAGCGCGCAGAAAGTGCGTGACGATGCCTTGGCCATGCAAGCCGCCGGCGCATTCTCGGTCGTACTCGAAGGCATTGCAGAACCGCTCGCACGCAGCGTGAGTGAAGAACTGCGCATCCCCACTATCGGCATCGGCGCTTCGCCTGCATGTGACGGACAGGTATTGGTGACCGAGGACCTGCTGGGCCTGTTCGGCGAGTATCAGCCACGCTTCGTCAAACGCTACGCCGACTTGCAAATGCAGATAGAGAAGGCGCTGGGAGACTATGCCGACGAAGTACGCAGCGGCGCGTTCCCGGGGCTGGAACATTGCTTCAAGGCCGCCAGCTGACAGCGCTGGCGTGGACAGTGCGCCGATTAGCTGCGTTAATCGGCGCACCTTTCGAGCCGACTGAAACGAACCTTGTCCATGCCCACCCGCCCTGCCGCCCTCGACGAAATCGACCGTCAACTGATCGCCGCCCTGCAGATCAACGCCCGCGAAAGCGTGGCCATGCTGGCCCGACAATTGGGGATTGCCCGCACCACCGTGACCGCGCGTCTGGCGCGTCTGGAGAAGACCAACGTCATCAGTGGTTACGGTGTACGCCTTGGCCAGCGCGTGATCGACGGCGGCTTGCAGGCGTATGTCGGCATTACCGTGCGCCCACGTGCAGGCAAGGAGGTGGTGCGCCGCCTGAGCGCCATGGGCCAGGTCCAGCAGCTGTGTGCGGTCAGTGGCGAATATGACTACGTGGCGTGGCTGCGCAGCGACTCGCCCGAGCAGCTCGACCAGTTGCTCGACCAGATCGGCAGCGTGGAAGGTGTGGAGAAGACCACCACTTCGATCATCCTCAGCAGCAAGGTGGACCGCGGCCAGCCGGTTTGACACCCCTGCAACACCTGTCCTGCAGGGCTATGCAGCCATTCAGTTGGCCGGCGTCCTCCTGAGCAGACGCATCACTTTGCAGATTATTATCGTCATAATGACCAGAATCACCACAAAACGACGACACTCTGCACCTTAATAACCAACACTCCCCCCCCGTAAAATGACCGCCAGGCATTTCCTATACTCAAGCTCCGCCTCCCGCGCAGCCCCTGGCAAGGTCACTCATGAACAACAATCGCCACCCCGCCGACGGTAAAAAGCCAATCACCATCTTTGGCCCCGACTTCCCCTTTGCCTTCGACGACTGGATCGAACACCCGGCTGGTCTGGGCAGCATCCCCGCCGAGCGCCACGGCGAAGAAGTCGCCATCGTCGGTGCCGGTATCGCCGGGCTCGTGGCGGCCTATGAGTTGATGAAGCTGGGCCTCAAGCCCGTGGTCTACGAGGCCTCGAAAATGGGCGGGCGCCTGCGCTCGCAGACCTTCGCCGGCACCGATGGCATCGTCGCGGAACTGGGCGGCATGCGTTTTCCGGTCTCCTCTACCGCCTTCTATCATTACGTCGACAAGCTCGGGCTTGAAACCCGCCCCTTTCCCAACCCACTGACCGCAGCCTCGGGCAGCACCGTGGTCGACCTTGAAGGCCAGACCCACTACGCCGAGAAGCTTGCCGACCTGCCCGCACTGTTCCAGGAAGTGGCCGACGCCTGGGCCGATGCGCTGGAAGACGGCGCCCGCTTCGGCGATATCCAGCAGGCCATCCGCGAGCGCGATGTGCCGCGCCTGAAGGCACTGTGGAACACCCTGGTACCGCTGTGGGACGACCGCACCTTCTACGACTTTGTCGCCACCTCCAAGGCCTTTGCCAAGCTCAGCTTCCTGCACCGCGAAGTGTTCGGCCAGGTCGGTTTCGGCACCGGTGGCTGGGACTCGGATTTCCCCAACTCGATGCTCGAGATCTTCCGTGTGGTGATGACCAACTGCGACGATCACCAGCACCTTGTAGTGGGCGGCGTCGAGCAGGTGCCACAGGGTATCTGGCGCCATGTGCCTGAGCGCTGTGCTCATTGGCCGGCCGGCACCAGTCTCAGTACGCTGCACCGCGGCGCACCGCGCTCGGGCGTCAAAAGCATCGCCCGTGCCGCCGATGGCCGCCTGGCCGTCACCGACACCTGGGGCGACACCCGCCACTACGCCGCCGTGCTCACCACCTGCCAGAGCTGGCTGCTGACCACCCAGATCGAGTGCGAAGAGTCGCTGTTCTCGCAGAAGATGTGGATGGCCCTGGACCGCACCCGCTACATGCAGGCGTCGAAAACCTTCGTGATGGTCGACCGCCCGTTCTGGAAGGACAAGGACCCCGAGACCGGCCGCGACCTGATGAGCATGACCCTCACCGACCGCCTCACCCGCGGCACCTACCTGTTCGACAACGGCGACGACAAGCCGGGGGTGATCTGTCTGTCGTACTCGTGGATGAGCGATGCACTCAAGATGCTCCCGCACCCGGTGGAAAAACGCGTGAAGCTGGCCTTGGACGCCCTCAAGAAGATCTACCCCAAGGTCGACATCGCCGGGCACATCATCGGCGACCCGATCACCGTGTCGTGGGAGGCCGACCCGCACTTCCTGGGCGCGTTCAAGGGCGCCCTGCCCGGCCACTATCGCTACAATCAGCGCATGTACGCACACTTCATGCAGCAGGAAATGCCCGCCGAGCAGCGCGGCATGTTCATCGCCGGTGACGATGTATCCTGGACCCCGGCCTGGGTCGAAGGCGCCGTGCAGACCTCGCTCAACGCGGTGTGGGGCATCATGAACCACTTTGGTGGCCGCACCCACGCCGACAATCCCGGCCCAGGCGATGTATTCAACGAGATCGGCCCGATTGCCCTGGCCGACTGAAAGGAGAACCCCATGCGCATAGCCCTGTACCAGGGCCCGCCGCACCCGCTGGACGTACCCGGCAATCTGGAGCGCCTGCACCAGCAGGCGCACCTGGCCGCCGCACGCGGCGCCGAGTTGCTGGTGTGCCCGGAAATGTTCCTCAGCGGCTACAACATCGGCAGCGAGGCGGTCGCACGCCTGGCCGAGCCGCAGGACGGTCCCTCGGCCATGGCCGTGGTGGACATCGCCCAGGCCAATCGCATTGCCATCGTCTACGGCTACCCCGAACTCGGCGATGACGGCCAGGTGTACAACAGCGTGCAGTTGATCGACGCCCACGGCAGCAGCCTGGCCAACTACCGCAAGACCCACCTGTTCGGCGGCCTCGACCGGGCCATGTTCAGCCCCGGCCCCGACCACTTTCCGGTGGTCACGCTCAATGGCTGGCAAGTCGGCCTGCTGATCTGCTACGACATCGAGTTCCCCGAAAACGCCCGGCGCCTGGCCATGGCAGGTGCCGAGCTGATCCTGGTGCCGACGGCCAACATGCAGCCCTACGATTTCATCTGTCAGTTCACCGTGCGCGTACGCGCCCAGGAGAACCAGTGCTACCTGGTCTACGCCAACTACTGTGGCGCCGAGCAGCAGATCCACTATTGCGGGCAGAGCAGCATCGTCGGGCCGGATGGCAGCCTGCTGGCCATGGCCGGGCATGACGCCACGCTGCTGGTCGCAGACCTTGACCTGCAGCGCGTACACGAGGGGCGGGCCAGCACGCCTTACCTGCACGACCTGCGCACCGAACTCCACGCCAGCCCGCGCAAGCCCTGATTTATCCGCTAGCATGACGGTTCGCACGTTACCGGAGCCGTCATGTCCAGCGCCCACCTCACCCTGCCCAACGGCCTGCAGGTCACCCTGCGCCATGCGCCACACCTCAAGCGCTGCGCTGCGGCCATACGGGTGCGGGCCGGCAGCCACGATGCGCCACGGGCGTGGCCGGGCCTGGCGCACTTTCTCGAACACCTGTTCTTCCTCGGCAACGCACGCTTCCCGATCGACGATGCGCTGATGCGCTACGTGCAGCGCCAGGGCGGCCAGGTCAATGCGAGTACCCGCGAGCGCACTACCGACTTCTTTTTCGAAGTGCCCATGGCCGCCTTCGAAGGAGGTGTGGAACGCTTGTGCGGGATGCTCGCCCAGCCCCAGGCCGATCGTGCGCAACAGGTGCGCGAGCGCGAAGTGATCCATGCCGAGTTCATTGCCTGGGCCCGCAACCCTGAAGCCCAGCGCCAGTTCACACTGCTGCAGAGCGTGTCGAAGCAACACCCGCTGAGCGGCTTTCACGCCGGTAACCGCTACAGCTTGAACGTGCCGGACGACGCCTTCCAGCAGGCCCTGAAAGGCTTTCACCAGCGTTTCTACCAGGCCGGGCAGATGACCCTGAGCCTGGTCGGTCCGCAATCGCTGGCGACCCTTGAAGCGATGGCGGTGCGCCATGGGGCTGCCTTCACACCGGGGCAGGCCATCGAGCAGGGCCCACCACCGACGTTGCTGGCTGGACCTGCACGGGCCGAGCCGCTGCCGGGACAGCTCGACCTGTTGCTCGGCTACGAACACCTGCCCGAAGACGCCACGCAGGCGCTCACCTTCCTCCACACCTGGCTCTCGGACACCCGCCCCGGCGGGCTGCTGGCCACGCTGCGCCAGCGCCGCTGGCTGGAGCGCTTCAGTTTCACGCCGCTGTATGAATTCAGCGGGCAAGCCCTGGTGCACGCCCACTTCACCTTGAGCAAGACGGCGCCAGCCGATCAGGTTGAAGCCTTGTTCAAGGACTGGCTGAGTTTTCTGCGCAGCGCCGACCTCACGCGCCTGAACACCGAATACGCGCGCCTTCAGCAGTCGCGGGCGCAGGCTGCTGGCGCACTGGAACTGGCGCGTCGCGACAGCAGTGGCCAGCCCTTCGACGCTCTTGACGACACCGGCCTTGCGGCGCTGCAGGCCGTGCTCGAACCTTTTGCCGGCAAGGCTTGCCAGCCTTGGCACCTGCCGCCTGCCGAGCCCCTGCTGGCCGCCGAACTGATCGAAGCAGGCGCCGCACCGACGCCAGCGGGGCTTGAGCACAGCCTGCTGCTGCCGCCAATGCGCCAGTACGGGGTGATCCACCTGCGCTGGCAGGTGCACTCGGCGCTACGGGAGCGCTTGTGGCAGGTGCTGGACATTGCCTTGCGCCCCTTGGCCGAACGCGCCACTCGCGCCTCGATAGAGCTGCAATGGAGCGGGTGCGAACACCTCTGGCAACTGCGTTGCGCAGGGGCGCCGGCTGCCGTGATTGCCGTCGTCGAGCAGGCATTGACACTGCTGCACCTGCCCGCGCCCCAGGATTGGACGGCAGGTCATGGCGCCGAGCTGCCGCTGATTCCCATCCGTCTGCTGCTCAAGCAACTGCCGTGCTACCTCGTCGGGCGCGACCAGGGGCCATTGCCCTCGTGCCTCATCGCCCAGGCCGACCTCGATGCGCTCTGGCAGCATGCACAGTGGCAGGGCATGAGCAGTGGCTTCGCCGACACTGCGCAGCCTGCGTTGAACAGGCTGCTGGCACACGTGCCAGGCCAGCCGGGCATGGCCGAGACGGTCACGGGCCAGATCATCGGCCAGTGGCACCACGTACCGCTGCCCGAAGGTGAGCACGCACTGCTGGTGTTCTGCCCCGCCCCAGTGGGCGCCGAAGCGATCTATCGCCTGCTGGCGCACCGGCTGCAAGGCCCCTTCTACCAGCGCCTGCGGGTAGAACTGCAGTTGGGCTACGCGGTGTTCAGCGCGCTGCGCCAGCTGCAGGGCTGCACCGGTCTGCTGCTGGGCGTGCAATCACCCACTGCCAGCCCGGCAGCACTTCTCGGGCACATACGCAGCGTGCTCGACGCATTCGCCCATGACCTGGCCGACGATACCGAGGCACGCCAGGCCCTGGCGGCCCAGTTCCACGAGCCGGACATGGGTAACGCCGACGTCGCCGAGTGGGCATGGCAGGCCCGCCTGGCCGGTGTCGCCACGCCGAGCCTGACAGCACTGCAGGCAGACATCCTGGCCGTGACCGCGCAACAACTGGCGCACGCCGTCCTGCACCTGTTCGACAACGCCCTGTACCTGGCCAGCGCGCCGCAAGACAGCGGATTGTTACCTGCAACGCAACAACCTTTCACACAGGGTTAACCATACGGTTCAATAATTTTAGTAAGATGGCGCTACCCGGGCTGTTGTAACCCCTTGTTTCAGTGGCAGCCTAAATAAGTAGCGCCCCACCCCCAGACCTATCCGGAAGGAGTACTCCCATGTGGACCAAACCTGCTTACACTGACCTGCGTATTGGCTTTGAAGTGACCATGTACTTCGCAAGTCGCTGAGTCTGCTTGCGGTACAACGCCTCGGTCAGCCGGGGCGTTTTCATTTTCAGACGGTGCAGGAGTGGCCATGTACATCCAGATTCTAGGTTCCGCCGCCGGTGGCGGGTTCCCGCAGTGGAACTGCAACTGCGTCAACTGCAAGGGCTTTCGTGATGGCAGCCTGCGTGCCAGCGCACGCACCCAATCGTCGATCGCCCTGTCCGACGACGGCATTCACTGGGTGCTGTGCAACGCCTCGCCGGACATCCGCGCGCAGCTGCAGGGCTTTGCGCCGATGCAGCCGGCGCGTGCCCTGCGCGACAGCGGCATCGATGCGATCATCCTGCTCGACAGCCAGATCGACCACACCACCGGCCTGCTCAGCCTGCGCGAAGGTTGCCCGCACCAGGTCTGGTGCACCGACATGGTCCACCAGGACCTGAGCACCGGCTTCCCGCTGTTCACCATGCTCAGCCACTGGAACGGCGGCCTGCAGTGGAACCGCATCGCGCTCGAAGGCAGCTTCGTGATCCAGGCGTGCCCGAACCTGCGCTTCACTCCCTTCCCGCTGCGCAGCGCCGCCCCGCCCTATTCCCCGCACCGCTTCGACCCGCACCCCGGCGACAACCTGGGGCTGATGGTCGAGGACCTGCGCACCGGCGGCAAGCTGTTCTATGCACCGGGCCTGGGCCAGGTCGACGCCACGCTGCTGCAGATGATGCAGGACGCCGACTGCCTGCTGGTCGACGGCACCTTGTGGGAGGATGATGAAATGCAGCGCCGCGGTGTCGGTACCCGTACCGGTCGCGAAATGGGCCACCTGGCGCAGAACGGCCCCGGCGGCATGCTCGAAGTGCTGGAGGGCTTCCCCGACCAGCGCAAGGTGCTTATCCACATCAACAACACCAACCCGATTCTCGATGAAGACTCCGCCGAGCGCGCCGAACTGGCACGGCGCAACGTCGAAGTGGCCTTCGACGGCATGAGCATCGAGCTGTAGGAGCCGACATGAGCGAAGCCGTACCGCTGTCACCCGCTGCCTTCGAGCAGGCCTTGCGCGCCAAGGGCGCCTACTACCACATCCATCACCCCTACCACGTGGCGATGTATGAAGGCCGCGCCAGCCGCGAACAGATCCAGGGCTGGGTCGCCAACCGCTTCTACTACCAGGTCAACATCCCCATGAAGGATGCGGCGATCCTGGCCAACTGCCCCGACCGCGAGATCCGCCGCGAGTGGATCCAGCGCCTGCTCGACCACGACGGCGCGCCCGGCGAAGACGGCGGTATCGAAGCCTGGCTGCGCCTGGGCCAGGCGGTGGGGCTCGACCCGGACCAGTTGCGCTCGCAGGAGCTGGTGCTGCCCGGCGTGCGCTTTGCGGTCGATGCCTACGTCAACTTCGCCCGCCGCGCCAGTTGGCAGGAAGCCGCCAGCAGTTCGCTGACCGAACTGTTCGCGCCGCAGATCCATCAGTCGCGCCTGGACAGTTGGCCACAGCACTACCCGTGGATCGATCCGGCCGGCTATGAATACTTCCGTACCCGCCTGGGGCAGGCCCGGCGCGACGTGGAGCATGGCCTGAGCATCACCCTGCAGCACTACACCACGTTCGAAGGCCAGCAGCGCATGCTGGAGATCCTGCAGTTCAAGCTCGATATTCTGTGGAGCATGCTCGACGCCATGAGCATGGCCTATGAACTGAACCGCCCGCCTTACCACAGCGTCACAACCGAACGGGTATGGCACAAGGGGATTACGTTATGAGTTTCGACCGCACAAAGACGCCACGCTGGCGCCCCGGCTATCGCTTCCAGTACGAACCCGCACAGAAGGGCCATGTGCTGCTCTACCCGGAGGGCATGATCAAGCTCAACGAAAGCGCCGCGCTGATCGGCGGGTTGATCGACGGCGAGCGCAACGTGGCCGCGATCATTGCCGTGCTGGATGAGCAGTTCCCCGGTGTACCCGAGCTCGGTGAAGACATCGAGCAATTCATGGAGGTCGCCCGTGAGCAACACTGGATCGTCCTTGAGTGAGGTGCCGGCCAAGCCCCAGGTCGGCCTGCCGCTATGGCTGCTGGCCGAGTTGACCTACCGCTGCCCGCTGCAATGCCCGTACTGCTCCAACCCGCTGGATTTCGCCGAACAGGGCAAGGAGCTGAGCACCGAGCAGTGGTTCAAGGTCATGGCCGAGGCGCGCGAAATGGGTGCCGCGCAGTTGGGCTTTTCCGGCGGTGAACCGCTGGTGCGCCAGGACCTCGCCGAGCTGATTGGCGAGGGCCGACGGCTGGGTTACTACACCAACCTGATCACCTCCGGCATCGGCCTGACCGAACAGAAGATCGCCGACTTCAAGCGCGCCGGCCTGGACCATATCCAGATCAGCTTCCAGGCCAGCGACGAGCAGGTCAACAACCTGCTGGCAGGCTCGAAGAAGGCCTTCGCGCAGAAGCTGGAGATGGCCCGAGCGGTCAAGGCCCACGGCTATCCCATGGTGCTGAACTTCGTCACCCACCGGCACAACATCGACAGGATCGACCGCATCATCGAGCTGTGCATCGCGCTGGAAGCCGACTTCGTCGAGCTCGCCACCTGCCAGTTCTACGGCTGGGCACACCTGAACCGCGCCGGCCTGCTGCCGACCCGCGCGCAGCTCGAACGCGCCGAACGCATCACCAACGAGTACCGCGAGAAACTCCAGGCGGCCGGCAACCCGTGCAAGTTGATTTTCGTCACCCCGGACTACTATGAAGAGCGCCCCAAGGGCTGCATGAACGGCTGGGGCAGCATCTTCCTGACCGTCACCCCCGACGGCACGGCGCTGCCCTGCCACGGCGCACGCCAGTTGCCGGTGCAGTTTCCCAATGTGCGCGAACACAGCATGCAGCACATATGGTATGACTCGTTCGGCTTCAATCGCTTTCGCGGCTACGACTGGATGCCCGAGCCGTGCCGCTCTTGCGACGAGAAGGAAAAGGACTTCGGCGGCTGTCGCTGCCAGGCCTTCATGCTCACCGGTGACGCCAGCAATGCCGACCCGGTGTGCGCCAAGTCGGCGGACCACGGGATCATCCTCGCTGCCCGGGAGGAGGCCGAAACCGCCAGCCAGACCATCGACCAGATGACCTTTCGCAATGATCGAAACTCCCGTCTCATCGCCCGCGGCTGAGCGTTTCAGCGCACAACAGGCGGTTGCCGCCGGCACCGACTATGCCGAACTCAAGGCCAGCCCGCAGGGCCTGTTCTGGAACGAGTTCCGCCCCCAGGACGGCGCCTGCCGGATCTGGCAGTGGCGCGATGGCCAGGCCCGCTGCCTGACGCCCGACGGCTTCAGTGCGCGCAGCCGGGTGTATGAGTACGGTGGAGGCAGTTTCTGCCTGAGCGAAAACGCGGTGGTGTTCGTCAATGAGACCGATCAGCAGCTCTACACCCAGGACCTCGACGCCAGCGCACCGCGCGCGCTGACCCGGGGTGAGCGTCGCTACGGCGATGTGCGCTGGGCGGCAGGCCAGGTGCTGGCCGTGGAAGAAACCCATGGGCCGGAGGGTGCCGAACATCGGCTGGTGGCAATCGCTGCCGGGGGCGAGCGCGAGGTGCTGGCCGAAGGCGCCGACTTCTACGCAGCCCCCACCCTCAGCGCCGATGGCCAGCGCCTGGCCTGGATCGAGTGGAGCCGGCCAGAGCAACCCTGGACTGCCACCCGTTTACTGTGTGCCGAACGCCTGGACGCAGACCGCTGGGGTGAACCGCGCTGCGTAGCCGGCGCCGATGCACAGCCTGAGTCGCTGCAGCAGCCGCGCTTCGATGCAGACGGGCGCCTGTACTGCCTGTCGGACCGCGATGGCTACTGGCAACCCTGGGGCGAAACCCCAGACGGCTGGACGGCCTTGCCTGCCGAGCGCGCAGACCATGCTGGCGCGCCCTGGCAGTTGGGCGCCAGCACGTGGCTGCCACTGGGTGGCGACGCATACGTGGCAAGCTGGTTCGAGGGGGGCTTCAGCCGCCTGGGCCTGCGCCATGCCGGCGGCGCACGGGAAGACTTCAGCGATGCCTACAGCCGTTTCCGTTGCCTGGATATCGACGATGAGTGCCTGTATGTCATCGCCGCCTCCGCCATCAGCCCGCCGGCCGTCATCGCCATCGACCGCCGCAGCCGTGAGGTACAGGTGCTGGCCGGCGGGGCATTGCCCTTGCCCAGCGAGCGCATCAGCCGTGCGCAGAGCATCAGCTACCCCAGCGGCGACGGGGTGGCGCATGGGTTCTTCTATGCCCCCATGGAGGCTGTGAACGCCCCGCCCCTGGTGGTGTTCGTGCATGGCGGGCCGACCTCGGCGTGCTATCCGGTGCTGGACCCGCGCATCCAGTACTGGACCCAGCGCGGCTTTGCCGTGGCCGACCTCAATTACCGTGGCAGCAGCAGCTACGGGCGGGCGTACCGCCAGGCGCTGCACCTGCGCTGGGGCGAGGTGGATGTGCAGGATGCCTGCGCAGTGGTCGGCTACCTGGCCGGGCAAGGGTTGATCGACCCGGCTCAGGCGTTCATTCGGGGTGGCAGCGCGGGGGGCTACACCACCTTGTGTGCGTTGGCGTTCCATGATGTGTTCAGGGGGGGTGCCAGCCTGTACGGGGTGAGCGATCCGCTGGCGCTGACACGCGCCACGCACAAGTTCGAGGGCGACTATCTGGATTGGCTGATCGGCGACCCGCAACAGGATATCGAGCGCTACCAGGCGCGCACGCCGTTGCTGCATGCGGCGCAGATCAAGGTACCGGTGATTTTCTTCCAGGGCGAACTGGATGCGGTGGTGGTGCCGGAGCAGACCCGCTCGATGCTGGCGGCGTTGCAGGCCAACGGGGTCAGGACCGAAGCACATTTCTACCCGACCGAACGCCATGGCTTCAGGACCGCGGCCAACCTGGCGCATGCGCTGGAAGAGGAATGGAAGTTCTACCGCGACGTTCTGGACCAGCCTTGACGGCCCCTTCGCTGGCAAGCCATCCCACAGGGACTGCGGTGACCCCTGTGGGAGCTGGCTTGCCAGCGAAGGCCGCGACGCGGTTTAGCGCTTGGCGATGATGTACACCGCGTGCACGATGCCCGGAATGTACCCGCACAACGTCAGCAGGATGTTCAGCCAGAAGGCGCCGCCAAAACCGACCTGCAGGAAAACACCCAGTGGGGGCAGCAGAATGGCAAAGATAATTCGAATCAGGTCCATCGGGCAGTTCCTCGAGTAAAGTCCTAACAACAGACTACAGCGCCTGCCCAGTGGTTCAAATTGCCAGCACTGCGCAAAAAAACGCCCCTGGCCAAAAGGATCAGGCCCGGGGCGATGCGCAGGAACGCGAGACGGTTCGTAGAATTCTTGGCGGCGCCGCCGCTCACGCACGCCGCGGGTCGAGCCGGGCCGTGTGCACCCGGGCAAAGGCCCGGCCCAGGCGCAGCAGCATTTCATCGATGTTGCCCCGGCTCACAGTCAGCGCCGGCGAAAAGCGCAGCACATTGGGCTGCGCCGCGTTCAGCAGCAGGCCCTCCTGCAAGGCCGCCTTGACCACGGCAGCGGCCGTGTCGTCGCTCAACTCAAGGCCCCACAGCAAGCCCTGGCCACGCACTTCACCCTGGCCATAACGGCCGGCCAGGTGGCTCAACCCATCGCGCAGGTGCCGCCCCGACGCCTGCACCTGCTCCAGGAAGCCGGGCTCCAGCACCGCATCCAGAATTGCCAGGCCCGCAGCGCTCATCAGCGCATTGCCATGATGGCTGCCCTCCAGCTCACCCGCCTCGGCGCAGCAGGCCGTGCCCCGCGCCAGCAAGGCGGCCAGCGGCACGCCACCACCCAGGCCCTTGCCCAGGGTAATGATGTCGGCGCGCACACCATACGTCTGCTCGGCCAGCAGCGCACCGCAGCGCCCCACACCGGTCTGTACTTCATCGAGGATCAGCAGGATGCCCAGTTCACGACATAGCCGCTCGACGCCCTTGAGGTACTCGCCGGTGGCCGGAATGACACCCGCCTCGCCCTGGATCGGCTCAAGCATGATCGCCACGGTGCGCGAGTCCACTGCGCCATGCAGCGCCGCCAGGTCGTTGAACGCCACCTTGCTGAAGCCCGGCACGCCTGGCTCGCAGCGGTTGCACGCCGAAGGGTCCGACGCCGACAGTGCCCCCAGGCTGCGCCCATGGCAGCTCTGGCGGGCGGTGATGATGTGATAGGCACCGTTGCGATGCAGTTGCCCCCACTTGCGCGCCAGTTTGATCGCCCCTTCGCAGGCCTCGGCACCACTGTTGAGCAGGTAGGCCTGGTCGCTGCCGGTGCTGCTGCACAGGCGGTTGACCAGTTGCAGCAGGCCACGGTTGTGAAAACCCGCGCCAGGGTTGATCAAGGCCTGGGCTTGCGCGCTCAGCGCCTGCACCAGTGCCTTGGGGCTATGCCCGAGGCTGTTCACCGCGCAGCCCTGGGTAAAGTCCAGATAGGCACGGCCTTCGCTGTCCCACAGCCACGAGCCCTGACCGCGCACGAATACCTGCGGTGCACGCTCGGTAGCCGGCATCAGGCAGCCGCGCGAGAGCTGCTCGGTCTGGGCCCGTGCCACCGGGGCCGGGGCCCGCTCGGCGGCACGCGCTGCCTGGCGGCGCAGATTGAACAGGTTCATGCGCGCTGCCCGTGCCACATCACGTGGTGTACACACAGGGCCGGGTAATTCAGGAGGTTTTTCAAACGCGCATGCTCCAGAGGTCCACGCTGATCGCTACAGCAAATTTGCCTTGCCTATGTAACTGCCATCCATCTCCACGTTACCCGGAACGCTCTGTGGCCCTGTAAGCCTCGTGGAATATGGGTAGACTAGGCGCCTTGCAGGCCTTCGGCCATTTCGTTTTTCGAGCTTTTTCGATAAGTATTGCTTATGGATTTTCGCCAACTGCGTTATTTCGTCGCGGTGTACGAGGAAGGCCATGTGGGCCGGGCCGCCGAACGCCTTTCGCTGTCACAGCCAGCCCTGTCGCAACAGATCCGCCAGCTGGAGCACAGCCTCGACGTCAGCCTGTTCGAGCGCGGCAACAAGCGCCTGCTCCCGACCCTGGCCGCACACACCCTGTACAACCACGCCCTGCCCCTGCTTGACGGCTTGCAGCGCGCCCGCGAGGCGTTGCGCAACTTCCGCGGCCAGGCCCTGCGCACCCTGGCCATCGGCGTGCTGCAGACCGTGCGCCCCAGCCTGGTGCCGCAGTTGCTCGACCGCCTGCGCAAGGCGCAGCCGCACCTTGTAGTGCAGATCTATGAACTGTCGGGGCTGGAGATCGAGCGGCGCCTGCTCAACGGCACGCTGGACATCGGCATCAGTTACCTGCCGCCCCGCCAGCCGGGGCTGCACGGGCTGCTGCTGTATGAGGACGAACTGCAACTGGTGATTGCGCACAACCACCCGCTGCGCGAGTTCAAGAAGGTGTCGCTCAAACAGGCAGCCGAACTGCCCATGCTGTTGCTGGGCGAAGAGTTCCAGGTGCGCCAGATCTGGCAGACACAACTGGCCAACCTGGGACGACGCCCGCAGGTACAGGCCGAAATGAACAACATGGGCGGGATTCTCGACAGCCTGGTGCAGTCTTCGCTGGCCACCGTGCTGCCGGGGCGCGCGCGGGAAGCCACGCACGATCCAGAGCTGCTGTGGAAGCCGCTCAGCGAACCGCGGGTACCGCTCAAGGTAGGTTTGGTGTTTCGCGATGCGCAACGCCAGCAAGCATCGGTAGAACTGCTGCGTACGTTGCTGGAGGAGGAGGTCGACCCGCGTCAGATCGGCGTATCGCCCCTGGATGTGCTCGGCTGAAACCCGGGCAAAAGAAAACCCCGCCGAAGCGGGGCTTTGCAGACTGTTTCCCTGACATCCTTTTCGACCCGCCGTCCTGGCAGGAATCCTTCGTGTCCCTGTTATGGTCAGTGCGCTTCCTGCGCTACGTCCATAGAGTGAAGATTAACTGTGGATCCAATCCTGGGGAAGAGGCGAAACGTCACCACGCCATGTAAGCAAATGCTTACATGACGCATTAACAGTCAGAACTGATCGGCATCGAGCAGGTACAGCGACTCACTGCCCGCACGCACCGACGCGCTGAGCGAGTGGATACGCGGCAGCAGACGGGCGAAGTAGAAGCGCGCCGTGCCCAGCTTGCTGGCGTAGAAATCGTCCTCGCCCTGCCTGGCCAGTGCGGTGCGGGCCATCAATGCCCACATGTAGGCATAGGCGGTATAGCCGAAGGCTTGCAGGTACTCCACCGACGCTGCACCGATTTCGTTGGGGTTGGCCTTGGCGCGGTCCAGAACCCAGGCGGTCAACTCGTCGAGCGTGGTCAGAGCGGCCTGCAAAGGTTGTACGAACTCGCCCAGTTGGCTGTCGGCCGTAGCGATGAAATGGCGAATCTCGTCGGCGAACAGTGTGTAGAACGCGCCACCGCTGCCCACTACCTTGCGCCCCATCAGGTCCAGCGCCTGAATACCGTTGGTGCCCTCGTAGATCTGGGTGATGCGCACATCGCGCACCAATTGCTCCTGGCCCCACTCGCGAATGTAGCCATGGCCGCCAAACACCTGCTGGCCATGCACGGTGACTTCCAGGCCCAGGTCGGTCAGGAACGCCTTGGACACCGGGGTCAGCAAGGCGACCAGGTCTTCGGCGCGCTTGCGCACGTCACGGTCTTCACTGAACTTGGCCGTGTCGAGTTGCATCGCCACGTAGGTCGAAAAGGCCCGCCCGCCTTCGTTCAAGGCCTTCATGGTCAGCAGCATGCGGCGCACGTCAGGGTGCACGATGATCGGATCGGCCGCCTTGTCCTTGGCCTGGGGGCCGCTCGGGGCGCGGCTTTGCAGGCGGTCGCGGGCGTACTCGATGGCGTTCTGGTAGGAGCGCTCGGCAGAAGCCAGGCCCTGGATGCCAACACCCAGGCGTTCGTAGTTCATCATGGTGAACATCGCTGCCAGACCCTTGTTCGGCTCGCCGACCAGATAGCCCACGGCACCGTCGAAATTCATCACGCAGGTGGCCGAGGCCTGGATGCCCATCTTGTGCTCGATCGAGCCACAGGTGGCCGGGTTGCGCTCGCCCAGGCTGCCATCGGCATTGACCAGGAACTTGGGCACCAGCAACAGCGAGATGCCCTTGGGCCCCGCCGGCGCATCCGGCAGCTTGGCCAGCACCAGGTGAATGATGTTCTCGGTCAGGTCGTGCTCACCGCCGGTGATGAAGATCTTGGTGCCGGTGACCTTGTAGCTGCCATCGGCCTGCGGCTCGGCGCGGGTGCGGATGATGCCCAGGTCGGTACCGGCGTGAGGCTCGGTCAGGCACATGGAGCCGGCCCAGACACCGGCGTACATGTTCGGCAGGTACTGCGCCTTCAACTCGTCGCTGGCATGGGCGTTGATCGACAGGCAGGCGCCGGCGGTGAGCATCGGGTACAGGCCGAAGGCCAGGCTGGACGAGTTGACCATTTCCTCGACCTGGGCCGAGATCACCTTGGGCATGCCCATGCCGCCGTAGGCCGGGTCGCCGCCCACCCCCACCCAGCCACCTTCGGCATAGGTACGGTAGGCGTCGATGAAGCCGGCCGGGGTGCGCACGGCGCCGTTATCCCAGTGGCAGCCCTCCTCGTCGGCGCTGCGGCTCAGCGGGGCGATTCGCTGGCTGGTGACCTTGCCGGCTTCTTCGAGTACCGCCAGCGCCGTCTCTTCGTCGACCACCTCGGACAGCCCGGGCAATTGCGCCCACAGCCGGGACACTTCGAAGACTTCGTTGAGCACGAAGCGCATATCGCGCAGGGGCGCTTTATAGTCAGCCATGGCAACCTCTCACCTTGAGTCGGGGCGGCCTCGCGAGGCCGCTACACAGTTGCGGACCAGTGTAACCGAACAACTTTTGCGAGACATAGGGTCATCTAACGACTGAATAGTCAGTTCAAGTCACGCCGTACGCACCGCCCCTCGCCTGGCCTGATGACCATAGGTCATGGTGCAGTTACGCCCCGCGCCCTTGGCGCTGTACAGCGCCTGGTCGGCAGACTTGAGCACCTCATCAGGGCTGCGGTGCTCGGGCAGGCGCTCGGCAGCACCGATACTGATGGTCACCGAGACACTGCCCGCACCTGCGGCACCGCGGCGCTGGCGCCCTTGCTGGTCATCCTGAGGGCGGCTGTCCTGGTTGCGCAGCTGGATATTGTAGTTGGCGATCACCTCGCGCACCGCCTCCAGGTGCGGCAGGCACTCCTCCAGGGTCTTGGCCGCAAACACCAGCGCAAATTCTTCGCCGCCATAGCGGTAGGCGCGACCACCACCGGTGACCTTCGACAGCTTGCTGGCCACCAGGCGCAGCACCTGGTCGCCGACGTCGTGGCCGTGGGTATCGTTGAATTTCTTGAAGTGGTCGACGTCGGTCATCGCCAGCACATAGTTGCGCCCCAGGCGCTGCATGCGCTCGTTGAGCGCGCGCCGGCCCGGCAGGCCGGTGAGCTCGTCGCGAAAGGCCATCTGATAGGCCTCGTGGGAGACCGCCGCGGCAATCATCAGCATCACCTGGCTGCACATGATGTTCAGGGTGAAGGGCAGGATGAAGGTCTTGGGCAGCATCCAGAAAATACCGACCAG
This sequence comes from Pseudomonas aegrilactucae, assembly GCF_019168305.1. Taxonomy (GTDB): domain Bacteria; phylum Pseudomonadota; class Gammaproteobacteria; order Pseudomonadales; family Pseudomonadaceae; genus Aquipseudomonas; species Aquipseudomonas aegrilactucae. Next base: position 78,590 of record NZ_JAHTBI010000004.1, read on the forward strand.
ACCAATCACCTGGGCCGCATGCAAGGGCCGCGGTTCACGCAGGTACTGCACCACCAGCAGCACGAAGGCACAGAAGAACACCGGATACGCCAGCTGGATCAGGCTCATCCACTGGCCATGCAGCGCCGGCCAGCGGATCTCCGCCAGCCAGCCCAGCAGCGCCTGCGGATAACTCTGCTCCAGGCCCAGGGCCACGCTGCCCACCGCCAGCAGCACGGCAAAGCGCGCCACCATGTCCTGGAACAGGTGGGTGCGCTCCTGCCAGGCGCCGTACAACCCGAACAGGATCGGCAGCAGCAGGCACACCAGGTGGAACACCACAGCCGCATCTTCACGTACCACGCCGTTGTCACGGTAGAAGTCGGTCTGGGTGTCGAGCAGGAAGTAGGCGATGTACACCGTGACCATCAGGAACAGTTCACGCTGGCGGCGGTACACCGCGCAGTAGGCCCCCCCGAGCAACAGCACCAGAGTGGGCAACACGTTGAACAGCGATGTGAAGAAGACGCTGAGGTCTCTGACATAAGCAGCCGCGAGCCCCGACACCAGCAAGAACAGCGACGGTAGAAAATGGCTCAGGCGTACAGCGGATAAACGAAACAAGGGAATCTCCGACCCGGCAGATCAAGTAATGGCATTGTGCCTTTAATGTGTCGGCAGCGCACATGAATAGATGAATATGCCGCAGGCGCTGTAACGGCAGGGAGGGAGCGAGGCTTAGGATTTATTCGTAACCCAATACAAAAACGCCCGCCGGTGAGGGCGGGCGTTTTTTGTTTCAGGCCATGACTCAGTACGAGAGGCCGAAGTGCTCTTCGTTCATGTCCATCAGGTTGCTCGCACCCGACAGCATGGTGGCGACGTGGGTGCGGGTACGCGGCAGGATACGCTGGAAGTAGAAGCGCGCCGTCTGCAGCTTGGCGGTGTAGAACGCCTCTTCGGTGGTGCCGGCCGCCAGCTTCTCGGCCGCCAGGCGCGCCATGTCGGCCCAGAAGTAGGCCAGGCACGCGTAACCGGAGTACATCAGGTAGTCCACCGAGGCGGCACCGACTTCCTCACGGTCCTTCATCGCGGCCATGCCGACCTTCATGGTCAGCTCGCCCCACTCCTTGTTCAACGCAGCCAGCGGCGCGACGAACTCGCCGATGGCGGTGTTGCCTTCATGGGTCTGGCAGAACTTGTGCACGATCTTGGTGAAGCCCTTGAGCGCTTCGCCCTGAGTCATCAGCACCTTGCGGCCCAGCAGGTCGAGGGCCTGGATGCCGGTGGTGCCTTCGTACAGCATCGAGATGCGGCTGTCGCGAACGTTCTGCTCCATGCCCCACTCGGCGATGAAACCGTGGCCGCCGTAGATCTGCACGCCATGGTTGGCCGACTCGAAACCGACTTCGGTCATGAACGCCTTGGCGATCGGGGTCATGAAGGCCAGCAGTGCATCGGCCTTCTTCTTCTCCTCCTCATCCTGGCTGTACTTGACGATGTCGACCTGCTTGGCGGTGAAGTAGACCATCGCGCGGTTGCCTTCGGCGAACGCCTTCATGGTCAGCAGCATGCGACGCACGTCCGGGTGCACGATGATCGGGTCAGCCGCCTTGTCCGGGGCTTTCGGGCCGGTCAGCGAACGCATCTGCAGGCGGTCACGCGCATATTTCAGGCCACCCTGGAATGCCACTTCGGCGTGGGCCAGGCCTTGCAGCGCGGTACCCAGGCGAGCGGTGTTCATGAAGGTGAACATGCAGTTCAGGCCTTTGTTGGCCGGGCCGATCAGGTAGCCGGTGGCGGCGTCGAAGTTCATCACGCAGGTGGCGTTGCCGTGGATGCCCATCTTGTGTTCGATCGAACCGCAGCTGACCGCGTTGCGCTCGCCCACGCCGCCATCGGCGGTCGGCATGAACTTGGGCACGATGAACAGCGAAATGCCTTTGGTGCCCGCCGGTGCATCGGGCAGGCGGGCCAGCACGATGTGCACGATGTTGTCGGCCATGTCGTGTTCGCCGGCCGAGATGAAGATCTTGGTACCGGTGACCTTGTAGGAGCCGTCAGCCTGTGGCTCGGCCTTGGTGCGCAGCATGCCCAGGTCGGTGCCGCAGTGCGGTTCGGTCAGGCACATGGTGCCGGTCCATTCGCCCGACACCAGCTTGGTCAGGTAAGCCTCCTGCTGCTCGGGGGTGCCGTGCTCGGAGATGGTGTTCATCGCGCCATGCGACAGGCCCGGGTACATGCCCCACGACCAGTTCGACTCGCCGACCATTTCACTCACCGCCAGGCCCAGCGACTCCGGCAGGCCCTGGCCGCCATGGTCGATGTCATGCGCCAGGCTCGGCCAGCCGCCTTCGACGAACTGCTTGTAGGCGTGCTTGAAGCCGGTTGGGGTCTTAACGCCCGACTCGCTCCAGGTGCAGCCTTCCAGGTCGCCCACACGGTTCAGCGGGGCCAGTACCTGTTCACAAAACTTGGCGCCTTCCTCAAGGATCGCGTCGACCATGTCGGGCGTCGCGTCCTGGCAGGCCGGCAGGCTCTGATAGTGCGCTTCGTAGCCCAGCAGTTCATCGCGAACGAAACGAATATCACGCAAGGGGGCTTTGTAATCAGGCATAGCGATGAACCTCTGCTGATGAATCCTTGATAGGGAGACCGCGACATACCGACACGCGCTAGGCGGCTTTCGGTCAAACAGTTGTTTGAAACATACGTTTACGCCGAAACCTTGTCAAGCACCCGCCAGAGGGCAGATCTGCCATGCCGAACTGCGCTCCGGCCGCCGCTGCACAAACCGCAGGTGCAGCCAAACGCCCGGCCTGCAAAGGCCGGGACGCGAGATGAAGAGGTGATGAAAAGGGTCGCCGTGGGTAAGCCAGGACGGCTCAGGCGAAGGTGTCGATCAGGGTGCCGAGCATTTCGTCGGACGCTTTGGCCACTTTGACACCCAGTTCGACCTGGTGCTTGCCCAGTGCCAATTCAACGGTGCTGGTGGCCAGATCCATCTGCTGGCTGCGGTCCACCGAACGCAGGCGCTCGGCCTGGTAGTCGCTGGACTGGCTGGTGGCAGAACGCTCGACCGTGGTGGTGGCGATCTGGTTGGCCGCTTGATCGACACGGTTCTGACCGGTCTGAATCGAGCTCAGGCCGGCATAGAATGCGGAGCTGCCCGAGATTTCCATGTCATTTTCTCCAGGTGGCAGGTGCCACGGGTAACAATCAATGCGCCTATTGAAGCAGACCAACAGGCAAAAGGCCCGACAAAAACACTAATGGCACAGTGCCCGCCAATAGACTCAGCCTAGTCCAGAAGGTCCAGTTGCAGATGCTCGGCCACGGCCTGGGCGCTGACCCCCTTGAGCTTGGGCACGCGCCCAAGGCAAGGCGCCGGCAGGCGCTCGGCCAGGGTGGCGAGGTTTTCTTCCAGGCGCGAGGTACGCGGCTCGATGATATTGGCCACCCAACCGGCCAGCGGCAGGCCATCACGGGCAATGGCCTCGGCACTGAGCAGCGCATGATTGATGCAGCCCAGGCGTACGCCGACCACCAGGATCACCGGCAACTGCAGCGCAATGGCAAGATCGGACAGGTTGGCCTGGTCGGACAACGGCACGCGCCAGCCGCCCGCCCCTTCGATCAGGGTAAAGTCCGCGCCCTGTGCCAGTACCTCGCGCATCGGCGCCAGCAACGCCTGCACGCTCAGCGCCACGCCTGCCTCACGCGCCGCCAGGTGCGGGGCAATGGCCGGCTCGAAAGCAAACGGGTTGACCTGCGCATAAGGCAGTTCGATGCTGCTTTGCGCCATCAATGCCAGTGCATCCACGTTGCGCAGCCCCTTGGGGGTAACACTGCACCCCGAGGCGACCGGCTTGGCACCCAGGGTGCTCAGTCCGGCAAGGCCGGCGGCGTGCAACAGCCCGGCGGCAATGGTGGTCTTGCCCACGTCGGTATCGGTGCCGGCGATGAAATAGGCAGCATGCATCTCAATCCCCCTGGTGCTGCGGCTTGTGCAGTACCGCATACACTACCTGATAGGTCGCGGGCAGTCCCTGCGGCTGGCGAAAGCGCTCGTAGGCCTGCAGCAGGCCTTGCATGCGCGCCCGACCGGTCAGGCCGGCCGGGCGCCCGGGGTTGAGGTTGTGTGCGCCCAGCGCCTTGAGCTCGTGGGTCAGGCTGCGTACATCAGGGTAATGCAGCACATGCGGCTGGGCCTGCAGGCCGAGCACCTGCAGCCCACTGTCGGCGCACAGCCGCTGGTAGTCCGCCAGATGGCGAAAGCGGTTGACGTGCACCAGGCCGTCCACCGCCTGCCAGCTTTCACGCAGCTCGAACAGGGTGCCCACGCACAGGCTGGCGAACGCCAGCACGCCACCGGGCTGCAGCACCCGATGCGCCTCGCGCAGCACCGCGCCGAAGTCGGCGCACCACTGCACCGCCAGGCTGGAAAAGATCAGCTCGACGCTTTCATCACGCAGCGGCAGGCGCTCGGCATCACCCACCACGTGGTAATGCGCCCCACCCTGCTCGCGGGCATGGCGCAGCATGCCTTCGGCAATGTCCACCGCCACCCCGAGCCCCTGTGGATAACGTGGCTGCAACAGCCGGCTGAAATGCCCGGTGCCACTGCCCAGGTCGACCCAGCAGCGCGGCTGCAGCGCCTGCGGCAGTTGCGTCAGCAGGCGCGCGCCCACCGCGCGCTGCAGCTCGGCGACGCTGTCGTAGCTGGCCGCTGCACGGGAAAAGGAAGCCGCTACCTGGCGCTTGTCGGGCAAGCCGCCAGGCAGGTTGGGCAGGGAAAGATCAGTCATCGCCACTCTCGTGCAGGAAGGTCTTGATGGTGGCCGCCAGCTCCTGCGGGTACTCCAGCAGGAAGGCGTGGGAACTGTCCTCGACAATGCCCACCTCGACGTCCGGCAACAGTTCGCACAGGGCCTTGGCCGCTTCGACGGGCACCAGCGCATCGCTGCCGGCGAACAGGTGCAGTTGCGGGCCGCCAAAATTTGTCAGCGCCGCACGGGTATCGAGCTGTTTCAGCACCTCCAGGCCCATCGCCAGGTACAGCGGGTCGGTCGCCGGCACGCCCACATCAAGCAACCTGAGCAGGCCGCGTGGCACCTGCGCGCCCTGGCTGCACAGCGATTTGAAACGCTTGAGCGTCACCTGGGGGTGGTGCCGACAACCATCCAGAAAGGCACTGAAGGTGTCCGCCGGCATCCCGTGGGGCCAGTCCGGGCGGGCCACGAAACTCAGGTTGCTGGCCAGCGTCACCAGCCCGCAGCAATGATCGCCGCGCCGCGCCGCCAGTTCCGCGGCGAGCATGCCGCCCAGCGACCAGCCGCCCAGCCAGGTATCGGTGGGCAAATGCCGATCCAGGTAGTCGAGCCACACATGCACATCGTTTTCGGCCAACTGTGGCAGGTCGAACAGCTCGACGTGCAAGCTGCTGTCCTGACCGCGCAGGCTCGCCGCCAGCGGCTCCAGCGCAGCGCGGCCCAGCCCCCAGCCTGGCAACAGTATCAATCGATCACGCATCAGCAGGCTCCAGCAGTGGATAGCACTCGGCCAATGCATTCAACAATAGCTGCACCTGCGCCGCGCTGTGAGCAGCGGTCAGGGTCACGCGCAGTCGCGCACTGCCAGCCGGCACCGTCGGCGGGCGGATTGCCGTCACCATCAACCCGCGCTCGCGCAGCATCGCCGACAGGCGCACAGCGCGGGCGGCGTCGCCGATCAGGATCGGCTGGATCGGCGTGAAGCTGTCCATCAGTTGCAGACCGAGCTGTTCGGCGCCCAGCCGGAACTGACGGATCAACGCATCCAGGTGCTCGCGGCGCCAATGTTCGTCGCGCAGCATCTGCAGGCTCTTGAGCGTGGCGCAGGCCAGGGCCGGCGGTTGGCTGGTGGTATAGATGTAGGGCCGGGCGAACTGGATCAGGCTTTCGATCAGCTCATCACTGCCTGCCACGAATGCACCGGCGGTACCGAAGGCCTTGCCCAGCGTGCCGACCAGCACCGGCACCTGCTCCACGCCCAGGCCAAAGTGCTCGGCTACCCCGCCGCCGTGCTTGCCCAGCGTGCCGAACCCATGCGCATCGTCGACCATCAGCCAGGCACCCTTGCGCTGCGCCTGCGCGGCCAGTGCCGGCAGGTCGGCAATGTCGCCGTCCATGCTGAACACCCCGTCGGTCACCACCAGGGCGTTGCCGGTAGCCTTGTCCAGACGCTTGCCCAGGCTCTGGGCATCGTTGTGCAGATAGCGGCTGAAACGTGCACCACTGAGCAGCCCGCCATCCAGCAGCGAGGCATGGTTGAGGCGGTCCTGCAGCACGCTGTCACCCTGCCCCACCAGCGCGGTCAATGCGCCCAGGTTGGCCATGTAGCCGGTGGTGAACAGCAATGCACGCGGGCGGCCGGTGAATTCGGCCAGCGCCAGCTCCAGCTCATGGTGCGGCGTGCTGTGGCCGATCACCAGGTGCGACGCCCCCCCCGCCCACGCCCCACTGCTCGGCGCCGGCGCGCCAGGCGCCGATCACGTCGGGGTGGTTGGCCAGGCCCAGGTAATCGTTGCTGCAGAACGCCAGCAGCGGCGTACCGTCGACCACCACCTCGGGCCCTTGCGGGCTTTGCAACAGGGGCCGCTGGCGATACAGCGCCGCGGCGCGCCGTTGTTCCAGGCGCGCGCTCAGATCGAAGCTCATGCAGACCTCAGGCAGACGCGGCGTCGTAGAACAGCTCGCTGCTCTTTTGCTCCACCAGCGCCTGCTCGATGGCGGCCTGGTGTACCTCGTCGGCATGCTCTTCGCGTGCTTCGGGCTGGATACCGAGGCGGGCGAACAGTTGCATGTCCTTGTCGGCCTGGGGGTTGGCGGTGGTCAGCAGCTTCTCGCCGTAGAAGATCGAGTTGGCCCCGGCGAAGAACGCCAGCGCCTGCATCTGCTCGTTCATCGCTTCGCGGCCGGCCGACAGGCGCACATGCGACTGCGGCATCAGGATGCGCGCCACCGCCAACATGCGGATGAAATCGAACGGGTCGACCTCCTCGGCGTTCTCCAGCGGCGTGCCGGCCACCTTGACCAGCATGTTGATCGGTACCGACTCCGGGTGCTCCGGCAGGTTGGCCAGCTGGATCAGCAGGCCAGCGCGGTCGTCCAGCGACTCGCCCATGCCCAGGATGCCGCCCGAGCAGATCTTCATCCCGGCATCGCGCACATACGCCAGGGTCTGCAGGCGCTCGCTGTAGGTACGGGTAGTGATGATGCTGCCGTAAAATTCCGGCGAGGTGTCGAGGTTGTGGTTGTAGTAGTCCAGCCCGGCGTGGGCCAGGGCCTCGGTCTGTTCCTGGTCGAGCTTGCCCAGGGTCATGCAGGTTTCCAGGCCCATGGCCTTGACCCCTTTGACCATCTGCAGCACGTAGGGCATGTCCTTGGCCGACGGGTGTTTCCACGCCGCGCCCATGCAGAAGCGCGTGGAGCCGATGGCCTTGGCGCGGGCGGCCTCCTCCAGCACCTTCTGCACTTCCATCAGCTTCTGTTTTTCCAGCCCGGTGTTGTAGTGACCGGACTGCGGACAATATTTGCAATCTTCCGGGCAGGCGCCGGTCTTGATCGACAGCAGGGTCGAGACCTGCACGCGGTTGGCATCGAAATGCGCGCGGTGCACGGTCTGCGCCTGGAACAGCAGGTCGTTGAAGGGTTGCTGGAAGAGTGCTTTGACTTCGGCCAGGGACCAGTCGTGACGAAGCGTTGCAGTTGTGCTGGCGCTCATGGGTGTTTCCTTGTTTAGGCTTGTACTGGCGCCGGGACAGGAAAGCCCGCCGAGCGCATCACGGATAGCTCGCATAGTTAAGGAAGCGCCATGCACTGTCAACCACCCGTCAAGCAGCTGGTTTACAACTGGCTAAATAACAACCAATCATGTTTATTGTGCGATGAACCCGCACAGCAACCCAGGCCCATCTGCGGCCCCTGCGAGACCGAACTGCCATGGCTGGACGAGTGCTGCCAGACCTGTGCGCTGCCCTTGCCCATGCGCGGCCTGACCTGCGGCCAATGCAGCCGACGGCCACCGGCCTTCACCCAGGTCGAAGCGCCGTGGCATTACGGCTTCCCGGTGGACGCGCTGATCACCCGTTTCAAGCATCAGCGCCAGTGGCCGCTGGGCCGTTTGCTGGCGCAACTGCTCGGCTGCTGGCTGGAGCATCGGTTCGCCGACGACTTGCCACGCCCGGCGCTGCTGCTGCCGGTGCCCCTGGCACCGCGACGCCTGCGTGAGCGCGGCTTCAACCAGGCCGGGATGCTCGCCCAGTGGCTGGCTGCACAGCTGGGCATCGCCTGCAACGCCCAGCTACTGCAGCGCCCGCATGACACCCTGGCGCAGCAGGGGCTGACGGCAAAGGCGCGTCGCAGCAACCTGCTGCGGGCGTTTCGCCTGGTTGATCCTGAGACGATCAAGGGTTGCCATGTCGCGATCGTCGACGATGTACTCACTACCGGTGCCACTGCACAGGCCTTGGCCAGCCTGCTGCGCCAGGCGGGTGCGCAGCGGGTCGATGTGTATTGCCTGGCGCGTACGCCCAAGCCGGGTAGCGCTTGACTTGCGGCAGGCTGGCGGGCACTTTCTGGGCCACTTGTCGCCCGAATGCGTGCCTGCCCATGTCCCTGCCAGCGCCCCTGACCCAACATATCGTTCGCCGTCCGCAGCGCATTGCGTTGCTGCAGCACATTGCCGAGCAGGGCTCGATCACCCGTGCGGCGAAAAGCGCGGGCATGAGCTACAAGGCGGCGTGGGATGCGATCGACGAACTCAACAACCTGGCCGCCAGCCCGTTGGTGGAGCGCAGCGTCGGCGGACGCGGTGGTGGGGGTGCGAAGCTGTCCGAAGAAGGCCTGCGCGTGCTGCGCCTGTACCAGAAACTGCAAGTGTTGCAGGCCCAGGTGCTCGAGGCGGCTGAAGACGCCAGCGACCTCGACCTGCTGAGCCGCTTGATGCTGCGCACCAGTGCGCGCAACCAGTTGCATGGGCGCGTGAGTGCGATGCGGGCGCAGGGGCGTATCGACACGGTCGAGTTGGCCCTGGCCGGCGACTTGCGCATCGAGGCGCAGATCACCCATGACAGCACCGTGCGCCTGGAACTGGAACTGGGCACGCCGGTGGTGGCGCTGATCAAGGCCGGCTGGCTGGACGTGGTGATGCCGGGGCCGGCGCAGGTCAACCAGTTGAGCGCCGTGGTGCAGGCGCTGATGGGTGATCCGCAGGGGTCCAGCGAGGTGCGCCTGAGCCTGAGCAACGGACAGACGCTGTGTGCATTTGCCGAGCCGCAGTGGCTGCTGGACAACCGGGTGGCGGTGGGCAGCGAGGTGGCGGTCAGGTTTTCGCCGGCGTATGTACTGCTGGGTACACCGCTCTAGATCTGCGCTGACCTCTTCGCTGGCAAGCCAGCTCCCACAGGAATGTCACTGTTCTTGAATACTGCAGGGTACCTGTGGGAGCTGGCTTGCCAGCGAAGGGGCCCATGGGGTGCGCATGCTGTACCATGGCTCTCATACGCCCGGCCACCCGTCGCGCCGCAGGAGCTCGCATGTCCCACCCCTTCGAAACCCTCACCCCCGACCTGGTCCTCGACGCCGTCGAAAGCATCGGCTTTCTCAGTGACGCGCGCGTATTGGCGCTCAACAGCTACGAGAACCGCGTCTACCAGGTAGGCATCGAAGACGCCGAGCCGCTGATCGCCAAGTTCTACCGGCCCGGCCGCTGGAGCAACGCCGCCATCCTCGAAGAACACGCCTTCACCGCCGAACTCGCCGACTGCGAAGTGCCCGTGGTCGCCCCACTGGTGCACAACGGCGAAAGCCTGTTCGAACATGCAGGCTTTCGCTTCACCCTGTTCCCGCGCCGCGGCGGCCGCGCCCCCGAACCCGGCAACCTCGACCAGCTTTACCGCCTCGGCCAACTGCTCGGGCGCCTGCACGCCGTCGGCGCCACGCGCCCGTTCGAACACCGCGAAGCCCTGGCCATCGAGAACTTCGGCCACGCCTCGCTCAATACCCTGCTCGAAGGCGATTTCGTGCCGCGCAGCCTGCTGCCCGCCTACGAGTCGGTCGCCCGCGACCTGCTCAAGCGCGTCGAGGACGCCTACGCGCGTACCCCGCACAAGGTCATCCGCCTGCACGGCGACTGCCACCCCGGCAACATGATGTGCCGCGACGAAGTGTTCCACATCGTCGACCTCGACGACTGCCGCACCGGCCCGGCCGTGCAGGACCTGTGGATGATGCTCGCCGGCGAGCGCCATGAGCGCCTGGGCCAACTGGCCGAACTGATGGATGGCTACAACGAGTTCCACGACTTCGACCCGCGCGAACTGGCCCTGATCGAGCCACTGCGCGCCCTGCGCCTGATGCACTACAGTGCCTGGCTGGCGCGCCGCTGGGACGACCCGGCCTTCCCGCGCAGCTTCCCCTGGTTCGGCAACGAGCGCTATTGGGGCGACCAGATCCTGGCCCTGCGCGAGCAGACCGCCGCCCTGGCCGAAGAGCCGCTTAAATTGTTCTAGAACCTTGCGCCAGTCTGTCTACAATGGCCGGGCTATTAGATAGCTGCCTAAGCAAGGAATCTGCATGCAAGCCGCAAACCCGCGTCGCGGGTACATCCTGGGCCTGACCGCCTACATCATCTGGGGCCTGTTCCCGCTCTACTTCAAGGCGCTGCAGAGCGTACCGGCGGTGGAGATCATCGTGCACCGGGTGCTCTGGTCGGCGCTGTTCGGCTCGATCCTGCTGCTGTTCTGGAAGCACCCGGGCTGGTGGCGCGAGCTGCGTGACAACCCGCGCCGGCTGGCGATCCTGGCCCTGAGCGGCACGCTGATCGCAGGCAACTGGCTGACCTACGTGTGGTCGGTGAACAACGGGCGCATGCTCGAGGCGAGCCTGGGCTACTACATCAACCCGCTGGTCAACGTGCTGCTCGGCATGCTGCTGCTCGGCGAGCGTCTGCGCCGTCTGCAATGGGTGGCCGTGGGCCTCGCGGCGCTTGGGGTGGCACAGCAGGTGTGGCAGGTCGGCAGCCTGCCGTGGGTGTCGCTGGCACTGGCGCTGAGCTTCGGCTTCTATGGGCTGATCCGCAAGCAGGCGCCGGTGGCGGCCTTGCCCGGGTTGGTGGTGGAAACCTGGATGCTGGTGCCGCTGGCGATTGGCTGGTTGCTGCTCAACCCCATGGCGCACAGCGCACAGGCCAGTTTCTACAGCACCACCGACGCGCTGTGGCTGGCCGCCGCCGGGCCGGTCACGCTGATACCGCTGGTGTGCTTCAACGCTGCGGCGCGTCACCTGCCCTACACCACCCTGGGTTTCCTGCAGTACCTGGCGCCAACCCTGGTGCTGATCCAGGCCGTGCTGCTGTTCGACGAACACCTCTCGAGCAGCACGCTGGTGGCGTTCATGTTCATCTGGGCAGGCCTGGCACTGTACAGCGTGGACGCGTGGATGAGCCTGCGCCGGCGCAGTTGAGCGGCTAGGCGGACTCTTCCGGGCGCAGTTTGAGTTCGACCATCAGGTCATCGGCCAATGTCTCCAGGCGCCGTTGCAGGTCATCCAGCGACAGCGTCAGTGGCAAGGCCAGCAACGCATCGGCGTGAAACAGCGGTTCGCTGCTCATCGGCGCGGGCCGCACATCGGTGGTGAAACGCTCCAGGTTGACGCCCTGCTCGGCCAGCAGGCGGGTAATGTCACGCACGATACCGGGGCGGTCATTGCCTACCAGCTCCATCGCGATCGGCTTCCAGGTGCACGAGGGCTCGATGCCGCTTTGGGCGATCAGCACCCGGATATCGTGCTTGCCCAGCGCCTGCAACGCCTCCACCAGTTCGTCATGGGATTCGGCCGGTACTGCCACGCGCAGTATCCCGGCGAATTGCCCGGCCATGCGCGACATGCGACTCTCCAGCCAGTTGCCGTTATGCTCGGCGATGCATTCGGCCACGCGCTCCACCTGGCCGGCCCGGTCCGGGGCAATCACGGTCAATACGAGATGATCCACGCAGCACTCCTCACGCTGGGCCCCTGAATACCGGGGGCGCCGATCAAGTATAGGCAAGGCGCGGCAACCTGCCGCAGCAGCCATACACAACAAATCGTGTACTGTTTTAAGATTTATCTGGAACAATTCACACAATTTTTGAGAACATGCCCGCTTCCAGCACGCCGTTTCGCGACCAAATGGTCGCAAAACGGTGTATTTAGTCTGATTTTCCCAAGCGCAGCGCTTCATGTAGTATGCCGCGACGCGCACTACAAAACGTTGAAACAAGAGCTGAGATAGCTGAGCAGAGTGAGGCAAGCAATGACTGAACACGTTCAAGTCGGTGGCCTTCAGGTCGCCAAAGTCCTGTTCGACTTCGTGAACAACGAAGCCATTCCCGGAACCGGCGTCAACGCCGAGCAGTTCTGGAGCGGGGCAGAGAAGATCATCAACGACCTCGCTCCAAAGAACAAAGCACTGCTGGCCAAACGCGACACCCTGCAGGCGCAGATCGACGCCTGGCACCAGGCGCGCACAGGCCAGGCTCACGATGCCTCGGCTTACAAGGCCTTCCTCCAGGAGATCGGTTACCTGCTGCCAGAAGCAGCAGATTTCCAGGCCAGCACCCAGAATGTCGATGACGAAATCGCACGCATGGCCGGCCCGCAACTGGTGGTGCCGGTGATGAACGCTCGCTTCGCCCTCAACGCCTCGAACGCCCGCTGGGGTTCGCTGTACGACGCGCTGTACGGCACCGACGCCATCAGCGAAGCCGGCGGCGCCGAGAAGGGCAAGGGCTACAACAAGGTCCGTGGCGACAAGGTCATCGCCTTCGCCCGCGCCTTCCTCGACGAGTCCGCGCCACTGGCGGCCGGCTCGCACGTCGATGCAACCCGCTACAGCATCGCTGGCGGCAAGCTGCAGGTGGCCCTCAAGGGCGGCAGCAACAGCGGCCTGCGCGACGATGCCCAACTGATCGGCTACCACGGCGACGCCGCGGCACCGACCGCCGTGCTGCTCAAGCACAACGGCCTGCACTTCGAGATCCAGATCGACGCCAGCACCCCGGTCGGCCAGACCGACGCCGCCGGGGTCAAGGACGTGCTGATGGAAGCCGCCCTGACCACCATCATGGACTGCGAAGACTCGGTCGCCGCGGTGGATGCCGACGACAAGGTGGTGATCTACCGCAACTGGCTGGGCCTGATGAAGGGCGACCTGTCCGAAAGCGTCAGCAAGGGCGGCCAGACCTTCACCCGCACCATGAACCCGGACCGCGAGTACACCGCGCCCAACGGCGGTTCGGTCAGCCTGCACGGCCGCTCGATGCTGTTCGTGCGCAACGTCGGCCACCTGATGACCATCGACGCGATCCTGGACAAGGATGGCAACGAAGTGCCCGAGGGCATCCTCGATGCGCTGGTCACCAACCTGGCCGCGGTGCACAACATCAACGGCAACACCAGCCGCAAGAACAGCCGTACCGGCTCGGTGTACATCGTCAAGCCGAAGATGCATGGCCCGGAAGAAGCCGCGTTCACCAACGAGCTGTTCGGTCGCGTCGAAGACGTGCTGGGCCTCAAGCGCAACACCCTGAAGGTCGGCATCATGGACGAGGAGCGCCGTACCACGGTCAACCTCAAGGCCTGCATCCAGGCCGCCAGCGAGCGCGTGGTGTTCATCAACACCGGCTTCCTGGACCGCACCGGCGACGAGATCCACACCTCGATGGAAGCGGGCGCCGTGGTGCGCAAGGGCGCCATGAAGACCCAGCAGTGGATCGGCGCGTACGAGAACAACAACGTCGACATCGGCCTGGCCACCGGCCTGCAGGGCCGCGCCCAGATCGGCAAGGGCATGTGGGCCATGCCTGACCTGATGGCCGACATGCTGGAGCAGAAGATCGCCCACCCCCTGGCCGGTGCCAACACCGCCTGGGTACCGTCGCCGACGGCGGCTGCGCTGCACGCACTGCACTACCACAAGGTCGACGTGTTCGCGCGTCAGGCCGAGCTGGCCAAGCGTACCCCGGCGTCGGTCGACGATATCCTGACCCTCCCGCTGGCGGCTGACACCCACTGGTCGGAAGAAGAGATCCGCAACGAACTGGACAACAATGCCCAGGGCATTCTGGGCTATGTGGTGCGCTGGATCGACCAGGGCGTGGGCTGTTCGAAAGTGCCGGACATCAACGATGTGGGCCTGATGGAAGACCGTGCCACCCTGCGTATTTCTGCGCAGTTGCTGGCCAACTGGCTGCGCCACGGCATCATCAGCGAGGCGCAGGTGCTCGAAGGCCTCAAGCGCATGGCGCCGGTGGTCGACAAGCAGAACGCCAACGACCCGCTGTACCGCCCGATGGCGCCGGACTTCGACAGCAACATCGCCTTCCAGGCGGCGGTCGAACTGGTCGTCGAAGGTGCGAAGCAGCCCAACGGCTATACCGAGCCGGTGCTGCACCGTCGTCGTCGCGAGTTCAAGGCGCGTAACGGGCTGTAAGCCCGTTGCAGGGCTGCTGAGGCAGCCCTTCGCGGGTCAAGCCCGCTCCCACAGGATCATCGAATCCCTGCAGGAGCGGGCTTGACCCGCGATGCGGCCTACCCGATTCCCAGCTCATGGCGCACCAGCTTGAGCAATTTTTCCACATCGATCGGCTTGAGCAGAAAGTCCACCACGCTCAGGTGCATCGCCGCAATCGCGTCCTGCGTCTCGGCATCCCCCGACACGATGATGATCGGCAAGTCCGCCCGCTTCGATTCGCGAATCTGCCGGATCAGTTCCAGGCCATCCACCGGCTGCATGCGCAGGTCGGTGATCAGCAGGCCAATCCCCGCCTCGCGATGCAGACACGCCAGCGCCTGCACCGTGTTCGCCGCCGTCAGGCAGCGAATCCCGTGTGCCTTGAGGTAACTGGCCAGCGCCTCGCGCGAATCCCGGTTGTCTTCGACAATCAACACCTGCTGCTGCGCCATCCCGCCCACAGTGACCGTCGCCAGGGCATGGCGCTCGGCATCACTCAGTATGTCGTCGGTTTCGGGCATGACTCATCCATCGCAAAATATCCCCTGAATCAAGTTCAGACCGCAAACCCACTGCCTGCAAACTGCCTTTCGTCGGGTAATTGACACCCGCCCCCTTTAGACAAACGTCCAATGGGCACCAGGCAGCCTGCGGCCGACCATGCAGCACGATAAAAACAAACTGTCGGCGGACAACCGCCGATACAAAGACGCGGTACATGCTCATGAGCAAAATGGACGCCTTCGCCCAGGCCGGAAAAACTGCAGTCATGCAGAACATCCACGGGACCATGCAGTTCCTGCAACGCTTTGCGCCGTTCAACCAGATGGAGAACGCCCACCTGGCGTACCTGGTCGAACAGTGCCAACTGCGTTTCTACGCCAGCGGCGAGAGCATCATCAAGCCCGCCGACGGCCCCGTCGAGCATTTCTACGTGGTCAAGCAGGGCCGCGTGGTGGGTGAACGCAACCATGCTGCCACCGGCACCGAGACCACCTTCGAGATCACCGGTGGCGAGTGCTTCCCGTTGGCCGCGCTGCTGGGCGAGCGCGCCACCCGCACCGAACACCTGGCCGCCGAAGACACCTTCTGCCTGCAACTGAACAAGGCCGCGTTCATCCGGCTGTTCGCCCTGTCCGACGTCTTTCGCGACTTCGCCCTGCGCGGGGTCAGCAGCCTGCTCGACCAGGTCAACCAGCAGGTGCAGCGCCGCGCCGTGGAAACCCTCGGCAACCAGTACTCGCTCAACACCCGCCTGGGCGAACTGGCCATGCGTCACCCGGTCACCTGCAGCCCCGACACTGCCGTGCGCGAGGCGGTGCGCCTGATGCACGAGCAGCAGGTCGGCAGCATCGTCATCGTCGATCAACAGCGTGCGCCCGTCGGCATCTTCACCCTGCGCGACCTGCGCCAGGTGGTGGCCGACGCCAGCGCCGACTTTGCCGCGCCGATCGCCGCGCACATGACCGCCCGGCCCTTTCACCTGAGCCCCCAGGCCAGCGCCTTCGATGCCGCCATCGCGATGACCGAGCGCCATATCGCGCACGTCTGCCTGGTGCAGGACCAGCGCCTGTGCGGGGTAGTCTCCGAGCGTGACCTGTTCTCGCTGCAACGGGTCGACCTGGTACACCTGGCACGCACCATCCGCCATGCGCCACGCGTGGAGAACCTGGTGTCGCTGCGCGGCGAGATCGGCCAACTGGTCGAACGCATGCTGGCCCACGGCGCGTCCTCGACCCAGATCACCCACATCATCACCCTGCTCAACGACCACACCGTGTGCCGCGTGATCGAACTGGCGATCCAGGACAAGGGCGACCCAGGCGTGCCGTTCAGCTGGCTGTGCTTTGGCAGCGAGGGGCGCCGCGAACAGACCCTGCACACCGACCAGGACAACGCCATCCTGTTCGAGGCCCGCGATGCTGCGCAGGCCGCCGAGATTCGCGGCCGCCTGCTGCCGCTGGCGCTGCACATCAACCAGGGCCTTGCGCTGTGCGGGTTCACCCTGTGCAAAGGCAACATCATGGCCAGCAATCCCGAGCTGTGCCTGTCGCGCGCCGAATGGGCCCGGCGTTTCGCCGCATTCATCCGCGAGGCCACGCCCGAGAACCTGCTGGGCTCGAGCATCTACTTCGACCTGCGCGTGGTGTGGGGCGAGGAACAGGCGTGCGAGCAACTGCGCCAGGGTATCCTCGACCAGGTCGCCGACAACCGCCTGTTCCAGCGCATGATGGCCGCCAACGCGCTGCGCCAGCGCCCGCCCGTGGGGCGCCTGCGTGACTTCGTGCTGACCCGCAGCGGCAACGACAAGGCCGCCACCCTCGACCTCAAGGTGCAGGGCCTGACACCCTTCGTCGACGGCGCACGCCTGCTGGCCCTGGCCAACGGCATCCACGCCAACAATACTCAGGAGCGCCTGCGCCAACTGGTGGCCAGGGAGGTCATCGACCCGCTCGACGGCGGTGCCTACGAAGAGGCGTACCACTTCATTCAGCAGACCCGCATGCAACAGCACCAACTGCAGACCCGGCAGAACCTGCCCTACTCCAACCGCGTGGCCCCCGACAGCCTCAACGACCTTGACCGGCGTATCCTGCGTGAATCCCTGCGCCAGGCTCAACGCCTGCAAAGCAGCCTGGCCCTGCGCTACCAACTATGAGCTACCTGCCATGAGCCTGTTCGCCTGGCTACGCCCCAGCCAACCGCCACTGGACACCGACCAGCAACAGCGCCTGGCGCACGTGGCGGCGCCCGCCGAACTGCAGGACCACTCGCTGCGCGCCCAGCGCTGGGTAGTGCTGGACCTGGAAACCAGCGGCCTGAACCTCAACCGCGACCAGGTGCTGTCGATCGGCGCCGTGGTCATCGAGGACGGCGCCATCGACCTGGGCCGGCAGTTCGAACGTACCCTGCACCGCCACGACCACAAACCCGGCCCCAGTGTGCTGATCCATGGCCTGAGCCCCAGCGCGATCGCCGCTGGCTGCGAACCCGCCCACGCCCTGCTCGACCTCATGGACTTCATTGGCGACAGCCCGCTGCTGGCGTTTCATGCAGGATTCGACCAGCGCATGCTCAGCCGCGCGCTCAAGCAAAGCCTGGGCTATCGCTTGCAGCACCCGTTCTTCGACGTCGCCGAACTGGCACCACTGCTCAACCCCGACGTGGTACTGCGCGATGCCGGGCTGGACGACTGGACGGCCCACTTCGGCCTGCACGCCCAGGAGCGTCACCATGCCAGCGCCGATGCCCAGGTCACCGCAGAGCTTGCGCTGATCCTGTTCAGCCAGGCCCGGCGCCAGCACCTGGACAGCCCGCTGCTGCTGGAGCACCGCCTGCAGGGCTGGCGCCGCCGTCGGCAACACAGCCATGGGTTCTGATGCCCGATGCGTCGAATCGACGATCCGATGAGCGTTAATTGCACAGTGCCACTGGCTCTGACACAATCGCGAATAATTCTCGTTAGTTAACGCTTGTTTTTCGGGGAACGCCTTGTCGTCAGTGCAAAGCCCACACGGTGAGCTGGTTGGTGCGCTGTACCGTGATCATCGCAGTTGGTTGCTGAACTGGCTGCGGCGCAATATCGCCTGTGCCGATCGTGCCGAAGACCTCAGCCAGGACACCTTCGTGCGCCTGCTGGGGCGCGACCAGTTACCGGCCCCTCGCGAGCCGCGGGCATTCCTGGCGGCGGTGGCGCGCGGCTTGCTGTTCGACCATTTTCGGCGCGCGGCACTGGAGCAGGCCTACCTGGCCGAGCTGATGCTGATCCCCGAGGCCGAGCAGCCCTCCCCCGAAGAACAGCACCTGGTGCTTGAAGACCTCAAGGCCATCGACCGCCTGCTCGGCAAGCTCTCGAGCAAGGCGCGTGCGGCATTCCTGTACAACCGCCTCGACGGCATGGGCCATGCCGAGATCGCCGAGCGCCTGGGCGTATCGGTGTCGCGCGTGCGCCAGTACCTGGCCCAGGGCATGCGCCAGTGCTACGTGGCGCTGTACGGCGAACCGACATGAGCGGCATCAGTGCCAAACCGGTGTCGGCGCGCGTACTGGATGCCGCGATTGCCTGGCAACTGTGCCTGGATGCCGGCAGCGCCGAGGAGCGTGCCGAGTTCGACCGCTGGTACGCGGCAGACGATGAGCATGCGCGCGCCTGGATGCAACTGGGCATGCTCAACCAGCGCTTTGCTGCGGCTGCAGGCCCGGTGCGCAAGGCCTTGGGCCAGTCGCGTGCAGGCTTGCGCCAGCGCGTGCGCAAACTCGGGGGAGGCCTTGCCAGCCTGGTGCTGGTGGCCAGCCTGATGGGCTGGCTGAATGCGCACCAGAGCCTGGGCTACTGGCTGGCCGACCAGCGCACCGGCACCGGCGAGCAGCGCAGCCTGCGCCTGGAAGACGGCACGCTGATCAGCCTCAATACCCATTCGGCGGTGGACGTGCGTTTTGACGCCAGCCAGCGCCTGGTGGTGCTGCACGAGGGCGAGGTCTCCATCGAGACCGGGCACAAGGACGACCGCCCATTCATCGTCGCCACCGCCGATGGCCGCTTGCGCGCGCTCGGCACGCGTTTCCTGGTGCGCCTGGAAGACCAGGGCACGCGCCTGAGCGTGCTGCAATCGGCGGTCGCGGCCAAGCCGCTGGACAGTGGTGACGAACAGATCCTGCGTGAAGGCCAGCAAGTGCTGATGACCCACGACCACCTGGGCAGGATTGACTCGCTGGCGATGGGCGCCGATGCCTGGACCCGCGGCATGCTGGTGGTCGACAACGTGCGCCTGGATGAGCTGGTGGCGGAACTGGCGCGTTACCGCAGCGGCTACCTGGGCGTGGCGCCTGAGGTGGCGGGTTTGCGCATCACCGGCAGCTTCCCGCTCAAGGACAGCGACCTGGCGTTGCAGTCGTTGCTGCCGACCTTGCCGGTGCAGATCGAGCAGCGTACGCCGTGGTGGGTGAAGGTGGTGGGAGCGCCTGCTGCTTCGCGGTGACCCGCGAAAGACCACCCCTGACAGCAAAAGATTATCTGGCAACCCCTGTCACTTTTACCCTCTCACTCGGCAAGGAAGCTAGTCAGCACTTATTGCGTCGAGGATCCGCTGCATGCCCTGCCCCTTTGAAACGCTGCTGCGCCGCTGCCTGCTGGCCTTGACCCTGGCCGGCAGCACAGCGAGCGCTGCCGGGCAGCACAACTACAACCTGCCCACCGGCCCGCTCGCCACCACACTCAACCAGATCGCCAGCCAGGCCGGCATCGCCCTGACCCTGGACCCGCGCCTGGCCAACGGCCTGCACTCGGCACCCGTCACCGGCCAGTACGACGGCGTCGGCGCGCTGCAGGCCGCCCTGCGCGGCACCGGCCTGCAACTGCAACAGAGCAGCGCCGGCACCTACAGCCTGGCCGCCGCCCCCGAAGGCCGCCTGGCCCTGCCGGTCACCAGCATCAATGCCGCCGACACCCAGGAAAGTGCCTGGGGCCCGGCCACAGGCTTCATCGCCACGCGCACGGCGGCAGGCAGCAAGACCGACACCCCGATCGTCGAAGCGCCGCGCTCGCTGTCGGTGATCACCCGCCAGCAACTCGACCAACGCCAGGTGCTCAACCTCAACGACGCCTTGCGCTACACCGTCGGGGTGCAAAGCAGCGGCTATGGCGCCGACTCGCGCGCCGACTGGCTGCGCGTGCGCAGCTTCGACCCCACCCAGTTTCTCGACGGCCTGGCGCTGCCAAAGGGCTCATTCGCCAACCCCAAGGTCGAACCCTGGAACCTGGAACGCATCACCGTACTGCGCGGCCCGGCCTCATCGGTGTATGGCCAGACCCCGCCCGGCGGCATGCTCGACCTGCTCAGCCGTCGTCCGCAGGCCGACAGAGCACACCAGTTGCAGGCCCAGCTCGGCAGCAACGAGCACCGCCAGATCAACGTCGACAGCACCGGCAAGGTCGATCCCGCCGGGCAATTTCTGTACCGCGTCAGCGGCGTGGTACGCGACAGCCATGCCCCGGTCGAGCACATCCCGGACAAGCGCTACAACCTGGCACCGAGCCTGACCTGGAACCTCGCAGACGACACCCGGCTGACCTTCATTTCCCAGTTCACCCGCGACGATACCGGCATCACCGGGCAGTTCCTGCCGTTGCAGGGCACCCGGCTGAGCTCGCCGGCCGGGGCAACGATTTCCCATCACAAGAACCTGGGCGAACCCGACTGGGACTTCTACGACCGTACCTACTACGCCCTGGGCTATGCCTTCGAGCACCGCCTCGACGAGGTCTGGCAGTTTCGCCAGAACCTGCGCTACACCAAGAGCGACCTGGGCTTCCAGGCGGTCAACGTGGGTACCGTCAACGTCGTTGAAACCGACGGCATGGTCAATCGCGAGTCAGGCATTATCAACGAGGACATCAGCCAGTTCGCCCTGGACAACAACCTGCAGGCCGACTTCAGCACCGGCGCGTTCAGCCACACCCTGCTGCTGGGCCTGGACCACCAGCGGTCCAATACCCGCTACCAGTGGCTGTATGGCGGCTCGTACACCTTTGATGCCAACGGCAACATCACCGGCATCAACGTGCCGCCGATCAGCGTGATCGACCCGGTGTACGGCGCCGACCTGTCCAGCGTCAGCTATACCGCGCTGCAGGATTACGGCCAGACGACCCGACAGACCGGCCTCTACGTGCAGGACCAGATCGCCTGGGACAACTGGCGCCTGACCCTGGGCGGGCGTGAAGACTGGATACACACCGCCACCACCTTCCACAACCGGCAGGACGTCACCAGCACCCTGCGCGACAAGGCCTTCACCGGCAACCTGGGCCTGAGCTACGTGTTCGACAACGGCCTCACGCCGTACCTGTCCTGGACCGAGTCGTTCCAGCCGACCACCGGTGCCAGCGTCAATGCGGCGCAGTCGTTCAAGCCCACCAGGGGCCGCCAGTACGAAGCCGGCGTGAAATACCAGCCGCTGGGCAGCAACACCCTGCTGACCGCCGCCGCCTACGACCTGCGCCAGGGCAACGTGAAAGTCACCGAGGGCAGCATCAACCGCCAGGTCGGTGAGTTGCAGGTACGTGGCGTCGAGCTTGAGGCCACCACGGCGGTCAGCGACAACCTCGCGCTGATCGCGGCCTACACCTACACCGATACCCAGATCAGCAAGGGCCTGCCGGCCGAGGTCGGCAACCGCATGGCACTGATCCCGCGTCGCCAGGCCACCCTGTGGGCCGACTACACCTGGCATGCCGGCGCCCTCGACGGTGTCGGCGTGGGGGCCGGGGTGCGCCATGTCGGCGACACCTATGGCAACACCACCAACACCGAGGTGGCGCACACCGGCGCCTACACCGTGTACGACGCCGTAGTGCGCTACGACCTCGGGCGCCTGGATGCCAGCCTGCAGGGCCTGAGCGTGGCGGTCGAAGCCAAGAACCTGTTCAACAAGGACTACCTGGCCAACTGCGACGGCTTCTGGTGCTACTACGGCGACCAACGCAATGTGGTCGCCAGCGTCAACTACCGTTTCTAAGGGCGCATATGAAAAGTCGAACCCTGCGCCGCGGGCCCTGGGTACCGAAATAGCCGTCGCGGGGCAGGCCCACTCCCACAGGGTTCGGTGTGGGGCTTGTGGGAGCGGGCTTGACCCGCGACGGCCTTGCTGATGGCGACGACTACCGCGGGACGCCACGGCGACGGGCTGACGCTGCCCGCCGCCTACTCGGCAAGGCGCGGCAGCGCCTGATCCAGGCGCTCGTACAGGGCACTGTCACTCGGCCAGTTGCGCAACAGGCGCGCCCGGTCACGTGCGAATGCCGGGGCAAAGCTCATCTGCGTGGCATGCTGGCACATGGCGTCGAGGTCGATCAGCGACCACTCACCCTCCTGCCAGAACAGGTTGTGGCCCTTCATGTCGCCATGGCTGATACGCTCGCGGATCAGTTGCGCCAGCAGCGCCTGCAAGGCCTGTAACTGCACCTCAGGCACCTCGCCACTGTCGACGAACGGCGCGAAGCAGGCGATCAGGTCGGCACCGTCGGCATACTCGGTGACCAGGTAGGCGCGGCTGCGCAGTCCCATCACACGCTTCTCCAGCACCGCCAGCGGCGTGGGCGTGGCGATGCCGAGAAACGCCAGGCGATGCCCTTCGATCCACGAATGCCAGGCCCGGCTCGGGCGCCAGAAACGCTTGAGCCAGTGGGCGGTGCTCTTGATGTTGTAGCGTTTGAGCACCAGGCGGCGCCCGCCCACGTCGACCCGCGCGACACTCGCCGCGCCGCCGGTCTTGTACAGGTGGCCCTGCTCGATCAGCGCATCGGCCTGCTCCAGTACCGGCAGCATCGCCGTCAGCTCGGGGCGGCGCACCGAGCGCAGCCCGGCGGGCCCGCGCTCGACGCTGAACAGCGTGCAGTCGCGGCCGGCCTTGTCCAGGTAGTCCTTGAGGCGCCAGTTGCGCACCTTGTCGATCTGCTTCTGCAGGGCCTCGAGTGGCAAGGCATGCTCGCTGTTGGCCAGCACGTAGTGCACCAGCAGCTCTTCGACGAACGGCTCCAGGCGCTTGGGCAACTGGGCGAAGAACACCCCCAGGTTCTGCAGGACCTGCTGACGCGACAGCGGCTGGCCCGGGGTTTCGGCTTTTACCCCAGCCCCGTCGATCAGGTACAGCTGGCCGCCATGGCGCAGCAGGTTGTCCAGGTGCAGGTCGGCCTGCCACAGCCCCTTGGCGTGCATCTGCGCCACCGCGCCCAGGGCTTCACCGAGCACGGCCTGCTGCTCGTCGGCCAGCGCCGGCAAGGCTGCGACCTCGGCCCAGGCATCGCCCAGGCTCTGCGCGTGTTCGAGAAACTCGAACAGCAGCCACCCGCCCTCGCCTTCGCGCAACCCATCGGCCAGCAGCAGCGGCGTGCTCAGACCCTGCCCGGCAAGCAGGCGCACGCCGGCCAGTTCGCGCTGGAAGTGCCGCGCGGCACTGCCACCGACCAGCAACTTGGCCAGCACCGGCTTGCCGCGCCAGATCCCGGCCCCCACATAGCGCTGCCCCGGCAATACCCGCAGCAGGCTCAGCAGTTGCAGTTCGGCGGACCCTGCCGCATCGGCCAGGGTGATGCTCAGCGGCAATGCCGGGGTGCGCCCGGCGTCCTTGAGTTCAGACAGACGCATCAGCGAGCCTCTTTATCACGACGGCGGTGCAGCAGGCGCTGCAGCCAGGTATCGACCAGCGCACTGTCGGCCGGCTGTTCCAGGTAGGCCGCCAGCATCAGGCGCACATCGCTCTCGCTCCACGCCGCCGCGCGGCGCAGCAAGGGCTCCAGGTCCTTGAGCCGGTCACGCAGGCCAAACAGCAGCGGCCGGGTCTTCTCCAGGTCGATCAACTGCGCCTGCCAGCCTTCGCTGCGCTCGCGCAGGAAGATGTGCTTGGGGTAGAAGCAGCCATGCACCTGCCCCGCTGCGTGCAGGGTGCGCGCCAGTTCGCCGCAGGCCCGCAGGATCTGCTGACGCTGCTCCAGGGCCAGTTGCGGCCATTGCCCGAGCAGGTGCTCCAGATCGCTCCAGTCGTCCAGTGCGCGGGTCATCAGGATCGCGCGGCGCTCGCCATCCACCCGGCGCTCGGCGTAGAACACCGCCTGCAGCGCCGGAATGTGCAGTTGCTGGTAGCGCTTGATATTGCGAAATTCGCGGGCGAAGGTCGGCTCGCCGAACGGGCTGTGCAGGGTACGCGTCAGGTAGTCGCTCTGACGCTTGAGGTAGAACCCCTTGCCCTCCAGCTCCAGGCGGTAGACGCTGCTCCAGCCGCCGCGCCCGGTGTTGGGCTCGTCGACTGCGTCCAGTTGCAGCGCCCACAGCGGGTCGAACCCGTTCAGGCCATGGCGCTCAAGCAGTGCCGTCTCGGCACTGGCCAGGAAATCAGTCATTCACGCCCCTCGAAAAACGTCACGATATGCCGCACGCGGCGCTTGTCTGCCGCGTTCAGGCGCTCGCGCCCGCGATACTGCAGGTAGAAACGCAGACGCTGGGTAGCCGACAGGTGATACTTGGCCACCTTGTCCAGGCAGGCCAGGTCCTTGGTAATCCGGTAGCGCAGCATGAAGCCGACCCAGAAGGCGCCGGTCGGGCAGTCAATGAAGAATAGCGTGCCCTGATCGTCCACCAGCAGGTTGCGCCACTTCAGGTCGTTGTGCGTGAAGCGGTGGTCATGCAGGGTGCGCGTATGGCGCGCCAACTGCCGGCTGATATGGTCGACCCAGGCAGCGTCGGCCAGGCGCGCATCGTGGCGCTTGGCCAGGGCCGACAGGTCTTCGGTACGCGGCAGCTCGCGGGTGATCATCGCACCACGACCAAAGGCCATGCCGCGCCGCTCAAGACCGCACGCCACCACTTCGGCGGTAGGGATACCCCACTTGGCGAACTGTTTGAGGTTCTGCCATTCGGCCTTGATGCGCGGGCGCCCCAGGTAGCGGCGCAGGCCCTTGCCGGCGCCGGTGTAGCGCTTGACGTAGTAGCTGACGCCGTCGCGCTCGACCCGGATCACCTCGCTCAGCGGGTCATGGGTGAGGCGCTCGCCCTTGAGCGCGAAGACCGCCTCGATGCTGCCAAAATCCTGCGCCAGCGCCTGGTAAGCAGGCTCCAGTGTCCAACCCGCCATCAGAGCGCATCCCCATACCGTTGCTTACGCGCGTAGAGCCTGTTCGCCTTGCCTTGCAGCCAGCGCAGCAGCGTGGCGTGCTCGGCCAGTACCTGGCGCAGCGGCTGCTGGAAGTAGCCGCGCAGGAAGCGCAGCTTGTCGCGGCGCGTCAGGCCGATGTCCAGCGCCGAGAAGTACAGCGCGGCCAGGTCCTTGTCGCGCCAGCGCCGCGAGATCGTCGCCCGGGTCTGCGCCCGGTGCAGGTCGATCACCGACAGCTTGAAGTCGTCCGGCGTCACTGGCCGGTCGGTGTGCAGCAGGAAATGGCAGATGTAGCAGTCGCGGTGGTTGACCCCGGCGCGGTGCATCATGCCGGTCATGCGCGCCACCTCGGCGATCAGCGCCTGCTTGAGACGCGGCGCCGGCGGTGTCTTGACCCAGTCGAGGCTGAAGTCCTCGAGGCTGACCGTGGGCGCCAGTTCCTCGGTGACGATGAACGAATGCTGGGTCGCCGGGTTGCTGCCGCGCTCGCCATAGGCCACCGCGGTCATGGTCGGCACGCCGACCTCGTGCAGGCGCTTGATCGCCTGCCATTCCTGGCCGGCACCCAGCACCGGCAGCTTGGCACTGAACAGGTTCTTGAAGATCTCGCCCCAGCCGATGCCGCGGTGGATCTTGACGAAATAGCCGTTGCCCTCGACCTCGGTGCGCAGCGTGCGACGGCCTTCCAGCTCGCGGTACACCTCGCCTTGCAGGGCCTCGACGGCATCGAAGGCGTCGCGCCCGGCCCACAGGCGCTTGAAAGGTTCTGCCAATATCAGTTTCATGCGCGCTCCTGCGCCAGGATCACGTCGGCTGCATGCTGCGGCATGCTGTAGAGGTCGGCGCTGCCTGCGAAAGCCAGGCCGTTACGGCCCCAGGCGGCACGCGCCGCGTCGTCTTCGAGCATGCGTTGCAGGTAGCCATTGAGCTGCTCCTGCTCGAACGGCTCATCGAGCACCAGGCCAGCATCGGCCTCGGCAATGTAATGGGCGTAGCCGCACACGGCCGAGACCAGCACCGCCAGCCCGGCCACCACGGCTTCGAGCAGCACCGTGCCGGTGTTCTCGTTGTAGGCCGGGTGAATCAATACGTCGGCCCCGAGCAGGAAGCGTGGGATGTCGCTGCGCCCCTTGAGGAACTGCACCTGCTCGGTCAGGCCCAGGGTGGCGCTCTGCAGCTGGAACACCTTGGGGTCGTCCTGGCCGATGACCATCAGCCGGGTGCGCTTGCGCAGGCTGTTGGGCAAGGCGGCCAGCGCCTTGAGGCTGCGGTCCACGCCCTTGGTCTTGAAGCCCGAACCGATCTGCACCAGCAGGCGCTCGTCATCGGCCAGGTTGAACTCGCGACGGAACTCGGCACGAATCTGGGCGGCATTGGCCGGCGCCCGGCGGTCCTGGCTGATGCCCGGTGGCAGCAGGTGGAAGCGCTCTGGCGGGGTGTCGTAGTGTTTGACGAACAGTGGCTGCTGGACCTCGGAGATCATCAGGATCTCGGTCTTGGCATCGCGTGCGAACACCGCCCGCTCATACTCGGCAAAGTGCCGGTAGCGGCCCCAGCGCCGGTACAGCGAGTGGCGCAGGTTCTGCGCCTTGTCTTCGAAGCAGCCGTCGGCGGCGTAGTACACGTCCAGCCCCGGCATCTTGTTGAAGCCGATCAGGCGGTCGACCGGGCGCCTGGCCAGGTCTGCCTGCATCCAGGCGGTGAGCTTCTCGTTGCGCCGATGGTTGAACAGCGCCTTGACCGGCGCCACCAGCACTTCGAAGCCCTCGGGCACCTCGCCCTCCCAGATCAGCGTGTACACGCGGATCTGGTGCCCACGGCGCTGGCACTCCAGGGCGATGCGCATGAAGTCACGCTGCAGGCCGCCGAAGGGAAAATACTTGTAGAGCACAAAGGCCAGTTGCATCAACGAACATCCTCAGCCCGCAGCAACGCGCTCAACTGGCTCGCCACACGCTCGGGATTCAGGCGAGTGAAGCACAGCGGCCACTCGCGTTTTAGATCGAACCGGCGCTGGTCTTCGGCGCTCGGCTTGTAGGTGCATTTTTTCTGCAGGCACGGGGCACACGGGAAATCGCTGCCCAGGTGCACCTGCGACCTGCCATAGGCCCCGGTCAGGCCCGGGTTGGTCGGGCCGAACAGTGACAGGGTGGGCACATCGAGTGCTGCGGCCAGGTGCCCCAGGCCGGTGTCCACCGCCACGCACGCCTTGGCGCCAGCGAGCACCCGCGCCACCCCCGCCAGGTTCAACTTGGGCAGTACCTGGGCATTCTTCAAGCCCTGGGCAATACGTTCGGCGCGGGCCTTCTCGGCCGGGTTGCCCCAGGGCAGGCAGATATGCAGGCCGCCACGCCCCAGGCGTTCGGCCAACTGGCGCCAGTACACTTCGGGCCAGTGCTTGGTGGCCCAGGTGGTGCCATGCAGGAACACCACATACGGCAGCGCGGGGATTTCTTCCAGGCGCGAGCGGTCCAGGCCGTAGTCGCCCAGCCCGGACGGCAGGTCATAGCCCAGCGCCAGGGCGAACAACTGACGCACACGCTCCACCGCATGCTGCCCGCGCGCCACCGACAGGCGACGGTCATAGAAACGGCTGGCCAGCCCTTCACGGGCCGAGTAACGGTCCAGCCCGGCCACCGGCGCCTTGACGTGGCGGGTCAGCCAGGCGCTCTTGACCAGGCCCTGGGCGTCGATCACCAGGTCGTACTGGCGCTCGCGCAGGCGCTTCTTGAACTGGCGCCACTCGCCATTCCTGAAGGTCTGCCAGAGGTTCTTGCGCCAACGCCGGATGGCCACGGGGATCACCCGGTCCACTGCCGGGTGCCAGCTGGGGATCTCGGCAAAGCCTTCTTCGACCACCCAGTCGAAGCGGATGCCGGGAATGGCATGCGCCGCGTCGGTCAACGCCGGCAGCGCATGGATGACATCCCCCAGGGAAGACGTCTTGATCAGCAGTACCCGCAACTTAATCGACCTCGACCGTGACGTCGACCAGCGACGGACCGTTGAGCCGCTGCAACGCCGAGGCTACCGCCTCGGGCTCCAGCTGGCGCAGGCAATTGTAGTGGCCGAAACGGCAGGTGCGGTCAAAACACGGGCTGCATTCGAGCCCAAGACGTACCACTTCGACCTGGTCGGCCAGCGGCGGGGTGAAGCCCGGCGAGGTCGAGCCGTACACCGCCACCAGTGGGCGGTTCAACGCCGCGGCCACGTGCATCAGCCCCGAATCGTTGGACACCACCGCATCGCTGCACGACAGCAGGTCGATCGCCTCGGCCAGCGAGGTTTCGCCACTGAGGTTCACCGACTCTTCGCGCAGGCCCGGGATCAGCCGCTCGCGGATCGACTCGCCGACCGCATGGTCGTTCTTCGAGCCGAACAGCCATACCTGCCAGCCTTCGCGGATCTTGAGCTCGGCGACCTTGGCGTAATGCTCCGACGGCCAGCGCTTGGCCTCGCCGAACTCGGCACCGGGGCACAGGGCCAATACCGGGCGGTCCAGGCTCAGGCCGAACTTGGCCAGTGCAGCGTCGCGGCTGCCGACTTCGATCTGCAGGCTGGGGCGCGGGTAGGGTTTGGGCAGGTCGGTGCCGGCCGGATAACCCAGCGCCATGAAACGCTCGATCATCAACGGGTAGCGCGCCTTGTCGAGCGTGCGCACATCGTTGAGCAGGCCGTAGCGCAGCTCGCCGCGCCAGCCGGTACGCTGGGGGATGCCGGCAAAGAACGGCACCAGCGCGGACTTGAGCGAATTGGGCAGCAGGATCGCCTGGTCGTACTGGCCGGCCAGCGACTTGCCGATGCGCCGCCGCGTGCCCAACTCCAGCGCGCCGTGGCCGAGCGGAAAGCTCAAGGCCTGGCGCACCTGGGGCATGCGTTCGAGGATCGGGCGGCTCCACTCGGGGGCCAGCACATCGATCACGCACGCGGGGTGACGCTGCTTCAGCACATGGAACAGCGTCTGTGCCATTACCATGTCGCCCACCCAACTGGGCCCAATGATCAAAATTCTCATGCTTTATCCAGAAACGATCAGGGAGGCTGCAGCCTGTTTGCCAACAGCCTGGCCTCCCTTCTTTATAATCAGGCGTGGTCCGACCAGTGTACGCCACTCCGTGTAGGCTGTGGTCGTGGCCGCCTCCTGCGCCGTGTCGCCTGGTCGCTATTCAGCGCCTGTTCAGCGCCGGCTCAGCCCAGCCCCAGTTGCGCCCAGATGCGCCGCACTTCGCGGCGCTCGACGACGAACTGCCCGGCATCGATCACCCCGGCCTGTTTCTGCAGGGCCTGGCGGTGCGCCGCGGAACGGAACGCCTTGTACACCTCGCGTAACAATACTGCGTCACTGGCGGGCATCAGCCCAACCGCCTCCAGCCCTTCGAGGATGCGGATATTGTCGGTGTAGCGCAGCAACGCCGGGTGCTCGTGCGACCAGGCGAGGGCGGCGTATTGCACCATAAATTCAATATCGACGATACCACCGGCATCCTGCTTGATATCGAAGGCAACGCCGCTGTCGAAGGCATTGGCGCCCAGCCCCGCCTGGGTCGCCCTGGTGCCCAGGTTGTCGCGCATCTTGGCGCGCATTTCGCTGACCTCGGCGCGCAGTTTTTCCAGGTCGCGGGCCTTGCCCAGCACCTCGGCCCGCACGCCCTCGAACGCCGCGCCCACCTGCGGGCAGCCCACCAGCACCCGCGCCCGTACCAGTGCCTGATGCTCCCAGGTCCAGGCTTCGTTCTGCTGGTAACGCTCGAAGGCGCCCAGCGAACTCACCAGCAGCCCCGAGGCGCCCGAGGGGCGCAGGCGCATGTCCACATCGTAGAGCTGGCCGGAGTTGGTCTGGGTGGTCAGCAGGTGAATGATGCGCTGGCCCAGGCGCGTGAAGAACTGCGCGCTGTCGATGGGCTTGGCACCGTCGGTCTCGGCCTGCGGGTCGCCATCGTGGATGAACACCAGGTCCAGGTCCGAACCGTGCCCCAGCTCGATACCGCCGACCTTGCCGTAGCCGACAATGATGAAACCCGGGTCGCACAGGCTGCCGTCGCTGCGCGCGGGCTGGCCGTGGCGCGCCACGGTCTGGCGCCAGGCCAGGGCCAGCACCTGGTTGAGGATGGCTTCGGCCAGCCAGGTCAGGTAGTCGCTGACTTTCATCAGTGGCAGGCTGCCGGCGATTTCCGAAGCGGCGACGCGCAGGCTGTGGGCCAGCTTGAAGTGGCGCAGCGCTTCCATCTGCTGCTCCAGGTCGTCCTCGGGGATACGCGTCAGTCGCTCGCGCAGCTCGGCGGCCAGTTCCGGCGCCTGCGGCGGGCTGAACAGCCGCCCTTCGTTGAGCAGTTCATCAAGCAGCAGCGGGAAGCGGGTGATCTGCGCCGCGATCCACGGGCTGGCCGCGCACAGGGTCAGCAGGCGGCGCAGCGCGCCGGGGTTCTCGGTGAGCAGCACCAGGTAGGCCGAACGCCGGGCGACCGCCTCGACCAGCGGCAATACACGCTCCAGCACCAGGTCGGGGTCGGCATGCTCGACCGCCTGGGCCAGCAGGCGTGGAATAAAGGCATCCAGGCGCTCACGGCCCAGTCGCTGCATGGCGCGCAACTGCGGGCTGGCGCGCAGGCCGGCGAGCTGCTTGAGGGCCTTGGCCGCATCGGCAAAGCCTGCGTCATCCAGCTGGCGGCACGCGGCCTCTTCATCCTGGGCTTCTTCCCACAGTGGCAGCCACTCGCCGCCCACCACCACTTCGCCCTCCTCGCCCTCCTCTTCATCCGGGTCGGCGATCACCTGGCGGAAGTGCCAGTCGATGCGCCCGCGCCAGTGCATCAACTGGGCGTGAAAGCTGTCCCAGTCGTCGAAACCGAGCATGAAGGCGATGCGCGCACGGTCCAGCTCGCCGTCGGGCAGCATCTGGGTCTGGCGGTCGGCGATGGCCTGGATCGCATGTTCGGTGTAGCGCAGGAACTCATAGCCCTCGCGCAATTCGGCAATCACTGCCGGTGGCAGGTAGCCCTGGCCTTCGAGGGTCGCCAGCACCTTGAGCAGCGGCCGCTGCTGCAGGCTCAGGTCACGCCCGCCGTGGATCAGCTGGAACGCCTGGGCGATGAATTCCACTTCGCGGATGCCGCCGGCCCCCAGCTTGATGTTCTCGGCCATGCCCTTGCGTCGCACCTCCTGCTGGATCAGCTGCTTCATGGTGCGCAGCGCCTCGATGGCCGAGAAGTCCAGGTAACGGCGGTACACGAACGGGCGCAGCATGTCCTGCAACTGCGCGCCGGCCACCTGGTCACCGGCCACCACCCGCGCCTTGATCATGGCGTAGCGTTCCCAGTCGCGGCCCTGGTCCTGGTAGTACTGCTCGAGTGCATTGAAGCTGAGCACCAGTGCGCCGGCCGAGCCGTAGGGGCGCAGACGCATGTCGACGCGAAACACGAAGCCGTCGACGGTGATCGGGTCCAGCGCCTTGATCAGGCGCTGGCCAAGGCGGGTGAAGAACTCCTGGTTGTCCAGCGGGCGCTTCACGCCGGCCGTCTCGCCACCCTCGGGGTAGGCGAAGATCAGGTCGATATCCGACGAAAGGTTCAGCTCTACCGCGCCCAGCTTGCCCATGCCCAGCACCACCATCTGCTGGGGCAGGCCGCTGCGATGTCCGGTGGGGGTGCCGAACTGTGCGCACAGGCGCGGGTACAGCCATTGATAGGCCTGGTCGATCGAGGCGTCGGCAAGGTCGGACAGGTCTCGACAGGTCTGCACCAGGTCGGCCTGGCGGGTCAGGTCGCGCCAGATGATGCGCACCTGCTGGCGGGTGCGCTGGCGACGCAGGTTGCGCGCCAGTTCGTCTTCGCCGGTGGCCGCCTGGGCTGCGGCAGCCACCTGGGCGCACAGCTCGCCGGCGACGAACGGGCGGTCCAGCTCGCCACTGGCGACCAGCGCCTGCAGCATCGCCGGCTCGCGCAGGCTCTGTTCGAGCACGAACTCGCTGGCGGCCGCGACCCGGTCGAATTCGGCCCAGCGCCGGGTGCTCCAGTCATCCAGGCTCGGCGAGTCGGCCGCCGCAACGGCGGTGCGCAGCGACGCCGCATTGCGGCTGACCAGGGGTTGCAGGGGGGCTGGCAGATCGGCCAGCAGAGGCAGGCTCATGGTCTATCCTTGATCGGCGTGAAACGGTTGGCGACGACAATGCCCGGGAACTCACGGTACGGTTGGACTGTCGTACAAAAGTCAGAAATAGCTGAAAAACCGGATTCTCTGGCAGAAATCATCACAGCAAACCTTTTCTTAACTCGCTTTTAACCACCGGTATCGATTTATCCCACAACCCGAACAGGGGCCACGAGCCTTTTTCGTGTAGTTTTACTACTGCTTTTTTACTGTCAACGCATGTAATGAGGATCGATTTGTAGTAAAACTACACGCCGCCGGTACAACCCCCGGTAATCCAAGAATTTCATGTCGTCTGCCCAAAAGGCCAGTCGCAAACTCAGGCAACCGATTCTGGAAGCCTTTCCGCCCTGGAGCAAGCCATGCAAGACCTCGATCCCGTCGAAACCCAGGAATGGCTGGACGCCCTGGAGTCGGTTCTCGACAAAGAAGGCGAAGACCGCGCTCACTATCTGATGACCCGTATGGGCGAGCTGGCCACCCGCAGTGGCTCCCAGCTGCCGTACGCCATCACCACGCCTTACCGCAACACGATTCCCGTCACCCACGAAGCACGCATGCCTGGCGACCTGTTCATGGAACGCCGCATTCGCTCGTTGGTCCGCTGGAACGCGATGGCCATGGTAATGCGTACCAACCTGAAAGATTCTGACCTCGGTGGTCACATCTCCAGCTTCGCCTCCAGCGCGACCCTGTACGACATCGGCTTCAACTACTTCTTCCAGGCCCCTTGCGAAGAGCACGGCGGCGACCTGATCTACTTCCAGGGCCACACCTCGCCAGGCGTCTACGCCCGCGCGTTCATGGAAGGCCGCATCACCGAAGACCAGATGAACAACTTCCGCCAGGAAGTCGATGGCAAGGGCCTGTCGTCCTACCCTCACCCTTGGCTGATGCCTGACTTCTGGCAGTTCCCGACCGTTTCCATGGGTCTGGGCCCGATCCAGGCGATCTACCAGGCACGCTTCATGAAGTACCTGGAGCACCGTGGCTTCATCCAGCCAGGCAAGCAGAAAGTCTGGTGCTTCCTGGGCGACGGCGAGTGCGACGAGCCGGAATCCCTGGGCGCCATCTCCCTGGCCGGCCGCGAGAAGCTGGACAACCTGATCTTCGTCATCAACTGCAACCTGCAGCGCCTCGACGGCCCGGTTCGCGGCAACGGCAAGATCATCCAGGAACTCGAAGGCGTGTTCCGCGGTGCACAGTGGAACGTGACCAAGGTCATCTGGGGCCGTTTCTGGGACCCACTGCTGGCCAAGGACGTCGACGGTATCCTGCAACGTCGCATGGACGAAGTCATCGACGGCGAGTACCAGAACTACAAGGCCAAAGACGGCGCGTTCGTGCGTGAGCACTTCTTCAACACGCCTGAACTCAAGGCGATGGTTGCCGATCTGTCCGACGACGAGATCTGGAAGCTCAACCGTGGCGGCCACGACCCGTACAAGGTCTACGCGGCGTACCACGAAGCGGTCAACCACAAAGAGCAACCGACCGTCATCCTGGCCAAGACCATCAAGGGTTATGGCACCGGTGCCGGCGAAGCCAAGAACACCGCGCACAACACCAAGAAAGTCGACGTCGACAGCCTCAAGCTGTTCCGCGACCGCTTCGACATCCCGGTCAAGGACGAAGAGCTGGAGAACCTGCCGTTCTTCAAGCCCGAGCCTGACAGCGCCGAAGCCCGCTACCTGAGCGAGCGCCGTACGGCCCTGGGCGGTTTCGTGCCGCAGCGCCGCGCGCAGAGCTTCAACGTCCCGACCCCGCCGCTGGAAACGCTGAAAGCGATCCTGGACGGTTCGGGCGACCGTGAAATCTCCACCACCATGGCCTTCGTGCGGATCCTCGCGCAACTGGTCAAGGACAAGGAAATCGGCCCGCGCATCGTCCCGATCATCCCGGACGAAGCCCGTACCTTCGGTATGGAAGGCATGTTCCGCCAGTTGGGCATCTACTCGTCGGTCGGCCAGCTCTACGAGCCAGTCGACAAAGACCAGGTGATGTTCTACCGCGAAGACCAGAAGGGCCAGATCCTCGAGGAAGGCATCAACGAAGCCGGCGCCATGTCGTCGTTCATCGCTGCCGGTACCTCGTACTCGAACCACAACCAGCCGATGCTGCCGTTCTACATCTTCTACTCGATGTTCGGCTTCCAGCGTATCGGTGACCTGGCCTGGGCCGCTGGCGACAGCCGCACCCGTGGCTTCCTGATCGGCGGTACTGCCGGGCGCACCACCCTCAACGGTGAAGGCCTGCAGCACGAAGACGGTCACAGCCACATGCTGGCCGCGACCATCCCGAACTGCCGCACCTATGATCCGACCTACGGCTATGAGCTGGCGGTGATCATCCAGGACGGCATGAAGAAGATGACCGAAGAGCAACAGGACGTCTTCTACTACATCACCGTGATGAACGAGTCCTACCAGCAGCCAGCCATGCCGGCCGGTGTCGAGGAAGGCATCATCAAGGGCATGTACCTGCTCGAGGAAGACACCAAGGAAGCGGCGCACCACGTGCAACTGATGGGCTCCGGCACCATCCTGCGTGAAGTGCGTGAAGCGGCGAAGATCCTGCGTGAACAGTTCAATGTCGGTGCCGACGTGTGGAGCGTCACCAGCTTCAACGAACTGCGTCGCGACGGCCTGGCCGTAGAGCGCAGCAACCGCCTGCACCCTGGCCAGAAGCCACAGAAGACGTTCGTCGAAGAGTGCCTGGCCGGCCGCAAAGGTCCGGTCATCGCCTCTACCGACTACATGAAGCTGTTCGCCGAGCAGATTCGTCAGTGGGTACCGAGCAAAGAATTCAAGGTCCTGGGTACCGATGGTTTCGGTCGCAGCGACAGCCGCAAGAAGCTGCGTCACTTCTTCGAAGTCGACCGTCACTTCGTGGTGCTGGCTGCACTGGAAGCCCTGGCTGACCGTGGCGAGATCGAACCCAAGGTCGTGGCCGATGCCATCACCACGTTCGGTATCGACCCGGACAAGCGCAACCCACTGGACTGCTGAGGAGTATTTTTAAGTGAGCGAACTCATTCGCGTACCTGACATCGGCAGCGGTGAAGGTGAAATCATCGAGCTGTTCGTCAAAGTCGGCGACCGCATCGAAGCTGACCAGAGCCTGCTGACCCTGGAGTCCGACAAGGCCTCCATGGAGATCCCGGCCCCTAAAGCCGGTGTGATCACGGCATTGAAGGTCAAGCTGGGCGACCGCCTGAAAGAAGGCGACGAACTGCTGGAGCTGGAAGTCGAGGGCGCCGCTGCGGCGCCTGAGGCACCGGCCGCCGCTGCGCCTGCCGCCGAACAGAAGCCTGCTGCCGCCCCGGCTGCAGAGGCTGCCCCGGCACCGGCCGCCGCACCTGCTGCTGCCACGGTTCAGGACATTCATGTGCCGGACATCGGCTCGTCGGGCAAGGCCAAGATCATCGAGCTGCTGGTCAAGGTCGGCGACACCGTCGAAGCCGACCAGTCGCTGATCACCCTGGAGTCCGACAAGGCCTC
>NZ_JAHTBI010000005.1 GCF_019168305.1 Pseudomonas aegrilactucae
GAAAGGCCCTGAAAAGCTTCGCTGGCAAGCCAGCTCCCACAGGGTTTTGTGAGCACCGCAAACCCTCGTGGGCGCTGGCTTGCCAGCGAAAGGGCCGCAAAGCGGCACTACCGGGGGCGATCAGGCACCATGGCACTTCTTGAATTTCTTGCCGTTGCCGCACGGGCACGGGTCGTTGCGGCCAACGTCCTTCAGGGCGTTGCGCGCAGGTTCCTGCGGGGCATGGTTGCAGTGCGGGCCATGCACATGGCCGTGGTCATGATCATGCGCGTGATGATCGTGATCGTGATCGTGGTTGCAGTCTGGGCCATGAACGTGGGGTTGCTGGGTCATCGAGGGTTACTCCGGAATAAGATCGGCGGGAATTATCTCACCCTTGCGCAGCAAGTGCAGGTCGCGGGCGAAGAATAATCCGCTGCTCAGTTCACCCTCCAGGCGATAGGGAATCGCCCGCTCGGGATGCTTGAGCAGTTTGGCGATGGGTTTGAGCTGGCGCCACAGGTTGGTACGCACCGGCACCTGGATGACCCGCTGGCTGTGGCCATCGACCCGGAACCACTGGCCATGGTCGCCCTCGGCCAGCAGCAGGTCGGCCAGGTACACGGCGTAGTGCAGGTTGCGCACCTGCAGGGTGCTGTCATTGGGGTTGACGATGCGAAAATGCAGGATGAACGCCTGTTGCATCAGGCGCGCCTTGACCGTCTCCACCCGCACCAGGTGCACGGCAGGGTCTTTGTAGTCCCCTCCCCACCAGCTGGCACAGCCCGCCAGGCTCGCCAGCACCAGGCTGATGAACGACAGGCGGGCGCGGGCGAGCATGGCTAGCTGCTCACATAACTGGCACAGCACTTCTTGAACTTCTGCCCGCTGGCGCACGGGCAGGCGTCATTGCGCCCGGCCTTGAGCCCGACCGTCGGGTCGATGAAGTACCAGCGGCCGTCGTGGTGCACGAAGGCCGAGCGCTCACGGTGGCTGTGCTCGCCCTCGTTGTCGTGCCAGCGTGCGGTGAAGGTCACGAAGGCGTGATCGGGCTGGCCACCGAACACTTCGGCGCTTTCCACCTCCAGGCCCAGCCAGGTGCTCTGCGCGCTCCAGGCGGCGATGCCGGCGCGATCCAGCCCGGCCTGTTGCACTGGCAGGGTCGTGCTCACCAGGTAGTCCACCAGCCCGAGCACATACGCGCTGTAGCGCGAACGCATCAGCGTCTGCGCATCGGGGGCCGGGTGGCCGGCGTGATAATGCCCGCAGCAGGCATCCAGCAGATTACCGCTGCCGCAGGGGCAAACCGAGACACTCATTGCATCACCACCAGTACTTGCCAAAGTTTTGCGGGTTGGCCCAGAACTTGGCATTGAGCCAGTCCGGGACCTGCTTGTAGTCACGTACATCATAGGTGAACAGGGTCAATACCTGGCTCTCGCGCTGGAAACGCTCGCTCGCCTGCAGGGCCAGTGAATAGAAGTCGGTGACGGTCCAGGTGCTGGCACCCAGGTCGGCGAGCACGGCCACGCGGCTGGCATTGAGGTTGCGGATGCCTGCCAGCAGTTGCAGGCCATCGCGCTTGTCCATGTGCTCCAGGCAGTCCACCAGCACCGCCAGGTCGAAACGCTGCCCCGCCAGTTCAGCCGGCAGCGGGCCCGGCTCGGCCGTGGCGATATGTACCTGCGGGTGCGCGGCGGCAAACGCCTCCAGCGCCGGGAATGAGCTGCCCACCAGCAGCAGGCGCTGCGGGGTGTGGTGCTCGAGCAAGGCGGCCAGTGCCTGCTGCGGTGTACGCGAAGAAAAACGGTCAGTCATCAGAGGTCCTCGTTCATCCACCAAGACTAGCCGGCCGGGGCCAGCAGGCATAGAGGGGGAGGCGAATGCGTCATGGCTTATTGCTGGCGGAGATGGAAGCAGGGGTCTTTACTCCCAGAGCATCGGTTTTGCACCGATTCCCCCTAGGAGATGCAACAAAATGAGCATAGTTCGCACAGCATTACCCCTGGTTCTGCTAACCAGCGTGTTGACTGGTTGTGCAGGTTTGCAAAAAACCGACTGGCCGACATGTGCTGCCGTCGGGGGCGTGGGCGGCGCAGCCCTGGGCGCCATTGAAAGCTCCAGCTGGGCCGGCTGGGGGGCGCTGCTGGGCGGCGGCCTGGCGGCGGGTTACTGCTGGGCCAATGGCGACGGCGACGAAGACGGCGACGGCGTACCGGACAGCCGCGACAAGTGCCCGGGCACCCCGCGTGGGGTTCAGGTCGATGCCAATGGCTGCCCGCCCGAGCCGGTCGCGGTGGTCGAGGAAGTGGTGGTGGTCAAGGAGGAGGTCATCGTGATTCGCGATGTACTGTTCGAATTCGACTCGGCCAGGCTGACCACGGCCGACAAGCTGCGCCTGGACAAGATCACCGCCCGCCTGAAAAACGAGGCACCGAGTGCGCGCCTGAGCGTCACCGGGCATACCGACAGCGCCGGCAGCGATGCCTACAACCAGAAACTCTCGCAACGCCGGGCCCATTCGGTGACCGACTACCTGGTCGAGGGCGGCATCCCGCGCAACAGCTTCGTCTCGGTGCAGGGCGCCGGTGAAACCCAGCCGGTGGCCGACAACGCCACTGCCGACGGGCGCTCGATGAACCGCCGGGTGGAAATCCGTATCGAACGCTGAGCCCCTGCCGGGCCACGGCTTGTGAAGTGCCGTGGGCCCGTCTTTACTCCTGTGTGACCGGTACAGGCCGGTGACACAGGAGCATTACCCCATGAGTGTATTCACCAAGGCTGCGCTTCCCGTGCTACTGGCCGCCAGCCTGCTTTCAGGTTGTGCCACCCACAGTGATGGCAGCGCCCCGCTGAACCAGCGAACCTGGCCTATCTGCAGCCTGCTCGGCGGCGCCGTCGGCGGTGGCCTGGGGGCGATCGAAAGCTCGGCCTGGGCCGCAGGCGGTGGCGCGTTGGGCGCCATTGCCGGTGGCCTGATCTGCTATGCCCAGGATGGCGACGAAGACGGTGACGGCGTATTCGACCGGCGCGACCGTTGCCCTGACACCCCGGCCAATACCCCGGTCAGCCATAACGGCTGCCCGTTGCCGCAGTACCCGCCCAGCGAGAAAGCCCCGGAACCCGAGCCCCAGGTGATTACCCTCAACGATCAGGGCAGCGTGATGTTCGCCTATGACTCGGCCGAGCTCACCGCGGCTGCCCAGCAGCAGTTGCGCGCCCTGGTCGGCACGCTGAGTGACCCGAGCATCGCCAGCATCAAGGTCATCGGGCACACCGACAGCCGTGGTAGCGATGCCTACAACCAGGCCTTGTCGGAGCGCCGTGCCAGCAGCGTGGCGGAGTACCTGATCGGCCAGGGCCTGGCGCCGCAGAAACTGACCAGCCAGGGGCTCGGTGAAAGCCAGCCGATTGCCGACAATGCCAGCGATGCGGGCCGTGCGCAGAACCGTCGGGTGGCGTTGCACCTCAATTGATCGCACCGCAGGCTGGCATTGGCAGGGTGCCAGCCGTTAAGGTGGACCACAGCGCCCGCGCGAACTGCGCGGGTTGCCTGACACCAATAACAAAAGGTACGCAGGTATGAAAGCGATGTGGGGGGGTGGGCAAGGCCCTGACGGTAGTGTTCTGGTGGGTTGTGCTGGTCAACCTGCTGATCCCTGCGCACCCGCCGTTGCATGCGCTGATCAACCTCGCCGGTGCCACCTTGCTGGGGCTGCATATGCTTGAAGTGCTGATGTT
Organism: Pseudomonas aegrilactucae; assembly: GCF_019168305.1. Classification (GTDB taxonomy): domain Bacteria; phylum Pseudomonadota; class Gammaproteobacteria; order Pseudomonadales; family Pseudomonadaceae; genus Aquipseudomonas; species Aquipseudomonas aegrilactucae. The sequence goes on from NZ_JAHTBI010000005.1 coordinate 3,721, forward strand.
CAATGGCCGCCTGCGCGGGCGCAGCCATCGCTGGTTCGACCGCCTGCAGATCCTGCTGGTGGGTATTTTCCATATTCAATCGATACCGGCCCCGCGCCTGGAGGCTGGTGATGCGTAAATTGATGCTGTTGGCGGCATTGTTCAGCCCGCTGGCGTTGGCCGATGCCATCAGTGTGGCGGCGAATTCGGTGTTGCGTCTGCCCAACACGTCCAGCGTGGTGCACTTGCAGCGCCTGGACGTGGCGGACTCGGCGACCCTGCTGTTGCCGGCCAGCCTGGTCGAACTGAAAGTGGATGAGCTGCACCTGGGCAACCAGGCGCGCATTGCCATCGTGCCGGCCGAACGCGACTTGCGCATCGAGGTCGGCCAGGCCCAGCTCGGCCAGGGCAGCCAGATTACCGCACACGGGGCGCCGGGGACCTACGAGCGCGTGGCCAGGCCTGGGCGCAACCTGGAGCTGCGGGTGCAGGCGCTGCAGGCCGAGCAGTTGTCGATCGATGCCCGCGGCGGCGCCGGTGCGCCGGGTTATGTGGGGCTCGATGGTGGCAATGGCACGCCGGGTGGGTGCACCTGGGGCCAGGCCAGTCGGGGTGCCAATGGTGACGACGGCGGCAACGGGCAGGATGGCGCGGCCGGTGGCAGGGTGCGCCTGGTACTGCCGAGCGCGTTCCCGGCAGCACACATCAAGGTGCAACTGGACGGCGGCGCGCCGGGGCTGGCGGGTGCGCCGGGCAAGCCGGGCGCCGGTGGCGCGAGCAAGGGCTGCCTGGTGTATCGCACCGACAAGGGCGCGGCGGGCAAGCCGGGGCAGCCTGGGCAACCGGGTTTGGCCGGGGCCAGCGGTGAGCTGATCCTGCAACGGTTGTAGCCTCGCGGGCCCCTTCGCCGGCAAGCCAGCTTCCACAAGGACAGCAGTGAACCCTGTGGGCGCTGGCTTGCCAGCGAAAGGGGCGCCTCATACCAGCAGCCGGGTCGACGCCACCAGCACCACTGCTACCCCCAGCAGCAGGTTCACCCCCACCAACCGCCGAATCCGCGCCAGCACCGCTGCGCCCGCCGGCCAGTCCTGCGCCTGTACTGCTGTACGCAACTCGGGCAGCAGCAACGCCTGAATCCGCAGGAACAGCGCGAACATCGCGATCCCGCCGCCAATCATCACCTGCACATAACGCGGCGCCGTCTCGAACCCTGAAAAGCGCAGGTGCATCATGCCCACACCGCTGATCGCCAGCACCACCACGGCCACCCACACCCACACGAAAAAACGCTGAAATACTTCTACCCACAGCTTCAACCGTGAGGGCCCGTCAAGCGCGGCCAGCATGGCCGGGCGCAGGATCAGCCAGGCGAAGAACATGCCGCCTACCCAGATCAGGGCGGCCAGTAAATGCAGGCTGTAGGGCAGGGCAAAGGCGGTCATCTGGAACTCCATTCGGCGCGAGGGGCAATAGCGGGGTATGATAGCGACCCATTCGAAACACTGAAAATATATCCAGCCCTTTGGGCGCCCGACACCATGATCAGCAACGAACTCAAATCCCAGATTCAGGGCGCCTATTCGCGTTTTCTCGAAGCCAAGAGCCTCAAGCCCCGCTACGGCCAGCGTCTGATGATCGCTGAAGTGGCCAAGGTGCTGGGCGACATCGCCGTGGACGACGAAGGGCGCCGCAGCGGTGAGCCCGCCGTGGTCGCGGTCGAGGCCGGTACTGGTACCGGCAAGACGGTGGCCTACAGCCTGGCCTCGATTCCGGCGGCCAAGGCCGCCGGCAAGCGCCTGGTGATCGCCACCGCCACCGTGGCCCTGCAGGAACAGATCGTGTTCAAGGACCTGCCGGACCTGATGCGCAACAGCGGCCTGAACTTCAGCTTCGCCCTGGCCAAGGGCCGTGGTCGCTACCTGTGCCTGTCCAAGCTCGACGTGCTGCTGCAGGAAGGCCACGCGCAGACCGCCACCGCCCAGCTGTTCGAGGAAGAGGGCTTTCGCATCGAGGTGGACGAAGCCAGCCAGAAGCTGTTCACCAGCATGATCGAGAAGCTTGCCGGCAACAAATGGGACGGCGACCGCGACAGCTGGCCCCAGGCCCTGGAAGACCAGGACTGGTCGCGCCTGACCACCGACCACAGCCAGTGCACCGGCCGCCACTGCCCCAACTTCGGCCAGTGCACCTTCTACAAGGCCCGTGAAGGCATGGGCAAGGTGGATGTGATCGTCACCAACCACGACATGGTGCTGGCCGACCTGGCCCTGGGCGGCGGCGCCGTGCTGCCCGACCCGCGCGACACCATCTATGTGTTCGACGAAGGCCATCACCTGCCCGACAAGGCCATCGGCCACTTTGCCCACTACACCCGCCTGCGTTCCACTGCCGACTGGCTGGAGCAGACGGCCAAGAACCTGGCCAAGCTGCTGGCGCAGAACCCGCTGCCGGGGGACCTGGGCAAGTTCATCGAGCAGGTACCGGAGCTGGCGCGCGAGATCAAGGCCCAGCAGCAGTTCATGTTCAGTGCCTGCGAGCAGGTGGCCGAGTTTCGTCCCGGCGAAGACATGGAAGGCCGCGAGCGGCCGCGCTACCGCTTCATCGGCGGGGTGGTGCCCGAGCACATGCGCGAGATGGGCATCGAGCTGAAAAAGGGCTTTTCGCGTCTGACCGACCTGTTCACGCGGCTCACCGAGCTGCTCAAGGAAGGCATGGACGCGGAAGTCAGCATCGGCATCCCGAGCCACCAGGCCGAAGAATGGTACCCGCTGTTCGGCAGCCTGCAGACCCGTGCCCAGAGCAACTGGGAGCTGTGGACCGCGTTCACCGCCGAAGACCCCGAAGACAGCCCGCCCATGGCGCGCTGGCTGACCCTGGCCGAAAGCGGTGCGCTGTTCGACATCGAAGTCAACGCCAGCCCCATCCTTGCGGCCGAGATGCTGCGCCGCAACCTGTGGAACGTCGCCCATGGCGCCCTGGTGACGTCGGCCACGCTGACCGCGCTGGGCAAGTTCGACCGTTTTCGCATGCGCGCCGGCCTGCCCAAGCTGGCGGTGACTGCCGTGGTGCCGAGCCCGTTCCACCACGTCGATGCTGGCGTGCTACGGGTCCCCGACCTGCGCGCCGACCCACGCGATGCCCCGGCGCACACGGCGGCGATCATTCGTGACCTGCCAGAACTGGTTGAAGGTTCGCGCGGCTCGCTGGTGCTGTTCTCGTCGCGCAAGCAGATGCAGGACGTGTTCGACGGGCTGGACCGCGACTGGCGCAAGCAGGTGTTCATTCAGGGCAACCTGTCCAAGCAGGAAACCCTCAACAAGCACAAGGCGCGGGTCGACGGTGGTGATTCCAGCGTGCTGTTCGGGCTGGCCAGCTTTGCCGAAGGGGTCGACTTGCCGGGTGCCTACTGCGAGCACGTGGTCATCGCCAAGATCCCCTTCGCGGTACCGGATGACCCGGTGGAGGCGGCCCTGGCCGAATGGATCGAGGCGCGCGGCGGCAACCCGTTCATGGAGATCGCCGTGCCCGATGCCTCGCTGCGCCTGATCCAGGCCTGCGGGCGGTTGCTGCGTACCGAAGAGGACCGCGGCACCATCACCTTGCTTGACCGACGCGTTGTCACACAACGCTACGGCAAGGCTATCCTCAATGCGCTGCCGCCGTTTCGCCGGGAAATTTCCTGAGCTTCGCCGCGCTTTTCACCGCTGTGTTGTCTATCACTCAGACCAAGGCCCGCAAGGGCCATCAAGGAGAACTCCAGCCCTATGTTGCGCCGTACCCTGCCTGCCGTTTTTGCACTGTTGTTCAGCTCGCCGTTGCTGGCCGGGCAACAGACGCTGTTCAACTTCGTGCGCCCGGCCTCGGTGGTCAATGTGGTGACCGAAGATGCCAGCCTGCCTCAATACAATGCAGAGCAGACGGCCGAGGGCGAGGTGCTGCGCCGCGTGGTGTTCAACCCGGTGGAGCGCCCGAAACTCACGTTGAGCCCGCAAGCGGGCGTGTGGGACTGGTCGGGCGCGAGCGCCATGACGTTGCGCCTGCAAAGCGCGATGGACTGGGCCGTGACGGTGGATGTGACGGTGCTGGGCAGCGACGGCAAGACGCTGACCAGCCGTATCGACCTGCCGGCCGGCCCGGCACAGACCGTGCTGGTGCCACTGACCGCCAGTTCACCGCTGAGCCAGGGCATGCGCGTGGGCCCGCCCATGCCCTGGCAGCACGATGGCCAGCGTGTGCTGCTGACCAGCAGCGAGGGTGAAGTCGATCTCAGGCAGGTCGTTTCGGTGACCTTGTCGATGCCCAGGCCCAAGGCGGCCCAGAGCATTCTGGTGGAGCGCTTCGGCGTACAGGATGACAACGTGCTGCAAACCGCAGCCTATACCGGGCTGATCGATGGCTATGGCCAGTTCACCCGTGGCCGTTGGCCAGAAAAGATCAGCAGCGATGACCAGCTCAAGGCCGCTGCGCAGCGCGAGCAGCAGCAACTCAAGGGCTGGCTGGCCGAGCAGGGCAAGCTCAAGCGCGACACCTATGGGGGGGTGACCGGTGGTACGGCGTTCGAGGCCAAAGGGTTCTTCCGTACCGAGAAGCGCGATGGGCGCTGGTTTCTGGTGACCCCTGAGGGCAATCCTTTCTATTCGCTGGGGGTCAATGCAGTGACCGCCGAGGGTGGGCGTACCTATGTGGAGGGGCGCGAATCGATGTTCACCGCGCTGCCCGAGGCGCAGGCCCCGCTGGCGCAGTATTACGGCCAAGGCAACAACCAGGATGGCAACGGTTCGTCGCTGGGGCGTGGTTTTGCCAAAGGTCGCTGGTTCGACTTCTATGCCGCCAACCTGCACCGCAGCTACGCCAGCCCCTGTGCTGCGCCGTCAGCCGAGCAGGCAGCGCCCGCGTGCCCGGCGGCAACCTTTGACGCGGCGCGCTGGCAGGGCCACAGCCTGGACCGTCTGCAGGCGTGGGGCTTCAATACCCTGGGTAACTGGAGCGACAACGGCCTGCAGGCCCAGCGCGTGGCCTACACCTTGCCGCTGTCGATCGGTGGTGACTACACCAGCATCAGCACCGGCATGGATTGGTGGGGCGCCATGCCCGATCCGTTCGACCCACGCTTTGCCATGGCCACCGAGCGTGCAGTGGCCATTGCCGCCCGCGATCATCGCGATGACCCGTGGCTGATCGGTTACTTTGCCGACAACGAACTGGCCTGGGCGGCGCCGGGCGATGGGCCGAAGGCGCGCTACGCGTTGGCGTACGGCACCTTGCGCCTGACCACCGACGTGCCGGCCAAGCGTGCGTTCCTCAAGCAGTTGCGTGACAAGTACCGTAACCAGGCCGGGCTGTCCAAGGCCTGGGGTATCGAGCTGACGGCGTGGGAGCTGATGGAAGACCCGGGGTTCGAGCCGCCGCTGCCGAGCCCTGAGTACCCTGAGATCGAGGCCGACTTCAAGTATTTCCAGCGGGTGTTCGCCGAGACCTATTTCAAGACGATTTCCGATTCGCTGAAGTGGCATGCGCCCAATCACCTGTTGCTGGGCGGGCGATTTGCGCTGAGCACGCCCGAGGCGGTGGCAGCCTGTGCCAAGTACTGTGACGTGTTGAGCTTCAACGTTTATGCGCCGACGCCGCAGGATGGCTATGACGTTGCCCAGCTTGCGGCGTTGGACAAGCCGGTGCTGGTGTCGGAGTTCCAGTTTGGTTCGCGTGATCGTGGGCCTTTCGGGCCGGGGCCGATGGAGGTGGCGCGTGAGGAGGATCGTGGGCCGGCGTATGCGAAATTCGTGAAGGCGGCGTTGCAGGAGCCTTCGATCGTGGGTGTGCATTGGTTCCAGTATCTGGATCAGCCGGCCAGTGGGCGGTTGCTGGATGGCGAGAACGGGCATTTTGGTTTGATCGGGATTACCGATGTGCCGTTTCAGGGCTTTGTGGAGAGTGTGCGCCGGAGCAACCTCGGGGTGCTGGAGCAGGTGAGCAAGGCGGCTGCGCCGCCGACGCGTTAACGCGATTCAGAGCCGCGACCAATCTCCTACCGGCCGGCCTTGCACTGTTCCCAAAAACCTCAGGGGCTGGAACAATGCCCGCCTTCCATCACGCAACACGCCAGGAGAACAACGGGTGCAGATTCAGGGTCATTACGAACTCAAGTTCGAAGCGGTACGTGAAGCCTTCGCGGCCCTTTTCGATGATCCCCAGGAACGCGGCGCCGCGCTGTGCATCCAGGTCGGCGGCGAAACCGTCGTCGACCTCTGGGCCGGCAGCGCCGACAAGGACGGCCAGCAAGCCTGGCACACCGATACCATCGCCAACCTGTTCTCCTGCACCAAGACCTTCACCGCCGTCACCGCACTGCAACTGGTGGCCGAAGGCAAGCTGGCACTGGACGCCCCCGTCGCCCGCTACTGGCCCGAATTTGCCCAGGCCGGCAAGCAGGCGATTACCCTGCGCCAACTGCTGTGCCACCAGGCCGGCCTGCCCGCCATTCGCCCACTGCTCGCCCCTGAGGCGCTCTACGACTGGCAAACCATGGTCGATACGCTGGCCGCCGAAACGCCGTGGTGGACGCCCGGCACCGCCCACGGCTACGCCGCCATCACCTACGGCTGGCTGATCGGCGAACTGATCCGGCGTGCCGACGGGCGCGGCCCGGGCGAGTCGATCGTGGCGCGTACCGCCAAACCCCTGGGGCTGGATTTCCATGTGGGACTGGACGACGAAGAGTTCTACCGTGTCGCGCACATCGCCCGGGGCAAAGGTAACCCGGGCGACGAAGCGGCCAGGCGCTTGCTGCAGGTCACGATGCGCGAGCCCGAGGCACTCTCGACCCGCGCCTTCACCAACCCGCCAGCGATCCTGACCAGTACCAACAAGCCCGAGTGGCGCCGCATGCAGCAACCGGCCGCCAACGGCCACGGCAACGCTCGCAGCCTGGCCGGCTTCTATGCCGGCCTGCTCGACGGCAGCCTGCTCGAATCGGAACTGCTCGATGAACTGACCCGTGAACACAGCCTGGGCGAGGACAGGACCCTGCTCACCCAGACCCGCTTCGGCCTGGGCTGCATGCTCGACCAGCCAAGTGTGGCCAACGCGACCTTCGGTCTGGGCGCAAAGGCCTTTGGTCACCCGGGCGCAGGGGGATCGGTCGGGTTCGCCGACCCGGAGTACGATGTAGCCTTCGGCTTCGTCACCAATACCCTGGGCCCATACGTGCTGATGGACCCGCGCGCGCAGCAACTGGTTCGGGTACTGGCCGGCTGCCTTTGATCGGGTAAGCCCCATTTGCCGGAACCCAACGTCTATTCTGGATTCCAACAGCCTGCGCTGTTGGGTCAAATTTCTTTCATTTTCATGGTGTATCGCTGATGTCTTCACATAAAACCTTAGCTCTCGCCCTGTGCCTGGCCGTGACCGGTTGCGCGCAGCATCCCCAGAACGGTTCGGCCGACAGCGGCCACCGCTGGTGGCCGTTCGGTTCGGACAAGGTCGCCGACAAGGAAGTGAAGGAAGTGGTCACCGAGAAGGTCGCCAAGGCCGATGCCAAGTCCGACAGCGGCAGCCGCTGGTGGTGGCCGTTTGGTGATGACGACAAGGTAAAGGCCCAGGCCGTGCCGAAGATCGACGTCAAGGCCACCCAGGCCTGGCTCGACGATTACGAGCCCAAGCTGCGCGAGGCGATCAAGGACAGCAAGTTCGAGCTCGAGCGCCGTGAAGATGTGCTGGTAGTCACCGTGCCGGTCGACTCTTCCTATAACCCTGACCGCCCGGCCATGCTGCTGCCCGTCACCCTGGGCCCGATCACCCGCGTCGCCAAGGTGATCGAGACCGACACCAAGACTGCCGTGCTGGTACTGGGCCACGCCGACACCAGTGGTGCGGCGGCGCTGAACCAGAAGCTCAGCCAGGAACGTGCACAGTCGATCGCGGCGATTTTCCGCCTCAGCGGCTTGCAGCGTGACCGCCTGATGCTGCGCGGCATGGGTTCGGTTGCGCCGCGCGCCGCCAACGACAGCCTGCAGGGGCGTGCCTTGAACCGTCGTGTCGAGCTGCTGCTGACCCCGCAGAACACCATGCTGGCGTTGGTAGCCAAATACCAGCAGCCGACCCCGAGCCCGGCCGAACTGGTCGCGGTGCAGGACGCCAAGGCGCCAGCCAAGCCCGCTGCCAAGGCGGCCGCCAAACCTGCTGCCAAGGCTGCGGCCAAGCCGGCAGCGAAAAAAACAGCAGCGGCCAAGACCGTTGCCAAGAAACCGGCCGCGGCCAAGCCTGCCGCCAAGAAAGCCGCCCCGGCCGCGAAGAAAGTCGCTGCCACCAGCCCTGCGAAGACCAACTGATCGTCAAGGAACGCAGTAATGACCCAGACCCTGGCCGATATGCGCCGCGACTACACCCGTGACGGGTTGACCGAAGCCCAGGCTCCGGCCGAGCCGTTCGCGCTGTTTCATCAATGGTTCGCCGATGCGGTCAAGACCGAGCAGGCGCCTGTCGAAGCCAATGCCATGACGTTGGCCACGGTGGACGGGGAGGGCCGGCCGCATTGCCGCATCCTGCTGCTCAAGGGGCTGGATGAGCAGGGCTTCACCTTCTTCACCAACTACGAAAGCGCCAAGGGTCATCATCTGCGCGCCAACCCGTTTGCCGCCATGACGTTCTTCTGGCCCACCCTGGAACGCCAGGTGCGCATCGAGGGCAAGGTGATGAAAGTTACCGCGCAGGAGTCTGACGCGTATTACCAGGTGCGCCCGCTGGGCAGCCGGCTGGGCGCCTGGGCGTCACCGCAAAGCCGGGTGATCGCCAACCGCGAAGAGCTCGAAGGGCTGGTCAAGGCCACCGAGCAGCGTTTCAGCGATACCCAGCCACACTGCCCTGAGCATTGGGGCGGCTACCGCCTGGTGCCCGAGCGCATCGAGTTCTGGCAGGGCCGTTCGAGCCGTCTGCACGATCGCCTCAACTACCGCCTCAGGCAGGGGCTGTGGTCGCGCGAGCGGCTGGCGCCTTAACCCGGGCGATATTCGGCGGCCGCGCGTTCCAGCCAGGCCGCCAGGTCCTTGCGTTTGACCTTTTGCGCTCGGGCGTTGTCCAGACGTTGTAGCATGAAGTTTCGCTTGTGTTCATCGTCTCCGGCCAACGACAGGGCCAGGTCACGGTCCATCCAGCGCTTGATGCGTACATACAGCCACCCGTGGAAATACAGACCCGCCAGGGTGGTAATGGCGATGATGAAGTAATCCATGTCTATCCTTGCCTGTTGAGTGTTGCGCTAGCGATGGCGGCTCACAGCCTGTACCGACGCTGAATGGAAGCAATTTTATACACCGCGTGTCGTGACAGCGGTCAACGCGCGGAGTCTAATCACTACCTGTCTTCTGGAGATGATCCTATGCGTAAATCAGTTCTGCTGGTGGCATCGTTCACCACGATGTCGCTGCTGCTCGGCGGTTGTGCCTCCAACCTGACCGGTGATTCCTATTCCCGTGATGAGGCGCGCCGCGTGCAGCAGGTTCGCATGGGCACCATCGAATCCTTGCGTCCGGTCAAGATCGAGGGCACCAAGACCCCGATCGGTGGCGGCGCGGGCGCGATCGTCGGCGGTGTGGCCGGTAGTGCCGTGGGTGGTGGTCGCGGCAGTATCGTAGCGGCGGTGATTGGCGCAGTTGCCGGTGGCCTGGCCGGTTCGGCCGCCGAAGAAGGCCTGACCCGCACCCAGGGCGTGGAAATCACCGTGCGTGAAGACGATGGCAGCATGCGTGCCTATGTCCAGCAGGTTCAGCAGAACGAGATTTTCCGTGTTGGCGAACGTGTGCGGATCATGACCGTAGATGGTACCAGCCGGGTGTCTCACTGATACCGGGCAGGCAAACAAAACCCCGACGCGGCATGGCCGGTCGGGGTTTTTTATTGCCGTCGATTTTCTAGACGCTGACGGCCTTGCGGCTGGCCAGTGCGGTGACCGCATAGCCGATCAACGCCGCCAGGATGGAGCCGGTGAGGATGCCCATGCGGTCCATGCCGGCGAACTCGCTGCTGCCCGGCACGAAGGCCAGCGAGCCGACGAACAGGCTCATGGTGAAGCCGATGCCGCACAGGATGGCCACCCCCAGCACCTGGCCCCAGTTGGCGCCGGCCGGCAAGGCGGCCAGGCCCAGCTTGATGGCCAGCCAGGTCAGGCCGAACACGCCCACCGTCTTGCCCAGCAGCAGGCCGATGGCGATGCCCATCGGTACGTGATGAGTGAAGCTCTCCATGCTGACCCCGGCCAGTGAAACGCCGGCGTTGGCGAAGGCGAACAGCGGCAGGATGCCGTAGGCCACCCACGGGTGCAGGGCGTGCTCAAGGCTCAGCAGCGGCGAGGGTTCGGCATTTCGGGTGCGCAGCGGGATGGTCAGCGCCAGGGTCACCCCGGCCAGGGTGGCGTGCACGCCGCTCTTGAGCACGCAGACCCACAGGATCAGCCCGATCACCATGTACGGGCCCAGCTTCACTACCCCCAGCCGGTTCATGGCTACCAGCGCCACCAGGCAGGCGGCGGCCAGCATCAGCGACAGGGTGGAGAGGGCGCCCGAGTAGAACAGCGCGATGACGATGATGGCCCCCAGGTCGTCGATGATCGCCAAGGTCATCAGGAACAGTTTCAGCGACACTGGCACGCGTTTGCCCAGCAGCGCCAGTACGCCCAGGGCGAAGGCGATGTCGGTGGCGGTAGGGATGGCCCATCCGGCCACGGCGGCGGGGTTGTCCTTGTTGAGGACGTAGTAGATCAACGCCGGTACCACCATGCCGCCGATGGCCGCCGCACCCGGCAGCACGATCTGCGAGGGCTTGGACAGGTGGCCGTCGATGATCTCGCGCTTGACCTCAAGGCCGATGAGCAGGAAGAACAAGGCCATCAGGCCGTCGTTGATCCACAGCAGCAGCGGCTTGGCGATTTTGAGTGCGCCGACCTGGGCCACTACCGGTACATCGAGCAGGCCGTTGTAGAGGTAGGAGAGGGGCGAATTGTTGATGATCAGCGCCAGGGCGGCAGCACCGATCAGCAGCAGGCCGCTGGCTGATTCGAGCTGGAAAAAGCGCGTGAGTGTCGTACGTAGAGGCAAGGGTGCTCCTCCATCCTGAATTCGAAAGAGGGTCACCCTACCTTGTGGCGTTATTCTTTAAAACAAATACTATATTCTTTTTTGTTATAAGCTGTTGCGGCCCCTTCGCCGGCAAAGGCTACATCATTCTTCGATACCCAACAGGCTGCGCGCCACCGCCTCGGCAATCCGGATCCCGTCCACGCCCGCCGACAGAATCCCGCCGGCATACCCGGCCCCTTCACCCGCCGGGAACAAGCCCTTCAGGTTCAGGCTCTGCAGCGTGGCATCGCGGGTAATGCGCAGCGGCGAAGAGGTGCGCGTCTCGATCCCGGTCAACACCGCATCCGGCAGGTTGTAGCCCTTGATCTGGCGGTCGAACGCTGGCAGCGCTTCGCGGATCGCGTCGATGGCGAAGGCTGGCAGGCTCAATGCCAGGTCACCCAGGCTCACGCCCGGCTTGTACGACGGCTCGACACTGCCCAGCGCAGTGGACGGTTTGCCCGCGACAAAGTCGCCGACCAGTTGCGCCGGTGCCTGGTAATTGCTGCCCCCGAGTTCATAGGCCAGGCTTTCCAGGCGTTCCTGCAATTCGATGCCGGCCAGCGGGCCGCCCGGGTAGTCCTGCTCGGGCGTGATGCCGACCACGATCCCGGAGTTGGCATTGCGCTCGTTGCGCGAGTACTGGCTCATGCCGTTGGTCACCACGCGCCCCGGTTCGCTGGTGGCAGCCACGACCGTACCGCCCGGGCACATGCAGAAGCTGTACACCGAGCGACCGTTCTTGGCGTGGTACACCAGCTTGTAGTCGGCCGCGCCCAGTTTCGGGTGCCCGGCATATTTGCCCAGGCGCGCCTGGTCGATCAGCGTCTGCGGGTGTTCGATACGAAAGCCGATGGAGAACGGCTTGGCTTCCATGAACACGCCGCGTGCGTGCAGCATGCGGAAGGTGTCGCGGGCACTGTGACCCAGCGCCAGCACCACGTGACGCGAATGCAACTGTTCGCCACTCTCCAGCACTACGCCGGTGAGTTGCTCACCTTCGCTGATCAGGTCGGTGACCTTCTGCTCGAAACGCACCTCGCCACCCAGCGCCTCGATCTGCTGGCGCATGTTCTCGACCATGCCGGTCAGGCGGAAGGTGCCGATGTGCGGTTTGTTGACGTACAGGATCTCGTCCGGCGCACCGGCCTTGACGAACTCGTGCAGCACCTTGCGGCCATGGTGCTTGGGGTCCTTGATCTGGCTGTACAGCTTGCCGTCGGAGAAGGTGCCCGCGCCGCCTTCGCCGAACTGCACGTTGGACTCGGGGTTGAGCACGCTTTTGCGCCACAGGCCCCAGGTGTCCTTGGTGCGCTGGCGCACTTCCTTGCCGCGCTCGAGGATGATCGGCTTGAAGCCCATCTGCGCCAGCAGCAGGCCGGCGAAGATCCCGCAGGGGCCGAAACCGACCACGATCGGGCGTTCGGCAAGCGCGGCCGGCGCCTGGCCGACCGGCTTGTAGCTGACGTCGGGCGCCGGGCCGATGTTGTGGTCATCGGCGAATTTTTGCAGCAGCGCGGCTTCGTCGCTGGCCGTCAGGTCGATGGTGTAGATGAACAGCAGTTCGGTGTTCTTCTTGCGCGCATCGTAGCTGCGTTTGAACAGGGTGAAGTCCAGCAGCTGGTCGTCGCTGATCCCCAGGCGCTGCACGATGGCTTCGCGCAGGGCTTCGTCAGGGTGATCCAGCGGCAACTTCAGTTCAGTGATTCGTAGCATGACAGGGTCCAGTATCCCGGCCATGGAAGGGCCGGCGGCTTTGCATAAACCGCCAAGTATAAGCTGTTCGCGGGCGCTTAAGGCAGCTTAAACGCGCGCAGCCGGTCAGTCGTTGCGCGAACCGCCGTAGTAGCCGCAGCCGCGCAGGGTCTGGCCGTCGATGCGCAACTCGGCGCTGAGGTGGCTGACCGCGCCGGTGGCGCTGTCGACGCAGCGTTGCGGGGCCACCCACAGGTCCACACGCTGGCCGTTGGCTTCGGTGCTCAGGGCAAAGCGACCGTCGGGCAGTTGTTCCTCGAGGTAAGGTAGCGCCAGCGAAGGCTGGCCTGGGCGATCGAGCACCATGCCCTTGCCGCTGGCCTTCAGGTTCCAGTCCGGCTCGTGGCCGCTGGCGCGCAGGGTCAGGCGCTTGAAGTTGGGGTCGCTGCAGGCGCTGGAGGAATGTTCGACGCGGTACAGCTGTTGCACGTTGAACTGGCCGTCATTGCCCGCGCCCTGGCTGCCCGCCAGCGTGCCGCGCACATCGGCGAACAGCGTGCCCGGGGTTGCCGCCAGCGCCGAGGCTTCCTGCAACAGGCCGGTGTTGCCGGTATCGCTGACGACGAAGCGACGGTTCTCTTCGCATGGCTTGAACAGCAGTTGGCCGCCGGCGCCCGACAGCTCACCCTGCAGGCGGGTCATCCCGACGGTGGAGGCCGTCTCGGGTTTTTCGGCCAGCAGCTGGCAACCAGCAAACAGAGGCAGCAGGGCGGCGATCAGCAGAGAAGGGGCGGCACGCATCGGGGGCTCCGGCATCGGGTGCATAAAAGTGCCGCCACGTTACGCAGCCTGGCGCGCAATCACAAGGTCTTAGCCCACGTGATAGGTCTGCCCGGTCTGCAGCCCCTCGACGCTCCTGGCATAGGCCAGCGCCACATCGGCCGCCGGTACCGGCTTGAAGCCGCGAAAGTACGGCGCATAGGCCGGCATCGCCTCCACCAGCACGTTGGGGCTGATGGAATTGACCCGCAGGCCGCGTGGCAGCTCGATGGCGGCGGCGCGCACGAAGGCGTCGATGGCACCGTTGACCAGGCTGGCCGAACTGCCGGTGCGGATCGGGTCGTGGCTGGTGATGCCGGTGGTGAAGGTGAACGAGCCGCCATCATTGATGAACTCGCGACCGATCAACAGCAGGTTGACCTGGCCCATCAGCTTGTCGTTCAGGCCCAGGGCAAAGTGTTCTTCGCTCATTTCGCCCAGTGGCGCGAAGGTCACGTTGCCGGCGGCGCAAACCACGGCATCGAAGCGCCCGGTCTGTTCGAACAGGCGACGGATCGAGGCGCTGTCGCTGATGTCGGCCTGCAAATCGCCGCTGTTGCGACCGACACGGATCACCTCGTGACGTTGTTCAAGTTCTAGGGCCACGGCTGAACCGATGGTACCGCTGGCGCCGATCAGGATGATTTTCATGGGGCGGGTCCTCATGCGTTGGGGGGAGGTTCCAGTCTAGGGTGGATTTTTTCACCGATAAGCGTGCTAATGGGCAACCTTTGGTTTTCATGTGGAAACAATCCATGAGCGACTTCGACGACCTGGCTGCGTTTGCCGTGTTGATGGATGCCGGCAGTTTTACCCTGGCGGCCGAGCAACTGGGCTGGAGCAAGGGCCAGTTGTCCAAGCGCATCAGCCAACTGGAGAGCACCCACTCGGTCAAGCTGCTGCACCGCACTACCCGGCGCCTGAGCCTGACGGCGGCGGGGGCAGCGCTGTTACCCCAGGCGCAGGCGCTGGTGCGCCAGCTGACCCAGGCGCGCCAGGCGTTGTCGCGGCTCAAGGACGACCTGGCGGGGCCTGTGCGGGTCACGGTGCCGGTGTCGCTGGGTGAGACGTTTTTCGACGGGTTGCTGCTTGAGCTGGGCAGCCAGTACCCCGACCTGCAGATCGAGCTTGAACTGGACAATGCCTACCGCGACCTGCTGCGTGACGGCTTCGACCTGGCGATTCGCCAGAGCCCCGGCAGCGACGAGCGCCTGGTGGCACGGCCGCTGCTGGCCATGCAGGAACTGACCTGCGCCAGCCCGGCGTACCTGGCACGGCATGGCACGCCGACCACGCCGCAGGCGTTGGGCGAGCATCGCTGCCTGCTCAACAGTCATTACAGCGGGCGTGAAGAATGGTTGTACCACCAGCAGCATGAGTTGCTGCGGGTACAGGTGGCGGGAAACTTTGCCAGCAACCACTACAGCCTGTTGAAGAAGGCTGTGCTGGTGGGGGCGGGAGTGGCCCGGTTGCCGTCGTATATGCTGCATGCCGAGCTGGCGGATGGGCGCCTGTGCTGGTTGCTGCGTGATTACCAGACGCGCAGTACGCCGTTGTTTCTGGTGCACCCGTATCAGGGCGGGATGCCCAGGCGCGTGCAGGTAGTCGCCGATTATCTGGTGCGCTGGTTCAAGCGTGGGAGCCAGGCGTTGGGTGCGTTGCCAGTATCGCCCCCTTCGCTGGCAA
>NZ_JAHTBI010000006.1 GCF_019168305.1 Pseudomonas aegrilactucae
AGCTGGCTTGCCAGCGAATCTCACATTCGCTAGAGATTTCCCCCCTTGGCCCACCCCGCCCAACGCCGCTGGTACCCCCTGGTCTTCACCGTCTGCGCGCTGGTGCTGCTGCCGCTGAGCGTACTGGTGCTGTCGTGGCAGAGCATCGACCTGCAGATCTGGTCGCACCTGCTCGACACGCAGATGAGCCGCCTGCTGGGCAATACCCTGACGCTGGTGCTGGGCGTAGGGGTGGGCGTCACCGTGCTTGGCGTCAGCCTGGCCTGGCTCACCAGCCTGTGCGAATTCCCGGGCCGGCGCTGGCTGGACTGGGCCTTGATGCTGCCCTTCGCCATCCCCGCCTACGTGCTGGCGTTTGTCTTCGTCGGCCTGCTGGACTTCTCCGGCCCGGTGCAGACCCTGTTGCGCGAGTGGTTCGGTCCGATGCGCCTGCCGCGGGTGCGCTCCACCGGCGGGGTGATCATCGTGCTGGTGCTGGTGTTCTACCCCTACGTCTACCTGCTCGCCCGCACCGCTTTCCTGGCCCAGGGCAAGGGCCTGATGGAAGCGGCGCGGGTGCTCGGCCAATCGCCGCTGCAAGCCTTCTGGCGCGTGGCGCTGCCAATGGCGCGCCCGGCCATCGGCGCCGGCGTGGCGCTGGCGCTGATGGAAACCCTGGCCGACTTCGGCGCGGTGGCCGTGTTCAACTTCGACACCTTCACCACCGCCATCTACAAGACCTGGTACGGCTTCTTCAGTCTCTCCAGCGCCGCGCAACTGGCCAGCCTGCTGTTGCTGGCGGTGATGCTGGTGCTGTATGGCGAGCGGCGTGCCCGTGGCGCGGTGCGCAGCAGCAACGAACGGCCTCGGGGCAAGGCGCTGTACCACCTGCGCGGGCTCAAGGCACTGGCCGCCAGCGGCTGGTGCCTGCTGGTGTTCGCCTGCGCCTTCGTGATCCCCATGCTGCAATTGCTGGTGTGGTGCTGGCAGCGCGGGCGCTTCGACCTCGACGAACGCTACGGCGCGCTGATCGTGCATACCCTGTACCTGGGCGCGATGGCCGCACTGATCACCGTGGCGGTGGCGCTGCTGCTGGCGTTCGCCCGCCGCCTGGCGCCGACGCGTGCCATCCGCGCGGGCGTCAGCCTGGCCAACCTGGGCTACGCCTTGCCCGGTTCGGTGCTGGCGGTGTCGATCATGCTGGCCTTCAGTTACCTCGACAATCAGTGGGTGGTACCGCTGTCGAACTGGCTTGGGGGCGCCGGCAAACCGCTGCTGATGGGCAGCCTGGCGGCATTGCTGCTGGCCTACCTGGTGCGCTTCATCGCGGTGGCCTACGGCCCGCTGGAAAACAGCCTGGGGCGCATCCGGCCGTCCTTGCCCGAAGCCTCGCGCAGCCTGGGGGTCAGTGGCCCGCGATTGTTTTTCAAGGTGTATCTCCCGTTGCTGGTCCCTGGTGCGCTGAGCGCCGCGTTGCTGGTGTTCGTCGACGTGCTCAAGGAAATGCCGGCCACCCTGCTGATGCGGCCGTTCGGCTGGGACACCCTGTCGGTGCGGGTCTTCGAGATGACCAGCGAAGGCGAGTGGGCGCGGGCTTCGCTGCCGGCGCTGACGCTGGTGCTGGTGGGGTTGTTGCCGGTCATCGGGTTGATTCGACGTTCTGCCCGCCGCCCCGGTCAGAGTCACTGAGGGTGTAAGGCTGCGCCCTTGCGGCTACAATGCGCGGCATTCGCTGCGGCAGGTTTGCAAGGGGGGCCAAATGCCCCCCGTCAGCCGCAGCTTCGCCACGCCCGGAAGGAGAAACCCATGGGACAGCGTACGCCTCTTTATGACCTGCACCTGGCGCTTGGTGCCAAGATGGTCGATTTTGGCGGTTGGGATATGCCCCTGCACTACGGCTCGCAGGTCGAGGAGCACCATCAGGTGCGCCGCGACTGCGGCGTGTTCGACGTATCGCACATGACCGTGATCGACATCGACGGCGCGCAGGCCACGCGCTGGCTGCGCTGGCTGCTGGCCAACGATGTCGCCAGCCTGGCCGAGGTCGGCAAGGCCCTCTACAGCACCCTGCTCAATGAGCAAGGTGGGGTGATCGACGACCTGCTGGTCTATCGCACCGACAGTGGTTACCGCCTGGTGGCCAACGCCGCCACCCGGGACAAGGACCTGGCCTGGCTGCAGGCTCGCGCCAGCGGCTTCGAGGTACAGGTGCGTGAGCGCCCCGAGCTGGCCATTTTTGCCGTGCAGGGCCCGCATGCGCGGGAAAAGGTGGCCGAACTGGTCACTGCGGCGCGTGCTGCGCTGATTCGCGAGCTCCAGCCGTTCGAAGGCCATGCCGAGGGTGACTGGTTTATCGCGCGCACCGGCTACACCGGTGAAGACGGCCTGGAAATCACCCTGCCGGCCGAACAGGCCCCGGCGTTCTTCAACGATCTGGTGGGCGCCGGTATCGCGCCCAGCGGCCTGGGTGCGCGCGACACCTTGCGCCTGGAAGCGGGCATGAACCTGTACGGCCAGGATATCGATGAAGCGCATTCGCCGCTGACCTCGAACCTGGCGCGCAACATTGCCTGGGAACCGGCCGATCGCGACTTCGTCGGGCGCCAGGCGCTGGAGGCCGAACAGGCCGCCGGCGTGCAGCTCAAACTGGTCGGCCTGGTGCTTGAGGAACGTGGCGTGCTACGTGCCCACCAGGTGGTGCGTATCGCACAAATTGGCGAAGGGGAGATCACCAGTGGTAGTTTCTCTCCTACGTTGAGCAAGGCCATCGCCCTGGCCCGCGTGCCAGTGGCCACCGCCGACCGCGCCGAGGTGGAAATCCGCGGCAAGTGGTACCCGGTGCGTGTGGTCAAGCCAACCTTCGTGCGCCATGGCAAGATCCTGATCTGAATTCATTCTGGCGGGCCGACCGCTGACCTGTTGAGGAAAACAATTATGAGCAATGTTCCCGCCGAACTGCGTTTTGCCGAAAGCCACGAGTGGGCCAGGCTGGAAGCTGACGGTACCATCACCGTCGGTATCAGCGACCATGCCCAGGAAGCCTTGGGCGATGTGGTGTTCGTCGAACTGGCCGACGTCGGCAAGGTGTTTGCCGCTGGCGATGCGGCCGGCGTGGTGGAATCGGTCAAGGCGGCTTCGGATATCTACGCCCCGGTAAGTGGTGAAGTGATCGCTGTCAACGAAGCGCTGAGCAACAGCCCCGAGTTACTGAACAGCGACCCGTATGGCAGCTGGATCTTCAAGCTCAAGCCAAGCGACAAGGCTGAGCTGGACAAGTTGCTGGACGCTGCCGGCTACAAGGCCGCCATCGGCGAGTAGTTTTTCCCGCACGAACGGCAATCCCTTCCTAGACTCAATAAGCCTCGACCCTCTCGAGGCTTGGTCTTGGAAGAGAGAGCCGCTATGTCCCAGTTGCCGTCCCTGAGCCAACTGCACGATGCCAATGCGTTCCTGCGTCGCCACCTCGGGCCCGATGCCGCCGAGCAGCAGGCGATGCTCCAGGCCTTGGGCCTGGCCACGCGCAGCGAACTGATCGAGCAGACCGTGCCGCCAGGCATTCGCCTGAATCGTCCTCTCGAGCTGCCGCCGGCCCTGGATGAACAGGCTGCGCTGGCCAGGCTGCGCGGCTACGCCGAGCAGAACCAGGTGTGGACCAGCCTGATCGGCATGGGCTACCACGCCACCCTGACGCCTGCGGTCATCCTGCGCAACGTGCTGGAGAACCCGGGCTGGTACACCGCCTACACGCCGTACCAGCCCGAAATCGCCCAGGGCCGCCTCGAAGCGCTGCTCAACTACCAGCAGATGGTCATCGACCTCACCGGGCTGGACCTGGCCAACGCCTCGCTGCTCGATGAAGCCACCGCTGCGGCCGAAGCCATGACCCTGGCCAGGCGCGTGGCCAAGTCGCGCAGCAATGCGTTCTTTGCCGATGAACATTGCCACCCGCAAACCCTTTCGGTGCTGCAGACCCGCGCCGAAGGCTTTGGCTACGAGTTGATCATCGATGCGGTGGAGAACCTCGGCCAGTACGCGGTGTTCGGGGCCTTGCTGCAATACCCCGATACCCACGGCGCAGTGCACGCGCTGCATGCGCCGATCCAGCAGTTGCATGACCAGCAGGCGGTGGCCTGCGTGGCGGCCGACCTGCTCAGCCTGGTGCTGCTGACGCCGCCCGGCGAGCAGGGCGCGGACGTGGTGCTGGGCTCGACCCAGCGCTTTGGCGTGCCGATGGGCTATGGCGGTCCGCATGCGGCGTACTTTGCCTGCCGCGACGACTTCAAGCGTGCCATGCCGGGGCGCATCATCGGGGTGTCCAGGGATGCGCGTGGCAACCTGGCCTTGCGCATGGCCCTGCAAACCCGCGAGCAGCATATCCGCCGTGAGAAGGCCAACTCCAACATCTGCACCGCGCAGGTGCTGCTGGCCAACATTGCCGGCTTCTACGCCGTCTACCACGGGCCTGAAGGCCTCAGGCGCATCGCCCAGCGCGTGCACCGGCTCACCACCATCCTGGCCGCCGGGTTGCAGGCCAAAGGGCTCATACGGCTCAACACACACTATTTCGATACCTTGACCCTGGAGGTTGGCGGCAGCCAGAGCGCAATCATCCAGAGCGCCGAGGCGGCGCAGGTCAACCTGCGCATCCTGGGCCGTGGCCAGTTGGGCGTAAGCCTGGATGAAACCTGTGACCAGGCCACCGTGCAGCGCCTGTTCGACATCTTCCTGGGCGCCGACCACGGCCTGGACGTGGCGCAACTCGACGCCCAGGACCTGCCGCCCGGGCTGCCCGAGGCGCTGTTGCGCCAGTCCGCGGTGCTCACCCACCCGGTGTTCAACCTGCACCACAGCGAAACCGAGATGCTGCGCTACCTCAAGCAGCTGGAGAACAAGGACCTGGCGCTCAACCAGTCGATGATCCCGCTGGGCTCCTGCACCATGAAGCTCAATGCCAGCAGCGAGATGATCCCCATCACCTGGCCAGGCTTGGCCAACCTGCACCCGTTCGCGCCGCTCACCCAGGCGCAGGGCTACAAGGCCATGATCGACGAACTGGAACAGTGGTTATGTGCGATCACCGGTTTCGATGCCATCTGCATGCAGCCCAACTCCGGCGCCCAGGGCGAATACGCGGGCTTGCTGGCGATCAGCAAGTACCACCGCAGCCGTCAGCAGGGCCAGCGCGATATCTGCCTGATCCCGGCCTCGGCCCATGGCACCAACCCGGCCTCGGCGCAGATGGCCGGCATGCAGGTGGTGATCGTCGAGTGCGATGCGGCCGGCAACGTCGACCTGGCCGACCTCAAGGCCAAGGCGCAGGCGGCAGGGGAGCGCCTGGCCTGCCTGATGGCAACCTATCCGTCGACCCATGGGGTGTACGAAGAAGGCATCAGCGAGATCTGTGAGGTTATCCACAGCCACGGCGGCCAGGTGTACATGGACGGTGCCAACCTCAACGCCCAGGTCGGGCTGGCACGCCCGGCCGACATCGGCGCCGACGTCTCGCACATGAACCTGCACAAGACCTTCTGCATCCCTCACGGTGGCGGCGGCCCGGGCATGGGCCCGATCGGTGTGCGTGCGCACCTGGCACCGTTCGTGGCCAGCCATCCGGTGATACCGGTGCCTGGGCCGGACCCGCAGAACACGGCCGTCAGTGCGGCGCCCTGGGGCAGCGCAAGCATCCTGCCGATCAGTTGGATGTACATCGCCATGATGGGGCCGCAACTGGCCGATGCCAGCGAGGTGGCAATCCTGTCGGCCAACTACCTGGCGCAGCAGCTGGGCGGCGCGTTCCCGGTGCTGTATCGCGGGCGCAACGGGCGGGTGGCGCATGAGTGCATTCTGGACGTGCGGCCGTTGAAGGCGTTGACCGGGATCAGCGAGGAGGATGTGGCCAAGCGTCTGATGGACTATGGGTTCCATGCCCCGACCATGTCGTTCCCGGTGCCGGGTACGCTGATGGTGGAGCCGACCGAGAGCGAGTCCAAGGCGGAACTGGATCGCTTCGTGGAGGCCATGCTGAAGATTCGTGCCGAGATCGGCGAGGTGCAGCACGGCAACTGGCCGGCCGAGGACAACCCGCTCAAGCGCGCGCCGCATACGCTGGCGGATGTGCTGGGGGTGTGGGAGCGGCCTTACTCGATCGAGCAGGGGGTTGCGCCGAGTGAGCATGCGCGATTGCACAAATACTGGCCGGCGGTGAACCGGGTGGACAATGTGTACGGGGACCGGAACCTGTTCTGTGCGTGTGTGCCGGTGGAAGATTATCGCTGAGGCCCACAGCCGCTTCGCTGGCAAGCCAGCTTCCACAGGGTTCTGCGGCGCACACAAAACCCTGTGGGAGCTGGCTTGCCAGCGAAGGGCTGCACAGCAGCCCAGGTGTTAATCAGTCACGGCATTCTGCGCCAGGATCGCGTTCGCCAGTTCCATGTCACTGGCCTGCAACCCCGGGTTCTCGCTGCGTACCTGCTGCATCGCTGCTTCCAGGTACGGCCCGCTGATCGCGCCTTCGCTGGCCACGTAGCTGCTGGCATCTTCCTGCGCCGCCACCACCAGCTTGTGGTCCTTGAACGTCAGGTAGGTGGAGCCGGTGGTGGCGCCCGACGAAATCACGTTACGCCAGAAACCGTCGGCCATGGCCGAACCAACCGGCAGGGACAGCAGCGCAAGGGTGGCGACAGCATACTTCAGACGCATGGGCAGGACTCCAATGGGGGGCAATATGCTGTGTTTGAGCACATTGCCCTGCACTAGTTCCCAGGCGCCTGCTGCACCGGCTCCACCTGCAGGATTGCGCCGTCCTGGCTCAGCACCACCACCTGGCGGCCCACCGGCAGGTCCGGCCCGCGCACCATCCACACGCCATCGCCGACCTTGATCTTGCCGCGCCCGCCAATGATGGCTTCGTGCACCACGAACGTGCGCCCGATCAGCTCCTGGCCACGCATGTTCAGGCCCGGCGCGTCGCTGGGGCTGGCGTTGCTGCGCTGGCGCCGCCACCAGAACACCGCGGTGAACACCGACAACAGGCCGAACAGCAGGAACTGCAGGGTCCACGGCAGCGCCGGGATCACGAAGGTGATCACCCCCACGCCCGCCGCCGCCACTCCGATCCACAGCAGATAGCCGCCAGCGCCGAACACTTCGAGTATCAGCAGCAACGTGCCCAGTGCCAGCCAGTCCCAGAAGGACAGGTGTTGCAGGTATTCCCACATGCTCAGCCCTTCTTGCTGTCGAAGGTGGCCCGCACGATCTCGCCGATACCGCCTACTGCACCGATCACCTGGCTGGCTTCCAGCGGCATCAGCACGACCTTGCTGTTGTTGGCCGAGGCAAGCTTGCCCAGTGCATCGACGTATTTCTGCGCGACGAAGTAGTTGATCGCCTGCACGTTGCCGTTGGCGATTGCTTCGGACACCACCTGGGTGGCGCGGGCTTCGGCCTCGGCCTGACGCTCACGTGCCTCGGATTCCAGGAACGCTGCCTGACGCTCGCCTTCGGCTTCGAGGATCTGCGCCTGCTTCTTGCCCTCGGCAGTGAGGATGGCGGCAGCCCGCAAGCCCTCGGCCTCGAGGATCTGGGCACGCTTGACCCGTTCGGCCTTCATCTGCCCGGACATGGCCGCCATCAGGTCGGCGGGTGGGCTGATGTCCTTGATCTCGATACGGGTGATCTTGATGCCCCACGGCGCGGTGGCTTCGTCGACGGTGCGCAGCAGGCGTTCGTTGATCGCATCACGCTGGCTGAGCATGGCGTCCAGCTCCATCGAGCCGAGCACGGTACGGATGTTGGTCTGCAGCAGGTTGCGCGTGGCGTGCTCGAGGTTGTTGACCTCGTAGGCGGCCTGCGCGGTGTTGACCACCTGGAAGAAGCACACCGCGTCGATCTGCACCGTGGCGTTGTCGGCGGTGATGACTTCCTGCGGCGGGATGTCCAGCACGCTTTCCATCATGTTGATCTTGCGCCCGATGCGGTCCATCACCGGGACGATGATGTTGAGCCCTGGCTTGAGTGTGGTGGTGTAGCGGCCAAAGCGCTCCACTGTCCATTGAAAGCCCTGGGGTACCACCTTGAAGCCCATGAACACGAGGGCCAGGGCCAGGCCGACGAACAACAGCATTACCATCCCGATTTGCATGACATTTCCTTGGTCAGCAGTGAGTCGAAGTGCGCAAGCTTGGCATGTCGACGGCCCGTCAGGCCAGCGTCCGATGATTTCATTTCATGCAGTAACGCGAATCACTTCTGCCAGTGTGGTCAGCCCGTCGGCGATCTTTTGTGCGCCATTCAGACGCAGGCTGCGCAACCCTTCGGCCTGTGCCTGCTGGCGCACGCGGGCCAGGTCCAGGCGGTCGTCGAGCTGCTCGCGCAGTGTCGGGCTGACCAGCAGCAGTTCGAACAGGCCGATGCGGCCACGATAACCGGTGTGTCGGCAGTCACGGCAGCCGCCAGCCGTACACGCGCCTGCGGGCACTGCGCGGTCGGGGTCGAGGCTGTGCCAGTCTGGCGCGCTGGGCGCCTGCGGCACTTTGCACGCGGGGCACAAGGTGCGCACCAGGCGCTGGGCCATTACCCCGTTCAGGGTAGCCCGGATCAGGTACGGTGCAATGCCCAGCTCCAGCAGGCGCCCGAGTGCGCCGCACGCATCGTTGGTGTGCAGGGTCGACAGCACCAGGTGCCCGGTCAGCGCCGCCTGCACCGCCACCTGCGCGGTATCGGCGTCACGGATCTCGCCGATCATGATGATGTCCGGGTCCTGGCGCAGCAGGGCGCGCACACCATTGGCAAAGCCCAGGTCGATACCCGGCTGAACCTGCATCTGGTTGAACGCCGGCTCGAGCATTTCGATCGGGTCTTCCAGGGTGCACAGGTTGACCTGTGGCGTGGCCAGCTGCTTGAGGGTGGCGTACAGGGTGCTGGTCTTGCCCGAGCCGGTCGGCCCGGTGACCAGGATGATGCCGTGGGGCTGGCGCAGCAGCGCCTCCCAGCGCGTCAGTTCGGCGCCGTCCAGGCCCAGCTGGGCAAAGTCCTGTTGCAGCAGGTGCGGGTCGAAGATGCGCAGCACCAGTTTTTCGCCAAACGCGGTAGGCAGGGTGGCCAGGCGCAGCTCCACTTCGTTGCCGGCCGCCGAGCGGGTCTTGATGCGGCCATCCTGCGGGCGGCGTTTTTCCGCGACATTCATGCGCCCCAGGCTCTTGAGCCGGCTGACCACGGCCAGGGTCACCGCCGGCGGGAACTGGTAGGCCAGGTGCAGCACGCCGTCGATACGCAGGCGCAACTGGCCCTCGGTGCGCCGGGGTTCGAGGTGGATGTCGCTGGCGCGCTGCTCGAAGGCGTACTGCAGCAGCCAGTCGACGATGCTGACGATATGCGCATCGTTGGCGTCGCTGGCGGTGCCCATCTCGAGCAGTTGTTCAAGGTTGGCGTGGTGCGCGGCGGGTGCGGCCAACTGGCTGGCACCACTGACCGAATGGGCCAGGCGAAACAGCGTCAGGCTCAGCTCGCGCAGCTGGACGGGGCTGGCCAGCACCCGCCGCACCGTGCGCTGCAGGATCTGCCCCAGGTCGGCCTCCCAGGCGCGCACATAGGGTTGGGCGCTGGCCACGGTGATGCTGTGCGCATCCACCGCGATGGCCAGAATCTCGTGGCGCCGCGCAAACGCGGCCGACATCAGCCCGGTCAGGCGGGCGGCCTGCAAGGCCAGCGGGTCGAGACGCACATACGGCTGGCCGGCCTGTTGCGCCAGCCACTCGCCCAGGGTGTCCAGGTCCAGTACCTGCCGGGGCGCTGCAGGTCATCCAGGCGGCGTCTGGCAATGCGCTCCAGCGGGTGGGCAGGCTCATCGGCGCCCAGCGGCCAGGTGCGGGCACAGGCAGGGCTGATGCGCTGCTGTGCGCACAGGGCGCCGAGCAGCGTGTCGAGGTCGAGCCAGCGGTCGGGCGGTAGGGCAGGCATGGCGGCTCCTCGGGAGCGGTAGCGGGCCTGCCAAGGCTAGTTGTCGTTTGACGACATGTTTTGTCGCAAGGGTTGCCGGATCTTTCCGCCTCAAAGCGCCCGGCGCAACTCGCCGTGTTCGGCGGCGCGCAGTTCGAGGCTGACCTGGGTGACGCAGATCAGGTTGCGCATTTTCTGTGCAATCAGCTCTGCGCGGTGCCAACTCAGCCCGCCCACCCCCAGCTCGATGTCCAGCAGGTCGTCATGCTGCTGCATGTGCAGGTGATGCGGCACCAGGAACTGCAGGGCGAACAGGTTGAGGATGCGGCACAGGCTGTCCGGCTCGGCCTCCACCTGCAGGCGGTAGCACACGTCGCTGTGCAGCGCGTTGGCGGCCCACACATCAGTGCGCAGCGGGGTGACGGGGCTGTCCAGCCGTTCGTGGGCGCTCATGGAATGTCTCCGAATTCGATGCCGGAATTTTTACATCTTCAAGGAGGCATTTCTTCTCTATGATCAGCCTGTCTGCAGCTTTATCGAATTGATCAATTCACGATGTACGCCTGATGGGGATAAATCATGCAAAGCCAACTGGACGCCTACGACCGGCGCATCCTGGCCCTGCTGCAGGAGGACGCGTCGCTGTCCAGCGCGCAGGTCGCCGAGCGCGTGGGGCTGTCGCAGTCGCCGTGCTGGCGGCGCATTCAGCGGCTCAAGGAGGAGGGGGTGATTCGCGGCCAGGTGACCCTGCTCGATCGCAAGAAGATCGGCCTGAACACGCAGATCTTTGCCGAGGTCAAACTCAACGCTCACGGGCGGACCAACTTCGCCGAATTCACCGAGGCGATCCGCGAGTTTCCCGAGGTGCTGGAGTGCTACGTGCTGATGGGCGCAGTGGATTTCCTGCTGCGCATCGTCACCCCGGACATCGAAGCCTACGAACGGTTCTTCTTCGAAAAGCTGTCGATGGTGCCGGGGATCCAGGAGGTCAACTCGATCGTGGCCTTGTCCGAGATCAAGTCCACGACGAGTTTGCCGGTGTAGCCCTTACTTGCGCAGCAGGTGCTTCCAGCCACGGCTCTGGAACACTGCCATGGCCTGGTGCACACGGGCGTCGAGGACGTCGTCGCCGATCGGCAGGTTGGCCAGCTCGTGCAGCTTGTTCAGTTCACCGAACAGGCGGTCCAGGTCGGGGCTTTCCAGCACCTGGCGGGCGTGGTGCAGCCAGGCCAGCAGGCGCTCGATGCGCGGCAGCTGTTCGGCCAGATCTTCGGGCTGGCGATGGTACAGCGGCAGTTGCAGCGCGTTGGCCTCGTCCGACAGCAGTACCTTCAGCCAGTTGCCCAGCTGTGCAGCGCCCTGACGGTCGCCGCGCTTGTTGCGCTCCACGGCCCAGCCGCGGGCCAGCAACCAGCGCGAGGTGTCCAGCGAGAACTGGCCCCAGCGGGTGTCGAGCAGCTCTTCGGCGAATTGCTCGGGGGCGGCGCGCCGCACGTCTTCGTCGTCGTTGCCAGCCAGTACCAGCGGGCGCCAGTCTTCGAGCAAGGCGTCAAGGCTGGCGCGCAGGGCGCTGGTGGTCGGGCGCGGCGCGGCCTGGCCCAGGCTGCTGAGCAGGGCACGCAGTTCGGCCAGGCACTCGACCCAGTCCTGCAGCAGGCGCCAGTGGCCGTTGAAGCGGTACTGTTCGGCCAGGCGCTGGCTGGCGCCCAGCAGTTGCCAGGCCAGGGCGGCGAAGGCGTCGTCCAGGGTCATTTCGGCGTTCAGCTCGGTGGCCGGCGGCAGGCTCAGCGCGTAGCTGGCCGGGTCGAGCAGGCGGTAGCCACGTTCGGCCTTGCTGATATCGCACGGGAACACGGGCAGGCTTGCCGCGAGTTCCGCGGCCAGCTCCAGCAGTGCGGCCGGGTCGCCTTCACGCAGTTCCAGTTCCAGCTCGCAGATCTCTTCCTTCTGCTTGCCGGCCACCACGGTACCCAGGTCCAGTGCCGCTTCGATCACGACCTTGGCTTTGCCACGGCCCCAGGCAATTTCGGCGTACTCGCGGGTGAAGTCGGTGCTGAACAGCGCCTTGATGGTCTTTTTGTCCAGCTCGGCGAGCTCGGCCGGCCACACGGTCTCGTCCAGCTTCTTCAGGTCGAGCTTGGCCTTGGGCAGCTCCCACTCGTGTTCGTTGCGCACCGACAGCCCGGCAGTGCTCTGGCCGCGACTCTTGAGGGTCTGGATCACGACGTCGCCATCGCGGCGCAGGCGCAGGGCCACCTTGGCGGCCGCCAGGTCGCGCTCGGGGGTGTCGAAGTACTGGTTGAGCAAGTCGCGCTGCTGCCAGCCGGATTTGTTGCGCTTCTTCAGCAATGGGTGTTCGCGCAGGGCGGCGAGGGTCTCGCGGCTGACCCGCAGTTTGAGTTCGGTTTCTGTGTTCATTGCTGGCAGGCTCGATGACTGGGTGCGTCTTGGCCGTGCAGTGTACAGGACTCGACCGCCGACGGTTTATTCCAGGTGCCCGATGGCCCTATGATGGGCCTCGTACCGAGGAGAATGCGCATGCCGTTGCCGCCGCTCAAAGACCAGTTTGCCGCCCTGATCGCCGCCCCGTCGGTCAGTTGTACCCAGCCCAGCCTGGACCAGTCCAACCGTGCGGTGATCGACCTGCTGGCCGGCTGGCTGGGGGACCTTGGCTTCGACTGCGAGCTGCAGGAGATCACCCCGGGCAAGTTCAACCTGCTCGCCAGCTTCGGCAGCGGTCCCGGCGGCCTGGTACTGGCCGGTCACAGCGACACCGTGCCGTACGACCCGCAACTGTGGCAGACCGACCCGCTCAAGCTCACCGAAGTCGATGGGCGCTGGGTGGGCCTGGGCAGCTGCGACATGAAGGGTTTCTTCGCGCTGGTGATCGAAGCGGTGCGCCCGCTGCTCGACCAGCCGTTCAAGCAACCGCTGCTGATCCTGGCCACGTGCGACGAGGAAAGCTCGATGTCCGGCGCCCGTGCGTTGGCCGAGGCCGGTCGCCCGCTGGGCCGTGCGGCGGTGATCGGCGAGCCGACCGGGCTACGCCCGATCCGCCTGCACAAGGGCGTGATGATGGAGCGCATCGACATCCTCGGGCGCAGCGGCCACTCCTCCGACCCGAGCCTGGGCCACAGTGCCGCCGAAGCGATGCATGCGGTGATGGGCGAACTGATGGGGCTGCGCCAGCAATGGCAGCGTGAGTACAACAATACGCAGTTCAGCGTGCCGCAGCCGACCCTGAACTTCGGCTGCCTCCATGGTGGCGACAACCCCAACCGCATCTGTGGCCAGTGCGCGCTGGAGTTCGACTTGCGCCCGCTGCCAGGCATGGACCCCGACGTGCTGCGCGCGGCGATCCGTAGCAAGCTGTTGCCATTGGCCGAGCAGCACCAGGTAAAAATCGACTATGCGCCGCTGTTCCCCGAAGTGCCGCCGTTCGAGCAGCAGGCCGACGCTGAACTGGTGCGGGTGGCCGAGCGTCTTACCGGGCACACCGCCGAGGCGGTGGCCTTTGGCACCGAGGCGCCTTACCTTCAGCGCCTGGGTTGCGAGACCCTGGTGCTGGGCCCGGGCGATATTGCCTGTGCCCACCAGCCGGGCGAATACCTCGAAATGTCACGCCTGGAGCCTACTGTGCGTCTATTGCGTGAATTGATCGGGCATTATTGCCTCGAATCGGTAATTGCCCGGTGAGTCCAACCGTTTTCAACCCAGGGAGAATGCGCGTGACGCCAGACCTGTTGCGACGATAACCCTTCGAGCGCTGTGTGTTTTTCCGTTCTTGTCCTCTTTTCTACAGGCTCTGGTTATGCCCGAATACGTCAATTGGCTGCGTCATGCTTCGCCCTACATCAATGCCCACCGCGACTGCACCTTCGTGGTCATGTTGCCCGGTGACGGGGTCGATCACCCCAACTTCGGCAACATCGTCCACGACCTGGTGCTGCTGCACAGCCTGGGCGTGCGTCTGGTGCTGGTACACGGTTCGCGCCCGCAGATCGAAAGCCGCCTGGCTGCCCGTGGCCTGAGCGCGCACTACCACCATGGCCTGCGCATCACCGATGCGGCCACCCTGGAGTGCGTGATCGACGCGGTCGGGCACCTGCGCATCGCCATCGAGGCGCGCCTGTCAATGGACATGGCCGCCTCGCCCATGCAGGGCTCGCGCCTGCGCGTGGCGGCCGGCAACCTGGTGACGGCACGGCCGATCGGCGTGCTCGAAGGCGTCGACTACCACCACACCGGCGAAGTGCGCCGGGTCGACCGCAAGGGTATCAATCGCCTGCTCGACGAGCGCTCCATCGTGCTGCTGTCGCCGCTGGGCTATTCGCCGACCGGCGAGATCTTCAACCTGGCCTGCGAAGACGTCGCCACCCGTGCGGCCATCGAGCTGGGGGCCGACAAGCTGCTGCTGTTCGGTGCCGAACGCGGCCTGCTGGACGAGAGCGGCAAGCTGGTGCGCGAGCTGCGTCCGCAGCAGGTGCCGGCGCACATGCAGCGCCTGGGTGCCGACTATCAGGGCGAGCTGCTGGATGCGGCCGCCGAGGCCTGCCGTGGCGGCGTGGCGCGCAGCCATATCGTCAGCTATGCCGAAGACGGTGCGTTGCTCACCGAGCTGTTCACCCGTGACGGTGGCGGTACGCTGGTGGCGCAGGAGCAGTTCGAGAAAGTGCGCGAGGCGGCGATCGAAGACGTTGGCGGCTTGCTGGACTTGATCAGCCCGCTGGAAGAACAGGGCATCCTGGTGCGCCGTTCACGCGAGGTGCTGGAGCGCGAGATCGAGCAGTTCAGTGTGGTCGAACGCGAGGGGATGATCATCGCCTGTGCGGCGCTGTACCCGATTGCCGAGTCGGAGGCGGGGGAGCTGGCGTGCCTGGCGGTGAACCCGGAATACCGCCATGGCGGGCGCGGTGACGAGTTGCTGGAGCGGATCGAGACGCGCGCGCGGGAGATGGGCCTGAAGACCTTGTTCGTGCTGACGACGCGTACGGCACACTGGTTCCGCGAGCGCGGGTTTGTGCCCAGTGGGGTGGAGCGGCTGCCGGCGGCGCGGGCGTCGCTGTACAACTTCCAGCGTAATTCGAAGATCTTCGAAAAGGCACTGTAAAGCCTGGGCTGCTTTGCAGCCCTTCGCTGGCAAGCCAGCTCCCACAGGGTTATGCGGTGCACATAAAACCCTGTGGGAGCTGGCTTGCCAGCGAAGAGGCCGTCAAACCTTACACGGTATGCAGGTACCAGTTGTACTCAAGGTCGGAGATGGAGTGTTCGAACTCCTCCAGCTCACTCTCCTTGCACGCCACGAAGATATCGATGTACTTCGGATCGATGTACTTGGCCATGATTTCGCTGTCATCCAGCTCGCGCAGCGCATCGCGCAAGTTGTTCGGCAGGCTCTGCTCGTTCTGCTCGTAGGAGTTGCCCACCATCGGCGCGCCTGGCTCGACCTGGTTGGTCAAACCGTGGTGCACGCCGGCCAGTACCGCTGCCAGCAGCAGGTACGGGTTGGCGTCGGCACCCGCCACGCGGTGCTCCAGGCGTACCGCGTCGGGCGTGCCGGTCGGTACGCGCAAGGCCACGGTTCGGTTGTCCAGGCCCCAGGTCGGGGAGTTGGGCACGTAGAACTGGGCACCAAAACGGCGGTACGAGTTGACGTTCGGGCACAGGAACGCCATCGATGCCGGCAGGGTCTCGAGCACACCGCCGATCGCGTGACGCAATGCGGCGTTCTGCTCGGGATCCTCGCTGGTAAAGATGTTCTTGCCATCCTTGTCCAGCACCGAAATATGCACGTGCAGACCATTGCCCGCCTGGCCCGGGTACGGCTTGGCCATGAAGGTGGTGTCCATCTCATGGTCGTAGGCGATGTTCTTGATCAGGCGCTTGAGCAGCACCGCGTAGTCGCACGCCTTCAGCGGGTCGGCCACGTGGTGCAGGTTCACTTCGAACTGCGCCGGGGCACTTTCCTTGACGATGGCGTCGGCCGGGATGCCTTGCTCCTTGGCGCCTTCCAGAATGTCCTGGAGGCAATCGACGTATTCGTCGAGGTCGTCGATCAGGTACACCTGGGTGGAGATCGGACGCTTGCCTGAAATCGGTGAGCGCGGCGGCTGCGGACGGCCGTTCACGTTCTCCTGGTCGATCAGGTAGAACTCCAGCTCGAAGGCGGCGCAGATGGTCAGGCCCAGGTCGTCGAACTTGCTCACGACCTGGCGCAGCACTTCACGCGGGTCGGCGAAGAACGGCTCGCCTTCGAGTTCGTGCATGGTCATCAGCAACTGCGCGGTCGGGCGCTTCTGCCAGGGCTCGTTGCAAAGGGTATCGGGGATCGGATAGCAGATGCGGTCGGCATCGCCGATGTCCAGGCCAAGGCCCGTGCTTTCGACGGTCGAACCGTTGATGTCCAGGGCGAAGAGGGAGGCCGGCAGGTTGATGCCTTTCTCGTAAACCTTGTGCAGGCTCGTGCGTTCGATGCGCTTGCCACGCACCACACCATTCATATCTGCAATCAGAAGGTCAACGTAGAGAACCTCAGGATGTTCCTTAAGGAACGCGTTCGCTTCGTTAAGCTGAACGGCACGCGGGGGTACCGACATGATGCAACACCTTTGTTGTTAAAAATATCAATCAATGGGGGCTTGCAGGTTCAGTCAACGCGAAAGCCTTGCCGAAGTCAAGCCAGCCCCATCATGCCCTAAAACGGCGCTCAAGCGGCATTTTTGCTGCAATTGAGGGCGTCAGCAAGGCCTGCTTTGGTCGTGCAGCAGCGATCTTGAGCGGGGCGTGTTCTATTTTTTACGGGGGTGTTGTGTAAAAAAATGAACAGCGCTAAGCTCGGTCGCAACCCATAACAGCAATAATACCGGGGGTTACATGTCTCGCCTGCCGACAACCGGCATCACCGGCCGCACCGCGCGTATCGGTTTGCACGCCTGCCACGCCCAGGGCAAAAACCGCGTGGCGGTGTGCCGCGACCTGGCCGCAATAATTGACGGCCTGGGCCATCTGCCCGGGGGCGCACCCTCATTTGTCATCGACTGCCATCACTATAGCGGGCTCCTCGCCCTTGCGGGCAAGACCCGATGCGCCAGCCCCGTGCCAGGTGCTTTGCTTTAGCGTCGTGCGCCATCCAGAATGATCAGGACAGCCCAGCTTGGGCGTCCTGACGACAGTCCAGACATTTGCCTCCTGAGGTATTTATGAGTAACAACCTCGACCAGCTCACCGATTGGTTGAAAGAGCACAAGATCACCGAAGTCGAGTGTCTGATCAGCGACCTCACCGGGATCACGCGCGGCAAGATCTCCCCAACCAACAAGTTCATCGCCGAAAAAGGCATGCGTCTGCCCGAGAGCGTGCTGCTGCAGACCGTGACCGGCGACTACGTCGACGATGACATCTATTACGAGCTGCTCGACCCTGCCGACATCGACATGATCTGCCGCCCCGACGAGAACGCGGTGTTCCTCGTGCCGTGGGCCATAGAGCCTACCGCGCAGGTGATCCACGACACCTACGACAAGCAGGGCAACCCGGTCGAACTGTCGCCGCGCAACGTGCTCAAGAAAGTGCTCAAGCTATACGCCGAAAAGGGCTGGCAGCCGATCGTGGCGCCGGAGATGGAGTTCTACCTGACCAAGCGCTGCGAAGACCCGGACTTCCCGCTGCAGCCGCCGATCGGCCGCTCCGGGCGCCCGGAAACCGGTCGCCAGTCGTTCTCCATCGAAGCGGCCAACGAATTCGACCCGCTGTTCGAGGATGTCTATGACTGGTGCGAGCTGCAGAACCTGGACCTGGACACGCTGATCCACGAAGACGGCACCGCGCAGATGGAGATCAACTTCCGTCATGGCAACGCGCTGTCGCTGGCCGACCAGATCCTGGTGTTCAAACGCACCATGCGCGAGGCCGCCCTCAAGCACAACGTGGCCGCCACCTTCATGGCCAAGCCCATGACCGGCGAGCCGGGCAGTGCGATGCACCTGCACCAGAGCATCATCGACGTGCACACCGGCAAGAACATCTTCTCCAATGAAGACGGCAGCATGAGCCAGTTGTTCCTGCACCACGTGGGGGGGCTGCAGAAGTTCATCCCGTCGGTGTTGCCGCTGTTTGCGCCCAACGTCAACTCGTTCCGTCGTTTCCTGCCCGACACCTCGGCGCCGGTGAACGTGGAATGGGGCGAAGAGAACCGTACCGTGGGCCTGCGCGTTCCGGATGCCGGCCCGCAGAACCGTCGTGTCGAGAATCGCCTGCCCGGTGCCGATGCCAACCCGTACCTGGCCATCGCCGCCAGCCTGCTGTGCGGCTATATCGGCATGGTCGAGGGCATCGACCCGAGCGCCCCGGTCAAGGGCCGTGGTTACGAGCGACGCAACCTGCGCCTGCCACTGACCATCGAGGACGCCCTGGAGCGCATGGAAAACTGCAGCGCACTGGAGCCCTACCTGGGCAAGAAATTCATTGCCGGCTACGTCGCGACCAAACGCGCCGAGCATGAAAACTTCAAGCGCGTGATCAGCTCCTGGGAACGCGAGTTCCTGCTGTTCGCGGTCTGATAAACCCCGGGGCCGCAGGAGCGCGGCCGTCAGTCATCGGAGAAGCACATGAGCGTCAACAACCCGCAAACCCGCGAGTGGCAAGCCCTGAGCCGTGATCATCACCTGGCCCCGTTCAGTGACTATAAGCAGCTGAAGGAAAAAGGCCCGCGCATCATCACCAAGGCCAAGGGCGTGCACCTGTGGGACAGCGAGGGCAACAAGATCCTCGATGGCATGGCGGGGCTGTGGTGTGTGGCGATCGGCTACGGGCGTGACGAACTGGTCGAGGCCGCCGCCGCGCAGATGCGTGAGCTGCCTTACTACAACCTGTTCTTCCAGACCGCGCACCCGCCGGCACTGGAACTGGCCAAGGCAATCTGCGAGGTGGCCCCGGCGGGCATGAGCCATGTGTTCTTCACCGGCTCCGGCTCCGAGGGCAACGACACCAACCTGCGCATGGTCCGCCATTACTGGGCGCTCAAGGGCAAGCCGCACAAGCAGGTGATCATCGGCCGTATCAACGGTTATCACGGTTCCACCGTGGCCGGCGCGGCCCTGGGCGGCATGAGCGGCATGCATGAGCAGGGCGGAACACTGCCTGGCATCGTGCACATCCCGCAGCCGTACTGGTTCGGCGAAGGCGGCGACATGGCCCCGGACGAGTTCGGCGTATGGGCTGCCGAGCAGTTGGAAAAGAAAATCCTCGAGGTTGGCGAAGACAACGTTGCCGCCTTCATCGCCGAGCCGATCCAGGGCGCTGGCGGGGTGATCATCCCGCCGGAAACCTACTGGCCGAAGATCAAGGAAATCCTCGCCAGGTACGAGATTCTGTTCATTGCCGACGAAGTGATCTGTGGCTTCGGTCGCACCGGCCAGTGGTTCGGTTGCGATTATTACGACCTCAAGCCCGACCTGATGACCATCGCCAAGGGCCTGACCTCCGGTTATATCCCCATGGGCGGCGTGATCGTGCGTGACGAAGTGGCGGCGGTGATCAGCCAGGGCGGCGACTTCAATCATGGTTTCACCTATTCGGGCCATCCGGTAGCCGCAGCGGTGGGCCTGGAAAACCTGCGCATCCTGCGCGATGAAAAGATCATCGAGCGTGTTCACACGGAAACGGCACCCTATTTGCAGAAACGTCTGCGCGAGTTAAACGATCACCCGCTGGTGGGCGAGGTACGCGGCCTGGGCATGCTCGGCGCGATCGAGCTGGTCAAGGACAAGGCGACCCGCACCCGTTACGAAGGCAAGGGCGTGGGCATGATCTGCCGCCAGTTCTGCTTCGACAACGGGCTGATCATGCGCGCCGTGGGCGACACCATGATCATTGCACCGCCACTGGTAATCAGCCGTGAAGAGATCGACGAACTGCTGGACAAGGCGCGCAAATGCCTGGACCTGACCCTGGAGGCACTGCAGTAACCAGGTGCTAGGCTGAGCGTTGGGGAGTGGCAATCCGGGCGGCGCGTGTGTTGAAAGAGCGCAGCGGATCTTGCCAGACTAGCGACTGTTTCAGTCGCCCAGCGCTTGCGCCGCACGAGTCGGTCGCTGAACAGACGGTTTCATATAAAATTCTGGAGCATGACGCATGAAAAAAATGGGCAAGACGCTGTTGGCCGCGACCCTGGCCGGGTTGATGGCAGGTGCGGTTCAGGCGGATGACAAGGTGCTGCACGTCTACAACTGGTCCGACTACATTGCACCGGACACCATCGCCAAATTCGAGAAGCAGTCGGGCATCAAGGTCGTGTACGACGTGTTCGACAGCAACGAAACCCTGGAAGCCAAGTTGCTGGCCGGCAAGTCGGGCTACGACGTGGTGGTGCCGTCGAACAACTTCCTGGCCAAGCAGATCAAGGCCGGCGTCTATCAGGAACTGGACAAGTCCAAGCTGCCTAACTGGAAGAACCTCGACCAAGACCTGCTCAAGGCTGTTGGCGACGCCAGCGACCAGGGCAACAAGCACGCCTTCCCGTACATGTGGGGCTCCATCGGTATCGGCTACAACCCGGAGAAGGTCAAGGCCGCGCTGGGCGTCGACAAGATCGACTCGTGGGACGTGGTGTTCAAGCCTGAGAACATTGCCAAGCTCAAGAGCTGCGGCGTGAGCTTCCTCGATGCGCCGACCGAGATGATTCCGGCCGCCTTGCACTACCTGGGCAAGCCGACCGACAGCAAGGACAAGGCCGAGCTGAAGGCCGACCTGAAGGCTGCCGAGGACCTGTTCCTGAGCATCCGCCCATCGGTGGCGTACTTCCATTCCTCCAAGTACATCTCGGACCTGGCCAACGGCAACATCTGCGTGGCCGTGGGTTACTCGGGTGACCTGGAGCAGTCCAAGGCCCGCGCCCACGAGGCCGGTGACAAGGTCAAGCTGGCCTACAGCATTCCGAAGGAAGGTGCCGGTACCTTCTACGACATGGTCGCGATTCCCAAGGACGCCACCAACGTCGACGCGGCCTACCAGTTCATGAACTTCCTGATGCAGCCGGAAATCATGGCCGAGATCACCAACGCCGTGCGCTTCCCGAACGGCAACAAGGCAGCGACTGCCCTGGTGGACAAGGACATTTCCGGCGATCCGAGCATCTACCCGTCGGATGCGGTGAAGGCCAAGCTGTACGCCATCAGTGACCTGGACGCCGCTACCCTGCGCCTGATCACCCGCAGCTGGACCAAGATCAAATCGGGCAAGTAAATCCGGTTGTTCCCGTCAGGCACTGAATAAAAGTGCCTGAACGGGGCTTTCAGGCAAATTCTTTTTGCCGGATGGGTGTATCGAAGGTAAGTTGCGCGCCGGTTTGCCGGTACCGCAGGCGTTTCTGCCGTACGACTCGGGCACTTTTTGCAGAGGACCTCCCACTTGTCTACTTCAATTTTTCGCAAGGCCGTCATGGCTGGAGCGGGCCTGACGCTGGCGTTCAGCGTCCAAGCGGCGCCCACGGTGCACATTTACAACTGGTCGGACTACATCGGCCAGACCACCCTCGCGGACTTCGAAAAGGCAACCGGGATCAAACCCGTGCAGGACGTCTTCGATTCCAACGAAACCCTGGAAGCCAGGCTGCTGGCCGGTCGTACCGGCTATGACGTGGTGGTGCCGTCCAACCATTTCCTGGGCAAGCAGATCAAGGCGGGCGCGTTCCAGAAGCTCGACAAGTCGCTGCTGCCCAATTATTCGAACCTGGACCCGGCGCTGATGAAGCGCCTGGAAAAGAACGACCCGGGCAACCAGTACGCGGTCCCCTACCTGTGGGGCACCAATGGCATCGGCTACAACGTCGAGAAGGTCAAGGCCGCGCTGGGTGTCGACACGATCGACTCCTGGGCCGTGCTGTTCGAGCCAGAAAACATCAAGAAGCTCTCCACGTGCGGCGTCGCGTTCCTCGACTCGGCAGACGAGATGCTCCCGGCGGTGCTCAACTACATGGGGCGCGACCCCAACAGCACCGACCCCAAGGACTACGCCGACGCCGAGAATAGGCTGCTGGCGGTGCGTCCTTACATCACCTACTTCCACTCCTCCAAGTACATCTCGGACCTGGCCAACGGTGACATCTGCGTGGCTGCCGGTTTTTCCGGCGATATCTTCCAGGCCAAGTCGCGCGCCGAAGAGGCCGGCAAGGGCGTGGAACTCGCGTACGTGATCCCCAAGGAAGGCGGCAACCTCTGGTTCGACATGCTGGCGATCCCCAAGGACGCCAAGAATGGCAAAGAGGCCCACGCCTTCATCAACTACCTGCTCAAGCCTGAGGTGATTGCCCAGGTCAGCGATTAC
Organism: Pseudomonas aegrilactucae; assembly: GCF_019168305.1. Lineage (GTDB taxonomy): Bacteria > Pseudomonadota > Gammaproteobacteria > Pseudomonadales > Pseudomonadaceae > Aquipseudomonas > Aquipseudomonas aegrilactucae. The sequence continues at coordinate 22,237 of NZ_JAHTBI010000006.1, forward strand.
GTCGGTTACGCCAACCCGAACCCCAAGGCTGGCGAACTCATGGACCAGAGCGTGCGAACCGACGCAGCGGTTTACCCACCGCAAGAGGTGCTGGACAAGCTGTACGTCAATTCCGAGTTACCGCCCAAGATACAACGCTTGATGACCCGCAGCTGGACCAAGGTCAAGTCGGGCAAGTAACCATTCAGGGCCCGCCACGGCAGGGGCGGGCACCAAAATCTTGTTGGGAGTTTCACACATGGCCGTTGCCTCCGGTGCCTATAAGAAAGCCCTCGAGGGCGACCAGCAACCTAAGACGGTGCTGGTCAAGATCGACCGGGTTACAAAGAAGTTCGACGAAACCGTAGCCGTGGACGATGTGTCCCTGGAGATCAAGAAGGGCGAGATCTTCGCGCTGCTCGGTGGCTCCGGCTCCGGCAAGTCCACCTTGCTGCGCATGCTCGCCGGGTTCGAGCGTCCTACCGAAGGGCGAATCTTCCTGGACGGTGTGGACATCACCGACATGCCGCCCTACGAGCGGCCGATCAACATGATGTTCCAGTCCTATGCCTTGTTCCCGCACATGAGCGTGGCGGACAACATTGCCTTCGGCCTGAAGCAGGACAGGATGACCAAGGACGAGATCCAGGCCCGCGTCGACGAGATGCTCAAGCTGGTGCACATGACCCAGTACGCCAAGCGCAAGCCGCACCAGTTGTCGGGTGGTCAGCGTCAGCGTGTGGCCCTGGCCCGTTCGCTGGCCAAGCGTCCCAAGCTGCTGTTGCTCGACGAGCCGATGGGCGCACTGGACAAGAAGCTGCGTTCGCAGATGCAACTGGAGCTGGTACAGATCATCGAGCGCGTGGGCGTGACCTGCGTGATGGTGACCCACGACCAGGAAGAGGCCATGACCATGGCCCAGCGCATCGCCATCATGCACCTGGGCTGGATCGCCCAGATCGGCAGCCCGATCGACGTTTATGAAACCCCCACCAGCCGCCTGGTGTGCGAGTTCATCGGCAACGTCAACCTGTTCGACGGTGAAGTGGTCGACGACGCCGAAGGCCACGCGCTGATCGCAAGCCCGGAGCTTGAGCGCAAGATCTACATCGGCCATGGCGTGACCACTTCGGTGGAAGACAAGCGCATCACCTACGCGCTGCGCCCCGAAAAACTGCTGGTGACCACCGAGCAACCGGGCTTCGAGTTCAACTGGTCCCGTGGCAAGGTCCACGACATCGCTTACCTGGGTGGTCACTCGGTGTTCTACGTCGAATTGCCCAGCGGCAAGATCGTGCAGTCGTTCGTTGCCAACGCCGAGCGCCAGGGCACCCGTCCTACCTGGGACGATGAAGTGTTCGTGTGGTGGGAAGACGACAGCGGCGTGGTCCTGCGGTCATGAAAGTGCGCAAGCTCAAGCGAGCGATCAACCGGTTGATACCCGAGGGCCGCCACCTGGTGATCGGCGTCCCGTTCATCTGGCTGTTCCTGTTCTTCATGCTGCCGTTCTTCATCGTGCTGAAGATCAGCTTTGCCGAAGCCGACGTGGCCATCCCGCCGTATACCGAGATCTACACCTACCTCGAAGGCAAGGTGCAGCTGGTGCTCAACCTGGCCAACTACGGCCTGCTGAGCGAAGACGAGCTGTACATTTCCGCGTACCTGGGCTCGTTGAAGATGGCCCTGATCAGCACCGTGCTGTGCCTGCTGATCGGCTTTCCGATGGCCTATGCCATCGCCAATGCGCGCAAGGACATGCAGACCGTACTGCTGCTGCTGATCATGATGCCGACCTGGACGGCGATCCTGATCCGCGTGTATGCCTGGATGGGCATCCTCAGCAACAACGGGCTGCTCAATGCCTTCCTGATGTGGCTGGGGCTGATCGATCAGCCGCTGCAGATCCTCAACACCAACCTGGCGGTGTACATCGGCGTGGTCTATTCGTACCTGCCGTTCATGATCCTGCCGCTCTACGCGAACCTGGTCAAACACGACCAGAGCCTGCTTGAAGCCGCGTCGGACCTGGGGTCGAGCACCTTCAACAGCTTCTGGAAGATCACCGTGCCGCTGGCCAAGAACGGCATCGTGGCCGGCTGCATGCTGGTGTTCATCCCGGTGGTGGGCGAGTTCGTCATCCCCGAGCTGCTGGGCGGCCCGGAAACCCTGATGATCGGTAAAGTGCTGTGGCAGGAATTCTTCAACAACCGCGACTGGCCGGTGGCGTCTGCCCTGGCGGTGGTGATGCTGGCGATCCTGATCGTGCCGATCCTGCTGTTCAACCGCAGTCAGGCCAAAGAGATGGAGGGCAGGGCATGAAGCGTTTCAGTTTCTCCAAACTGATGTTGGTGTTGGGCCTGGTGTTCATCTACCTGCCCATGCTGATCCTGGTGATCTACTCGTTCAACGCCTCCAAGCTGGTGACGGTGTGGGGCGGCTGGTCGGTGAAGTGGTACGTCGGCCTGCTCGACAACAGCCAACTGATGGGCTCGGTGATGCGCTCGCTGGAGATTGCCTGCTACACCGCGATTGCGGCAGTGGCGCTGGGCACCCTGGCAGCCTTCGTGCTGACCCGCGTGACCCGCTTCAAGGGGCGCACGCTGTTCGGTGGCCTGGTTACCGCGCCGCTGGTGATGCCCGAGGTGATCACCGGCCTGTCGCTGTTGCTGCTGTTCGTGGCCATGGCGCAGATGATCGGCTGGCCGCAGGAGCGCGGCATCGTCACCATCTGGATCGCCCACACCACGTTCTGCGCGGCCTATGTGGCGGTGGTGGTGTCGGCGCGTCTGCGCGAGCTGGACCTGTCCATCGAAGAGGCCGCCATGGACCTGGGGGCGCGGCCGTGGAAGGTGTTCTTCCTGATCACCATCCCGATGATCGCGCCGTCGCTGGCGGCGGGCGGCATGATGTCGTTCGCGCTGTCGCTGGATGACCTGGTGCTGGCCAGCTTCGTGTCGGGGCCGGGTTCGACCACCTTGCCGATGGAAGTGTTCTCGGCGGTGCGCCTGGGTGTGAAGCCGGAGATCAATGCGGTGGCCAGCCTGATCCTGCTGAGCGTGTCGCTGGTGACGTTCATGGTGTGGTACTTCAGCCGCCGTGCCGAAGAGCGCCGCAAGCGTGCGATCCAGCAGGCCATCGAAGAAAGCGCGGCCGATTCGTGGAAGCAGCCGGACGTGCGCCGCGCGACCGCAGCGCAGGTCTCGGCCTGACCTGACGGCCCCTTCGCTGGCAAGCCAGCTCCCACAGGGTTTTGTGTGCAGCGCAAAACCTGTGGGAGCTGGCTTGCTAGCGAAGCCGTCAGTTGACCAGTTGCAGGCGCGGTTTGGGAAACAGGTTGTCGAGGGTCTCGAGCAGGCGCACGTGGTAGATCGGCTTGC
>NZ_JAHTBI010000007.1 GCF_019168305.1 Pseudomonas aegrilactucae
CCGGCCGGGAACCGCGCTGGTGTCGAGCTTAGAAGAAGCCCAGCGGATTGATGTCGTAGCTCACCAGCAGGTTCTTGGTCTGCTGGTAGTGGTCGAGCATCATCTTGTGGGTTTCACGGCCTACGCCGGACTTCTTGTAGCCACCGAACGCGGCGTGCGCCGGGTACAGGTGGTAGCAGTTGGTCCATACGCGACCTGCCTTGATCCCGCGGCCCATGCGGTAGGCACGGTTGATGTCGCGGGTCCACACGCCGGCACCCAGGCCGAACTCGGTGTCGTTGGCAATCGCCAGGGCTTCGGCTTCGTCCTTGAAGGTGGTGACGCTGACCACCGGGCCAAAGATCTCCTCCTGGAACACGCGCATCTTGTTGGTGCCCTTGAGCAGGGTCGGCTGGATGTAATAGCCGGTCGACAGGTTGCCTTCGAGTTTTTCCACCTTGCCGCCGGTCAGCAGCTCGGCGCCTTCCTGCTCGGCAATTTCCAGGTACGAGAGGATCTTGTCGAACTGCTGCTCGGACGCCTGGGCGCCGACCATGGTGTCGGTGTCCAGCGGGTCGCCACGCTTGATCTGCTTGATCTTCTTCATCACCTCCTGCATGAACGCCGGGTAGATGGACTCCTGCACCAGCGCCCGCGATGGGCAGGTGCACACTTCACCCTGGTTGAAGAACGCCAGTACCAGGCCTTCGGCGGCTTTTTCGATGAAGCTCTGCTCGGCCTGCATGATGTCTTCGAAGAAGATGTTCGGCGACTTGCCGCCCAGCTCCACGGTGCTCGGGATGATGTTTTCTGCCGCACATTTCATGATGTGCGAGCCGACCGGGGTGGAGCCGGTGAAGGCGATCTTGGCGATGCGCTTGCTGGTGGCCAGGGCTTCACCGGCTTCGCGGCCATAGCCTTGCACCACATTGAGCACGCCCGGTGGCAGCAGGTCGCCGATCACTTCCAGCAGCACCGTGATGCCCAGCGGGGTCTGCTCGGCCGGCTTGAGCACCACGCAGTTGCCGGCGGCCAGGGCCGGGGCGAGCTTCCAGGCGGCCATCAGGATCGGGAAGTTCCACGGGATGATCTGCCCGACCACGCCCAGTGGCTCGTGGATGTGATAGGCCACGGTGTTGCCGTCGATTTCGGCAGCGCTGCCTTCCTGCGCACGCAGGCAGCCGGCGAAGTAGCGAAAGTGGTCAGCGGCCAGCGGGATATCGGCGTTGAGGGTTTCACGCACGGCCTTGCCGTTGTCCCAGGTTTCGGTGATGGCCAGCAGTTCGAGGTTCTGTTCGATGCGGTCGGCGATCTTCAGCAGGATCAGCGAGCGTGCCTGTACCGAGGTGGTGCCCCAGGCATCGGCTGCCGCGTGCGCGGCGTCCAGGGCCTTGTCGATGTCTTCGGCGCTGGAGCGGGGGAATTCGGCGATCGGTTGGCCGTTGACCGGCGAGGTATTGGTGAAGTACTCGCCTTTGACCGGCGGCACGAATTCACCGTTGATGTAGTTACCGTAGCGGCTCTTGAAGGAAACGATCGCGCCGTCGGTACCGGGGTGTGCGTAACGCATGGTGTGTCTCCTGGGGTCTTGTGCTTGTAGGGAGGATATTAAGCGTAGTGCAAGGCACGGGCCATTGCCTGCGGGCCTAATGAAATCAAGGGGTTGACGCGCACAGGTAGGGCTTCCCAGGGGCGGCTGTGGCAGCCCCGGTACAGTCGGGGTGACACGCTGTGCCACTTTTGATACAGCCTGTGACTCAGTGGTCGAGCCCCCATTGCAATGCGTGGACGGCAGGAGGATGCTGGGTGTTCTCGTGTGCGGAGAACAATAAAAAGTGCAGAGCAATCACCTCAGCCGGCACGCCCGGCAAGTGCTCACCGTCACCCAGGGCAAGGCGCGATTGCAAGGCCCGGGCAGCGACCCCTCGATCGCCCGTTCGTGGTTGCGTTGTCTTGAGGACTACCACCTGGACCCTGCGCAAAGCATCGCGCCCACAGTGCTCGAACATGGCCGTGTGCTGGAAAGCCGCGAGCGCCTGCAGCAGGTGCTGCACATCGCCGGCAACGAAATGAACAGCCTGCACCAGCAATTGTCGGGTGCGGGCCATGCCGTGCTGCTTACCGATGCCCGCGGGGTCATCCTCAACTGCGTCACCGCACCCACCGAGCGGCGCATTTTCGAGCGCGCCGGGTTGTGGCTGGGGGCGGACTGGAGCGAAGCCTGCGAGGGCACCAACGGCATCGGCACCTGCCTGGTGGAGCGCCAGGCGCTGACCATTCACCAGGACGAGCACTTTCGCGGCCGGCACACCGGCCTGACCTGCTCGGCGAGCCCGGTGTTCGACCCGCAGGGCGAGTTGCTGGCCGTGCTCGACGTGTCCTCGGCGCGCCCCGATATGTCACGCCAGAGCCAGTTTCACACCATGGCGCTGGTCAATCTCTCGGCCAAGATGATCGAGAGTTGCTACTTCCTGCGGTATTTCGAGCACCACTGGCTGCTGCGTTTCCACCTGCAGGCAGAGTCGGTGGGCCTGTTCAGCGAAGGGTTGCTGGCGTTCGACGGCGAAGGGCGTATCTGCGCGGTCAACCAGAGTGCGTTGAACCTGCTGGGTTCGCTACGTGGCGGCCTGCTGGGCGAGCCGGTGGAAATGTTCTTCGATTGTGCGCTGGATGAGCTGCTGGGGCGTGCCACGGCGTCGGCCAGCACCAGTTGGCCACTGCGTACCCGCGACGGCCGTGTGCTGTTCGCCAGCCTGCGCGGCCAGGCACGCGCGGTGCCGCCGCCCGTGCCAGCGGCGGCGCAACTGCCGGGCCAGCCAGGCGCGGGCATCTGCCTGGTCGACCCGGCCCTGCAGAACGATTTTCGCCGCGCGGTGCGGGTGTTCGAGCGCGACGTGCCGTTGTTGCTCAACGGCGAGACCGGGTGTGGCAAGGAGGCTTTCGCCAAGGCCGTGCACCAGGCCAGCCAGCGCGCCGGCAAGCCATTCGTCGCGCTCAACTGCGCCTCGATCCCGGAAAGCCTGATCGAGAGCGAGTTGTTCGGTTATCGCGGCGGCAGCTTCACCGGCGCACGCAAGGAAGGCATGCGTGGCAAGTTGCAGCAGGCCGATGGCGGTACCTTGCTGCTGGACGAGATCGGTGACATGCCGCTGGCCCTGCAAACCCGCCTGCTACGGGTGCTGGAAGAGCGCATGGTGGTACCGATCGGTGGCGAACCGCAGGCTGTCGACGTGCGCATCATCAGCGCGACACACCGCGACCTGATGGGCCGGGTCGAGGCGGGCAGCTTTCGCGAGGACCTGTACTACCGGCTCAATGGGCTGGAAGTTGCCCTGCCGGCCTTGCGCGAGCGCAGCGACAAGTCACAGTTGCTCGATTTCATCCTGGCCGAAGAGGCCGCCGGCCAGGCGCTCGCCCTCGAGCCCTCGGCGCGCCAGGCGCTGCTCGACTTTGCCTGGCCGGGCAACGTGCGCCAACTGCGCAACGTGCTGCGCACCCTGGTGGCGCTGTGCGAGGACGGCCATATCGCGCGTGGCGACCTGCCTGCGGTGGTACGCCAGGCGCCACTCGGCTGGGCACCGGTGGCTGTCGAGCCGGCTCCGGCTGACCCCCTCGACGAGGCCGAGCGCACGGTACTGTTGCGTACCCTGGAGCAAAAGCGCTGGCACATGACCCAGGTGGCGGCGCAGTTGGGAGTCAGCCGCAACACGCTGTACCGCAAGCTGCGCAAGCATGGCATTGCACGGGGTGCCTGACCGAAACTCAGGATGCGATTTTTCCCACCCTAAGCTACCCTGCCTCCACGTTTCGTGAGGTCGACCATGCACATTCATATTCTCGGTATCTGCGGTACTTTCATGGGCTCGCTGGCGGTGTTGGCCAAGGCACTTGGCCACCGCGTCACCGGCTCCGACGCCAACGTCTATCCGCCCATGAGCACCCAGCTTGAGGCCCAGGGCATCGAACTGCACCAGGGCTATGACGCCGACCAGTTCGAGCCGGCCCCCGACCTGGTGGTGATCGGCAATGCCCTGTCGCGCGGCAACCCGGCAGTGGAGTACGTGTTGAACAAGGGCCTGCCCTACGTGTCGGGCCCGCAATGGCTGGCCGACCATGTGCTGCAGGGCCGCTGGGTACTGGCGGTGGCCGGCACCCATGGCAAGACCACCACCAGCAGCATGCTGGCCTGGGTGCTGGAACATGCCGGCATGGCCCCGGGTTTTTTGATCGGCGGCGTGCCGCAGAACTTCTCGGTATCGGCCCGCCTGGGTGATACGCCGTTCTTCGTGGTCGAGGCCGATGAGTACGACAGTGCGTTCTTCGACAAGCGTTCCAAGTTCGTGCACTACCGCCCGCGCACGGCGATCCTGAACAACCTCGAGTTCGATCACGCCGACATCTTCCCGGACCTGGCCGCGATCGAGCGTCAGTTCCACCACCTCGTGCGCACCATTCCAAGCGAAGGTCTGGTGATCCATCCGACCACCGAACCTGCGCTGGAGCGCGTGATCCAGATGGGCTGCTGGACCCCGGTGCAGACCACCGGCGAAGGCGGCCAGTGGCAGGTCAAGCTGCTCAGCGCCGACGGCTCGCGCTTCGAGGTCAGCTTCGAAGGGCAGAGCCAGGGTGTGGTCGACTGGGCACTGACCGGCCAGCACAACGTCGCCAACGCCTTGGCGACCCTGGCCGCCGCGCGCCATGTCGGCGTGGTACCGAGCATGGGCATCGCTGCGCTGAGCGCCTTCAAGAGCGTCAAGCGGCGCATGGAGAAGGTCGCCGAGGTTCAGGGCGTGACCATCTATGACGATTTCGCCCACCACCCGACGGCCATTGCCACCACCCTCGATGGCCTGCGCAAGCGCATCGGTGATGCGCCACTGATAGCGGTGATCGAGCCGCGCTCCAATTCCATGAAGCTGGGCGCGCACCGTGACGGCCTGCCCGAGAGCGTGCGCGACGCCGACCAGGTGATCTGGTATGCGCCGCCGAACCTGGGCTGGGACCTGGCAGCCACGGCGGCCGAATGCTCGGTGCCGGCGATTGTGGCCGACAGCCTCGAAGCGATCATTGAACGGGTCAAGCGCCTGGCCAAGCCCGGCACCCAGGTGGTGATCATGAGCAACGGCGGTTTTGGCGGGTTGCATGGCAAGCTGGCCGAGGCGCTGCGATGAGCGGACCGCAGCGCATCACGCTGGCCATGACCGGTGCCTCCGGGGCGCAGTACGGCTTGCGCCTGCTCGATTGCCTGGTGCGCGAAGACCGGGAGGTGCATTTTCTGATCTCCAAGGCCGCGCAACTGGTGATGTCGACCGAGACCGATGTGGTGCTGCCGGCCAAGCCGCAGGCGATCCAGGCGTTCCTGACCGAGTACACCGGTGCGGCGGCCGGGCAGATCCGCGTGTATGGCAAGGAAGACTGGATGTCACCGGTGGCCTCGGGCTCCGGGGCGCCGGCAGCGATGGTGGTGGTGCCGTGTTCCACCGGCACCTTGTCGGCGATTGCCACCGGTGCCTGCAACAACCTGATCGAGCGTGCGGCAGATGTGACCTTGAAGGAGCGTCGGCCGTTGATTCTGGTGCCGCGCGAGGCGCCGTTCTCCACTATCCACCTGGAGAACATGCTCAAGCTGTCGCAGATGGGGGCGGTGATTCTGCCGGCGGCGCCGGGGTTCTATCACCAGCCGCAGACCATCGACGACCTGGTCGATTTCGTCGTGGCACGGATTCTCAACCTGCTGGACATCCCGCAGGACATGCTGCCGCGCTGGGGCGAGCACCATATTGGCGGGGAAGATTGAGGGCGCTGCTGGCGGGCCTGATCCTGCTGGCACTGTGCAGTGGGTGCGCCACGGTGCGCACGCTGGATGCGGCCAAACCGGGGGCGCCGGTGGTGTACTCGGGTACGCGGCTGGACCTGTATGCGCTGCAGGGTGGGTGTTGCCCCGAGGACCGGTTCGGTGCAGCGGCGCCGAAGTATCCGGGGCTGGACCTGCCGGGCAGTGCGTTGCTCGACACGGTATTGCTGCCGCTGTCGGTGCTGACGGTGCTGGGGATCGGATTTCAGGCGACTGGCGGGTTGTAGCTACTGGCCCCTTCGCTGGCAAGCCAGCTCCCACAGGGGTTTAGGGTGCTCACAAAACCGTGTGGGAGCTGGCTTGCCAGCGAAGAGGGCCTGCGCCTATCTACCCAATTTGCGCAACTCGTCGGACTCGACAATCCGAATCCTGTCCTGCTCTTCCAGCGCCAGCCGCCACAGCGCCCGCGCCAGCTGACACGCCTCGATCCCGCGGTACTTGCCCGGAATCAGCTTGGACAACGACCCCGCCAACTGTTCGCCCAAACGAGGCTCGATCCGCTCGCCCAGCAGCAGCGAAGGCCGCGCGATGGTCAGTTGCGGCCAGTCCTGCGCCTTGAGCGCCTCTTCCATCTCGCCCTTGACCCGGTTGTAGAACACCGCCGATTTGCGGTCGGCGCCAATCGCGCTGACCACCAGCAGATGCCGTGCACCCATTTCCCGCGCCCGCTTGCTGAAGGCCACCACCATGTCCAGGTCGACCGCGCGAAACGCTGTCTGCGAACCGGCCTGCTTGATGGTGGTGCCCAGGCAACAGAAGGCAATGTCGACCCGGCCGCTCAATTGCGGCAGGAACACGGCCGGGTCGCCGACCGGGTTCTCCAGGTGGGGGTGCTCGGCCAGCGGTCGGCGCGTAGGCGCCAGAACGCGGCTGACCGTCGGCTCGTTGAGCAGTCGATCGAGTAGATGCTCACCAGTCAGACCGGTGGCTCCGGCAATCAGGATGTGCTGAGGCGTCAGGTACATGATGTCTCTCCCTTGATACAGTCAGCTTAGTGGCTGCTTGTATTTTCTGCTTGCTCCGCACCGGCACTTTGCAGTGCTTCGCGTGCCTGCTGCTGACGCAGTTTCTGCCAGCGCTGCAGTACCCCCGAGGGCGCCCAGAGTTGCGGCTCTGATGCTTCGAACCCATCGGCCTGCTCGCGCTGCGCCACGGTCGCCTTGGCCCGTTCGAACGCCTGCTGCAGGTCGTCGGTCTGGTTCAGTGCCTGGGCAAACAGTGCATCGCCGAAATACGTGAAGTCGGCCTCTTCGGAGCAGCCGAACGACACCCGGTCGGCACGTGATGCGGTCATGATCAAGGTCTTGTCGTCCTTGAGTGAATCGATGTAACCCCCCCGAGTAGCACGCAGAGATCACGATGACTTTGTCACGCTCCTTTAGTGGGGCAAGTGCGGCCGAGAGTTCATCGGCCGGCAGGTCGGCCAGTTGCAGGCGCGGCACATCGAGTACCAGTTCGTGCTCGTGGCTGCCATGGCTGGTCAGGTAGATGAACACCAGGTCTTCCGGCCCGCTGCGCTCGGCCAGGGCGCGAGCGGCGCGGGCCAGGTTCTCGCGGGTGGCCAGCGGGCGGTCGGCCAGATGGTCGCGGTGGTTGACCAGGTTGATCTGGCCGAAGGCACCGAAGCGGGTCTTGAGCATGGCGCTGACGTAGTCGGCCTCGCGCATGAACACGCTTTGCTTGCCGTCGCCAGCCAGGGTCAGGCTGTACAGTTCGATCGCCGCACTGGACACCGGCACCTGCGCCAGCGCCTTGTCCAGCAGGCTGCCCTGGTTGAGCAGGGCCAGCTCCAGCGGGTCGGGCAGCAGGCGCCCGTGTTCGTCGCGCACGCGCAGGCCGTTGACCCAGTGACCGCTCTCGACGCTGCCATCTGCCTGGGTCAGCTGCCCCTGGCCCTGGTAGGTGTCGTTCTCGAAGCCGCCGCTGTACACGCTGCCGTCGGCCAGCTGCAGGCGGCCCTTGCCGGCAAACCGCCAGTCGCGGAACTCGCCCTTGTAATGGCTGGCGTCGATACCGAAGAGTTCGCCCTTGCCGGTCAGCGAGCCGTCCTTGAACTGGCCGATCCACACATCGCCGTCGGCGTTTTCGTAACGGCCGCGGCCCTGCAGGTGGTTGTCCTTGAACTCGCCGATGTACTGGTCGCCTTCAGCGCTGTTGAAGGTGCCGCTGCCCTGCAGCTGGCCCCTGACAAAGCGGCCGCTGAACTGGTTGCCGCTGACGTCGCTGCGCAGTCCTTCGCCGTGCGGCTTGCCGTTGGCGAACAGGCCCTGGTACTGGCTGCCATCGGCCAGGGTGAGCTCGCCGGCGCCGTTGTACTGGTCGTCCTTGAACTGGCCGCGATACTGCTGGCCGCCTTCCCTGAGCGTGCCTTCGCCGTCGCGCCGGCCCAGCTTGAAGCCTCCGGTGTAGTGGCTGCCCGGGGTCGTCAGTTCACCCTGGCCGTGGAACAGGCCCTGCTGGAACTCGCCGCGGTACACCTCGCCATTGCTACCGTGCCATTCGCCGCGGCCTTGCCACTGGCCTTGCTGGAAGTGGCCGGCGTACCAGCTGCCATTGGGGTAGTCGACCCGACCCGGGCCCTGCAACAGGCCATTGACCACCTCGCCACGGTAACGGCCACCGTCGGGCAGGCGTGCGTCGGGAGGGGATAGCGGTTCACCGTCGCCACACGCGGCGAGCAGCAGGGTCAGGGCAAGGGGCATGAGTGGGCGCATGACGGGGTCCGGACAAGTCAGGCCCCGAGTATGCCGCAGATTGTCGTGGGGGAAACAGCCGCTGGGGCTGTTTGCGGGGCAGGGCAGGTCAGACGAAGCAGAGCGACAGCGGCTCGGCGATGTAGGCCGGTTTGTCTTCGCCTTCGATTTCCAGTGTGGTGGTGGCCTTGAGCAGCCATTGGCCGGGTTTCTTTTCAGTCACTTCGCTCAGGTCGACCTTGAGCCTGACGCGCGCATCGACCTTGACCGGCTGAATGAAACGCACACTGTCCAGGCCATAGTTGACCACCATCTTCAGCCCTTCGGGCAGCACCAGGATGTCTTCCATCAGCTTGGGGATCAGCGACAGGGTCAGAAAGCCATGGGCAATCGTGCTGCCAAATGGCGTCTTTGCCGCCTTCACCGGGTCCACATGGATGAACTGAAAGTCACCGGTGGCCTCGGCAAACAGGTTGATGCGCGCTTGATCGATGGTCAGCCATTCGGAACGTCCCAGTTCCTTTCCAACGTACTGCGCCAGCTCTGCAACGGGTACATAGGGCATGCGACTCTCCTGGTTGTCTTCGATGTTTTTGTGACTGCGGCAGATTCCAACGCTTAAGATCAGCACGCCGACCGGGTGCGGTCAAGTCCGTATGATTTCAGCGAATATCGGGGTATAGGCCAGTCGTTAGCGTGCTTATAATGGCCGCCAGGCCTGAGGGAGAAGTGCAATGTTGTTGCGTGGTTTGACGTGGCTCGTGCTGTTCCAGTTGCTGGGGACGGCGATCAATCACCTGTTTCTGTCAATGCTGCCCGGCCCGATCATCGGGTTGGTGTTGCTGCTCGGCTTCCTGATGCTGCGCGGCGAGGTGAGCGCACCGCTGAACGAAGCGTCGAGCAGCCTGCTGCGTTACCTGCCGCTGCTGCTGGTGCCGCCGGCCGTCGGGGTGATGGTGTATGCCAGCGACATCGCTGCGGATTTCTGGGCCATCGTCGGCTCGCTGGTGCTGTCGGTGCTGATTGCCGTGGCGTTCTGTGGCGTGCTGATGCAAAAACTCATCGCCCGCCAGGCCCGGCGCGAGGAGCAGCCATGAGCCTGGACTGGCACGGCGCGGTCGAGGCGGTGATCCACCATCCGCTGTTTGGCATCGGGATCACCCTGGGCGCCTATCAACTGGTGCTGGCCGCCTACGACAAGACCCGCTGGATCTTCCTGCAGCCGGTGCTGGTGTCGATGCTGGTGGTCATCGCGGTGCTGCTCACGTGCGGTGTGTCATACGCCGAATACCGCAAGAGCACCGAGATCATGAACATCCTGCTGGGGCCGGCCACCGTGGCCCTGGCGGTGCCGCTGTACCTCAACCTGCGGCGTATCCGGCAGTTGTTCTGGCCCACCTTGACTACGCTGGTAATCGGCGGGGTGGTCGCCACTGGCGCGTGCCTGTTGCTGGGCTGGTGGTTCGGTGCCGAGCACATGATCCTGATGACCATGGCGCCCAAGTCGGTGACCTCGCCGATCGCCATGCTGGTGGCCGAGCAGATCGGTGGTGTGGCAGCACTGGCGGCGGTGTTCGTGCTGATCACCGGGGTGATCGGCGCGATCTTCGGCCCGGCGCTGTTGTCGGCCTGCGGCGTCGGCAGCCCGGAAGCCCGCGGCATGGCGCTGGGCATCAGCGCACATGCGGTCGGTACGGCGGTGGCACTGGAAGAAAGTGAAGAGACCGGGGCGTTCGCGGCCCTGGGCATGAGCCTGATGGGGGTGGTCACGGCGGTGTTCCTGCCGTTGGCGGTTAGCCTGGTTGCGTGAGGACTTGAAATGACATTGCCCCTGTTTCCGCTCAACACCGTACTGTTCCCGGGCTGCAAGCTCGACTTGCAGATCTTCGAGGCACGCTACCTGGACATGATCGGCCGCTGCATGAAGCAGGGCGGCGGCTTCGGGGTGGTGTGCATCCTGGAGGGCGAGCAGGTCGGCAGGGCGCCCACAGGTTTTGCCCAGATCGGTTGCGAGGCGGTGATCCGCGACTTCCAGCAGCAGGACAATGGCCTGCTCGGTATTCGCGTGGAGGGCGTGCGACGCTTTGACGTGGGCCCGTGCGAGGTGCAGAAGGACCAGTTGCTGTTGGCTGATGTGAGCTGGCGCAGCGAGCAGGAAGAGGTGCCGCTGGAAGACGACGACCATGACCTGCTGGCCTTGCTCGGTGCGCTGGGCGAGCATCCGATGGTCGCGGCGCTGGATATGCCGCAGCAGGTCATCGGCCAGCAGGCCCTGGCCAATCAGTTGGCCTACCTGCTGCCCTTTGATGACCAGGACAAGCTGGCGTTGCTGGCGATCGACTCGCCCCGTCAGCGCCTGGCGGCGATCCAGGCACTGCTCGAGCGGCTGCAGGGTGAGCTGTTCGCCTGACCCTCAGTAGTGGTAGCGCAGCAGTGCGTCGGGCAACGCGTGCAGCGCAAAGAACGCTAGGGTGCCGACACACGCCGGCAGGATCAGCCACCACACCCGCAAGGGCATCGCACTGAGCGGCGCGCGCTGCTGCACCAGGGTCAGGCTGGTGGCGCACACGCAGCACGCCAGCAGGGAGCCGGCCAGGATATCGGTCGGCCAGTGTGCGCCCAGGTAGACCCGCGACAGCGCAATCGACAGCGCCGGCAGGCAGCCCAGCAGGATCCAGGTCAGGCGCATGCGCGGCGGTTGGCCACGTCCGGCCAGTACTGCCAACACCAGAAAGAACGCGAACGAGGCCGAGCTGTGGCCGCTGGGCATGCTGTAGGTGGTCAGCGGGTCACTGAGCACCTCGGGGCGTGCGCGGGCGAACAGCCACTTGAGCGTACCGTTGGCCAGCGCCGTGCCCATCAGCGTGGCGCCGGCGAAGATCGCCGGGCGCCATTGCCGGGCCAGCAGCAACAGGCCGGTGAGCACGCCGCCCACCACCAGTTGGGTGCGAAAGTCGCCCAGGCGGGTGATCAGTACGATGGTGCCGTCCAGCGTGCTGCGCCGGTGTTCCTGCACCAGCGTCATCAGACCCTGGTCGAACTGGATCAGGTACGGCCAGCCGATGAACAGCGCTGCCAGCAACACCAGGCACACACCTGCGATCCAGCGGGTGCCGTAGCGCATGCTGCGCAGGCTGCTGTTGACGCTTACGCCGACCAGTACGGCCAGGCAGCCGGCGATGATGCCCGCTTCCATCCAGAAACCTTCGGGCAGGGGCAGGCGCATGGCCGCCCCGGTGGCCCAGCCGGGCAGCAGGTAGGCCATCGACCAGCCGGCACCGGCCACCAGGCTGACCGCGATAAAGCGCGGCAGCGGCATGTCGAACATGCCCGCAACCATCGGCAGCATGGGGCGCAGGGGGCCGATGAAGCGCCCCACCAGCAGGCTGGCGATGCCGTAGCGCTGGAAGTAGCTCTCGGCGCTGCCGATCCATTCCGGGTGATGGCGCAACAGCGGCAGGCGCCGGATGTTCTGGTGGAAGCGTCGGCCCAGTGTGTAGGAAATCGCGTCACCCAGCAGCCCGCCGAGAAAGCCCAGCAGCAGGGTTTCGCTCAACCCCAGTGCGCCACTGCCGGCCAGTACCGCCACGGCAAACAGCAGCACGGTGCCGGGCACGATGATCCCGGCGATGGCCAGGCACTCGATGCACGCCACCACGAAGATCGCCACGCCCAGCCATTGCGGGTTTGCGGTCAGCCAGCCAGTGAGGCTGTCGAGCCATGCGCCCATGGTGTCAATTTCCTTGTGTCAGTAAGAAGTAGTCGAGCCCTTCGACTTGCCCACGGCGCAGCGGGTTCCGGGTGCAGTGGCGGGCAAAGTCGGCGTCGACGAAACGGTAGGGCAGATGTTCGTCGCGCCCGTGGGGGATGCCCAGGCGTGTCGTCTGAATAATGTGTTTCACCGTGATACCGCAATCCTCGACGAACAACTGCTCGGGGTCGAAGCGCCTGGCATCCCAGTGTGCCACTTTCAGGCCCAGGGCCTTGCACAGCAGGGTCTGCCCGGCGCACAGGCGCTCGTCGGCGCGCGCCTGGCCACTGGCGTCGGGGTTGTTCAGTTGCATCCGGGCCAGGCTGTTGCGATCGCTGACGGCATCGACCCAGGGGTAGGCGGACTTGATCAGCACAGCGTTGCCCGGGCCGTGGGCGCTGAAGTTCAGCGAGTCGCCGCCGCGGGCGTAGTACATGTAGATATGGCCGCCGTCGAGGAACAGTGCCTTGCGCTTGTCGGTGTAGCCGAGCGAGGCGTGGCTGCCTTTGTCGGTCACGTAATAGGCTTCGGTCTCGATGATGCGCGCCGACAGCCACAGCGCGCCTTGGCGATGGCGGATCACCTTGCCCAGCAAGGCTTTGGCCAGGGTCTGGGCATCGCGGTCGAAGAAGCTGTCGGGGAGCGCCCGGGGCGGGCAGGGGGCAAGTTCGGTCATGGGCGCGATGATAGCAATTTATTGTGCCTGTTTCGGCGGCGGGCCATTCGCTGCAGGCGTCGGCCTTGCGGGCGAACGGGGCCCTGCGGTACATCTTCATACACTGTTTTCGACCATCCGCCTGACACCGCTGGGCGTATACCTGCATGACAGTTATAATCAGCCGATTTTCCCCTTCGCCAAGACACCGAGCCCATGACTGAGTCCGTTCTTGACTACATGACCCGCCTGGGTCGCGCTGCCCGCCAGGCGGCGCGCGTGATCGCCCGCGCCAGCACCGCGCAGAAGAACCGCGCGCTGCACGCTGCCGCCAATGCCCTGGACGCCGCCCGTGCCGAGCTTGAGGCTGCCAACGCGCAGGACCTCGCCGCCGGTCGCGCCAATGGCCTGGAGCCGGCCATGCTCGAGCGCCTGGCACTGACCCCGGCGCGCATCGACGGCATGATCGTCGGCCTGCGCCAGGTGGCCAGCCTGCCCGACCCGGTCGGGCAGTCCGCGACATGAGCTACCGCCCGTCCGGCATCCAGGTCGGCAAGATGCGTGTGCCGCTGGGGGTGATCGGGATCATCTACGAGTCGCGCCCCAACGTGACCATCGACGCGGCCAGCCTGTGCCTGAAGTCGGGCAATGCGACCATCCTGCGCGGTGGCTCCGAGGCCATCCACTCCAACCGTGCCATCGCCGCCTGCATCCAGCGCGGCCTGGCCGAGGCCGGCCTGCCGGCTGCCGTGGTGCAGGTGGTGGAAACCACTGACCGCGAGGCGGTGGGCGCGCTGATCAGCATGCCCGAGTACGTCGACGTCATCGTGCCGCGTGGCGGCAAGGGCCTGATCGAGCGGGTCAGCCGCGACGCACGGGTGCCGGTGATCAAGCACCTGGACGGCATCTGCCACGTGTACGTGGCCGAACATGCCGAGCTGGACAAGGCGCAACGTATCGCCTTCAACGCCAAGACCTACCGTTACGGCATCTGTGGTGCGATGGAAGCCCTGCTGGTCGATCAGTCGGTCGCTGCCGCGTTCCTGCCGGCCATGGCCCGCCAGTTCCATGAAAAAGGCGTCGAGCTGCGTGGCTGCGAGCGCACCCGCCAGCTCATCGACGCGGTGCCGGCCAGCGAAGAAGACTGGAACACCGAATACCTGGCGGCGATCCTGTCGATTCGCGTGGTGGACGGCCTCGATGACGCCATCGAGCACATCAACCACTACGGCTCGCATCACACCGATTCGATCGTCACCGAACACCAGGGCCAGGCTCGGCGCTTTACCGCCGAAGTCGACTCCTCCTCGGTGATGATCAATACCCCGACCTGCTTTGCCGATGGCTTCGAGTATGGCCTGGGCGCGGAGATCGGCATTTCCACCGACAAGCTGCATGCCCGTGGCCCGGTCGGCCTGGAAGGCCTGACCTGCGAGAAGTACGTGGTCATCGGCGACGGCCAGTTGCGCGGTCAGGAGTCGCTCTGACCTTGGCCGAGCACAGCCCGCTCGCCGTTGCTGCCACGCCGTCGCCTGCCCGGCGCATCGGCGTGCTCGGCGGTACCTTCGACCCGGTGCACATCGGCCACCTGCGCAGTGCGCTGGAGGTAGCCGAAGGGCTGGCGCTGGACGAGCTGCGGCTGATGCCCAACGCCCGCCCGCCGCACCGCGACATGCCGCAGGTGTCGGCCCAGGATCGCCTGGCGATGGTCGAGCGTGCGGTCGAGGGTGTGCCGTTGCTGAGCGTGGATGCGCGTGAGCTGGCGCGGGACAAGCCGTCCTACACGGTCGAGACGCTGGAGCTGATGCGCGCCGAAATGGCCGCCCACGACCAGCTGTTCCTGCTGCTGGGGTGGGATGCGTTCTGCGGTTTGCCCGGATGGCACCGCTGGGAAGAGTTGTTGCAACACTGTCATATCCTGGTGCTTCAGCGCCCGGATGCCGATGTCGAGTCGCCGGATGCCCTGCGCAACCTGCTGGCCGCACGCTCGGTGAGTGACCCGCAGGCCCTGCTGGGGCCTGCCGGGCACATAGCATTCGTCTGGCAGACACCCTTGTCGGTGTCGGCCACGCAGATCCGACAGCTGCTGGCCAGCGGCAAGTCGGTGCGGTTTCTGGTGCCGGACGCAGTACTGGCCTACATCGATGTGCACGGCCTGTACCGTGCGCCGAACTGAGTGCGCGACGAGCGCCTCATACCTACGAGTTGAATGAGTTTTATATGAGCAAGCAAGACATCAAGCAAGACGCCAAGCAAGAGCTTAAAGGTCAGGAACTGGCCAACTTAGCCGTTGCTGCCCTGGAAGAGGTCAAGGCCCAGGACATCCTGGTCATCGACGTGCGCGACAAGCAGAGCATCACCGATTTCATGGTCATTGCCACGGGTACCTCGAATCGCCAGATCAGCGCCATGCTGTCCAAGGTCCGCGAGAAGGTCAAGGAGCAGGGCGTCAAGCCGATCGGTGAAGAAGGCAAGGGCGACAGCGACTGGGTACTGCTGGATCTGGACGACGTCCTGGTGCACATGATGACCGCTAACGCCCGTCAGTTCTACGACCTGGAGCGTCTGTGGAAAGGCGCCGAGCAGAGCCGTGCCGCCGATGGCAAGCACCACAGCCCGGAAAACTCCCACGAGTATTCCGCCAAGCTCACCAAAGACCAGGAATAAGGAACGTCCGTGCGTCTGCGTCTGATCGCGGTCGGCTCGCGCATGCCCAAATGGGTCGAGGACGGCTGGCATGAATATGCCAAGCGCCTGCCTTCGGAGCTGTCGCTCGAGCTGGTGGAAATACCGCTCAACACGCGCGGCAAGAATGCCGACGTTGCCCGCCTGATCCGTCAGGAGGGCGAGGCCATGCTGGCCAAGGTCCAGCCCGGCGAGCGTATTGTCACCCTCGAGGTGCACGGCAAGCCATGGAGCACCGAGCAGTTGGCGGTCGAACTGGACCGCTGGCGCCTCGATTCGCGCACCGTCAACTTCATGGTCGGCGGCCCCGAAGGGCTGGCGCCGGAAGTGTGCGCGCGTGCCGAGCAGCGCTGGTCGCTGTCGCCGCTGACCTTGCCGCACCCGTTGGTAAGGATACTGATCGGCGAGCAGCTGTACCGCGCCTGGACCGTGTTGTCCGGGCACCCTTACCACAAATAGTCGTAAGCCTTTTCAATGTCGCAGCCGATTCGCCTCAAGGACCACGAGAAAGACGCCCGCCTGGTGCGTAGCCGCGTCGTGGTCGGTGCAGTGGCGATCGTGCTGCTGATCTGCGTGCTGATTGCTCGCCTGTATTTCCTGCAGGTGATCCAGTACGACTATCACTCCACGCTGTCGGAGAACAACCGGGTGCACGTGCAGCCGATACCGCCGACACGCGGGTTGATCTTCGACCGAAATGGGGTGATCGTCGCCGATAACCGGCCAAGTTTCAGTCTGACCATGACCCGCGAACGCTCCGGTGACTGGCAGCAGGTGCTCGACGCCATCGTCGAGGTGCTCGAACTGACCCCCGATGACCGTGCACTGTTCGAAAAGCGCATGCGTCAGGGGCGCAGGCCGTTCGAACCGGTGCCAATCCTGTTCGAACTGACCGAAGAGCAGATCGCCCGCGTGGCGGTGAACCAGTTCCGCCTGCCCGGGGTGGAAGTGGCGGCGCAACTGGTGCGTCATTACCCGCAGGGCGCGCACTTTGCGCACTCGGTCGGCTATGTCGGGCGCATCAACGAGAAAGAGCTCAAGACCCTCGATCCGGTCAACTACAGCGGTACCCACCATATCGGCAAGACCGGTGTGGAGCGTTTCTACGAGGCTGAGCTGCACGGCCAGGTCGGTTACGAAGAGGTCGAGACCAATGCCCGCGGGCGGGTGTTGCGGGTGCTCAAGCGCACCGACCCGATCCCCGGCAAGGACATCGTGCTGAGCCTGGACATCAAGCTGCAGGAAGCCGCTGAAGTCGCGCTGGGCGGGCGTAGGGGGGCCATCGTCGCGCTCGACCCGAATACCGGCGAAGTGCTGGCGATGGTCAGCCAGCCGAGTTTCGACCCCAACCCGTTCGTCACCGGCATCAGTTTCAAGGCCTACGCCGAGCTGCGCGACTCGATCGATCGCCCGCTGTTCAACCGTGTGCTGCGCGGCCTGTACCCGCCGGGCTCGACCATCAAGCCGGCGGTGGCGGTTGCGGGTCTGGACGCCGGCGTGGTCACCGCCAGCAGCCGGGTGTTCGACCCCGGCTACTATCAACTGCCCAACTATGACCACAAGTACCGCAACTGGAACCGCAGTGGCGATGGCTGGGTAGACCTGGACCTGGCGATCATGCGCTCCAACGACACCTACTTCTACGACCTGGCGCACAAGATGGGCATCGATCGCCTGTCCAGCTACATGAACAAGTTCGGCCTTGGCCAGAAGGTTTCGCTGGACATGTTCGAGGAATCTGCCGGCCTGATGCCGACCCGCGAATGGAAGCGTGCCACGCGCCGCCAGGCCTGGTTCCCGGGTGAAACGCTGATTCTGGGCATTGGTCAGGGCTATATGCAGACCACACCGCTGCAGATGGCCCAGGCAACCGCGCTGATCGCCAGCAAGGGCAAATGGAACCGTCCGCACCTGGCCAAGACCATCGAAGGCCAGCCGCCGGTGGATGACAACCCGATGGAAGACATCGTTTTGCGTGACAAGTCCGACTGGACCAAGGTTGCCCACGGCATGGAGCAGGTGATGCACAACGCCCGCGGCACCGCGCGCGCCGCCGCCGTGGGTGCCCAGTACCGGATTGCCGGCAAGAGCGGTACCGCCCAGGTGGTGGCGATCAAGCAGGGCGAGAAGTACGACCGCAACAAGGTTCAGGAGCGTCACCGTGACCACGCCTTGTTCGTCGGCTTCGCCCCGGCAGAGAACCCCAGGATCGTGATTTCGGTCATGATCGAAAACGGCGAGGCCGGTGGCCGCGTCGCCGCGCCGGTGATGCGCCAGGTGATGGACGCCTGGCTGCTCGACGAGAGTGGCCGGCTCAAACCGGAGTACGCTCCCGCCAGCGTCGTTCAGGAGTCGGCCCCGTGAAGAACAATTTCGACCGCATGCTCTCCAGCGAGGATGTGATGCGCCGCCGCGCCAGCTTCCTGCAGCGCATCCATATCGACGGCCCCTTGCTGATCCTGCTGCTGACCCTGGCTGCCGGCAGCCTGTTCGTGCTGTATTCGGCCAGCGGCAAGAACTGGGACCTGCTGCTCAAGCAGGCGTCCTCGTTCGGCCTGGGGCTGATCTCGATGTTCGTCATCGCTCAGCTCGAGCCACGCTTCATGGCGCGTTGGGTGCCGCTGGCGTACATCGGCGGGGTGGTCCTGCTGGTGGTGGTGGACGTGATGGGCCACAACGCCATGGGCGCCACGCGCTGGATCAACATCCCCGGGGTGATCCGCTTCCAGCCCTCCGAGTTCATGAAGATCATCATGCCGGCGACCATCGCCTGGTACCTGGCCAAGCGCACGCTGCCACCGCACCTCAAGCACGTGATGATCAGCCTGATCCTGATCGGCATCCCGTTCGCCCTCATCGTGCGCCAGCCCGACCTGGGTACCGCTTTGCTGATCCTCGCCTCGGGCGCCTTCGTGCTGTTCATGGGCGGCTTGCGCTGGCGCTGGATCCTCAGCGTGCTGGCCGCGGCCGTACCGGTGGCGGTGGCGATGTGGTTCTTCGTGATGCACGACTACCAGAAGCAGCGCGTGCTGACCTTCCTCGACCCTGAAAGCGACCCGCTGGGCACTGGCTGGAACATCATCCAGTCCAAGGCGGCGATCGGCTCGGGCGGTGTGTTCGGCAAGGGCTGGCTGCTCGGCACCCAGTCGCACCTGGACTTTCTGCCAGAGAGCCACACCGACTTCATCATCGCCGTGCTTGGCGAGGAGTTCGGCCTGGTGGGCATTTGCGCGCTGCTGCTGATCTACCTGTTGCTGATCGGCCGCGGCCTGGTGATCACCGCCCAGGCGCAGACTCTCTACGGCAAGCTGCTGGCAGGCAGCCTGACCATGACCTTCTTTGTTTATGTGTTCGTCAATATCGGTATGGTCAGCGGCCTGTTGCCCGTGGTCGGGGTGCCGCTGCCCTTCATTAGCTATGGCGGAACTTCGCTGGTGACGCTGCTGTCAGCGTTTGGAGTTTTGATGTCGATCCACACGCACCGCAAATGGATCGCGCAGGTTTGAATAAGGTGAACAATTCAATGCAAGCAATGCGTGGCTGGGTGACTCGCTGTGCGCCCTGGGTCGGCCTGTTGGGGCTCGTGGCCTACGGGCAGCAGGCGAGTGCCGCCGACTATGACGGCTCGCCCCAGGTGGCCGAATTCGTCGGCGAAATGACCCGCGACTACGGTTTTGCCGGCGAACAGCTGATGGGCGTGTTCCGTGAGGCGCAGCGCAAGCAGGCGATCCTGGACGCCATTTCGCGCCCGGCCGAACGGGTCAAGCCGTGGAAGGAATACCGCCCGATGTTCCTCACCGACGCGCGCATCGCCCGCGGCGTTGACTTCTGGCGCCAGCATGAAGACACCCTGGCCCGCGCCGAGCAGGAATACGGTGTGCCGGCTCAGGTGATCGTGGCGATCATCGGCGTCGAGACCTTCTTTGGCCGCAATACCGGCAACTATCGGGTGATCGACGCGTTGTCGACGTTGGGCTTCGACTACCCGCCGCGGGCCGCGTTCTTCCGCAAGGAACTGCGCGAGTTCCTGTTGCTGGCCCGCGAAGAACAGGTCGACCCGCTCACCCTCAAGGGTTCGTATGCCGGCGCCATGGGCCTGCCGCAGTTCATGCCCAGCAGCTTTCGCGCCTATGCGGTGGATTTCGACGGCGATGGCCACATCAATATCTGGACCAACCCCGACGATGCCATCGGCAGCGTCGCCAGTTACTTCAAGCGTCACGGCTGGGTGGCCGGTGAAGCGGTGGTCAGCCGTGCCCAGGTGCGCGGTGAGCGTGTCGACGAGGGCCTGAGCCCAGGCATCGACGCGGTCAAGACGGTCGCGCAGTTGCGGGCGCTGGGCTGGTCGAGTCATGATGCGCTGCGCGATGATCTGCCGGTCACCGCCTTCCGGCTCGAGGGCGACAATGGCCCCGAGTACTGGCTGGGCCTGAAGAATTTCTACGCGATCACTCGCTATAACCGCAGCGTGATGTACGCCATGGCGGTACATCAACTCTCGGACCAGTTGGTCCAGGCAAGGGGCGCCAGGTAATGCGCGTATTGTTTTCTGACACATCTCTCAAACTGATCGGCTGTGCGGCCCTGGGCCTGTTGCTGGTCAGCTGTTCCTCGAGCCGACCGGCACCGCAGCAAAGTGGCGGCGGCGTGGTGCGCGCCAAGCCCGGCCTGGACATCAACCGGGCGCACAAGGACGGCGCGCCGTGGTGGGACGTGGACGTCTCCAAGATTCCCGATGCCACGCCCACCGTGCACACCGGCAACTACAAGGCCAACCCGTACACGGTGCTGGGCAAGACCTATTTCCCGATCCAGGAGTCGCGCAACTATCGCGCCGAGGGCACTGCGTCGTGGTATGGCACCAAGTTCCACGGCCAGAACACCGCCAACGGCGAGGTCTATGACCTGTACGGCATGAGCGCGGCGCACAAGACCCTGCCGCTGCCGGCCTACGTCAAGGTGACCAACCTGGACAACCAGCGCACGGTGATCCTGCGGGTCAATGACCGGGGGCCATTCTATTCGGACCGCATCATCGACCTGTCGTACGCGGCGGCGAAAAAGCTCGGGTATGCCGAAACCGGTACTGCGCGGGTGCGTGTCGAAGGTATCGACCCCAAGCAGTGGTGGGCCCAGCGTGGCCAGTCGGCGCCGATGGTGCTCGACCAGCCGCAGGTCGCCCAGACCCAGGCGCTGTCGCCGAGTACCGGCACCGTAGAGCAGTGGACCCCGCCACCGCAGCAGCATGCGGCGGCCGTGGTGCCGGTGCAGGTGGCCAGCAACAGTGCCCCGGCCAGCAATGGTCTTTACTTGCAGGTCGGCGCATTCGCCAACCCGGACGCTGCCGAGTTGCTACGCTCCAAGCTCAGCGGCATGGTCAGCGCGCCGGTGTTCATCAGCTCCGTGGTGCGCAACCAGCAGACGCTGCACCGCGTGCGCCTGGGCCCGATCAACAGCCAGGGCGAGGCCCAGCAGATGCAGGACAGCGTGCGCCTGGCCAACCTGGGGCAGCCCAAGGTCGTCACGGCAGACTGATCGGGGGGACTGATCGGTTTGTCATGCAGTCGGGCAGAGCAGCCATGTACAATGGCCGTTTTGCTCGCCAGGCCCCGCGCCTGAGATACGTTTTGCCCGCGAGGGCATGAGCCCATTAGCCATTTCGAGAGACGGATGAACATAACCAGCTTTGCCAAACGCCTTTGCCTGCTTGTACCGCTGATGATTGCCCCTGCCGCCTTCGCGGCAGAGCAGATGATGCCGTCGCCGCCGCAACTGGCAGCCAAGTCCTACGTGCTCATGGAAGCCTCCAGCGGCAACATCCTGGTCGAGAACAATGGCGACCAGCGCCTGCCTCCGGCGAGCCTGACCAAGCTGATGACCGCCTACATCGCGACCCTGGACATCCGTCGCGGGCAGATCGGCGAGAACGACCCGGTGACCGTCAGCGAAAACGCCTGGCGTACCGGCGGCTCGCGCATGTTCATCAAGGTTGGCACCCAGGTCAGCGTCAGCGACCTGCTGCATGGCATCATCATCCAGTCCGGCAACGACGCCAGTGTCGCCCTGGCCGAGCACATTGCCGGCAGCGAAGACGCGTTCGCCGACATGATGAACAAGACCGCGACCGACCTGGGCATGAGCAACAGCCACTTCATGAACCCGACCGGCCTGCCGAACCCCGAGCATTACTCCTCGGCCCACGACATGGCACTGCTGGCCCGCGCGATCATCCACGAAGACCCGGCTCACTATGCGATCTACTCGCAGAAGGAGTTCTTCTGGAACAACATCAAGCAGCCTAACCGCAACCTGCTGCTGTGGCGCGACAAGACTGTCGACGGCCTGAAGACCGGCCACACCGACGAAGCGGGTTACTGCATGGTGTCGTCGGCCGTACGTGACGGCATGCGCCTGATCGCCGTGGTGTTCGGCACCAACAGCGAGCAATCGCGTGCTGCCGAGACCCAGAAGCTGCTGACCTATGGCTTCCGCTTCTTCGAAACCCAGACCTTCTACCAGAAGGGCACCGAACTGGCGCAGGCGCCGGTCTGGAAGGGCAACGTGGCGCAGGTCAAGGCCGGTCTGGCACAGGACCTGAGCATGACCTTGCCTAAAGGCCAGTTGAAGAAACTGGCTGCCAGCATGACCATGAATCCGCAACTGACCGCGCCTATCGCCAAAGGTGACGTGATCGGCAAAGTGGAAGTCAAACTGGATGACAATGTGGTGCACAGCGCCGACCTGATCGCGCTGGACGCTGTGGAAGAGGGCGGATTCTTCCGTCGTGCGTGGGATAGCATTCGGCTATTCTTCTTCGGGTTGTTCAACTGATATCGTGACCTGCCACGCCCCCGTCATTCATGCGGGGGCGTTGTTGTTGCCACGGCTTACGAGGCCGTTACTGCCATGACCGAACCAGACGTCAAGTCGCACAAGATCGAATTCCCCTGCGCCGATTACCCGATCAAGGTGATCGGCGACACCGTGGTCAATTTCAAGGACACGGTGATCGAGATCCTGAAGAAGTACGCCGAGGTCGACCTCGGGACCCTGGCCGAGCGCCAGAGCAAGGAAGGCAAGTACACCACCGTACAGTTGCACATCATCGCCACCGGCGAAGACCAGCTGCACAATATCAACAGCGCCTTGCGCGCGACCGGAATCGTGAAAATGGTGCTCTGATGTCGGCGAGCCTCGGCTTTCGCGACCTCGGCCTGCTGCCTTATGCGACCGTGCTGGAGGCCATGCGTCGGTTCACCGACCAGCGTGGTCCGGGCACGGCCGACGAAGTGTGGCTGGTGGAACACCCGGCGGTGTTCACCCAGGGCCAGGCCGGCAAGGCCGAGCACCTGCTGCTGCCGGGCGATATCCCGGTGGTGCAGACCGATCGCGGTGGCCAGGTGACCTACCATGGCCCCGGCCAGCTGGTGGCCTACCTGTTGCTCGATGTGCGGCGCCTGGGGTTTGGCGTGCGTGACCTGGTCAGCCGCATGGAGCGCTGCCTGATCGAGCTGCTGGGCAGTTACGGCGTCGAGGCGGCGGCCAAGCCCGACGCGCCTGGCGTGTATGTCGACGGGGCGAAGATCGCCTCGCTCGGCTTGCGGATTCGCAATGGCTGTTCTTTCCATGGCCTTGCCTTGAACGTGGACATGGACCTTGCGCCATTCCGCCGGATTAACCCCTGCGGGTATGCGGGGCTGGCCATGACCCAGCTGCGCGATCAGGCAGGCCCGATCGAACTCACCGAGGTCAGGGCAAGGCTGCGCGGGCAGCTGGTCAAGCACCTCGACTATGCTGAGCAGACGACCCTTGCGGGCGGAATCGACTGAATATGAATACTGTTGTGCAGGAACCGCAGCAAAGCCTTATCCCCACCCAGGACGTCACCGCACGCCCGGCCCCACGGCCGAAGGTCGAGGCGGGTGTCAAACTGCGTGGCGCAGAGAAGGTCGCACGTATTCCGGTGAAGATCATCCCTACCGATGAGCTGCCCAAGAAGCCCGACTGGATCCGTGTACGCATTCCGGTGTCGCCGGAAGTCGACCGTATCAAGCAACTGCTGCGCAAGCACAAGCTGCACAGCGTGTGCGAAGAGGCGTCGTGCCCGAACCTGGGCGAGTGCTTCTCCGGTGGTACCGCCACGTTCATGATCATGGGTGACATCTGCACCCGTCGCTGCCCGTTCTGCGACGTGGGCCACGGCCGTCCGAAGGCGCTGGACGCCGACGAGCCGATGAACCTGGCGGTGGCGATTGCCGACCTGCGCCTGAAGTACGTGGTGATCACCTCGGTTGACCGTGACGACCTGCGTGACGGCGGTGCCCAGCACTTCGCCGACTGCCTGCGCGAGATCCGCAAGCTGTCGCCTGGCGTGCAGCTGGAAACCCTGGTGCCGGACTACCGCGGGCGCATGGACGTGGCACTGGCGATCACCGCGCAAGAGCCGCCGGATGTGTTCAACCACAACCTGGAAACCGTGCCACGCCTGTACAAGGCTGCGCGTCCGGGCTCGGACTATCAGTGGTCGCTGACCTTGCTGCAGAAGTTCAAGGAGCTGGTGCCGCACGTACCGACCAAGTCCGGCCTGATGCTGGGCCTGGGCGAGACCGACGAGGAAGTGATCGAGGTGATGCATCGCATGCGCGAGCACAACATCGACATGCTGACCCTGGGCCAGTACCTGCAGCCGTCGCGTAGCCACTTGCCGGTGCAGCGCTTCGTGCACCCGGACACCTTTGCCTGGTTTGCCGAGGAAGGCTACAAGATGGGCTTCAAGAACGTCGCCTCGGGCCCGCTGGTGCGTTCGTCGTACCATGCCGACCAGCAGGCGCATGAGGCCAAGGCGAAGCTGTGATCGGTTTGTGACAGGCTGAAAAAAA
>NZ_JAHTBI010000008.1 GCF_019168305.1 Pseudomonas aegrilactucae
CAGTCGCTTGCTTCGGCTACCGCCGAAGGGGCTAGCGCCCTGCCCCCTGCACGACACCTACGTTCGGCCTCCTGGGGGACGGAAGATCAAGATCAACAGCAGATCAAGAGCAGATCAAGAGCAGATCAACAGCTGGACGCGGGAGGGCGGCGCAATTAGCTGGCCCGCACCCGCGCCAACGGAAACAACCGCCTGAAATTCTCCGTCGTCTGCATCGCCACCTGCTCGAAACGCTCCCCACGCACCAACGCAATAAACTCCGCCACATCCCGCACATACTCCGGCAAGTTCGGCTTGCCCCGGTGCGGAATCGGCGCCAGGTACGGCGAATCCGTCTCCACCAGCAACCGATCAGCCGGCACCTGCCGCGCCACATCACGCAAGGCATCGGCATTACGGAACGTCACAATGCCCGACAACGAGATGTAATACCCCAGGTCCAACGCCGCCTTGGCCATGTCCCAGTCCTCGGTAAAGCAATGCAGCACCCCCGCCTGCGGCAAGGCCGCCTCGCGCAACAGGGTCAAGGTGTCGGCACGCGCCGCACGGGTGTGGATCACCACCGGCTTGCCAGTGACCTGCGCAGCCTCCAGGTGCAGCCGAAACGAAGCCTGCTGCAACTCGGCCGCCTCAGGCTCATAGTGATAGTCCAGCCCGGTCTCGCCAATCGCCACCACCTGCGGGTGACTCAACTCGCCCAGCAACCAGTCCAG
Organism: Pseudomonas aegrilactucae; assembly: GCF_019168305.1. GTDB lineage: Bacteria > Pseudomonadota > Gammaproteobacteria > Pseudomonadales > Pseudomonadaceae > Aquipseudomonas > Aquipseudomonas aegrilactucae. The sequence goes on from NZ_JAHTBI010000008.1 coordinate 714, forward strand.
CGCCGGCGCCTCGCCCGGCGCCAGGTCCAGCGGATGGATACCCACTGAACAGTCGACGTCCGGATAACGCTCGGCCAGCGCCTTGACCTGCGCCGCGTTGTCGGCACTCACCCCGATACACAGGAAATGCCCCACGCCACGCGCCCGCGCAGCATCGAGCGCAGCATCCAGTGAACCGCCATGGGCAGCGAGGTCGAGACGATCAAGGTGACAATGGGAATCTACAAGCATGGCGTAATGACAACACTGAAAAGGAATGAACGGTAAGCCAGCTCAACGCTGGCCCGGCAACATGGCCCAGGAGGCCAGCAACGCTTCAAGCAGCAGTACACGGTTAAGGTTGGCCTTGCCCAACACCTTCTGGCGATGCGCGAGGATCCAATCCTGGATCTCCAATACCTTGCCTTGCGCGCTCTTCTGCGCCAGGTACTGCACGACCTTGCGCATATCCGCCAGACCCAGGCCCTCTTCGTCCTGGGTCAACTGGTAACGCAGGATCAGGTTCGACCAGTCGCAGAACCAGTCGAACAGCAACAGCAACGGAATACTGTTCCAACCCTCGGCCAACTGGGTCGGCGACTGCTGCTGCTTGAGCAGCTTCTTGACCCCCTCGACCACCTGCGCACGCTGTTCACGTACGCCCTGGGCCTGCAGCCGCACGGCCAGCAACGGTGAGCCCGCGGCCAGGCTCAGCAGTTCGAGACGCTCGGCCTCGTCGCTGCCCGGCAATGCCGCGGCCAACCAGGCTTCGCTTTGCGCGTGGCTGGGCAATGGACACGCCTGCTGCTGACAACGGCTCTTGATGGTCGGCAACAGGCGGCTGGGCTGATGGCTGACCAACAGCAGCACGGTGTTGCCCGAAGGTTCTTCGAGGCTCTTGAGCAAGGCGTTGGCGGCGTTGACGTTCATCGCCTCCACCGGCTCGATGAGGATTACCTTGCGCCCGCCCAACTGCGCGGTCTGCACCACGAAACTGACCAGATCACGCACCTGGTCGACCTTGATCGGCTTGTCAGCCTCTTCAGGCTCGAGGATGTAATTGTCCGGGTGGCTGCCTGCATTGAGCAGCATGCACGACTTGCACTGGCCGCAGGCCTGCAACCCCTCGGGCCGCTGGCACAGCAGCAAGGCCATCAGGCGCTCGGCCAGGGCGCGCTTGCCGATGCCCTGCGGCCCGTGCAGCAGGTACGCATGGGCATGCTGGGTACGCCCGGCCAACTGCTGCCACAGCGATGCCTGCCACGGGTACGCTTCAGCCACGGCAACGCACCAGGATCCGCGGCAACAGCGCATCCAGAGCCAACTGCACCTGGGCCAGCGGCTGCGCCGCGTCTACCAGTTGATAACGCGCGGGATCAGCCGCCGCACGCGCCAGGTAAGCCTGACGTACGGCCTGGAAGAATGCCTGGCCTTCCTGCTCGAAACGGTCAAGCCGCCCACGCGCGGCGGCACGCGACAAACCGACTTCCACCGGCAGGTCGAACACCAGGGTCAGGTCCGGGCGCAGGTCGCCCTGAACGAAGCGTTCAAGGGTCGCGATACGCTCCACGGACAGGCCACGGCCACCGCCCTGATAGGCGTAGGTCGCATCGGTAAACCGGTCACACAGAATGATGGCGCCGCGCGCCAGTGCCGGGCGGATGACCTCAGCCAGGTGCTGCGCACGGGCGGCGAATACCAGCAACAGCTCGGTGTCGGCATCCATATTTTCGTCGCTGGGCGCCAGCAGCAGCTCGCGGATGCGTTCGGCCAGCGGCGTGCCACCCGGCTCGCGGGTCAGCACCACGTCCAGCCCCTGGGCACGCAGGTGCTCGGCCAGGTACTCGCGATTGGTGCTCTTGCCCGCGCCTTCCGGACCTTCCAGGGTAATAAACAAGCCGCTCACAGGCAGTCCTTAATCTTGGTCATTGCGGGGTAGGTTCGCTGGCCGGCGGTACATCCGGCTGCGGCTCGGGCACCGACTCGGCCGGCGGTACTGCATCGACCGGCGCCCCACTCTCAGGCCTCACGCGCGGTGCGGGGCTTGAGCGGTAATCGGCGCGGCGCTTGATCTGGTACTCGCGCACTGCCGAGTTGTGCGCATCCAGGTCGTCCGAGAACACATGGCTGCCATCGCCCCGAGCGACAAAGTACAGGCTGCTGCCGGCCACCGGGTTGAGCGCGGCGTGTATCGCCTCGCGCCCGACCATGGCAATCGGCGTCGGCGGCAGGCCGGCAATTACATAGGTGTTGTAAGGCGTAGGCTCGCGCAGGTCGGCCCGGGTGATCCGGCCGTTGTAACGCTCGCCCATCCCGTAGATCACGGTAGGGTCAGTCTGCAGCAGCATGCCGATCTGCATGCGCCGCACGAATACGCCAGCAATCTGCCCACGCTCCTGCGGCACACCGGTTTCCTTTTCTACCAGCGATGCCATGATCAGCGCCTGGTAAGGGTCACGATAGGGTAGCCCGGGCGCGCGCGCAGCCCACTCCTTGGCCAGCACCTCTTCAAGGCGCGCATAGGCCTGCTGAAGGAACTCCAGGTCACTCATGCCACGCACGAAACGGTAGGTATCCGGAAAAAAGCGCCCCTCGGGGAACACGCCCGGATGCCCGAGCTTGTCCATCACCTCGCTGTCGCTCAGGCCGTCGAGGGTTTGCCGGACTTTCTCATGTTTGGCCAGGGCCGCACGCACCTGGCGAAAGCTCCACCCCTCCACCAGGGTCATGCTGTACTGCACCACCTCACCCTGGCGCCAGTCCTCGAACAGGTCGCGAACGGTCATGCCGGGGGTCATGCGGTACTCGCCGGTGTGCAACGGGACGCCGGCCATGTTGAAGCGCCAGTACAGGCGCAACCAGAAGGCGTCACTGATAACGCCGTCGCTCTGCATGCGATAGAACATGCGGTTGGGCGTAGTTCCGGTGGGCACATCGAGCAATTGCTCACCCGTGAGGTGCAACGACTGTTCCAGCGACGAATGCACCTTCCAGGCCGAAAAACCCAATAGCAGGCCAGCCAGGATCAACCCGGCCTCCAGCAGCACCAACAGTTTACGTCTCACGAATCAGGCATCCAGTAGCGTACGGGCAATGGCCTGCAGTTTACGGGTGAGCGGGCCCGGCGACCAGTTCAGCTGTTCAAAACAGCACACCGGCCATACCCCGTAGACACTGTTGCACAGCAACACTTCGTCGGCACGCTCCAGATCGGCCAGCGACAGGTCGACAACGCAGGCCGTGATACCCAGCTGGCGCGCGGCGTCGAGCAAGGCGGCACGCATCACCCCGGCCACACCGCAACGGCTGAGGTCGGCGGTGTACAGCACCCCGTCACGCACCAGGAACAGGTTGCTGTAGACACCTTCGATGACGCGCCCGGAAACATCGCGCATCAACCCTTCGGCATGCTCGCCACCCTGCCATTCGGCACGGGCCAGTACCTGCTCCAGACGATTGAGGTGCTTGAGGCCGGCGAGCAATGGCTGCTCGGCCAGGCGCGTTTGGCAGGCAAACAGCGAAACCCCCTGCTCGGCATTTTGCGCCGGGTAGCGGGCCACGGGATTGCCTTGCAGAATACGTCGGGGCGCCACCCCGGCTGCCGGCGCGTAGCCGCGCTGGCTGTCACCACGCGCGAGAATCAGCTTGAGCACGCCGTCACCCAGCACGCTGGCATAACGGCACACTTCATCGCGGATCAGTTGGTGGTCGGCGCTGATTGCCAGGCGCTGGCAACCCAGCGCCAGGCGCTCGAGGTGATACTCGAGCAGCGAAGGCCGACCGGCGTGCACGGCGATGGTCTCGAACAGCCCATCGCCGTAGGCCAGCCCCCGGCTTTGCAACGCGATCGCGTCTGCCGGCAGGCCATCGATCCAGCTGTGCATCACTCGGCGAACCGGCGGAACACCAGCGAGCCGTTGGTACCGCCAAAACCGAAGGAGTTGGACAACACCACGTCGATCGGCATGCTGCGCGGCTGGTGCGGCACAAAGTCCAGGTCGCAGCCGACATCCGGCTCATCCAGGTTGATGGTCGGCGGCGCCACCTGGCCGTTGATGGCCAGCACGCTGAAGATGGCCTCCACCGCACCGGCGGCACCCAGCAGGTGACCGGTCATCGACTTGGTCGAACTGACTGCCAGCGCGTGGGCGTGCTCGCCGAACACCGACTTGATTGCCGCCACTTCGGCCAGATCGCCTGCCGGCGTCGAGGTGCCGTGGGCGTTGATGTACTGGACTTCGCTGGCATCGACGCCGGCATCGCGCAGGGCATTGGCCATGCAGCGCGCAGCACCGGCACCGGTGTCAGGCGGCGAGGTCATGTGGTAGGCATCGCCACTCATGCCAAAGCCCACGAGCTCGGCGTAAATGGTCGCGCCACGGGCCTTGGCGTGCTCGAGTTCTTCGAGCACCAGGGCACCGGCACCGTCGGACAGCACGAAACCGTCACGCCCCTTGTCCCATGGACGGCTGGCACGGGTTGGCTCGTCGTTACGAGTCGACAGCGCCCGCGAGGCGCCAAAGCCGCCCATGCCCAGGCCGCAGGCGGCCATCTCGGCGCCACCGGCTATCATCACGTCGGCTTCGCCGTAGGCGATGTTGCGCGCCGCCATGCCGATACAGTGCGTACCGGTGGTGCAGGCGGTGGCGATAGCGTAATTGGGGCCCTGTACACCCAGGTGGATCGACAGGAACCCGGAAATCATGTTGATGATCGAACCTGGCACGAAGAACGGCGAAATGCGCCGCGGGCCTTGCTCATGCAACGTCCGGCTGGTTTCTTCGATGTTGGTCAGGCCACCAATGCCCGAACCCATGGCCACGCCGATGCGCTCACGGTTGGCATCGGTGACTTCCAGGCCGGCATTGCGCACCGCCTGAAACCCGGCCGCCAGACCGTACTGAATGAACAGATCGAGCTTTCGAGCTTCCTTGACCGACAGGTACTGCTCGACCTCGAAGCCCTTTACCGAGCCGCCAAAACGGGTGGAGTAGGCAGACAGGTCAGTATGCTCGATCAGACCTATGCCACTGCGGCCAGCCAGAATGCCCTGCCAACTGCTTGGCACATCCGTGCCCAGTGGCGACAGCATACCCATACCGGTGACCACGACGCGTCTACGCGACACAGCACTCTCCTTATTCTATGGTCTTCATCTCTTGCAAAGAAAAAACCGCACGCCAGTAACGGCAGTGCGGTTTTTCCATGACAAGAAGCGACGACTACAAAGTCTTAAGCCTGGTGGCTGGTGACGTAGTCGATGGCTGCTTGAACAGTAGTGATCTTCTCGGCTTCTTCGTCAGGGATTTCGGTCTCGAATTCCTCTTCCAGAGCCATCACCAGCTCAACGGTGTCAAGGGAATCGGCACCCAGATCTTCTACGAAGGCAGCAGTGTTGACCACTTCTTCTTCTTTAACGCCCAGTTGCTCGGCGACGATTTTCTTGACGCGTTCTTCGATGGTGCTCATACCTAGTTTTCACTCCTAATGGATATATGTCAGGCAGCTGGCCGGTGTGTAAGTTTATAGAAAGACGCCTGCTTTTCAAGCGCAACGCGTCTCTCGAACTTCACACCCACCTGCTGCCTAGAATTTGGTTGCAGCTTTATAACGGATTTTAGACAGCTCGTATGACATTTTTTTGAAGCAATCCGTCACATTTAACTACATGTACATCCCGCCGTTGACCGGGACAGTAGCACCGGTCACGTAAGCTGCACCGTCCGAAGCCAGGAACGCAACCACTTTCGCGATCTCGTCGGCCTGGCCCAGACGCCCCAGCGGAATCTGGTTCTGCAGCGCTTCACGCTGCGCTTCTGGCAGCTCGCGCGTCATGTCGGTGTCGATAAAGCCTGGCGCTACCGAGTTGACGGTAATCGCACGGGAGCCGACTTCACGCGCCAGGGCACGGCTGAAACCTTCCAGACCAGCCTTGGCAGCAGCGTAGTTGACCTGACCGACGTTGCCCATGGCGCCGACGACCGAACCGATGCTGATGATACGACCCCAGCGCGCCTTGGTCATGCCGCGCAGCACGCCCTTGGACAAACGGTAGAGGCTGTTCAGGTTGGTGTCGATGACATCGAACCACTCGTCGTCTTTCATGCGCAGCATCAGGTTGTCACGGGTGATGCCGGCGTTGTTGACCAGGATGGTCGGCGCACCGAACTGCTCCTGGATGGCAGCCAGGGTCGCGCTGACCGACTCGTCGCTGGTGACGTTCAGCTCAAGGCCGGTACCGGCGATACCGTGCTCCTTGAGGGTCGCAGCGATGCGCTCGGCGCCCGAGGCGGACGTGGCGGTACCGATGACGGTGGCGCCCAGACGGCCCAGTTCCAGGGCGATCGCCTGGCCAATGCCACGGCTGGCGCCGGTGACCAGTGCAACTTTACCTTGCAGGCTCATGCCAGCTTCTCCTAATCAGGCCAGCGCCGCACGGGTGGCGGCGACAGCATCCGGGGTATTGAGGTTGTAGGTGGTGACGCCGTCGGCGCAACGCTTGTTCAGACCGGCCAGCACTTTGCCAGGGCCGCACTCGACCAGTTGGACCGCGCCCTTGGCAGCCAGGGCCTGCACGCACTCGACCCAGCGTACCGGCTTGTACAGTTGCTCGAGCAGGTCACGCTTGAGCGTCTCAAGGTCGGCTGGCACGCCAGCGCTGACGTTCTGCACCAGCGGAATCTGCGGGGCCTGCCAGTCGATGGCATTGACCGACTCGGCAAAGCGCTCGGCCGCCGGGCGCATCAGCTCGCAGTGCGACGGCACGCTGACCGGCAGCGGCAGCGCGCGCTTGGCGCCGGCAGCCTTGCAGGCCTCCATGGCGCGCTCGACGGCAGCCTTGGCGCCGGCGATGACGACCTGGCCCGGGGAATTGAAGTTGACCGCACTGACCACTTCACCTTGCGCCGCCTCTGCGCACAGGCCCACGACCACTGCGTCGTCCAGGCCCAGGATCGCCGCCATGGCGCCCTGCCCGGCCGGCACGGCCTCCTGCATGAGTTCGCCACGGCGCTTGACCAGCTTCACGGCGTCACCCAGGCTCAGGCTGCCAGCGGCGACCAGCGCGCTGTACTCACCCAGGCTGTGCCCGGCAACGAATGCTGGGCGCGCGCCGCCTTCAGCCAGCCACACGCGCCACAGCGCGATGGAGGCGGTGAGGATCGCGGGCTGGGTTTTATCGGTCTGGTCGAGTTGCTCTTGCGGGCCCTCCTGGGTCAAGGCCCAGAGATCGTAGCCCAGCGCCTCGGAGGCCTCACGGAAGGTTTCGATGACCAGCGGGTACTGGGCGCCCAGCTCGGCCAGCATGCCGAGCGACTGCGAACCTTGACCGGGAAAGACGAATGCGAGGGATGCAGACATTGAACAAGCCCCTAATGATCTTGTCGTCGAAAATAGCGCCCAGCCTGGGCTGAGCGCGGGAAAACTGACAATTGGATGGTAACGAGAACCAAGCGGTCACATTTAACCACTTCCTGGCCCGGATGCCTAAGGCAGCAGATCCTCGAGGCGCCCGTGAAGGCGCTGCGGCAGGTTCTCCTGAATTTCGATCAGGGCTCGCTCGATGGCGCTCTGAAAACCTTGCACACCGGCCGAGCCGTGGCTCTTGATCACGATCCCCTGCAACCCCAGAAAGCTTGCGCCATTATGTCGCGCCGGCGCCAGGTCGGCCTTCAGGCGCTGCAGCAGCGGCATCGCCAGCGCGCCGACCAGGCGCGCCGCCACACTGCCCTTGAACAGCGCCTCGATACGCGCCCCGATCATGGTCGCCAACCCTTCGCTGGACTTGAGCAGGATATTGCCGACAAAGCCGTCGCACACCACCACGTCTGCCTCGCCGCGGTACAGGCCATCGCCCTCGACAAAGCCGATGTAGTTCAGCCCGCGCGCATGCTGCAGCAAAGTGGCAGCCAGCTTGACCTGCTGGTTGCCCTTGATGTCTTCGGTACCGATATTGAGCAAGGCCACACGCGGGCGTGAAATACCCAGGGCCTGCGCCGCCACCGACCCCATCACGGCGAACTGAAAGAGGTGCTCGGCACTGCAGTCGACGTTCGCACCCAGGTCAAGCAACTGGCAATAGCCGGTCTGCGTCGGAATCGCTGCCACCATCGCCGGCCGGTCGATACCCGGCAGGGTCTTGAGCACATAGCGCGACAGCGCCATCAGCGCACCGGTGTTACCGGCACTCACGCAAGCCTGCACCTTGCCATCACGCAATAGTTCGAGGGCGATGCGCATTGACGAATCGGGCTTGCCACGCAGCGCCTGGGATGGCCGCTCGTCCATGCCGATCACTTCGCTGGCCGGCACAATCTGCAGGCGCGCGCGATCCGCTGCCGACTGGCCAGCGATCAGATCTTCAAGGAGGGAGGGTTGACCGACGAGGGCCAGGTGCAGCGAGGGTGTAGCCGACAGACAAGCGAGGCTCGCCTGGACAATGCTGCGGGGACCGAAGTCCCCGCCCATTGCGTCAATCGCGATGATCTGAGCGGACAAGGATTACTCGTCAGCGCCCTTGTCGATCACTTTGCGACCACGGTATACGCCTTCTGGCGACACGTGGTGACGCAGGTGCACTTCACCAGTGGTTTTCTCTACGGACAGAGCGTTTTCCGAGAGGGCGTCGTGCGAACGGCGCATGTCACGGGCAGAGCGGGATTTTTTGTTCTGCTGAACAGCCATAATTGATTAACTCCTAAACGTTTGGGTCACGCTTTAACTGCGCCAATACACTGAACGGGTTGGACCGCGTTACCTCGTCCTTGCTCGGTTCGGGCTCATCGGCGCCCGCCGGCTGCTGGCATTCTTCCGGATGATGAGCAGGCACGATAGGCAAGGCGAGCAAAAGCTCCTCCTCGACCAGTGCTTGCAGATCCAAAGGATCTTCGCCCAGTTCCAGCACGTCATAACCTTTCGGTAACGACTGGGTATTCGCACCCTCTTTCACCACAGCGTATGTAGATTCGCTGTGGATCGGCAGGGTGACCAGCTCAAGACAACGCTGGCAAACCATTTTGACCTCGACAGTCAGATCACTGTGGATAACCACGGTTTTCTGCTCGTCTCGCTCAAAATCGAATTTAGCCTGCACCGTACCGACAGAGTCGGAAAGCGGGTCGCAGAGTCTCTCCAAATCGGCGAGCTGCAGTGTTCCTTCAAGGGAAACACCACGATCGGCCAATTTGCGCGGGTCAACGTGAGGTGGAATCGGGTCATTCAACATAGGCGCAGCATTCTAGGGATGCCCCCCGCCCCTGTCAAAGGAAATTCGGCCTTGTTCAACATGTTAGAATCGGCGAACCCGTTCAGGAGTTCATCATGCTGCCTCTGCTGCTGGCTTCCAGCTCCCCTTACCGGCGCGAATTACTCGCGCGCCTGCAACTGCCCTTTGCCTGGGCCGCCCCCGATATCGACGAGCAGCGCCAGGGCGAAGAGCCCGCGCTAGAGCTGGTCAAGCGCCTGGCCCGACAGAAAGCCGAAGCGCTGGCAGGCAGCCACCCCCAGCACCTGATCATCGGCTCCGACCAGGTGGCGGTGCTCGGCGAGCAGATCCTCGGCAAGCCGCACACCTTCGACAAGGCGTGCGAGCAATTGCTGGCGGCCAGCGGCAATCATGTCACGTTCCTGACCGGGCTGGCCTTGCTCAACACGCAGACCGGGCACTGCCAGGTGGATTGCGTGCCATTTACCGTGCACATGCGCGAACTTGAGCTGGCACGCATCGAACGCTATCTGCGCGCCGAGCAGCCATATGACTGCGCTGGCAGCTTCAAGTGCGAGGGACTGGGGGTGAGCCTGTTCCAGAGCACCCACGGCTGTGACGCCACCAGCCTGGTGGGACTGCCGCTGATCCGACTGGTGGATATGCTGCTCAAAGAAGGCGCGAGCATTCCCTGAGGGCCCTGAGGGCCGCCCAGTCGACAAAAACCGGCCATAAGGCCGGTTTTTTCACCCCTGCAACACTCAGCGCAAGGTCGGCCCCTGGAAGCCCATCCACATCGCCAAATGCTCGGCAACGCTGGCACCCAGGCGCTTGGAGAAGCGATCGAACGGCGACTCCTCGACGGTGAAGTCGACCAGGGTCTTCTCCCCCACCACTTCACGCGCCACATAGTCAGCGCTGCCCAAGGCATCCACCAGCCCCAGCCGCACCGCCTGCTCACCCGACCAGATCAGGCCGCTGAACAACTCAGGATGGTCTTTATCCTTGAGCCGCTCACCACGACCCTGCTTCACGCTGGCGATGAACTGCTTGTGGGTGGTCTCCAGCACACCTTGCCAGAACGCCGTCTCTTCCGGCTTCTGCGGCTGGAACGGGTCGAGGAAGGCCTTGTGCTCGCCCGCGGTGTAGGTACGCCGCTCGACGCCCAGCTTCTCCATGGTGCCGACAAAACCATAGCCGGCTGCCGTGACACCAATCGAACCGACCAGGCTGGCCTTGTCCGCGTAGATCTGGTCCGCCGCACTGGCGATGTAGTAAGCGCCCGAAGCCCCCAGATCACTGATGACCGCATACACTTTCACCTGCGGCTTGGCAGCCTGCAGGCGACGAATCTCGTCATAGATATAGCCCGACTGCACCGGGCTCCCACCCGGACTGTTGATGCGCAACACCACCGCCTTGGTTTTCGTATCGTCGAACGCCGCGCGCAGGCTGGCGATGACGTTATCGGCACTGGCCGGCTCCTTGTCGGCAATGATCCCGCGCACCTCGATCAGCGCGGTATGGCTGGCACTGCGCGCGGCGCTCTTGTCCATGTCCATCAGTGGCGAGAACAACGCCAGGATGCCGAACAGGTACACAAACGTCAGCAGCTTGAAGAAGATCCCCCAACGCCGCGACCGACGCTGCTCCTGCACGCCCGCCAGCAGGGTCTTCTCGAGCAGCTTCCAGCTCTTCTGTTCTTCATTGCGCTCGGCTTCGGGCGCCTTCCACTCGTCAGTCATGCTCACCTACCCTGGAATTTCGATTGCACAAGCCCGGCCCAACCACGGCTGCAATTGTGAAAAGTGCTGTATGGACAACTGCGGCTCGTAAACGCTCAATGCGTCGAGCGACATCGCACCATGCCCGACCGCCACCGAATGCATGCCCGCATTGCGCGCCATCAGCAGGTCGAACGACGAATCCCCCACCATCAACGCACGACTCGCAGGCACCTGGCAATGCGCCAGGATCTCCTCGAGCATCAACGGATGCGGCTTGCCCCGGGTCTCATCGGCAGCACGGGTGATATCGAAGAATTGCTCCCAGCCATTGGCCACCAGCACCCGGTCCAGACCGCGACGCGCCTTGCCGGTCGCCACAGCCAGATGATAACCCTCGGCCTTGAACGCCTCGAGCGCCTCCGCCACGCCGGGATACAACGGCGACGGCTGGCTATCGAGCGCCATATAGATGTCGGCATAGTGCTGGCGGAACGCGACGATTTCAGCGTCACCCAACTGCGGATACAAGGTACCGATGGCTTCGGGCAATGCCAGGCCAATGATGCCCTTGACCGCCTCGTCCGAGCACAGCGCATACCCTGCACGCTCGGCGGAGCGATGCATGGCCTCCACGATGCGCCCGATCGAGTCGGCAAGGGTGCCGTCCCAATCGAAGATCAGCAGGTCGTAATCACGGCGCACTCAAACGCTCCACGGTCTTGGCCCACATCTCGTCCACCGGCGCCTCGACCTTGAGTTCACCGCCGTCAGGCAATGGCACGGTCAGCGCATAGGCGTGCAGGAACAGCCGCTTGCCGCCCAGCTCGCGAATCTCACGGGTGAAGTCTTCATCGCCATACTTGCTGTCGCCGGCAATGCAGTGGCCCGCGTGCAGGGTGTGCACGCGGATCTGATGGGTACGACCGGTGATCGGGCGAGCCTCCACCATGGTCGCGAAGTCACCGAAGCGGCGCAGCACGCGGAACAGGGTCAAGGCTTCCTTGCCCTCTTCGTTGACCTCGACCATCCGCTCGCCGGAACGCAGGTTGCTCTTGAGCAGCGGCGCATTCACCTGCTTCTTGGCGGTCGCCCAATGGCCGCGCACCAGCGCCATGTAGCGCTTGTCGATGCCATCACCGCGCAGCGCCGCGTGCAAGTGGCGCAGCATGCTGCGCTTCTTGGCGATCATCAGCAGCCCGGAGGTGTCGCGATCGAGGCGATGCACCAGCTCCAGCTCCTTGGTGTCGGGACGCAACTGACGAAAGGCTTCGATCACGCCATAGTTCAGGCCACTGCCACCGTGCACGGCAATACCGGCTGGTTTGTTGAGCACGATCAGCGCCTTGTCTTCATACACGATCGCCGCTTCAAGGCGCTGAAGCAGGCCCTGTGCCAACGGCACCGGCTCGTCGCGTTCAGGCAGACGAACGGGCGGTACACGCACGATGTCGCCGGCCTGCAGTTTGTACTCAGGTTTGATCCGACCCTTGTTCACCCGCACTTCGCCTTTACGCAAAATGCGATAAATCAAGGTCTTGGGAACGCCCTTGAGTGCGGTGATGAGGAAGTTGTCGATGCGCTGGCCGGCAAGTTCCGGCGCGACCTCGATCAGCTGTACGCCGGAGGTCGGAGGGGTAGTAGTCGTCATTTGCGAATCATAACAATTTTTTATGGATTTGAAGCACTTAATGATTGCTGCTATAGTCGCGAACGCCGCCAAAAGCGGTTGGCCAGCGGACCAATGGCTTCGAGCCGGCCCTGACCTACGCAATTCTCGAGGACGCGAGGCCGTCCGACGGGGCTTTCGCCAGTTTACAGAAGTGCCTGGAATCGCTACCAGCACCGATGAGAGAAGACCGATAAAAAACAACAAGAGCGGTGTTTGGCCCTCCTGCACGTTTTTTTTCGATGCCCACTCCTTCAGTGCAATCGCTTTCACGCAATCATGGCGAATACTTCGGAAATACCAGCCTTAGCCATAGAAAGCGCGGGCTCCCGTATGGAGCTGGCGATAACTGCAACCCGTTGCGGATTCAGCGCGCGGCAGCACCCGAATTATCAGGGATACGTGTAGGGTGGAGATGCACAACCGTCGGACCGTGTAGTACTGCGTCCAGTCCACAGGCCCTCTGGCCCGCGACCGGACCCGGTCTTGATCAAGATACCCAGTGGGTGTCCACGGCCGAAGGCTGATTCCTCCTCCTGACTGAGTGCATTTGACACCACAGCTAGCAGGACGCGTCGTCGCGACTTCGGCAGCACTGGGTGACCAGTCCGACCGCAAGCCGCTGGACACGGGATGGCCCGCCACCCCTGACGCACCCTGACACCGACCGTGAGAAGTCGTGTGTGCCGAACGCCGTTTCCGGCAGCCCGGAAACCGACGGTACTACATGAAAAGAATGTTGATTAACGCAACTCAACCCGAAGAGTTGCGTGTTGCTCTGGTAGACGGCCAGCGCCTCTACGACCTGGACATCGAGTCCGGCGCACGCGAGCAGAAAAAGGCCAACATCTACAAAGGCAAGATCACCCGCATCGAGCCCAGCCTTGAAGCCGCCTTCGTCGACTTCGGCTCCGAGCGTCACGGCTTCCTGCCTCTCAAGGAAATCTCCCGCGAATACTTCAAGAAGTCGCCCGAAGGTCGGGTGAACATCAAGGAAGTGCTCAGCGAAGGCCAGGAAGTCATCGTCCAGGTCGAGAAAGAAGAGCGCGGCAACAAGGGCGCTGCCCTGACCACCTTCATCAGCCTGGCCGGTCGTTACCTGGTGCTGATGCCGAACAACCCGCGTGCCGGCGGCATCTCGCGTCGCATCGAAGGCGAAGAGCGCAACGAACTGCGTGAAGCGCTCAACGGCCTGGTCGCCCCTGCCGACATGGGCCTGATCGTGCGCACTGCCGGCCTTGGCCGCAGCAGCGAAGAGATGCAATGGGACCTGGACTACCTGCTGCAGCTGTGGACCGCCATCAAGGAAGCCTCGCTTGATCGCGCCGCACCGTTCCTGATCTATCAGGAAAGCAACGTCATCATCCGCGCCATTCGCGACTACCTGCGCCAGGACATCGGCGAAGTGCTGATCGACAGCGTCGATGCCCAGGAAGAAGCCCTGACCTTCATCCGCCAGGTGATGCCGCAGTACGCCAGCAAGATCAAGCTGTACGAAGACAGCGTGCCGCTGTTCAACCGCTTCCAGATCGAAAGCCAGATCGAAACCGCCTTCCAGCGCGTGGTCGACCTGCCGTCGGGCGGCTCGATCGTGATCGACCCCACCGAAGCCCTGGTCTCCATCGACATCAACTCGGCGCGCGCCACCAAAGGCAGCGACATCGAGGAAACCGCCCTGCAGACCAACCTGGAAGCGGCTGAGGAAATCGCCCGCCAACTGCGTCTGCGCGACATCGGCGGCCTGATCGTCATCGACTTCATCGACATGACCCCGGCCAAGAACCAGCGCGCCGTCGAAGAAAAGGTGCGCGAGTGCCTCGAAGCCGACCGTGCCCGCGTTCAGGTCGGCCGCATTTCGCGCTTCGGCCTGCTGGAAATGTCGCGTCAGCGCCTGCGCCCTTCGCTGGGTGAAAGCAGCGGCATCGTCTGCCCACGCTGCAGCGGCACCGGCATCATCCGTGACGTCGAATCGCTGTCGCTGGCAATCCTGCGCCTGATCGAGGAAGAAGCCCTCAAGGACCGCACTGCCGAAGTGCGCGCCCAGGTGCCGATCCCGGTCGCCGCGTTCCTGCTCAACGAAAAACGCAATTCGATCACCAAGATCGAACTGCGTACCCGGGCACGTATCGTCATCCTGCCGAACGACCACCTGGAAACCCCGCACTTCGAAGTCCAGCGCCTGCGCGACGACAGCCCGGAAGCGCTGAACAGCCAGTCCAGCTACGAAATCGCTGCAACCGAAACCGAAGAAGTGCAACCCGCCGCCGCCACCCGCACCCTGGTGCGCCAGGAAGCAGCGGTCAAGACTGCACCGGCCCGTGCCAATGCCCCTGTCCCGGCCCCGGAAGCGCCAGCTGCCCCGGCCGCACCCGTGCACAACCTGCCTGAGCCAAGCCTGTTCAAAGGCCTGGTGAAGTCGCTGGTAAGCCTGTTCGCCGGCAAGGACGAACCGGTTGCCGCGGCCCCGGTAGTCACCGAGAAGCCAGCCACCGAGCGCCCGCAGCGTAACGAAGAGCGCCGTAACGGTCGCCAGCAGAGCCGCAACCGCAACGGCCGTCGCGACGAAGACCGCAAGCCACGCGAAGAGCGTGCTCCGCGTGAAGAGCGCCAGCCGCGCGAAGCCCGCGAAGAGACCTCGCCTCGCGAGGAGCGTGCACCCCGTGCCCCGCGTGAAGAGCGTCAACCGCGCGCCCCGCGTGAAGAGCGTCGCCCACGCGAAGAGCGTGCAGAGCGCCCGGTACGTGAACTGCGCGAACCGCTCGATGCCGCTACCCCAGCCGTGCGTGAAGAGCGTCCGGAACGTGCCCCGCGCGAAGAGCGTCAGCCTCGCGAAGAGCGCGCACCACGTGAAGAGCGCGCACCGCGCGAAGAACGGGCACCACGCGAAGAGCGCGCACCGCGCCCGCCACGTGAAGAGCGTCAGCCACGCCCGGCCGAAGCGGTCGAGGAAGTGACTGAAGAGCAACTGCCGAACGAAGAGCTGCTGCAGGATGACAACCAGGAAGGCGCCGAAGGCGAACGTCCTCGTCGTCGCTCGCGCGGTCAGCGTCGTCGCAGCAACCGTCGCGAGCGTCAGCGTGATGCCAACGGCAATGTGGTAGAAGGCAGCGAAGACGGCGCCGAAGAAGGCACCGAGCAAGCCACCGAAGCCCGCAGCGAAAACACCGCTCAGCCATCGGGTGCCGAACTGGCTGCCGGCCTGGCCGTTACTGCTGCCGTTGCTACCAGCAACATCAGCGCCAACGCCGAGGCCCAGGCCAATGCCCAGGCCGAGCGCGCTACTGCCTCGGTGGACGACACCCCAGCCGTGGTAGCCGAAACGCCATTCGAGGCGGGTACTGTCGAACCGGTGGTTGTCGAAGCCAGCGTCGAGCCCGTTGAAGCGGTGCAACAGCCTGCTGTCGACACTGCGGTCGAGGAGGCTGTCGCAGCCCCTGCGGTCGAGCAACCGTTTGAGGCGCCTGTGCAGGCCGCCGAGCCGAGCTTCGAACCTGCAGTCGAAGTGGCACCGCAGCCTGTCGAAGCAGCGGTAGAAGCGCCTGTTGAGGCCCCGGTTGAACTGCCTGTCGAAGCGCCTGTCGCCCAGGCACCGGTTCAAGCCGAGGTTCAAGCCGAAGCGCAAGCACCGGTCGCTGCCGAGCCTGTGATTGCCCTGCCGAGCGAGCCTGAAGCGCCGGTTGAAGTGCAAGCCGAGCCAGTCGTGGCAGCAGAGCCTGCGCCGGCTGTCGAGGCTGAAGCACCGGCTGCCGAACCTGTAGAGGTTGAAGCACCGGCCGTCACCCTGGCCAATGGTCGCGCGCCCAACGACCCACGTGAAGTGCGTCGTCGCAAGCGCGAAGCTGAAGCGGCTGCCGCTGCAGCACGTGCCGAGCAAACCGAAGAAGAGCATAAACCGCTCGTCTGACGGTCATTAAAAAGCCCCGCCAGTGCAAACTGGCGGGGCTTTTTATTGCCTGTAGATCTTGTATTGGGCAGGTCAGTACAGGTTAGGCTCCATCTCGAGCTCGACGCCGAAGCGCGCCAGCACATCGGCCTGGATCCGCTGTGCCAGTGCATACAACTGACCACCACTGGCCTGTCCATAGTTCACCAGCACCAGCGACTGCAAGCGGTGCACTCCGGCATCCCCTTCCCGAAAGCCCTTCCAGCCGGCCTGCTCGATCAACCACCCCGCCGCCAGCTTCACCTGACCATCAGGCTGTGGGTAACCCACTACGCCGGGGTGCGCATCACGCACCTGCGCAGCCAACTGCGCACTCACTACCGGGTTCTTGAAGAAACTCCCGGCATTGCCCAGCTCGGCCGGGTCGGGCAGCTTCTCGCGACGGATGCTGCAGATGGCATCACTGACGTTCTGCGCCGTCGGCTGCTCGATGCCCTGGTCGCTCAGGCGCTGACGCACCGGACCGTAATCCAGGTGCAACTGCTGTGCACGACTGAGCGCAAAGCGCACACGCAGAATCAACCAGCGCCCCGGGTAGCGCTTGAACAGGCTGTCCCGGTACGCAAAATCACACTGTTCAAGATCGAACGTATGCAACTGCCCGGTCTGGCGGTCCAGTGCGGTCAGGCCGGCGAACACGTCCTTGATCTCCACGCCGTAGGCGCCGATGTTCTGCATCGGCGCAGCCCCTACCGTGCCCGGAATCAGGCTGAGATTCTCGAGCCCCGCCAGGCCCTGGGCCAGCGTCCATTGCACGAATGGATGCCAGGGCTCGCCCGCCTCGGCCTCGACCACCACGCGCTGGCCGTCATCGGACAGTACGCGCACGCCAACGCTGGCCATGCGCAGCACCAGCGCGTGAACGTCAGCGGTCAGCAACAGGTTGCTGCCACCACCAATCACCAGCACCGGCAACTCTCGGTCGGCCGCGTGCGCCAGCAGTTGACGCACCTCGTCGTCACTGTGGGCCTGGGCAAAGTACTGCGCCTTCACCTCGATACCGAACGTGTTGTAGGGCTTGAGCGATACCTGCGACTGCACCTGCACGCTCATATGCGCCCCTTCAGTTCGACGACCAGGCCGCGGCAGGCCACTTCGATCAGGTCCAGCACCCGATCAAAACCCGCTTCGCCGCCGTAGTACGGGTCGGGAACCTCATCCACTTCAGCGTCGAAGCGTCGCAGGAACAGGTCCAGCTCGGCCTTGCCGTTGGACGGTTGCAGCGCCTTGAGGTGCCCCAGGTTGCTGTGGTCCATGGCCAGGATCAGGTCGTAGCGGCCAAAGTCCTGTGTGCTCACCTGCTGCGCACGCTGCGCCGACAGGTCATAACCACGCTGCAACGCGGCACGCTGGGTACGACTGTCGGGCGGCTTGCCCACATGCCAGTCACCGGTGCCCGCCGAGGCCACTTCAACCTGATCAGCCAGGCCCGCCAGGTTCAACTGATGGCGCAACACGCCCTCGGCCGTCGGCGAACGGCAGATATTGCCCAGGCACACGAACAGAACGCGCATCAGGCCTCCAGCAAGCGCCGTACGCGCTCCAGGTCTTCAGGGGTGTCTACGCCTACCGGCGGCGCCTGCAGCGCGTCGGCCACATGAATGCGCACGCCATTCCACAGCGCACGCAGCTGCTCCAGCGCTTCGGTCTGCTCCAGCCAGCAAGGCCCCCAGCCGACGAAGTCCTGCAGGAAGCCGGCGCGGTACGCATACATGCCGATATGCCGACGGTACGGCACACCGGCGGGCAACTGCTCACGCCCGCGAGCGAACGCATCACGCGCCCACGGCAGCGGTGCCCGACTGAAGGTCAGGGCCAGGCCATTGCAATCGGCGGTCACCTTGACCGCATTGGGATTGAACAGCACCTCGACATCGTCGATCGGCTCGGCCAAGGTGGCGATCCCGGCTTCGGGGTGCGCCGCCAGGTTGGCCGCCACCTGGTCGATGATCACAGGCGGAATCAGCGGTTCGTCGCCCTGCACATTGACCACGATGGCGTCATGCGCCAGCCCCAGCTGGGTGGCGACTTCGGCCAGGCGGTCAGTGCCCGACTCGTGGTCTTCACGGGTCAGCAACACCTCGGCGCCAAACGCCTGGCAGGCGCTGACGATGCTCGGGTCATCGGTGGCGATCACAACCCGTGTGGCGCTGCTTTTGCGCGCCTGTTCCCACACATGCTGCACCATCGGCTTGCCGGCAATCTCCAGCAGCGGCTTGCCGGGCAGGCGGGTGGAGCGCAGGCGTGCCGGAATCACGACGGTGAAATCCAGGCTCATTTGTCCAGACGCTCGTCGTCAGTCAAGGTGCGCGCTTCGGTTTCCAGCATGACCGGGATGCCATCGCGGATCGGGTAAGCCAGGCCGGCACCCTTGCTGATCAGCTCGGTCTTGTCGGCGCTGAGCTTGAGCGGGCCTTTGGTGATCGGGCAAGCAAGGATGTCGAGCAATTTGGTGTCCATGAAAATTCCTCAGGCCTGTGGCCGGAAAAAGAAAAATGTCAGGGCAGGCGTTGCCCCGGCAACAGACGCGTCAATTGCGCGTCGAGCCAGGCCACGAAGGCCGGCGAAGGTACTGCATCGACCGCAAGATACCACCAGTCTTCAGCGGCGAAAGCACGGCATTTCACCGCATCCTTTTCGGTCATCACCAGCGGCAGTTGCGGGGCGAAACTCAAGGCCTGTGCACTGTATGCCGCATGGTCCGCAAACGCATGCGACACCGGCTGCCAGCCCAGATCCCGAAGGGTATTGAAGAAGCGCTGCGGGTTGCCGATGCCGGCCACCGCGTGCAGCGCCTGGCCCGGTGCAAAGCAGGCAAGGTTGCGCCGCTCGCCGCTGCGCAGGTTGACCAGTGCGGTAGGCGCCAGGGTAAAGGCGAAGCCATCGTCGCGGTCGGCCTGCGCGCCGTTGTAGAGTACCGCGTCAACTTCTTCCAGGCGCTCGACCGGCTCGCGCAGCGGCCCGGCCGGCAGGCAGCGACGATTGCCCAGGCCGCGGGCGGCATCGATCAGCACCAGCTCCAGGTCACGTGCCAGGCCGTAGTGCTGCATGCCGTCGTCGCACAGGATAAGGTCCAACGGCTCGGCCTCGAGCAGTGCGCGCACCGCCTGCCCGCGGTCAGGGTCGATCACCAGCGCCACGCCGGTACGCTGCACGATCAGCAAGGGTTCATCGCCCGCCTGCTCGGCCGATTGATCGGCACGCACGCGCCAGGGCAACTGTGGCGGCGTGGCGCCATAGCCACGGCTGACCACCCCGACGCGCAGGCCGCGCTGGCGGCAATGCTCGATCAGAAACAGAATCAGCGGGGTCTTGCCGGTGCCGCCCACTGTGATGTTGCCCACCACCAGCACCGGCACAGGCGCGCGGTAGATATCGCCCTGCCCGGCCAGAAAACGCTCGCGCTTGCCACGGACCACCCGGCGATAAAGCGCTTCGAGCGGACGCAGCAGCACCAGCGCCGGGTGGCCGGTGTACCAGGCTTGCAGCAGACGGTCGGCAAACGCCATCAGGGTGCCTCCGGCGCGGCCTCGACCGTGGTCATGCGCAACTGGCTGAAGCCCAGCTTGCCCGCCGCGTCCATGGCCGTGACCACCGCCTGGTGCGGGGTCTTGCCGTCGGCGCTGATCGACAACGGCATCTTGGTATCGCCCTGGGATTCTTTCTGCATGGCCTCGGTCAAGGTCCCCAGGTCGCTCTTGGGCAACAGGTGATTATTGACCGAGTAGACGCCTTCGGCGCTGATGGTGACTTCCAGCTGCTTGAGCTCGCTGTCCGGTGCCGGCGAACCGCTGACGGCCTCGGGCAACTCGACGCGCAGCTGGGTTTCACGCGTGAACGTCGTGGTCACCACGAAAAACAGCAGCAGAATGAAGACCACGTCGATCAGCGATGCCAGGTTGATGTCCACGGTCTCACGTGGCTTGCGGCGGAATTTCACGCCTTGCCCTCGCTCAGGTCGACATCGCGGTCCCCCTGGACCACCTCCACCAGCTTGATCGCTTCCTGCTCCATGCCGACCACCAGTTCATCGATGCGCCGCTGCAGGAAGCGATGGAAGAACACCGCCGGGATACCCACCATCAAACCCGCCGCCGTGGTAATCAGCGCCTTGGAGATACCGCCCGCCAGCACCGACGCATTGGTGGTCATGCCGGAACCGGTGAAGGCACTGAAAATGTCGATCATGCCCAGCACCGTCCCCAGCAAGCCAAGCAATGGGGCCATCGCAGCGATGGTCCCCAACGCGTTGATGTAGCGTTCCAGCTCATGGATGACGCGGGCAGCAGCCTCCTCGATGCACTCCTTCATGATCTCGCGACCATGACGCGAATTGGCCAGACCTGCGGCCAGGATCTCGCCCAGGGGTGAATCGGCACGCAGGGCCTTGAGCTTTTCACTATTGAGCTGCTTGTCCTTGATCCAGCGCCAAACCTGTCCAAGCAGGTGCGGCGGGGTCACGCGGCTGGCGCGCAGGGTCCACAGGCGCTCGGCAACGATAGCCATGGCAGCGATGGAACTCAGAATGATCGGCAGCATCATCCAACCACCGGACTTGACCAATTCCCACACAGTAAGGACCCCCTCGAAAAAGTCCGCCACTTTACCATAGGGGTCACAACGCCGAACAACGTCATGTCGGCTCACGCCAGAAGCGCCGCTGGCTGCGCTGGCCGAGCGCCTCGCCGAAACGCCCCAGCAACAGCCGCACGGCGCCCTGCACGGCGCTGTCATGCACGCTGATACCCTGTGCCTGATAGCGCCCCACAACCTGTGGATGCGGATGCCCAAAGGCATTGTGGCGCCCCCGCGAAATCAGCACGCCACGCGCCTGGGTGTGCTCCAGAAAAACCTGGCTGGAAGAGGTCCGGCTGCCATGGTGCGGGGCCTGCAACCAGTCCACCCGGCCGGCCATGGGCCCGCGCAGCCAGGCACGTTCGGCACGCGCATCGATGTCGCCGGTCAGCAGCAGGGTTTCGCCACCAGCCTGCACGCGCAGCACGCAGGAGCGCTGGTTGCTGTCCCCGGCAGCGTCCCACTGCCACAGGCTGAACTGCACGTCATCCCACTGCCAGCGCTCGCCACTGGTGCAGGCTTGCGCGCGCAGCGGTCGCGGCGCCTCCACGACCTCACCGGCCACTACCCGCGCCACCGGCACCCCACGCTGAACCGCCAGGGCACCACCGGCGTGGTCGGCGTGTGCGTGACTGATCAGCATCAGGTCCAGGCGGTGCACGCCCAGCCTGTGCAAGGTGGGCACCACCACCCGCTCGCCCAGGTCACTGCCGCCTGTTGCGGGGCCGGTGTCGTAGAGCATCGCGTGGTGACGGGTACGCAGGAGAAAGGCCTGGCCCTGCCCCACGTCCAGTTGCCAGACCTCCAACTGGCCAACGGGCAGCTCGGCGCGCGGTGCATACACCGCCATCAGTAACAATGGCCAGCCCAGCAGACGCATCGGCAGCCCCTTGGGCAGCAGTACCAGGACGGCGCCGAGGCACACCAGCAGCCACGCCCACGGCGGCAACGCTGCAGGGATCCAGGCAGACTGCCACTGCGCGAGCAACGCCAGCAGCCAGAACAGTGCCGCCAATGCCGCCCCCGCCAGCCACAGCAACCCCTCTCCCAGCAGCGGCACCGGCAACAGCAGCGTACCGCTCAGCGCCAGCGGCAGGACGGCGATGCTGACCCAGGGCACCGCCAGCAGATTGGCCACTGGCGCCGACAGGCTGATCGGCAAACCCAGCACCAGCAGTACCGGCAGCAGGCCGATGGCGATCAACCCCTGCGCCCGCCCCCAGGCTCGCCACGGATTCCAGGCACCCAACCGACCACTGAAAATGAACACCAGCACCGCCACCGCCGTGAAGGACAACCAGAACCCAGGCTGCAGGCTGGCCAGCGGCTCGACCAGCAGCACGCCGTTGAGCGCCAGCAGCAGCGGCACCCCCACGCCCAGATGGCGAAAGCGCAGGCGCCACAGCAGCACCACCGCCAACATGATGCAGGCGCGCCGTACCGGCACCTGGAAGCCCGCCATCAGGCCATAGGCCAAGGCTGCCGCGAACGCCAGGCCGCAGGCCCATGGCAGCCACGGCAATGCGCGCGGCCATAGCCCCCAGCGCGCAAGCCCGGCCACCAGCGCATACACCAGGCCCGCGAGCAGGCCGATATGCTGGCCGGAGATCACCAGCAAATGCACTGTGCCGGTCGCCTGCAATACCTGCCAGTCCTCGCGCGCAAGCGACGCGCCGTCCCCCAGCACCAGTGCCGCCAGGGCAGGTTCGCGCCCGTGTGCGCCCACCTTGAGCAGGCGCTGGCGCACCCCATCGCGCCAGGCATGCGCAGCCGGTGCCAACCGCTCGCCCGCCTTTACGCTGCCCGTGGCACCAATGCGTCGAGCCAGCAAGGCGGCTTCCTGGTCAGGGCCATGCGGGTTGAGCAGGCCGGCCGGGCGCTGCAGTTGCACGGCCAGGCGCCAGCGCTCACCGCTGTTTACCTGCGGGCCGCCAAACCAGCTCATGCTGATACGCTGCGGCAGGTGGGCGCGGCGCGAAGCAGCCTCGACCAGTTCGAAACGCACCGAGCGCTCCCCCTGCTGTGGCAAGCCCACTACCTGGCCCTCCAACCACAGGATACGACCGTCCAGGCCTGGGCTCAGGCGATCGTCCAGCGCCCACTGCGCTGAAACGCACGCCCAGGCGAACCCCAGCAGAAACAGGCCGGGGACCGGGCGCCGGCGCAGCAGGCAAAGTGCGCCAACCCCGACAATGGCCCACAGCACGCCGACCGATGGCAAGACGGGTAATACCCTCAGGCACAGCAACCCGAGGGCAAGCGCCAACATCCCTGTGCGCATGCGTTGCAACTCCTGAGCAAAACCTTCCCCCAGAGGCTTAGATCACACAGCCCAGCTGCTCGCTTATTAATTGTCACAAAGTCTGAATTGGCGCTGTTTAGAATCCGTGCATACTGGCCACCTTCAGAGCGCCGAGACCCCACATGCCGCGTCGACTGTTCAAACGCTACATGCCCGATCCGACGAGCATTCGGGAACACAAATCCTTACGCTTTCTCGGCCGGCTGCTGCACGACCCCAACCTCTGGCACCTGAACCGCCACTCGGTGGCGCGGGCGATGGCGGTCGGGCTGTTTGCCGCGTTCATCCCCATCCCCATGCAGATGCTGCTGGCCGCCAGCCTGGCGATCCTGGTACGCGGCAACATGCCGATTGCCGTCAGCCTGGTCTGGCTGACCAACCCCTTCACCATGCCACCGGTGTTCTATTGCACTTACCAGATGGGCGCCTGGTTGATGCAGGTGCCGCCACGCACGCTGCCGGAAGAACTGACCTTCGAATGGATCACCGACCAGCTGTCAACACTGTGGCAGCCTTTCCTGCTGGGTTCGGTGGTGTGCGGGATACTGCTGGGGGCGCTGGCCTACTGCCTGACCATGCTGTATTGGCGCTGGTGGGTAGGCCGGCAGTGGCGCAGACGCAAGCACAAGTCAGCTGCGCATTCCTCGCCCACTGACCAGTAGGCGGATGCAGCCCAAGTACAACACTGCGGTGGCGACCAGCATGAAGGTAATGGCCACCCCGATGCGGATGTCCGACACCCCGAGGATGCCGTAGCGGAACGAGTTGACCATGTGCAGCACCGGGTTGGCCATCGAGACGGTCTGCCAGAACGGCGGCAACAGGGTGATCGAGTAGAACACCCCACCCAGGTAGGTCAACGGTGTCAGCACGAAGGTCGGGATGATCGAAATGTCATCGAAGTTGCGCGCAAATACCGCATTGATGAAGCCCAGCAGCGAAAAGATCGTCGCGGTCAGCAGCACCACCAGCACCGTCACGCCCAGGTGATGCACCTGCAGATGGGTGAAAAACAGCGACAGCAAGGTCACGATCACCCCCACCGCCAACCCGCGCAGCACGCCGCCCAGGGCATAGCCGATGAGGATGGTGTGCGGCGACACCGGCGACACCATCAGCTCTTCGATCGAGCGCTGGAACTTGCTGCCGAAGAAGCTCGACACCACGTTGCCGTAGGAGTTGGTGATCACCGACATCATGATCAGCCCGGGCACGATGTACTCCATGTAGGTGAACCCGCCCATGTCGCCGATCTGGCGACCGATCAGGTTCCCGAAGATCACGAAGTACAGCACCATGGTGATCGCCGGGGGCAGCAGGGTCTGCGGCCAGATCCGGGTAAAACGACGCACTTCACGGTAGACGATGGTATTGAGGGCGACCAGATTGGCGCGCAGCTCCGAACTCATACCGCCACCTTTGCCAGGTTTTTTTCCACCAGGGACACGAACAGCTCCTCGAGACGATTGGTCTTGTTGCGCAGGCTCTGCACCTCGATGTTCTGCAGCGCCAGCTGGCCGAACAGCGCGGTGATGCCTACTTCCTTGTCCACCTGCACTTCCAGGGTGTGCGGGGTGATCAGCCGGCACGGATAACCGCTCAGCTGCGGCGCTTGCGCCAGGTCATGCTTGAGGTCCAGCAGGAAGGTCTCGACGTGCAGGGTACCGAGCAGCTTGCGCATGCTGGTGTTCTCGACGATGGTGCCATGGTCGATGATGCCGATGTGCCTACACAGCTGCTCGGCCTCTTCCAGGTAGTGGGTGGTCAGGATGATGGTGATGCCTTTCTGGTTCAGCTCGGTGAGAAAGCTCCACATCGAGCGACGCAGCTCGATGTCGACCCCGGCAGTGGGCTCATCGAGGATCAACAGGCGCGGCTCGTGTATCAGTGCACGGGCAATCATCAGCCGGCGCTTCATGCCACCGGACAGCGACCGCGACGGTACATCGCGCTTGTCCCACAGGCCCAGCTGGGTCAAGTACTGCTCGGCGCGCTCTTTGGCCACCTTCATCGGGATGCCGTAGTAACCGGCCTGGGTCACCACGATATCGAAGGTTTTCTCGAACTGGTTGAAGTTGAACTCCTGGGGCACCACGCCAATGCTGCGCTTGAGCGCGGCCGGTTCGCGGTCCAGGTCATGGCCAAAGATGTTCACCGTGCCGCTGGTCTTGTTCACCAGGGTCGAGAGAATGCCGATGGTGGTGGATTTGCCGGCGCCATTGGGGCCGAGCAAGGCGAAAAAGTCACCTTCGGCGACGTCCAGGTCGATGCCCTTGAGGGCCTGGAAGCCGTTGCCGTAGGTCTTGGTTAGCTGCCGAATGGACAGAGCAGAACTCATAGCGGGTCTACGCACCAGTGTGGAAGGTTCACGAATCAGGCGGTCAATCACGGTCGACCGCGGCGAATGTGGCCATGGTGCTTGCCCAGGCCACGCAAGTACAGTGAAGTGTATCGATAGTAACTATCAGCTCTGACGCTAGATTCACGTCAGCGCGGTCATCACCGCCGCCTGATAGGCCGGGCGCTGCTGCAGGCGCTCGTACCACGCGCGCAGGTGACGCATCTCGGGGCGCTCGATCGGCATCTCGAACCAGGCATAGACGAAACAGCCCAGCGGGATGTCGCCCATGCCGACCTCTTGCCCGGACAGGAAGGGTTGCCGTGCCAGGGCCTGATCGGCGATCGACAGCAGCTCGGCACATTGCTTGTGCGCGGCGTTGATCTGCACCCAGTCCTGCTGCTCGGCAGGCGTGCGCAACATGCCCCAGAACAAGGGGCGAAACGGCACTGCAAGCGAGGACGTGGTCCAGTCCATCCACTTGTCGGCACTGGCCCGAGCCACAGGGTCGGCGGGGTACCACGGGGTATCCGCGGCGTACCTGGCCGCCAGGTAGCGCACAATGCTGTTGGACTCCCACAGCACCAGGTCGCCGTCCTCGATCATCGGTACCCGGCCATTGGGGTTGAGTGCACGGTACTGCGGCTCGTCGACCAGACCAAATTCGCCGCCGGCGTCGATGGACTGGTAATCCAGGCCCAGTTCCTGGGCGCACCACAACACCTTTCTCACGTTGGACGAGTTCTTGCGTCCCCAGATCTTCAGCATGACGACTCCCTGATGAATGCGGTGGGCGCCCAGTCTACCCCAGCCGCGCGCGCACACAATCGCCGCACGCGGGCTCGACTGCACCGAACTTCCAGGTGTCACGTCCTGTCACTGTTCAGACGGGTTGTTTGGCACAAGCGGTCTAAGCTCTGTCGGATGGCTAATTCTGGAGTTTCACGGAGGAAAGCATATGTTGCTGTTGTGGTTAGTGGTGCTGGTGGTCGGTATTGCCTACCTGGCGCACCGGCGGGTTGCCGCCCTGCCCGCGATCGGAGTGGTTGCCGCCTACCTGCTGGCAATGGGCACGTTCAGCCATGCCCCCGGCTGGCTGCTGACAATCTTCTGGCTGCTGCTGGCGGCTACCGCCCTGCCCCTGGTACTGCCCGATCTGCGTCGAAAATGGCTGACCGCGCCCCTGTTCGGCTGGTTCCAGAAAACCTTGCCGCCGATGTCGCAGACCGAGCGCGAGGCCATCGATGCCGGCACGGTCTGGTGGGACGGCGAGCTGTTCAGCGGCCGCCCCGACTGGAATACCCTGCTGGCCTACCCCAAGGTGCAATTGAGCAGCGAGGAGCAGGCGTTCATCGATGGGCCGACCGAGCAACTCTGCGCCATGGTCAGCGACTGGCAGATCGGCCAGGACATGGACCTGCCCGCCGACGCCTGGGCGCACATCAAGGCGCATGGTTTCTTTGCCCTGATCATCCCCAAGGAGTACGGCGGCAAGGGTTTTTCTGCCTATGCCCACTCGCAGGTCGCCATGAAACTGGCCACCCGCAGCGGCGACCTGGCCTCCACCGTAATGGTGCCCAACTCCCTCGGCCCGGCCGAACTGCTGCTGCACTACGGCACCGACGAGCAGCGCAACCATTACCTGCCACGTCTGGCGCGTGGCGACGACATCCCGTGTTTTGCCCTGACCGGCCCGCTGGCCGGCTCTGATGCCGGCGCCATGCCGGACACGGGTGTCATCTGCAGGGGCCCGTGGCAGGGCAAGGAAGTGCTCGGCCTGCGCCTGAACTGGGAGAAGCGCTACATCACCCTCGGCCCGGTCGCCACCTTGCTGGGCCTGGCGTTCAAGGCCTACGACCCCGACCATTTGCTGGGCGAAGAAGAGGCCCTGGGCATCAGCCTGGCGCTGATCCCCACCGACACCCCCGGCGTAGAGATAGGCAAGCGCCACCTGCCACTGGGCGCAGCATTCATGAACGGGCCCAACAGCGGCAAGGACGTGTTCATCCCGCTGGACTTCCTCATCGGTGGCCAGGCCATGCTCGGCAAGGGCTGGATGATGCTGATGAACTGTTTGTCGGTGGGGCGCTCGATCTCGCTGCCAGCGGTGGGCACGGGTGCTGCCAAGTACACCAGCCTGGTAACGGGCCAGTACGCGAACATTCGCGAACAGTTCAACGTTCCCCTGGCGGCCTTCGAGGGCATCCAGGAGTCGCTGGCACGTATCGGCGGCAATGCCTGGCTGATGGACAGTGCGCGCCAGCTCACCGCCAACGCGGTCGACCTGGGCGAGAAGCCCTCGGTGCTCTCGGCCATCCTCAAGTACCACCTCACCGAACGCGGGCGCGAGTGCATCCAGCACGCCATGGACGTGCACGGCGGCAAGGGCATCATCATGGGCCCCAACAACTACCTGGGGCGCAGCTGGCAGGGTGCACCGATCTTCATCACCGTCGAGGGGGCCAATATCCTCTCGCGCAACCTGATGATCTTTGGCCAGGGGGCGATTCGCTGCCACCCCTTCGTACTCAAGGAAATGGCCCTGGCCGGCCGCGAGGACCACGACCAGGCGCTCAAGGAATTCGATGCGCTGCTGCTCAAGCATGTCGGCTTTGCCGTAGGCAATGCCGCCAGCACGCTGGTATTGGGCCTGGGCCTTGGGCACTTCGAGAAAGCCCCCGGCGATGCCCTGAGCCAGGGTTACTTTCGCGCCCTCAATCGCCAGGCAGCAGCCTTCGCCTTGCTGGCAGACCTGTGCATGATGCTGCTGGGCGGCGAGCTGAAGCGCCGCGAGCGGCTATCGGCGCGCCTGGGCGATGTGCTGAGCAACCTGTACCTGGGCTCGGCGGCGCTCAAGCGCTACCACGACCTGAACTCGCCGCAGTACCTGCAACCGCTGCTGCGCTGGGCCCTGGAAGAAAGCCTGGGCCAGGCCGAGAAAGCGCTGGACCGCCTGCTCGACAACTTCCCCAATCGCTTCCTGGGCGGCGCGCTGCGCCTGGTGGTCTTCCCGTTCGGGCGTCGCCATACCGGCCCGTCAGACGCGCTGGATGCCGAAGTCGCTGCCCTGCTGGGGCGCGCCAAAGGCGACCCGGCCCTGGAAGAGCTACTTGCCGGCTGCTATCGCCCGACCGATGCCGATGATCCGGTGGGTGCACTGCAGCAGGCCAGCGACCTGCTCACTGCCGGCGCACCGCTGCACAAGAAACTCCATCAGGCCCACAAGGCCGGGCAACTGGCGCCCGCTCCGGGCCAATCGCTGATCGACGCTGCGCTGCAGGCCAATGTGCTGCAGCCAGGCGAAGCGCAAACCCTGCACGAGGCCGAAGCCGCACGGCGCCGGGTGATCGACGTGGATGCCTTCACCAAGGAGGCACTGTTGCCGACGGAGGGCAAGGTGCGCTAACCGCCAATCGGCCGGGACAGCAGGCGCGCTGAGCCGTATACTCCCGCGCCTGTTTTTTGCTCTGGAGAATTGCCAGCATGGCCACCGCTCACCTGGAATACCATCTCGCCCTGCTCACCCACCTGCGCACCATCCTGGCCGCGTTGGGTGAGGCCGAGCAGGTACCGGAAGAAAGCCACGCGCTGTTCCTGGATCGTTTCGACGAGCTGATGCAGCAATTGCCCGTCGACCCGGAAAGCAAATACCTGGGCCAGGACCTGGTCTGCCAGGTGATCCAGCGTTACCCACAGATCGCCCACCTGATCCCGCGCGACCTGCTGTGGTTCTTTGGTGGTGATTGCCTGCACTACATGCCCGACGAGGAACTGGACCTGTACCAGGAACTGGAGGAGCGCCGCTTTGAAGCCGAAGAGAACGACGAACCCTTCGACTGGAACCAGGAGAAGCAGTTGCTGAGCATGTCGGGCGACGACAGCAAGCACTAAACCCCACTTCAGACAAAGGCCCGCTCCAGGGCCTTTGTTCATTACGTTGGTTATCAGCTTGACGTCGATGCGCTGAACGCGAGGTGAGCGCATTTGCAGAGCACTGGCAGCACCTAGCTGGGCAACTGACCGCCCACGCTTGCCCCCAGCAGCGATTCAACCACTTCAACCAGCTTTTGCGTCGGGCTGAGCTGCCCGGTACGCTCAGGTAACTCGTCAATACCTGGGGTGGCTTGCAGATTGATCGACGACAGTGCCTGCCCCAGCAACTCGGGGGAGGCTACATCTGTCGCAATGCCCATCTGGCCGTAGGGCGCATCTGGGCTAAACATAGACCCCTGCACCGCAAGCACAGCACGCCCAGCCAAATGAGCTTCGAGCCCCACGGTAGAGGTGGCCACGACGACAATATCGACAGCGTGCAACAAGGTCGCCAGATCTTCACTGGAAGGGCTCAACTCGACGCGCGCCTGACCGGGCTGGAATTCGACACGCTCGCTGGGGTGGTAACGCAGCACCAGCCGGTACTGCGGATGATCGCAGACAAACTCGCGCAGGCGTGCCTCGACTCGACGCGGAAAACTCGGATCCCCCTGCCGCGCTGCAAACGGATGGCGCTCGGGCTCAACCTGCGAAGCCCAGAGAATGACAACCTCGTCCGCCCCCCAGCCTCGCGCAGTACGCAAGGCATGGCCGGCTTCACGCACCTCAGGGTGCTGCAAGCGCTCGAATGCCGGATTGCCAGTGACCACCACGCCAGCAGCATCACAGCCTTGAGCCACGAACATGTCCCTGACCTGTTCGTTCAACACACAGATTCGACTGGCATAGCCAGGC
The DNA here is from genome assembly GCF_019168305.1 of Pseudomonas aegrilactucae. GTDB lineage: Bacteria > Pseudomonadota > Gammaproteobacteria > Pseudomonadales > Pseudomonadaceae > Aquipseudomonas > Aquipseudomonas aegrilactucae. The sequence continues at coordinate 31,174 of NZ_JAHTBI010000008.1, forward strand.
TTCTTTATCCACTGGATCTCCTGCAACGCGAAAACATCCACGGCACAGATTGAGGCGACTCCCAGCTCAGCCGCCGCCTGCAACGCAGCCTGCTCGCTGCGCGGCGAGTTGGTCGCCATAACCAATGAAGGGCGCAGCATTGCAAACCAGCGCTTGAACATCCCGACCGGGCAAAAGGCCTGACGCCCTTTCTGCGCGAACAGCTGTGCTGCGCCCTCATTGCCGTGCTCTGCAACCAGCTCCCGGTAATTGAGCCCCATGTAGGCAATCGACTCTTGCAGCGGCACCGCGCCCCCCGGGGCCAGCTCGCTGGTCAGTCGCCGCCCCCACTCAACGACGTCGGCTGTGTCGGCCTCAGGCAAATGCCGGTATCCGATACAGGGTACGCCAGCACGCTCCAGATACGCGCCAGCAGTGGTCAACCCGAGAAATACCACAGCATGCCCGCGTGCCAGCAGGCTGCGCGCCACTGGGGCCAACATGGCAACATGTCCACCGCCATAGGCAACCAGCACCACAGGCATGCGTGCCGTTGCCGATGGGCCGCACGCCAAAGACTCATTACCAGTCATTGAGCAATGCTCACTTTGCCTGTTCCTTCACTCATGTGCATGGCAAATCCACTAGCAGTGCTTTTGCCAGTGACTCAGGGCAATCAGAGCACGAAGCTCACGCGTCCGGTTTTCTTCGCCTGAAATATGGGCTTCATTCATACGGGCCATCGCCGCCTGATCGAACACATCGACCGGCATGTTCTCCCGACAGTAATCAGCCTTGGTGGTCTTGAACCACTCACCGACCGGAACCGTAAACATCTGTTTTTTCCGATAGGCCAGGTTCTCTCCGATCAGAGGCGCCACGGCTTTCTTGTAGAGGTACTTGGTGATGCCATCCTTGAGCTTGAGCGAGCCGGGCATGCGGAAGGCGAACTCCATCATCCGATAGTCCAGAAACGGTGTACGTGCCTCAAGCGATACCGCCATGCCCATGCGATCTGGCTTGACCAGATTGTTGCCAGACAACAGCAGTTGCATATCCAGATACAAGGCCTGGTTGATACGGTCTTGATGCGCAACCGCCTTGAAGTAAGGGGCAGCGACATCAAATGAGTCCACCCCCTCCAGGCGGCGAGCACGCTCAGGCGTATACAGCGCCTGCTTGCCCTGGTGCGTGAACAACGAAATGCTGTCGAAATACCTGCGCTGAAACTCTTCATCGGTCCACGTTGCCACTTCAGGACGAGCGAAGAAGTCGCGGTGTTTGTCATAGCCTGCAAACAGCTCGTCGCCGCCATCACCTGTCAGCACGACTTTGACGTGTTCTGCCGCCAGTGCCGAAACCCGATACGTCGGCAGGAACGACACATCGCCGTGGGGCTGATCGCAGTGGTAGGTAGCCATCGGCCACAAATCCAGCATGTCGGGCTCAACGCGCTCCATCACGTGTTGGGCGCCGAACCGTTGGGCGGCCTGCTGGGCATAGGCGGACTCGTCGTAGCGCGGATCATCGAAACCGATACAGAAGGTTTTTACGGGTTCGTCCATGTGCCGAGCCATCAACCCCACGATGGTACTTGAATCGACTCCGCCAGAAAGGAACGCACCGAACGGTACATCACAACGCAAACGCAGACGCACAGCGTCATCGAGAATGGTGTTGAACTCTTCGATCCACTCGGCCTCACTTCGCCCGTGAATGGGCTCAATGGCAGCCAGGTCCCACCAGCAGGATACCTGCGCGCCCTGGCGCGTGACTTTCATCAGGTGACCCGGCATCAGGTGACGTACACCCTGATACAAGGTGAACGGTGCGGGCACATAGTTGAATGTCAGGTAGTGATGAAGCGCTTCTTCGTCCATCGGCGGATGGGGGATGCCGGCCTTGAGGATGGATTTTATTTCCGACGCAAACGTCAGCTGCTGGCCATCATCGTGTACATACAGCGGCTTGACGCCGATTCTGTCACGTACCAGATACATGGCCTGTTCGCGCGCATCATAGATAGAGATGGCAAACATCCCGTTGAGCTTGCTGACGAACGATATGCCTTCACGCTCGTAGAGACGCAGCAGCACCTCGGTATCGGAGTGCGTGCGGCAGGCATAGGCAGTACCTTCGAGCGCCTGTGCCAGCTCCAGATGATTGAATATTTCACCATTCTGCACGACGACGATGTTGCCATCATCTGAAACAAACGGTTGATGGCCGCCCGCCAGATCAATGATCGAAAGACGCTGATTGCCCAACGCCAATCCTGGCGCACTGAACACACCCTGATCGTCTGGCCCGCGATGACGGATCGTCTCGCCCATGTCGCGCACAGTATCTAAAGCCAGCGACTGCCCCTGGCGATGAAAATATCCAAAAATACCGCACATTTCAGTTGCCGCCTTTTCCAAAAACCTGTTTGAACGTCATCGCGATAATTTCAAGATCCTTCATCAACGACGCTTGCTGGGCATACTGCAGATCCAGTTGCTTGCGCTGCTGCTCGGTCGCGGCAGAACGCAGTGTTGCCTGCGCCAGCCCAGTGATTCCAGGGCGAACACTGTGTCGAATACGCCACTCCTGCTCGGTGTACAGCGTTCGCTGTGCCGGTACGTCCGGGCGCGGTCCGACCACACTCATGTGCCCCAGCAGCACATTGAACAACTGCGGCAACTCATCCAGGCTGGTACGTCGGATAAATCGGCCCACCCGGGTAATGCGAGGATCACCTTCGGCAGTGGAGTATCCACCCAGACGTTCGGCGTTGAGTACCATGCTGCGGAACTTGTAGATGAAGAACTCGCGCCCTGCTCGCCCTACTCGACGCTGCTTGAACAGCACAGGACCAAAGTCGGAAAAATAGATGACCGCTGCGACGCCGATCAGCACAGGAGAAAGCACCACAATCGCTCCGGCGGCGCAGAGCATGTCAAAAAGTCTTTTCACGTTATCCCTCACTCCGATTGACAGAGCGCAATACCAATAGGCCCGCCGCCACAGCGCCTGCAAAGACACCACCAGCAAACAGCACACGCCAGACATCAACAGGGCCGGGGAGAAGCGATGCGAGCGGTTTCAACACAAACATGTCGCCCCCCTTTCCGGCCAACGCAACACTGCCGATCACAAGCAGGAACAGCAAAATTCTGGACAACTGCGCGCGACCTAACCGCAAGCGGGCGCCTGCAACAGCACTCATCAGGCTCGCAGCCAGAATAAGATGGAACAGCGGCAATACCCACATGAGCAGTACAGGCTCGTTCAGCAGCAGGCCAGGAAGGCACAGGAAAGGAAAGGCCAGCATGACCAGCACCGTGCGCTGCAGCACTACCCCAGGCAGCCTGCGGGCGTTCAAGGCCGCACAGGCGAGGCTGCAGATGCCGACACACGGGACGCTGAGCAAGGCGATCTGGGTCAGGGTGCTGATGTGTGCCTGCCCGTCACTGCTGACGCCTCCCGAACCAAAGAGCACGGCCACCACTGCATCGACAAAAGGCCAGCCACACAGAACGACCGCGATCGAAAGCACGAACGAGCGCTGCAAGCTTGACCTCAGAAGAGCATCAAATGCTCTCGTATCGTTCTGCTGATGCGCTTGACTGAGGCGCGGAAAGGCAACCGTAGCGAGCGTAGTGATCAAGATACCGAGTGGCAGCTCAACCAGCTTGATTGCATAGTTGAAGGCCGCCAACTCACCCTTGCCCAAACAGGATGCACCTGCACGCAAGGCGACCGGCACCAGGATGAGCAGCGAAGCGGAGGCCAATCCGGCCACGAACCCCCGAACCAATCGACGATCCAGCAGCGCCCCCTGATGCGTGCCCCCCCCCCGCGGCGCGCTCGCGCGCAGGGCAACCCACTGGCTGAGCCATCGCAGCAAGGCTCCCGCCAATATGCCCATGCACAACAAGGCAAGGTAGCCCTGAGCCCACATCATCGCCACCAACAGCGCAACGATGACACACAGGTTGAAAAAAAGCGTGCCACACCCTGCCACGAAAAAACGCTCATGGGCATTGAGCGCAGCAGTGCTCACGCCTGATAACGCTGCAAGGGGAATGGCAGCGGCGATGGCATATATCATCCAGCCATCCAACCATCGAGCAGCACCCTCAAGGCCAGGCGCGAACAACCACAGCCACATCGAGGGCAGCAGCGCAAACCACAGACCAAGCACTGCGAAAATCGCCCCCAATGCCAGAGACGCCTGCCGGAAAAGGGCGGCGGCCTGAGCGGGAGTTGCCGCCCGCATCGCGGGTACTAGCGCTACACCAATGCCTCCAGACAGCAAAAGATTGACCAGCAAGTCTGGCACGGTCAGCAGAACGATCGCGATATCAGCCTGCTCGGACAACCCCAGCGACGACGCCAGCAACACCTCGCGCCCAAAGCCCGCCAAACGACCGGCCATCAGGGCCAAACTCAGCACCAAACCAGCACCGAGCAAACTACGCTGCCCCTGCCTCGTCATTCAGTCATTCACCGTTCGACCACGCAGGGAGTGCACGATGGCCTGCACGCTCGCGCGCACCTTGTTGTGAGCCGCCTGCAAGAGCGCAGGCGCAGCGTGCAGGTAATACTCATACACCTGACTCAATTTGCGCACTTCACCGGGAAAATCCATTTGCGCTTGAATCTGCGCAGGCGACGACGACCCACCGTGAAAGGTTCGAGAAAGAATGGCAGCGGTGGAGCCAAGTCGAGCGTGCTCGGCCATCAAAAGCTCAGCCGGCAACATGCCCTCCCCCACTCGCGCTACGCCACCGATGCCGAAGGGCATTCCCGCTTCACGCAAGATCGCTGCCATCTCATCCACCGTGCCATTGACCAGGAGCTCGAACATGAAGTCCAGGCCCTGCTCCAGATGAAAGTCGTTCAATCCGATATGAACTTCATCCACCCCTGGCACTTCCAAGCACTCGCGCAGCGAATTTGCCGCACCGACCGTCTCGACCAGCAAATTGCAGCGCGCCCGCCCTCCTACCGCCTGAGTGAATGTGCGGACTTCATCTGCACTGCGGAACATGGGCAGCATCAGAATATCGGCCCCTGCCTCGATGGCCTGATCGATTTCGGCCTGGCTACCCTCGTAGATCGGATTGATGCGCACCAGCAGCCGCCCTGCGGGCACCGCGGACCTGACATGACGGACGTCATCAAGCGTGTGCCTGCTGATCACCGTACTCAAATGCCCCTGCCGTGCCTCCTTACCGAGAATTTCCGTATCCACGAAAATACGGTCGACACCGCTCTGGATAGCGAAGCTTGCCATCTCCGGACAGTTGGTAATCATGAGAAGCTTCATCAACGCTTCCTTGTGCCTAACTATTAAAAGGCTCAGCCTGAACTTTGAAAAATGCTGGCCATGGGTATCCACGCAATCGCTGGATCCATCCAATATCGCGCGAACCTACACCAGCATGATGGGCAACGCCCATACGAACGATTGCCATTATGATCGGCATCACCTGCCACGAGAAACGCTCAAAATCGCGCCGGACTAGGTGGCGATCGACAACGAAGGGGCGCATTCTACCGCAAACAGAAGCCCCCAAGCAGCCCCAGACGCCAGTGATAGCCAGATACTAGTTTTCTGGATTTTTCGGATAAAAAAAAAACGCCGTTCAGTATGAACGGCGTTTTTCTGAATTGGAGCGGGAAACGAGACTCGAACTCGCGACCCCGACCTTGGCAAGGTCGTGCTCTACCAACTGAGCTATTCCCGCAAATGGCGTCCCCTAGGGGACTCGAACCCCTGTTACCGCCGTGAAAGGGCGGTGTCCTAGGCCACTAGACGAAGGGGACACAGCCTGAAACACCATGGTGTTGTGTTTCAGCTCCAGAAACACACCCTAAGATGCTTTCTGGTTTCACTCAACTTCGCCCTGAAGCAAAGTTGCTTAAAATTGGAGCGGGAAACGAGACTCGAACTCGCGACCCCGACCTTGGCAAGGTCGTGCTCTACCAACTGAGCTATTCCCGCAATGGCGTCCCCTAGGGGACTCGAACCCCTGTTACCGCCGTGAAAGGGCGGTGTCCTAGGCCACTAGACGAAGGGGACACGCTACAACATTCACTCCCTGCTGCGTTTCGCTGTGTGCTTTACGCTGCAAGTGGCGCGCATTCTAGGGGGGCTTTGAGAAGTCGTCAACCCCTAGATATAAATTTATTTAAATCAATGACTTCGCCCTGCTTTGAGACAGTGTGCACACACCTTGGCGCCAGCACCTTGACGATTATTTTCTGGCGGATGAAGCACGGTGCCCCCGCGCCCTCGTGGCACAATAAGGCAAATGGCCAGCAACCTGCCCGAAGCGAACTGCCAAACAGCTCTATCCGGGCAAAAGCGAAGCCACTACACTCAAATGGCAAACCTACCTGTATGAGGCGTTAAACGGTGACACCACTTCTGATCACCCTGCTTATAGTAGCGGGTATCGCACTCTTGATCGTGATCGGCTACCTGAACAACGTAGTCGAGAGCAACAAGCTGGAACGGGCCCGTCTCAAGATCGAGCTGGCCGACCGCTTGCGTCGTTGTGGCGAAATCACCGAAACCTTCCCCGGCCAGTTGATGACGCCTGCACTCAAGTTGCTGCTGACCCGCCTCGAACTGAACCTCAACAAGCGTCAACTGGCCCTGGACAAGCATAACCGCGCAGTTCTCACACGCATCAGCGAGCTTGAAGGCCTGATTGCCAAGGGCGATGGCATCCCGGTCAACAACCCGCCGGGGCCGATACAGACCGAAGCCCGCGCCAAGGATGTACGCTTCCTGCTCGAGGCGCTGCACAGCCAGGTGGTGCGTGCCTCCCAGGAAGGCTTCCTGCCGACCAACGAGGCCAAGTACTGGGTCAGGGAAATCCGTCATATCCTGGTGCTGCTGCACATCGAGTTCTTCAACAACCTCGGCCAGCATGCATTGCAGCAGAATCAGCCGGGCCAGGCCCGCCTGGCCTTCGAGCGCGGCGTGCAGTACCTGCGCAAGCAACCGGACCCGGTGATGTACCGCGAGCAGCTCGACTATATGGACAAGCTGCTGGCACGCGCCAATGCCATGGTACTCAGCCAGAACCAGCCGGCTGAAGACGAGGTCAACGAACTGACCGAAGGCTTGAAGTCCGACACCGAAGAAGACTGGAAGAAGAAGGTCATTTACGACTGATCATGCGTCAGCCCCTTGCGCTCGTTCGCCAGCCCTGCTGACGAACGAGCGCAAACGCTGCTTCAGCAGTCTGTAGACGCCAGGAAAATCTGCGTCATTCGCTCCAGCCCCACCTGATCCTGCTCACCAAAACGCGCAAGCTTCGGACTGTCCAGGTCCAGCACACCGATCAGCACCCCGTCTTTGACCAATGGAATCACCAGCTCGCTGCTGGACGCACTGTCACAGGCAATGTGGCCGGGGAACGCATGCACGTCTTCGACCCGCTGGGTCTGGCGCGTGGCAGCGGCAGCCCCGCACACGCCAAGCCCGAACGCGATGCGCACGCACGCCACCTGCCCCTGGAACGGCCCAAGTACCAGCTCCTCGTTACGGTTGAGGTAGAAGCCTGCCCAGTTCAGGTCCTCGACCTGGCTGTAGAGGAACGCGGAAAATTGCGCGGCGTTGGCGATGAAGTCTCGCTCCCCAGCCAGCAGGGCCTCAAGTTGCGCCGCCAGCAGCTCATAGCCGGACTGGCCAGCGCCCGCCGCATTCAAATCGATCATGTCTGTTGCTCCAGCAGTTTCAGGCCCACCCAGTAGCGGGCAAATTGATAGGCGCAGCGCCCGTTGCGATTGCCGCGGCCAGTGGCCCAGCGCACCGCGGACTTTTCCAGCTCTTCATCCCGCACCCACTCCAGCCCCGACTTCTGCGCCAGCTGGGTGATCCAGTGCTCGACCACGTCGAGAAAGTGCTCCTGGGTAAAGGGATAGAACGAAAGCCACAGGCCGAAGCGGTCCGACAGGGCGATCTTGTCCTCCACCGCCTCGCTGGGGTGAAGCTCACCGTCGACCCGCTTCCAGTTTTCGTTGTCGCTCTCTTTTTCCGGCACCAGGTGCCGACGGTTCGAGGTGGCGTACAGCAGCACGTTGTCGGGTGCCTGCTCCAGAGAGCCGTCGAGCACGCTCTTGAGCACGCGATAGTCACCCTCGCCCGCCTCGAACGAAAGGTCATCGCAGAACAGCACGAAACGCTGAGGCAGCGCCTGCAACTGCTCGACCACCCGCGGCAGGTCGGCCAGGTGATCACGCTCGATTTCGATAAGGCGCAGCCCCTGCCCGGCATGCTCAGCCAGCAACGCACGCACCAGCGACGACTTGCCGGTACCGCGCGAGCCCCACAGCAGGGCATGGTTGGCCGGCATGCCATCGATGAACTGACGGGTATTGCGGCCCAACTGATCGCGCTGTCGGTCTACGCCGATCAGGTCGCACAGGCGCATGTCCAGGCTGACCTCAAGCGGCAGCAGAAAGCCGCTGCGCCCTTCTCGCTGCCAACGGGCAGCCAGGCACTGGGTCCAGTCGATGCCTGGACGCAAGGCTGGCAACAGCGGGTCCAGGCGCGCCAACACGCTTTCGGCGCGCTCAAGAAAGGCATTCAAGCGAGAGTCCACGGTAAATCCTCTGCACAGGCTCATGGGAAAAGACTGAATGTGCGACAGTACCTGCCAGCGGCCACGGTTGATCGGCTATGCTTGCGCAGCGCACGGAACGTGGAACTGGCTCGGCATACATGGATATCAAGTTCACCAATCGCCTGTCTTACAAGCAAGCCCGGCTGACTGTCCTGGTCGGCTTCATTCTGGGAACATTGCTCAGCCTCATCCAGATCGGTATCGATTATGCCAGCGAAGACGCCTCCATCAACCGCGAGATGCAGGCGTTGCTGCAAATCAGCCACAACACCGCCTCGCGCATCGCCTACAACATCGACACGGAGCTGGCCACAGAGCTCACCCTGGGCCTGCTCAAGTCGCCTGCCATCACCCGCGCGCGCCTGATCGACAACAACGATACCGTACTGTCCGACGTGCAGCGTCCGCGCCAGGAAAGCGCCTACCGGGTATTGAGCGACTTCCTGTTCGGCCAGAGCCGCCAGTTCCAGGACCGCCTTGTCTTCGACCACATGCCCGAGGACTACCTTGGCACGTTGCTCCTGGAGGTCGATACCTTCGCGTTTGGCGGACGCTTTCTCAAGCGTGCCGAAGTGACCCTGCTCAATGGCTTCATTCGCAGCCTGATCCTCACCGGGATTCTGCTGGCACTGTTCTATTTCATGCTGACCAAGCCGCTGGTACGCGTCATCAGCGCCCTGAGCAACAGCAACTCGCGCGCCCCCAACGAGAACAAGCTGGCGTTCCCCCCCCGGGCACGAACAAGACGAAATCGGCGTGCTGGTCAAGGTCGCCAACCAGCAGTTCGTCAGCATGGCCACCGAGATCCAGCAGCGACGCAATGCCGAAAACCGCCTCACCGACTACCTCAACGAACTGGAAAACATCGTCTCGGCGCGCACCAATGAACTCAAATCCAGCAACATCCGCCTGAGCCAGTCCAACGAAGAGCTGGAACAGGCCAGGCGCCGTGCACTGGACATGGCCCAGGCGCGCGCAGCCTTCCTGGCCAACATGAGCCATGAGATACGCACGCCGCTGAACGGCCTGCTGGGCATGATCGCGCTGTCACTGGACGGCCCGATGAACGCCGAACAGCGTCAGCAGCTGTCCATCGCCCATGACTCGGGCAAGGTACTGGTGGAACTGCTCAATGACATCCTCGACCTGTCCAAGTTCGATGCGGGCCAGCTGGAACTGGAGCGCATTCCCTTCGACCTCGGCGCGCTGGTGGAAGATACCGCCAACCTGCTTTCGCAGAATGCGGCGCCCAATGTAGAGCTGACGTGCCTGATCGACCCGCAGTTTCCCAGCAGCGTGCTCGGCGACCCGACCCGGGTTCGCCAGATCGTCAGCAACCTGCTGTCCAATGCCCTGAAATTCACCCGCTTCGGGCGCGTGGATGTGCGCCTGAGCACCTGCCAGGGAGGCGTGCGGGTGGAGGTCTGCGATACCGGCATCGGCATCCCGCAGGAAGCCCAGGCCAGGATCTTCCAACCGTTCACCCAGGCCGGTGCCGGGATTACTCGCCAGTATGGCGGTACCGGTCTGGGCCTGGCCCTGACCCACAACCTGTGCGAGGCCATGCACGGGCGCCTGAGCATCAGTTCCGAAACCGGCTTCGGCAGCCAGTTCAGCGCCGAACTGCCCTTGCCCAGCCATACCCCTGCCATTGCGCCGCCGCCACTGCACGGTAAAGTCATCGCGATCAGCAACGCCAGCAGCGGCCTGGCCGAACTGCTGCAGACCCTGCTGCCACGCTGGGGCCTGGACTACGCCCGCCACGACAACCTTACCGACAGCCAGCCGGACCTGCTGATCACCGACGACCTGGACTGCCTGTTCGGCCTGCGCCCGGCGCTCAAGGCACCGATTCTGCTGGTGACCGCCTACGGCAACTTCCTGCCCGCCGAACAGTCCGCGCACCTCGCGCCCCTGCAACAACAAGCCCGCCCGCTGGCGCGCAACGCCCTCTACCAGACGCTGCGCCGCACCCTGTACGGCGCAGATGAGGCCAGCCCGGCCACCCAGGCTGGCGCCCTGACCAGCGAACGACGCGCACGCATCCTGCTGGTGGAAGACAACCCGGTGAACCAGTTGGTGGCCAAGGGCATGCTGGGCAAGCTGGGGTGCGAAGTGATTGTGGCAGGCCATGGCGGCGAAGCCCTCGATCAGCTCGAGCAAGTGCCCTTCGACCTGGTACTGATGGACTGCAACATGCCGGTGATGGACGGTTACGAAGCCAGCCGCCGCATTCGCCAGAGCGGGCGCTGGCCCGACCTGCCGATCATCGCGCTGACCGCCAACGCCATGCCCGAAGAACGCGAGCGCTGCCGCGCCGCGGGCATGAACGACTACCTGGCCAAACCCTTTCGACGCGAAGAGCTGCTGGCGCTGATCGACCACTGGGTGCCACACACGACGGCATGAGCCCTAGCGCAGCAGCTTCTCGATGGCACCACTCAGCGCTTCGGGCTTGGTGCTCGGCGCATAGCGACTGACCGCACCGGTGCGCGGGTCGATCAGGAACTTGGTGAAGTTCCACTTGATCGCCTGGGAGCCGAACACACCGGGGGCGCGCTGCTTGAGCGCGACAAACAGCGGATGAGCCCCGCTGCCATTGACCTCGATTTTCTTGAACAACGGAAAGCTCACGCCGAAGTTCAGCTCGCAGAACTGCGAGATAGCCAGTTCATCACCAGGCTCCTGCTTGCCAAACTGGTTGCAGGGAAAGCCCAGCACCACCAGCCCACGCTCGCCATAGCGCTCCCACAATGACTCCAGGCCCTTGTACTGCGGGGTGAACCCGCACTGGCTGGCGGTATTGACCACCAGCACCGCCTTGGCCGGGTAATCGGCCAGGGTCTTCTGCTCACCGCGCAAGGTGGTGCAGGGAATGTTCAGAAAACGGGTATCGGCCATGATCGCTATGCTCCGTTGAAGAGGACGTTACGCACGGGGTACCAGATCCAGGCACACCGAGTTGATGCAATAGCGCAGGCCAGTGGGCGGCGGACCGTCGGGAAACACATGCCCCAGGTGTGCATCGCACCTGGCACAGGTGACTTCGGTACGGATCATGCCGTGGGAGGTATCGCGAATCTCGATCATCGCGTTGCTGGCGATCGGCTCATAGAAGCTGGGCCAACCACAGCCGGAGTCGAACTTGGTACTCGAATCGAACAGCGGCTCGTTGCAGCAGATGCAATGATAGACGCCGTCGATGCGCGTGCTGTTGTACTTGCCGCTGAACGGGCGCTCGGTCCCTTTGAGGCGGCACACGCCGTACTGCTCGGGGTCGAGCATCGCACGCCATTCTTCAAGGGTTTTCTCGATCTTTTCCATCACCAGGCCTCGTTGGATTAAAAACCCCGCACTGCGTCTTTTACACAAGGCGGGTCGCACGTATTATTGCGCCTCATCAGACGTCAGTCTGGCACCCGCGTTACACGCATTTCAAACGTTTTCACAGCGCAATGCGCGGCGATCTTTTCTAATCGGGATCACATCATGCAGGTCAGCAAATCGAACAAGCTCGCCAATGTCTGCTACGACATTCGCGGCCCGGTGCTCAAGCACGCCAAACGCCTGGAGGAGGAAGGCCACCGCATCCTCAAGCTGAACATCGGCAACCCGGCGCCCTTTGGTTTCGAGGCCCCGGACGAGATCCTCCAGGATGTGATCCGCAACTTGCCGACCGCCCAGGGCTACAGCGACTCCAAAGGGCTGTTCAGCGCGCGCAAGGCGGTGATGCAGTATTACCAGCAAAAGCAGGTCGAAGGTGTCGGTATCGAAGACATCTACCTGGGCAACGGCGTTTCCGAGTTGATCGTGATGTCGATGCAGGCACTGCTCAACAACGGCGACGAAGTGCTGATCCCGGCCCCGGACTATCCGCTGTGGACCGCAGCGGTGAGCCTGGCCGGCGGCAACCCGGTGCACTACCTGTGCGATGAACAGGCCGACTGGTTCCCGGACCTGGCCGACATCAAGGCCAAGATCACCTCCAACACCAAGGCCATGGTGATCATCAACCCGAACAACCCGACCGGCGCGGTGTACTCGCGCGAGCTGCTGCTGGGCATGCTGGAAATCGCCCGCCAGCACAACCTGGTGGTGTTCTCCGACGAGATCTACGACAAGATCCTGTACGACGACGCCGTGCACATCTGCACCGCCTCGCTGGCTCCGGACCTGCTCTGCCTGACCTTCAACGGCCTGTCCAAGTCCTACCGGGTAGCAGGCTTCCGTTCCGGCTGGCTGGCGCTGTCGGGGCCCAAGCAACATGCCCAGAGCTATATCGAGGGCATCGACATGCTGGCCAACATGCGCCTGTGCGCCAACGTGCCGAGCCAGCACGCCATCCAGACCGCCCTTGGCGGCTACCAGAGCATCAACGACCTGGTGCTGCCGCAAGGCCGCCTGCTCGAGCAGCGCAACCGCACCTGGGAACTGCTCAACGACATTCCAGGGGTCAGTTGCGTCAAGCCGATGGGCGCGCTGTACGCGTTCCCGCGCATCGACCCGAAGGTCTGCCCGATTTTCAACGACGAGAAATTCGCCCTCGACCTGCTGCTTTCGGAAAAACTCCTTATCGTGCAAGGCACGGCGTTCAACTGGCCGTGGCCAGACCACTTCCGCGTGGTGACGCTGCCACGGGTGGACGACCTGGAGCAGGCGATCGGCCGTATCGGCAACTTCCTCAAGACCTACCAGCAGTAAGCGCTGTACCTGCCTGCGCCAGCCCTGGCGCAGGTTTCACGCTCAGTCGTATCGCCCTGAAACCCCCACCCCACGGGCCGTCGCCCCCTGCCGCCAGCCTGTCCCGCCAGCAAGTACACAGTTTGAAATAGTCGCTCGGTTGAATAGACAGGGCGCGCACCTTATATACCCCGCATACGCATGATTTCTATCCGTCAGGAGAACGTAACAACCATGATGCGCATTTTGCTGTTTGTAGCCACCAACCTTGCGGTCGTGCTGATTGCCAGCATCACCCTGAGCCTGTTCGGCTTTAACGGGTTCATGGCGGCAAACGGGGTTGACCTCAAGCTCGACCAGCTGCTGATTTTCTGCGCCGTGTTCGGCTTTGCCGGTTCGCTGATCTCGCTGTTCATCTCCAAGTGGATGGCGAAGATGAGTACGGGTACCCAGATCATCAGCCAGCCGCGCACCCGCCATGAGCAATGGCTGCTGCAGACCGTCGAGGAGCTGTCCCGCGAGGCGGGCATCAAGATGCCCGAAGTGGGTATCTTCCCGGCCTACGAGGCCAATGCCTTTGCCACCGGCTGGAACCGCAACGATGCACTGGTCGCCGTCAGCCAGGGCCTGCTCGAGCGCTTCTCGCCCGACGAGGTACGCGCCGTACTGGCCCACGAGATCGGCCACGTCGCCAACGGCGACATGGTCACCTTGGCGCTGGTACAGGGCGTGGTCAACACCTTCGTGATGTTCTTTGCCCGCATCATCGGCAACTTCGTCGACAAGGTGATCTTCAAGAACGAAGGCGGCCAGGGTATTGCCTACTACATTGCAACCATCGTGGCCGAACTGGTACTGGGCATTCTGGCCAGCATCATCGTCATGTGGTTCTCGCGCAAACGCGAGTTCCGCGCCGACGAAGCCGGTGCCCGCCTGGCCGGCACCAACGCGATGATTGGCGCCCTGCAGCGCCTGCGCTCGGAGCAAGGCGTGCCGGTGCACATGCCCGATACCCTGAACGCGTTCGGCATCAATGGCGGCCTGAAGCAGGGCCTGGCAGGCCTGCTGATGAGCCACCCGCCACTGGAGGAGCGTATCGAAGCACTGCGCCGTCGCGGCTAAGCCAGCAATACCGGAAAGGGCGGCCCTCGGGTCGCCCTTCTGCATTCAACGCTGCACGCGGTACACCCGCTCCAACAGACGCGCGGCACCGGCCTGGAGGAACTTGGGGCTTTGCGCCAGCACGTCGTCAGCCGCCTCCATGTGCACTCGCCATGACTCGCCCCACAACCGCTGCACCTCAACATCCAGCACCGCGAACGGTGGCCCGGGAATCACGTCCTGATCGTAATCCAGCGTGATCAACAGGCCGGCGCACGATGACGCAAGCAATCCCTGCAGATGCACCACATAACGCTCACGCATGGCCGATGGCAAGGCAATACTCGCTGCACGGTCGTAGAAACCGACGCAATCAGCCGTGTCAGCCGGAGTCAGCTCGAAAAAGTCCCCGCACCACAGCTCGACGCCTTCACTGCGGTAGACCTTGAACGCCCCGCGCTGCGAAACCTGCGGCACCTGCCCATGCTCACTGAAGAAATCCTCCACGGCGCGCTCGGACAACTCGACCCCCAGCACGCGGTAGCCCTGCCCGGCCAGCCAGGCCAGATCCCGACTCTTGCCACACAGGGGCACCAACACCCGCGTGCCAGCGGCAAGGCCCAGCACAGGCCAGTACTGCTGCAGATAAGGGTTGACGTGCTGCTGGTGAAAACCGATCAGGTTCTGCTCCCAACGCTTGTGCCAGAAATCGGGCTGCATGCTTTACCTCGATAAATTCGATCAAATACCGCAAGAACTTATATTAGATTTAGATCAATGATGTACCTGAAGATAACAGCATCTTAACCCTCAGGACCCTTGCCATGCTGCCCAGCCTGTTTATATCCCACGGTTCGCCAATGCTCGCCCTCGAGCCGGGCGCCAGCGGCCCGGCCCTGGCCAGGCTGGCGGAGCAATTGCCGCGCCCCAAGGCCATCGTGGTGGTGTCGGCGCACTGGGAGAGCCAGGACTTGCGCATCGCCAGCCACCCGCAACCGCAAACCTGGCATGACTTCGGCGGCTTCCCGCCCGCCCTGTTTGCCGTGCAGTACCCTGCCCCCGGCGAGCCCACCCTGGCTGCGCACCTGGCCGATCGGCTCAACGAAGCAGGGTTGCCAGCGCAGCTCGACGCGCGGCGCCCATTCGATCATGGCGCCTGGGTTCCCCTGTCATTGATGTACCCGGCCGCCGACATCCCGGTGGTGCAGGTGTCGCTACCCAGCCAGCGCGGCCCTGCGTTTCAGGAACAGGTGGGCAAGGCGCTGGCGGCATTGCGCGAAGAGGATGTGCTGTTGATCGGCTCGGGCAGCATCACCCATAACCTGCGCGAACTTGACTGGCAGGCCGGGCCTGAAAGCGTGGAGCCTTGGGCACTGGCGTTTCGCGACTGGATGACCGAGAAATTGAGTGCCGACGACACCGCTGCCTTGCACGGCTATCGCCACCAGGCGCCGTTTGCAGTGCGCAACCATCCGAGTGATGAGCATTTGCTGCCACTGTATTTTGCGCGCGGGGCGGGCGGGCAATTCGCAATTGCACACCAGGGGTTCACTCTGGGGGCGCTGGGGATGGATATCTACCGCTTCGATTGAGCGCCCCTTCGCCCAGGCAAAAAAAATCCCCGAACCAGTCGGGGATTTTTCATTTCACTCGAAGATCAATCTTCGCGATAACGACGCAACTTCAACTGCTTGCCGGCAACGCGAGTGTCCTTGAGCTTGGTCAGCAGCTTCTCGAGGCCATCTTCCGGCAGCTCGACCAGGCTGAAGCTGTCGCGCACCTGGATGCGGCCGATCGCTTCGCGGGCCAGGCCGCCTTCGTTGAGGATCGCACCCAGCAGGTTCTTGGCTGCGATACCATCACGCGCGCCCAGCGCGGTACGGCAACGTGCACGACCTTCGCCCAGCGGCATCGGCGCACGACGCTCACGCTCGCCACGCTCGGTACGCTCACCGGTAGGACGATCGCCACGTGGGGCCGAAGTCGGCACCAGCGGTTGCTCTTTCTCGACAGCTTCCAGGGTCAGCGCCTGGCCATTGGTGGCCTTGCGCAGCAGGGCCGCGGCCAGGGCGCGCGGGCTGCAACCGATGTCGGCAGTCAGGCGATCAAGCAGCTCACCATGGGTCGACTCGGCATCGGCAACCAGCGGCGCCAGGCTGTTGGTCAACTTCTTGATGCGAGCGTCCAGTACGGCCTGGGCGTTCGGCAGGCGAACTTCAGCGACTTTCTGACCCGTCACACGCTCGATCACCTGCAGCATGCGGCGCTCACGCGGGGTGACCAGCAGCAGTGCACGGCCTTCGCGACCAGCACGGCCGGTACGGCCGATACGGTGAACGTAGGACTCTGGGTCGTACGGCATGTCGACGTTGAACACGTGAGTGATACGCGGCACGTCCAGACCACGGGCAGCAACGTCGGTAGCGACGACGATGTCCAGGCGACCATCCTTGAGCGAGTCGATGACGCGCTCACGCTGGTTCTGGGCGATGTCGCCGTTCAGCGCGGCAGCCTTGTAGCCTTTGGCTTCCAGGGCGCTCGCCAGGTCCAGGGTGGCTTGCTTGGTGCGCACGAAAGCGATCAGCGCATCAAACTCTTCCACTTCCAGCAGACGCAGTACGGCAGAAACCTTCTGGTCGGCATGGACCATCAGGTGAGCCTGCTCGATGGCAGTCACCGTCTGGGTCTTGGTCTGGATCTTGACGTGCTTCGGATCACGCAGGTGACGCTCGGCGATCGCACGGATCGACTGCGGCAGGGTGGCGGAGAACAGAACGGTCTGACGGGTTTCCGGCATGGCCTTGAAGATGACTTCCAGGTCGTCCATGAAGCCCAGCTTGAGCATTTCGTCAGCTTCGTCGAGCACCAGGTGGTTGACGGTAGCCAGCACCTTCTCGTCGCGACGCAGGTGGTCGCACAGACGGCCAGGGGTTGCCACGACGATTTGCGCGCCGTTGCGGATAGCTTTCAGTTGTGGGCCCATCGGGGCACCACCGTATACCGCTACCACGGTAACGCCCGGCATCTGCTTGGCGTAGGTTTCGAATGCGGTAGCGACTTGCAGCGCCAACTCACGGGTTGGCGCCAGGATCAGGGCTTGCGGCTCGCGCTTGCTCGGGTCGATGCGGTGCAGGATTGGCAGAGCGAAGGCAGCGGTTTTACCGGTACCTGTCTGCGCCTGACCGATCATGTCGTGACCAGCAAGAATAATCGGGATCGATTGCTGCTGAATAGCCGATGGCTCTTCGTAGCCAGTGGCAACAACGGCGGCAACAATACTTGGATGAAGTTCGAGAGCGGCGAAGCCGCCGGTTTCCTGGGTCATGGGTCTGCCTCTAAGTGCATCCGCAAAGACCCATGCTCCAAAGCTGCACATGCCTTGTAAGACCCGAAGGTCACCCTGGCAGCTTTGTCGGCGGGGATTTGCGAAAACGATTGAAGAAAAAAAGGAACGTCAAGGCAGAGTCCGCGGGGCGGACGCGCAGCCGAAGCTGGCTTCGGGGAATTGCACTACCTGAACGAGGTCCGGTAAAAGACCGGCGCGTACTATACCTGATTTCCTGCGCCGCGTGAGACTTTTTTACAGGAAAGAGAGGGCCAGAGGCCTCGACTCGACAGCCCTTGTCGAGGATCGAGGCCCACGCGTCTGTTGGCGGCGCGGCCGGAGCTGAAACGTTTTATTCAAGAGGCCGGGCGGATCACCTCAATCAGGCGCTGCAGGGAGTACCCCAGGCGCGGTTCAAGGGCCTGGGCACGGGCGACCAGCGCCTGCCCGTCCAGCTCCTGATCAAGCTCGGCCGGTACCAGCAGGATGACGTTGCCCTCCTTCACCGGCAGTTCCCAGTAATGATGATGGTAGAGCCCGCGCAGCAGCGCGGCGCCCAACGGCTTGCCATCGTCGGTGGCCCACTGGTTGATCACCAGCCAGCCGCCGGGGTTGAGGCGCTTCTGGCAGTCCTCCAGAAAGGTCCAGGCCAGGTGACCGACACCCGGGCCATGGTCGGTGTACAAGTCGACGAAGATCAGGTCGGCAGGCTCGGCGGTATTGAGCAGCTCGACGGCATCGCCCACCCGGATGTACAGGCGCGGGTCGTCGTCCAGCCCCAGGTACTCGATCGCCAGGCGCGGCACGTCCGGGCGCAGCTCGATGGCCTCGACGTCTTCAAGCGGCAGGAACTTGAGGCACGCCTGGGTCAGGGTGCCGGCGCCCAGGCCCAGGAACAGCGCGCTTTCCGGGGCCGGGTGACACAGCGCGCCAATCAGCATGGCACGGGTGTAGTCGTACTCCAGCCAGCTCGGGTCGGCGGTGAACACGCAGCTCTGCTCGATCGCGTCGCCGAACTCGAGAAAGCGGTAGTCCTCGACTTCCAGCACGCTGATGGTGCCGAACTCGTCGTGCACCTGCGCCAGCAGCCGCTCTACCCGTTCCTCTGTCATGCTGTCTCCCGGCAACTGCCTGTGCCCACGCAAAAGTCGGCATTGTCCGCCAATACGGCCGGTGCAACAAGGCAGGGCCCAGGTGTTAGCATGGTCACAGCCCTTTTCCGACAAAAA
Source organism: Pseudomonas aegrilactucae (assembly GCF_019168305.1). GTDB lineage: Bacteria > Pseudomonadota > Gammaproteobacteria > Pseudomonadales > Pseudomonadaceae > Aquipseudomonas > Aquipseudomonas aegrilactucae. The sequence goes on from NZ_JAHTBI010000008.1 coordinate 50,115, forward strand.
CCGAGCCTGTGATGAGCCAACCCTGGAGTCCCGATAGCTGGCGTGCCCTGCCGATCCAGCAACAACCGAGCTACCCCGATGCGGCGCACCTGCTCAAGGTCGAACAGACCCTGGCCAGCTACCCGCCGCTGGTGTTTGCCGGTGAAGCGCGCGAGCTGCGCCGCCAGTTCGCCGAAGTGACCGAAGGCCGCGCCTTCCTGCTGCAGGGCGGCGATTGCGCTGAAAGCTTTGCCGAATTTTCGGCGGCCAAGATCCGCGACACCTTCAAGGTGCTGCTGCAAATGGCCATTGTGATGACCTTTGCTGCGGGCTGCCCCGTGGTGAAAGTCGGGCGCATGGCCGGCCAGTTCGCCAAACCGCGCTCGGCCAACGACGAGACCATCGCCGGCATGACCTTGCCCGCCTACCGCGGCGACATCGTCAACGGCATCGGCTTCGACCCGCTCAGCCGCGTGCCCGACCCGGACCGCCTGCTGCAGGCCTACCACCAGTCCACCGCCAGCCTCAACCTGCTGCGCGCCTTTGCCCAGGGCGGCTTTGCCGACCTGCACCAGGTGCACAAGTGGAACCTGGACTTCATCGCCAACTCGGCGCTGGCGCAAAAGTACAGCCAGTTGGCCGACCGCATCGACGAGACCCTCGCCTTCATGCGTGCCTGCGGCATGGACAGCTCGCCACAGTTGCGCGAAACCAGTTTCTTCACCGCCCATGAAGCCTTGCTGCTCAACTACGAGGAAGCCTTCGTACGCCGCGACAGCCTGACCGGCGATTATTTCGACTGCTCGGCGCACATGCTGTGGATCGGCGACCGCACCCGCCAGCTCGACGGTGCCCACGTGGAGTTCCTGCGCGGGGTGAACAACCCGATCGGGGTCAAGGTCGGCCCGAGCATGAACACCGAAGACCTGCTGCGCCTGATCGACATCCTCAACCCGACCAATGACCCCGGCCGCCTCAACCTCATCGTGCGCATGGGCGCCGACAAGGTCGGCGACCACCTGCCGGGGCTGATCCGCAGTGTCGAGCGCGAAGGGCGCAAGGTGCTGTGGAGCTGCGACCCGATGCACGGCAACACCATCAAGGCCAGCAGTGGCTACAAGACCCGTGATTTCGCGCAGATACTGGGCGAGGTCAAGCAGTTCTTCCAGGTGCACCAGGCCGAAGGCAGCCATGCCGGTGGCATCCATATCGAGATGACCGGGCAGAACGTCACCGAATGCATCGGCGGCGCCCGCCCGATCACCGAGGATGCCCTGTCGGACCGCTATCACACCCACTGCGACCCACGCATGAACGCCGACCAGTCGCTGGAGCTGGCGTTCCTGATTGCCGAGACGCTCAAGCAGGTACGGCGCTAGCCGCACCGCAAGTAACGCCGGATCTCTCCGGCGTTGCCCTGTCCAGATGTGGGCAGACGCCGATGACTTGTACTAGCCTTGAATCTGAATGACTGGACCACACTCTTTTGCACCCGGTAGTTTGCCTGTAGGGACGCTCAAGGATCGACACACGCCCTGAAAGGACTCACTACCATGCCGACCTCTCGCCCCACTGCTCCCCTTGCGCCGCCCCGGAACTGCTGTGGCGTATACCCCGAAATACTCTTGCGCACCGATGCTTCCTGGGAGGGCACGCCCTACCAGTGCTACCCGCCGGGTGCCCTGGAACTGACCTTGCAACGGGTCACGCTGGCGCCGCACACCGCCGTGCACTGGCACATGCACCCCTGCCCGATCATCGGTTATGTCGTCGCCGGGGAGATCTGGGTACAAATGAAGGACAGCGACCAGCAGCGCTGTTTCGTCCAGGGGACAGCCATCGCCGAAACGGTCGACCTGGTACACCGAGGCGTCACTGGCGAGCTGCCCGCCGAACTGCTGATGTTCTGCGCCGGCACCCGGGGCATGGCAGTGACTGTCGAGGCGGAACAAGCGCTGTAGTCGACGGCTTCAAACCTTGAAGCCCAGCATCAGCGCGCACACCACCAGAAAGCCGCAGAACAGCGAACGCAGTACCTTTTCCGGCAAGGCATGCGCCAGCTTCACGCCCCAACTGATGCTGAGCAGGCCGCCCAGGGCCAGTGGAATGCCCATATGCCAGTCAACGTGCTGGTGCAGGCCGTAGGTCAGCAGGGTAATCGAGGTGCTGGGCGCTGCCAGTGCCAGCGACAGCCCCTGGGCAACCACCTGGGTGGTGCCGAACACGCTGGTCAGCACCGGCGTTGCCACCACCGCCCCGCCCACCCCGAACAGACCGCCGACCACGCCTGCACCGCTCCCCAGCACGCCCAGCCATGGCCAGGGCTGGCGCAGTTCGGGGGTAGGCGGCGCGTTGCGGGTGAACATGCGCACCAGGTTCCACACCGTGAGGGCCACCAGGAACACCACGAATCCGATGCGCATCGCCTGTGCATCCAGGCCAACGGCCCAGATCGACCCAAGCCAGGCGAACACCAGCCCTGCCAGCGACAACGTCAGGGCTGGGCGCAACTCGATACGGTTGCGCTGGTGGTAGCGCCACAGGGCCAGCAGCACATTCGGCACGACCATCACCAGCGCGGTGCCCTGCGCCAGCTGCTGGTCGAGGCCGAACAGCACCCCCAGCGCCGGAATCGCGATCAGGCCACCGCCGATGCCGAACAGCCCGCCCATCGTGCCCAGTGCCGCGCCCAATGCGATGTACATCAACCACTCGATCATGCTTGCCTCTCTATTGTGCGATAGCACCATGCTACCGAGCCCGGGCTAGCAGGGAAACGCACAGCAACGCACAATGGCTGTGCCAATCCCGCACAAGCACCGAACTGCCATGAACCCCGATACCCTCACCCAGCAACTGAGCCTGTTTCTCGATGTCCTCGAAAGCGGGAGCTTCTCGGCCGCCTCGCGCCGCCATCCGCTGACGCCCTCGGCAGTGGCGCGGCGTATCGACGCCCTGGAAAGCGCCGTGGGCAGCCGCCTGTTCGTGCGCAGCACGCATGCCGTACGTGCCACTCCGGCCGGCAATGCGTTCGCCGAAAGGGCCCGGCGCATCGTCGAGGAGCTGCGCCTGGCGCGCGCCGAAGCAGTGTCGCTGAGCAATGCGCCAGAGGGCCTGATTCGTATCGATGCACCCTCGGCGTTTGGCCGCCGCCACCTGGCACCGGCTATTGCCGACTTTCTGGTGGCCTACCCTGGGCTGGACGTGCAACTTCGCCTGATCGACAGCTTCGTCGACCTGCACGGCGCGCACCTGGGCGAGGTCGACCTGGTGTTGCGCGCCGGCCCGCTGGCCGATACGCGCCTGGTAGCAACACCGCTGGCCTACATGGTGCGCATTGCCTGCGCCAGCCCTGCCTACCTGCAGCAGCGCGGCGTGCCGGCCAGCCCCCTTGAGTTGCCCGAGCATGACGGGCTGGACTGGGACGGCCTGGCCCCACCCTTCGCCTGGCGCTTCGCGGTCGAGGGGCAAATGCGCCTGCTGCGTCCGGCGCGCATGCGCATGAGCGCCAACAATGCCGAAACCTTGCTGTTCGGCGCCCTCGCCGGCCTGGGTATCGCGCACCTGCCCACCTGGCTGATCAGCGACTACCTGTTGCGCGGTGAACTGCTGCCCCTGTTTTGCGACAACGGCCTGCCCGCCGCCGAGACCAGCGGCGTGTACGCATTGCGCCTGGAGCATGAAACGAACTCTCGCAGCCGTTTGCTGCTCGAATTCCTCAAGAGCCGCTTCAGCCCGACCCCACCCTGGGACCTGGCGCTGCAAAGCGAGCTGCGCTGGCAATAGCACCAATTACCTGCGTGCTAGTATTTCATGGACCAGATAGAAAGGATCCGCATGAACGCCACCCCCAAAGCGCCAGGCTGTGAAGAATTGCTGCTCGACAATCAGGTGTGCTTCGCCCTGCACTCCACCTCGCTGCTGATGACCAAGGTGTACAAGCCGCTGCTGCAGGCGCTCGGCCTGACCTACCCGCAGTACCTGGCGATGCTCGTGCTATGGGAACGGGACGGGCTGACCGTAGGCGAGATCAGCCACCGCCTGCTGACCGATCCGGGTTCCCTCACACCACTGCTCAAACGCCTGGAAGCCGAAGGGTTGCTCAAGCGCACGCGCAGCCGCGAGGATGAGCGCGTGGTGATTGTGCAACTGACCGAGCAAGGCCGAGCCCTGCAGGAGCAGGCGCGCAGCATTCCACCGTGCATCCTGGGCGCCAGCGGACAATCGCTGGAGCAACTGCAACGCTTGCAGGCCGAACTGCTGGACCTGCGCGCACAGTTGCAAAAGAGCCTGTAGACCCTTTGCTACGAGCCTTGTAGCCCCCAGTCAAGGCCCGCGAGAAGACCGCTGGAGACGTTCACTGCAATTTATCTTGCGCACTAAATATTAGCGCACTATATTAATATCGTATTCACTCAGCGCCACCGGCGCCTCCATCACTGCAACGTACGAGGGTCACCATGAAAACGCTCTATACCGCAACCGTAACCTCCACTGGCGGCCGTGATGGTCGTGCCGTTTCCAGCGACAGCATCCTCGATGTGAAGCTGGCCACGCCCAAGGAGTTGGGCGGTGCCGGCGGCGCGGCTACCAACCCTGAGCAACTTTTTGCCGCCGGCTACTCGGCCTGCTTCATCGGCGCACTGAAGTTCGTGGCCGGCCAGAGCAAACGCCAGTTGCCTGCCGATACCGCGATCACCGCCGAGGTCGGCATCGGCCAGATCGAAGGCGGCTTCGGCCTGGACATCGACCTGCGCATCAGCCTGCCAGGCCTGCAACAGGCAGACGCCAAGGCGCTGGTCGATGCTGCGCACCTGGTGTGCCCGTACTCCAACGCCACCCGTGGCAACGTCGACGTACGCCTGCACACCAGCGTCTGAGCCACCGCCCAGGCATAAAAAAACCCGGCCTAGGCCGGGCTTTTCATGTGAAGCTCGCCCAATTACTTGGCGCGGCCCTTGTAGGAACCACCTTCACGGGTGTCGATCTCGATCTTGTCACCGATCTCGATGAAGTCGGCAACCGACAGCTCGGTACCGTTCTTCAGTTTGGCAGGCTTCATCACCTTGCCCGAGGTATCGCCACGCGCCGAACCTTCGGTGTAGTCGACTTCACGCACGATGGTGGTCGGCAGTTCCACGGACACCAGGCGGTCTTCGAAGAAAACGGCTTCGCACACGTCGGTCATGCCTTCTTCAACGAAAGGCAGAACGCTTTCGATGTCTTCGGCATTGAGCTCGTACATGGTGTAGTCGGTGGTGTCCATGAACGTGTAGGTGTCGCCGCTGATGAAGGACAGGGTCGCTTCTTTACGGTCGAGGATCACGTCGTCCAGCTTGTCGTCGGCGCTGTAGACGGTTTCGGTCTTGTAGCCGGTCAGCAGGTTTTTCAGCTTGGTCTTCATGATCGCGCTGTTACGGCCCGATTTGGTGAATTCAGCTTTCTGAACCAGCCAAGGGTCGTTGTCGATACGGATCACGGTACCGGGTTTCAGCTCTTTACCAGTTTTCATTGCGAGATATCCGAATTTGGATGGATTTACAAAAATCGAGGCCGCATATCATAGCGAATTTCGACAAAACTGTACCAGCGCCGTGGCAAGGTCCGGCTGAGCGGCCTGCGCGGCGCACCAGCGCTCGGCGTGAATGCTCAGTTCCGACCAGTGCACCAGCAGTTGTTGCCACGCCTGCCCCATGTCGCGGTCCATGTTCCAGGCGCGCCACAGATCAACCAGCGCGGCGGCGGCAGGTGACGACAGGCCCCGGGTGTAGTGATCGAGAAAGGCTTCGAGCTTTTCCCAGTGGGCGTACTCTTCCTGCACGTAGATGTGCCATAGCAGCGGGCGCCCGGCCCACTGTGCACGCACGAACGAGTCCTCACCGCGTACTGCATTGAACGCACAGCACCACAGCAGGCGGTCGTAGTCATCCTGGCTGACGAAGGGCAGGATCTGCACCGTCAACGCACCGCGCTGCGTCACACTGCCCACGGCCAGTTGCGGCGTACCCAGCCAGGCCTGCACATCCCCCAGGATACGGCCCTCGGGTACCAGCAGATGGCTGGGCTGCGTGTCGCTCGCCAGGGCGTCGAGCCAACTGCCCAGCCCGGGGTTTTCGTAGGCAAACAACGACATCAGCCGTGCCTGCCCCTGCACCACGACCCCCAGGCCTTGCAGGAACGCCTGGCGTGCCTGCGGATCGCGCTCGAAGGCCTGGCGTCGCGCCAGCAGGCTCGACTCACGCAGCAGCCCGCCGGTTCGCGGGGTAAAGCCTGGAAAGAAAAACACCTTGCGCAGGCCATTGGCTTGCGGCGACGGCAAGCCGTGGCAGCCTTCCACCCAGCCTTCGGCGCTGAGGTACTCAAGATTCAGCCACTGCGCGGGCACGCTGCGCGCCTGCATGGCCTGGACATAAGCGGCCGGCAACTGGCAGCCAAACGCGCCGATCACCACATCCGCCACAGCGGTGGGTTGCCAGTCGGCGGGCCACTGGCACACCTGCACGCCCTGCTGCCATTGCGCGGCCAGGTGCGGGTCGGCGGTCGGGCACAACCGTGCGAACGCGGCCAACTCATCCACCCACAGGCGCACGGCCAGCGAGTGCTCCGCCGCCAGCTGCCGAGCCAGGCGCCAGGTGACGCCGATGTCACCGTAGTTGTCGACGACGCAGCAGAAGATATCCCAAGTCTGTTTCATCGCGGGCACCTCTTGAGCCAGGCGTAAAAAGCGTCGATTGTCCGGTTTAATCCGTACAGACAACAAGTGCGAGGCTGAATAAAACCGCCAGCGCATGCGACAATCACCGCCATTGTCCTGGCCAGGAGGCTGCCATGTCGTACCGTGCGCGTCGCCGCGAACTGAAGATTGCCCACAAACCGCTGCAATTGATCCTGTGCGTGGCCCTGGGCCTGTGGCTGGGGTTCCTGGCGATTGCCCTGACCGTATGGCTGGGCTGGCAGTACCTGCCAGACACCCATGAGCCGCTGCGCGAAGCGATTGCTCCGCCTGCACCGGCCGTGGCGCCGCAGCAATCGCCAGAACAGAACCAGATGTTCGAGCAGTACAAAGAGATCCTGCGCAGCCAGGCCATCCAGCAGGCCGAGGCGCATGCACAGGGCGAGGTACGCAACCTGTCCAACCCGCGGTGCCAGTTCTGGTTGCAGCAGAACCGCACCGCACCGACCGAGAAGAGCCGGGCCAATGTCCTTGAGTTCTGCCGCTGAGATGAACAAGACCGAACTGCTGGCACGCATCGTCGAGCGCCTGTGCATTGACCTGGACGTGGCCCAGCGCGCGGCGCAGACCGCGTATGAAGCTGCGACCGCCGAAGAGAACATTGCCGAGAACAAGTACGACACCTTGGGCCTGGAAGCCTCGTACCTGGCCACCGGGCAGGCACGGCGCATGGAAGAGATTCGCCAGGCGCGGGTGGCGTACCAGCAGTTGCAGGTGCGCGACTATGACCCCGAGGCCGGGATTCAACTGAGCAACCTGGTGCTGCTGGCCGACCAGCACGACCGCCAGCAGCGGTTGTTTCTGGGGCCGGAGGCGGCGGGCCTGAAGATGGGCGAAGGCGATGCACTGGTGACCGTGATCACCCCGCGCTCACCGCTGGGGCAGCGCCTGATGGGCAAGTTCGAGGGGGATGAGGTGGTGCTGGTGCTGGGCAACAGTCGCCAGGTGTACGAGATCATCGAGGTGTGCTGAAAAGCTACGCCGATGCGCCAGGCTATATTTTTGTACCGCCCTCGGCACCTGGCGCGCCCGCGCCGCCAGGCTGCGCTCCAGCAACTGGATGAACGCCCTGGCCGCAGGCGTCGGGTTGGTCGACCAGATTGCATACAAATGGCGCACCGGCGCATCATGCACCGGCACCGCGACCACACCACTGAAGCCCGCCGCGATCCTGGCCGGCACCAACCCCAAAGCCAGGCCACGCTGCACGAATTTTTCGATCAGACCGATGCTGCCCACCTCGAACTGCACCCGATGGCGTACGCCGGCGGCATCAAACGCCTCATCGGTTTGCCGACGCGCCCCACTGCCCGCCTGAAAGTCCACCAGCGGCTGGTCCTCCAACTGCTCCAGTGCCAGGCGCCCTACCCCAACCAGTGGGTGATGCGGCGGCAGTACGGCCACCAGCTCTTCGACCGCCAACAGGCGCAATGCCACGCCATTCAACGGCTCGCCCGGCCACACACCAATAAACGCAACGTCCAGGCGACGCTCACGCACATCAGCGATCAGCACCTCGCTCTTGCCGATCAACCACCGTATGTCCACTTGCGGATACTGCCCATGAAACCCCGCGAGCAGGTCAACCAGGTCCAGTTCAGTCAGCGAGCTGATCTCGCCGATGGACAACCGGCCACGCACCTCGCCGCAGGCCGCAGCCACGTCCTCGCCAATGCGCCGCGCGGCCTCCAGGGCCGTGCGCGCGCTGAGCACGAACGCTTCGCCAGCGGATGTCAGGCGCACCCGTCGCGAGCTGCGCTCAAACAGCATCGCACCCAAATGCGTCTCAAGCCGTGCCACCTGATGACTCAAGGCCGACTGCACCACATGACAACGTTCGGCCGCACGGGTGAAACTGCCCGTCTCGGCGACCGCCAACGCATACTCGATCTGCTTGAGGTTCATTTATCCATCTGTTTTGGAGATTGATACGATGAAAACGATACATTGGCGTCATGCTAGCGCATTTTCGATAATGAGCGCCCCCACCCACTGACAACGAGACGGTCCATGGCACCCGCCACCCCCCACCTGAGCCGCGCCCTGATCCTGCTGATGGCCACCGCCACCGGCCTGGCCGTAGCCAGCAACTACTATGCGCAACCCTTGCTGCACAGTATCGCCGAGCACCTGGGCCTGACCACCGCCACCGCGGGCAGCATCGTGATTGCCGCGCAGTTGAGCTACGGCGCCGGCCTGTTGCTGCTGGCGCCACTGGGCGACCTGTTCGAACAGCGCCGCCTGATCGTCAGCATGATCGCCATCAGCACGGTGGGCCTGCTGATCAGCGCATTTGCCCCCAGCCTGCTGTGGCTGCTGATCGGCACCACGCTCACCGGCCTGTTCTCGGTGGTGGCGCAGGTGCTGGTGCCGATGGCGGCCGGCCTGAGTGACCCGGCCGAACGCGGGCGGGTGGTGGGTACGCTGATGACTGGCCTGCTGCTGGGGATTCTGCTGGCACGCACGGCGGCCGGCTTCATGGCCACACTGGGCGACTGGCGCAGTATCTACCTGCTGGCGGCTGCGCTCATGGCCCTGAGCGCGATCGCCCTGGCACGAGCGCTGCCCGAGCGCCATCAGCATGCCGGGCTCAAGTACCCGGCGCTGATCGGCTCGGTATTTCGCCTGTTCGTCGACGAGCCGGTGCTGCGGTTGCGTTCGCTGCTGGGGCTGCTGTCGTTCTGCCTGTTCGCGCTGTTCTGGACCCCCTTGGCGTTTCTGCTGGCGGCCGAGCCGTACCAGTATTCGGATGCGGTGATCGGCCTGTTCGGCCTGGCCGGTGCGGCGGGTGCGCTGGCGGCCAACTGGGCCGGGCGCCTGGCCGACCGTGGCAAGGGTTCGCTGGGCACCACCGTGGGGCTGCTCGCACTGGTGCTGTCGTGGGTGCCGTTGGCGTTCGCACAGTCCTCGCTCGCCGCGCTGCTGGTGGGCGTGCTGGTGCTTGACCTGGCGGTGCAGCTGGTACACGTGAGCAATCAGAATGCGGTGATTGCCCTGCGGCCCGAGGCGCGCAACCGGCTCAATGCCGGGTACATCACCTGTTATTTCATTGGCGGCGCACTGGGTTCGCTGCTGGGCACGCAGCTGTTCCAGGCCCATGGCTGGAACGGCATCGTGGTGGCAGGGCTGGTGATCGGTGCGATAGCACTGGCGGTGTGGCTATGGGTGGAGCGCCGTACGGTACAGGTGAAGCCCGCGTAGACGCCTTCGCCAGCAAGGCTGGCGCCTACAGGCGGCGGGTCAGTCGCCCCGCACGAAGGCCTCGTCGACCCGCGACAGGTGCTCCTCACGCAACGTTCCAGCGGCGTAGTGCAGCTTGACCCACGCCAGCAGGTAATCGTAGCGCGCCTGCGCCAGGTCGCGCCGGGTGGTGGCCAGTTGCTGCTCGGCATTGAGCACATCCAGGTTGACCCGCTCGCCCCCCAGCACACTCTGGCGGGTCGACTGCACCAGCGCCTGCGCCGAACTCAAGGCGCGACCGTAGGCCCGCAGGCGCGCAGCACCCGAGACGCATGCATTGTACTGGCGACGCAGCTCGATCAGGGTCGTGCGCGTCTGCCCCTCAAGCTCGTATTCGGCCTGCTCAAGGGTACGGCTGGCCTGCCGGGTGGACGCCGACACGGCGCCACCGGCGAACAACGGCATACTCACCTCCACCCCGATGGTGTTGGTGTCGTAGCGCTGGTCATAGGTGTTGCTGTTGTCCGACTGCGTGCGCCGCGAGGTGGCATACGCAGTGACCCGCGGCAGGTGGCCGGCGCGGTTGCGCTGTACCTCGAAGCGCGCCACCTCCAGCGCCTGACGCCCGGATGCCAGCTGCGGGTTGTTGGCCAGCGCCAGCTCATGCCAGGCCTGATAAGCGGCAGGTTGAAGGGCAAATTGCGCAAAGCTTGCCTGCAACGGCGCAAGGTCTTCGATACGCAGTGCAGGTTCGGCGATCAACGCCCCCAGCTCGCGCAGCGCGGCATCCAGGTCATCGCGGGCCTGGATGTGCTCGGCATCCGCCAGCTCATAGCGGGCCTGGGCCTCGAGGATATCGGTGCGGGTGCCCTCGCCCTGGCGAAACAGCTCGCGGTTCTGGCGAAACTGCTGCTCGTACGCCTGCTTGCTGGCCACACTGATCGCAATCTGGTCCTGGGCGAACAGCGCCTGGGTGTAATGGCTCAGTACCCGCACCAGCAGCGCCTGGCGCTTGTCCCTCAGGGTTTCGTCGGCATACAACGCCTGCGCCACGCCCTTGCGGTAGCTGGCGTAGGCGGCGTAGTCGAACAACGGCTGCTGCAGGCTGAAGGTCGAACCGTAGCTGTCGTAACGCCGGTCTTCGCTACTGCGCACGTTGTCGCCCAGGTAGGTCGCGGTAGAGTCGTTACGGCCCTTGTTGTAGTTGTAGGTCAGGTTGGGCAGCAGCCCGGCCCGCCCTATCGTGCGGTACTCCTGGCCAGCTTCGCGCGCCTTGAGTGCGCCCAGCAGCACGGGGTCCTTGTACAAGGCCTGCTCATAGACCTGAAACGGTCCCATCGCCTGTACGCTGCCAGCCACGCCCATCGCGCACGCCACCAGCAGCCCGCTCATCATGCTTTTCATGGGTAGGCGTCCTATCGTTCGGTCAGGGCCGTGCCGGCCCGGTCGAGCAACGGCTTGAACAGGTAGTTGAGCAACGAGCGCTCACCACTGCGCACGAACAGCTCGGCCGGCATGCCAGGCTTGATCACCAGCCCGTCAAGGCGCGCCAGGGCGCTGTCGCTGACACTGCTGCGCAGCACGTAATACGGCTGACCGGTGTGTTCATCGAGCAACTGGTCGGCGGAAATCAACGTCACCTCGCCGCTGACCCGCGGCGTGCTGCTCTGGTTGAAAGCGGTGAACAGGATATCCACCGGCAGTTGCAGCGCCACCTTGTCCACCAGGCTGACCGGCAAGCGGCCTTCCACCTGCAATGCCGCATCCTGCGGCACGATCTCCACCAGCGCTGCGCCGGGGTGCACTACCGCGCCCACGGTGTGCACCGCCAGATTGACCGCGATGCCCTGGGCCGGGGCCAGAATTTCGCTGTGCTGCAGGGCGAAGCGCGCCGAGGTCAGCTGCTGTTCAAGGGTGACGGTATCGAGCTGGGCCTGGGCCAACTGGCTGCGCACCTCTTTCTGGTACTCCTGCTGGCGCTGCTGCAGGTTCAGGCGTGCTTCGACGATGCCCTGCTCGAGCCGCGCGCTGTCACCGGTGTTCTGCGCAAGGTCGCGCTGCACCTGGGACAGCTGACGCTGGTAGTCGAGCAGGCGGTTGCGCGGGATATAGCCGTCACTGGCCAAGGGCTGCAGGTTGCTCAGTTGCTCGCGCAACGAATCGGCCTGGGCCTGCAGGTCGCCATGGGCACGGCGCATGCTCGCCAGTTGCGCCACCGAACCGTCGATGTTGGCCTTGAGCCCGGCCTGCTCGCGGGCCAACGCATCGCGACGGCTGCGGAACAGCTGGCGCTGGTTCTCCAGCGTCAGGCTCAGTTGCGGGTCCGGGTCGCTGCCCGGCTCGCTGCCAAAGGCGATGGCCGGCAAGTTGTCACGCTCGCTCTGCCAGCGTGCCAGGCTGGCCCAGGCCATGCGGTACTGGGCCTGCAGCGCCTGCACGTCGGCCTGGGCCTGGGTCGGGTCGAGCCGGAACAGCGGCTGCCCCTGCTCGACCACCTGCCCCTCGCGCACCAGGATCTGGCTGACGACTCCTGCGGCCATCGATTGCACCGCCTTGCGCTTGCCCGACACCACCACGGTGCCTTGCACGCTGATGCCCTCATCCAGCGGTGCCAGGGTCGCCCAGCCGAGAAAGCCGCCAAACCCCAGCAGTGTCAGCCACCAGCCGAGGCGAACGAAATACTGCGCATCGCGCCCCGTGGCCACCATCGTCATGCCGTGCTCGTCCTTGTTCATACGCCATTGCTCGCGTGCGCCGCTGCCGGGCGCGGGGCCTGATTCAACGCCTGCATCACCTGCACCGCCGGGCCGAAGGCCTGCACCCGCCCTTCGCCCAGCACCAGCAGCTTGTCGGCCTGGGCCAGTGCCGCACTGCGGTGGGTCACCAGCACCACGGTGCGCCCCAGCGCCTTCATCTGGGTGATGGCGCTGGCCAGCGCCGCTTCACCGCTGGCATCCAGATTGGAATTGGGCTCGTCCAGCACGATCAGGCTCGGCCCGCCGTACAGGGCGCGGGCCAGGGCAATGCGCTGCTTCTGCCCTCCCGACAGGTCGGCCCCCTCCTCGCCCAGCCGCGTGTCATAGCCTTGGGGCAGGCGCAGGATCAGTTCATGCACACCGGCCTGGCGCGCCGCTTCCACCACCTTGTGACCGTCGAGCGGGGCAAACCGGGCGATGTTCTCGGCAATACTGCCGCGCAGCAGCTCGATGTTCTGGGGCAGGTAGCCGATATGCGGGCCCAGCGCCTCGCGCTCCCAGCGGTGCAGCTCGGCACCGTCCAGGCGCACCGCGCCAGCCAGCGGCGGCCAGACCCCCACCAGGACCCTGGCCAGGGTCGACTTGCCGGAGCCAGAGTTGCCCAGCACCCCCAGTACCTCGCCGGCCGCCAGGCTGAAACTGACCTGCTGCACCGTGGCGATACGCTTGCCGGGTGGCCCGGCACTGAGCTGCTCGACGTCGAGACGACCGCTGGGGGTGGGCAACGCCATGCACGGTGCCGACTCGGGGCACTCGCGCAACAGGCTGTCGAGCCGCGTGTAGGCCAGCTGTGCGCCACTCCATTGCTTCCACACGGCAATCAACTGGTCGATGGGGCTGAGCACCCGCCCCATGAGGATGGAACCGGCGATCATCATGCCCGGGGTCATCTGGCCCTCGATCACCAGCAAGGCGCCCAGGCCCAGTACCAGTGACTGCAAGCACAGGCGCAGGGCCTTGCTGGTGGCGCTGATCAGCGCCGAAGTGTCGCTGGCGCGGTTCTGCAGCGCCAGAAACCGTGCATGCAGGCTGAACCAGCGCTCGCGCAGGGCACCGAGCATGCCCATGGCCTGGATACTCTCGGCATTGTGCAGGTGGCTGCTGGCCAACTGCGCCGATTGCTGCTGATAACCGGCGGCCTGCACCAGCGGCGCATGGGTCAGACGCTCGTTGAGGATGGCCAGCAGCACCAATACCAGCGCACCCGCGCAGGCCAGTACACCCAGCCATACATTGAACAGAAAGATCACGGCCAGGTAGATCGGAAACCACGGCGCATCGAAGAACGCGAACAACGCCGGGCCGGTGACAAACTGGCGAACCTGGGCCAGGTCGCCAAGCGCTTGCCCGGCCGCCGCGTCACGCCGGCGCAAGTTGCGTTCGAAGGCGGCGCGGTAGACCTTGAGATTGAAGGCCTGCTCAAGTTGATGGCCTACCCGGATAACAATGAAACTGCGGACGGTTTCAAGTACGCCGATAAATACAAAGAAGCCGACCACCATCAAGGTCAACATCCACAGGGTGGTTTCATTCTGTGAGGACAATACCCGGTCATACACTTGCAACATGTAGATCGAGGGCACCAGCATCAGGATATTTATCAACGCGGTAAAACAACCGACACTGATCAGGATGGATTTGTAGTCAGCCAGTGCCGCCCACAAGGGGGCACCGGCTTGGGGTGTCGGGGCGTTCATTGTCCGCGTTTCGTTCCTTGAAAGATCGGGATATCTTCATGCCGTCCTGGCGAATGCCTTCACTGCAGGTCCAGACGCTCCAGGCGCAGGGTCTTGTCGGCGTCGTAGCCAAACTCGTACACGCCAGGCTTCACACGATTGAAGTGGCGCAGCGCACTGCCGTCGTCCCCCACCAGGGCCAGGGTGTCGGGGGTCACCAACCATGCAGTGACACGCACGCCAAGCAAGCGCTCTGCGCAATCGAGTTCGCCGCCGAGCAAGGTTTGGGGGGCCTGCAGGTGCACGGTGCAGGCCGCCGCCGGCTCACTTGCGCGGTAAAGTTTCCAGGCGCCGGCCAGTTGCTCGGGCGTGGGGAGTAACAGGCTGCTTGCCATACCTACCTCGGTAAGCGTCATGAAGGTTATCGCGCCAAGCGCGATGCGTCGTTTGAGGGTCATGGGTTACATCCAATGCAAAGGAGCGGCGCACGCGCCACCCCCGATTACGCCGCTATCAGACCACGATATCCGTAATGGCAGCCTGGCCCACCGTGTACACCTGGAAGTCGGCCTGGCCAACCCCGGTGAAATCGATGGCAAGACCGCCCACGTTGTTGACCTTGTCGTAGGTGAGCAGCGCTTCACCCGCGTGCCCGGTGAAGGCGGTGACGAAGTCCAGTTGCAGCTTGTTCACCGAAAACGCGGCAAAGCCGGTCAGGTCGATCTTGTCCTGGCCGCTGGTGAAATCCATGATCCAGTCCGGCGCCTGCGGGGTCGAGTCGCTGCTGGATTCGAACACGAAGGTATCCCGACCGGCACCGCCCCACATCAGGTCTGCCCCGCCGCCGCCGAAGATGATGTCGTTACCGGCACCGCCCACCAGCATGTTGGCCGCCGCATTGCCGATCAGCAGGTCGTTGCCCGAGCCGCCGATGGCGTTTTCCACGGTGACGCCCTGCGCGATGGAAACGTTGCCCACCATGCCGCCAACATCCGAGAACGACCCTTCATTGAGGTTGATCTTCTGGTTCTGGGTAAAGCCGGAGAAGTCCAGCGTGTCGTTGCCGCCACCGTCCCACACCGAAAACACCAGCTTGGAGGACGACGAAGTGGCCGAATAGAAGTCACGGTCGGCGGTGGAGTTGAAGCCGTACACGGTATCGCCGGCGCGGGTCGCGTAGTTGGCGCCGTAGAGCTTCTGGATGGCGGCGATGTCGTCCATCAGCGGTGCGGACGCATAGGTCACGGCACCGCCCTTGCTGAAGTTCTGGCTGGTGTTGCTTTCACTCCAGTAGCTCATGACGCTGTAGCCACGCGAGTCCTGGCCATACGTGGCATCACGGTAGCTCGGGTTGCCTTCACCGGCGTTGTAGTCGCCAGGGTGCGACAGGCCCAGCGAGTGACCGATCTCGTGGGTGAGGGTCTGGCGACCGTAGTTGCCGTTGTCCGGGTTGGTGTTTTCGCGGTACTGATTGTTGACCAGGTACCAGGTCTCGCCCTTGTGCGACCCGGCGAACTGGTACGGCAGGTAGGCGAAGGCTGCGCCGCCGCTGCTGCCGTCGCTGTAGTTGCCGTAGGTCATGTGACCATCGCCGCCACTGGCCGCCTGCTGGAAGGTGATCTTGGCAACGTCCGACCAGGACTGCATGGCCAGCTTGGCCTGGGCCTGCTGCTGCGCGGAAAACGCGCTGAAGCTGCCCAGTTCGCGGTCGAAGTCCGCCGGTGCCCGGGTCAGAAAGCTGTAGGTGAGGTTGATGAAACCGTCTTTGTTCAGGTCTTTCCAGGCAGCGCCATCGCGCAACAGCTGGGTAGCAGCCTGATCGACGCTGAACGAGGGTTTGCCATTGAGGGTACCGGCGCCGCGGTCGTACTGGTGAGCGAAGTTGCTCAATTGCTGATAGGCGGCACTGTAGCCCTTTGGCTGAACTGCCAGGGCCAATGCCGAGGGTTGAGCGGTCGACATACTTACACTTCCTTGTTTGCTAAAAGCCGTTGTTTTTCAGACAGAACGGTCCCTTGGCGAGAACGTCCTGTCACTCGCCCTGATAAAGGCGTGGGCAAATTGCCATATAACCGAACAAACTTCTAGCGTTATTTTGACGCCAATTTCCAGGCGAATTGTCGGACAAAAATACCACGTCGCGGCGCGCATGCTGTCCGTGCGGCTACACGTCAGCGGCTCCCCTGCGACAACGCACCCCACCCCAGAATCTACCCTCTGTCGCCTGAGCATTGACTTGTACTGCGGCGCGGCGCTGAGTAGGAAGTCGTCAACTGCCCCCTGATTTCGGACGATGCCCATGACAAGACTCACGGTTCAATCCGGCGACTTCTTGCAAGGTGAAGGCGAGTATCGCAATGGATCGCTCACACTCAAGACCGCTGGCAGCCCCTCTCAAGGCGAGAAGATCGCCCTCTCACGCATCAAGCACATGAAGGTCGCCAACCAGGAATCGAGCCGCCACCTGGGCAGCGCCCTGAGCTGGGGCATGGCCGGCGCGCTGGTCGCCGGCCCCGTCGGCCTGCTCGCCGGGCTCTGGCTGGGTGGCAAGGAAGAGGAGGTGACCTTCCTCGCCACCTTCAAGGACGGTCGCAAGCTGCTGGCGGTGACCGACAGCCGCACCTGGTCGAAGATCGACGGCTACTGGCGCCGGCACGAGGTGGCCAGCGACCCTCGCTGAATTCCATCCTCGGCATTTCGTTCAGGTAATATGCCCCCGCCTGCCGGCGCAACGCCGGCAGGCCCTGCACTTTCGCGCCGGTTGCGCTCACCTGCCGCGCTTCCCTTTGCCGTAATGGGCTTTCAGCTATCGGGTAGCTGCCGAACAATAACGGCGCGCCCGCTGCAGGCCCTCAAGGAGCTTTCTGCATGACCCTGCACCGCCCTCGCCTGCCCGTCAGCCTGCTGAGCTTCGGCCTGGCCTTGAGTTCGCCACACACCCTGGCCGCCAATGACATCACCCTCGCGCCCCTGAATGTCTCCGACGTACTCGATGACGGCTACCAGCCACGCCAGGCCTCGGTGGCAGGTTTCGCGGCAGCGCCGCTGCTCGACACGCCGGCCTCCGTGTCGGTGTTCACCGAACAACTGCTGCAGGACCGCCAGGTGCGCCTGCTCAGCCAGGTGCTGCAAAGCGATGCCTCGGTTGGCGAAAGCTACGCCCCCATCGGTTATTACGAAAATTTCAACGTGCGCGGCTTCGAACTCGACGCGGCGCACAGTTACACCATCAATGGTCAGACCATTGCCGGCGAACAGAACGTGGCCCTGGAAAACAAGCAGCAGGTCGAGCTGCTCAAGGGGTTGTCCGGCTTGCAGAGCGGCGTGGCCGAACCGGGCGGGTTGATCAATTACGTGACCAAGCGCCCGCAGGATGTGCGTGCACTGACCGTGTCGAGCAATGAACAGGGCGAGCGCTACATCGCCGCCGATCTGGGTGGCTGGTTCGGCAGCGAGCGCCAGTTCGGCCTGCGTGCCAACCTGGCCCATGAAGACATTCGTTCGTACGTCGAGCATGCCGACGGCAAGCGCGATTTCGCCTCGCTGGCCTTCGACTGGCAGATCAACCCGGATGCTCTGCTACAACTGGACGTCGAGTACCAGCAGCGTGAACAGCGCTCGGTGCCGGGCTACCAGTTGCTCGGCGGCACGCAGCTACCGCACGGCATCGACCCGAAGGATCGCCTGGCCTATCAGCACTGGGCCAAGCCGGTGCAGATCGATTCGCTGAACCTGGGCGGCAAGTTCGACTACCGCTTCAATGAGGCCTGGACCGGCAGCGTGAGTGCATCGCGCAGCCATGTAGTAATCGACGACTACAGCTCGTTTGCCTGGGGGTCGGGGATGGACGCGCATTTCAGCCCCGAAGGCGACTACGACATCTATGACTACCGTAGCCCCGACGACACCCGCCGCACCGACGAGGCGCAATTGGCGCTCAATGGCCGCTTCAAACTGGGCGGCCTGGACCATGACCTGACCGTGGGCAGCAGCGCGCAACGGCGCACGCTCGACCAGCGTCCGACCTTCAACCAGTGGCTTGGCAGCGGCAACATCTATCAGCCAACCCCCGGGCTGGCACCGTTCGACGGGACACCGGGGCACAGCGAGCGCCGCCTCGACAGCCGCCAGTACGGCCTGTTCGCCAGCGATCGCATCAGCTTCAACGAACACTGGCAAACCGTGCTGGGTGCGCGCATGGTTCGCCTCGACGAGCAGGCGTTCAATGAACAGGGCGAGCCGCTGCGCCATACCCGCCAGTACCAACTGCTGCCCAACGCCGCGCTGATCTACAAGCCGCGCCAGGACATCTCGCTGTACGCCAGCTACAGCAAGGGGCTGTCGTCCGGCAATGCAGCGCCGTGGTTCGCCACCAACAACCAGGACATCCTCGCCCCCACCACCTCGCGCCAGATCGAGCTGGGCATCAAGCGCGAATGGCAGCGCATGAGCCTGAGCGCGGCGCTGTTCCAGCTGCGCCAGGCGTATCAGTATGCCCAGCCGGACGGTGCAGGCGAGTTCACCTACGTTCAGCAAGGCCAGCAGAAGAACACCGGGCTGGAACTGGCCGCCAGCGGCTGGGTGACCTCGAACCTGCAGATCAACGCCAGCGCGGCAGCGATTCGGGCGCGGGTGCAAGGGAGCGGTACCGACGCCTATGACGACCATCAGGCATTGAATGTGCCCAATTTTCGCGCGGCGCTGCAGGCCGACTACAGCCTGCCCGGCGTACCCGGGCTGGCACTGCTGGGCGGCGCGCGCTACAGCGCGAGCAAGTATGCCAATCAGGCGGGTACGGTCGAGGTGGGTGGGTATGCGGTATTCGATGTGGGCAGCCGCTACCGCACGCGTATCGGCGGGTATGACACGGTGCTGCGCCTGACGGTGGATAACCTGTTCGACCGGCGCTACTGGCGCGATGCAGGGGCGTATCTGGGCGATGGGTATCTGTTTCAGGGCGCGCCGCGCACTGCGCGGGTGTCGGCGTCTGTGAGCTTCTGAGGGCCTCTTCGCTGGCAAGCCAGCCCCACAAGGATTTCAGTGATCAGAAGATTGACACTGTACCTGTGGTAGCCGGCTTGCCAGCGAAGGGCGCGCCGCAGATCAGAACGGCGTGCTGCCCTCGCGGAACTGCACTTCCAGTACGTCAGCGATCTCATGCAGCTTGGCTGCCGCATCCGGGGTGGTGATGAAACCGCTGTAGCAGTCTTCCAGCGTCGACCAGTTCCACAGCACCAGGCCCTGCTTCCCGAGCTCGGCATGGGCCAGGATCATCAGCTGCGACACGCTGTGGTTCTCGAGGAAATCTTCGTCTTCGGCATCTTCGACACCAAAGGTCACTTCGGCCCCGCGCGCTTCAGCCAACTGCTGAACGCTCTGCACGAACGACTCGGTGTCCTTCCAGTCCACGTAGAACACCGATTCCCAGTCAGCGATGTCCTTGACCATCCACATCAACTGCTTGGGATCTTCCTCGAACTCTTCGATGTCGTCTTCATCCAGTTCCAGCTCACGAAACGCCTGGAGGTGATCGCGCGCCATGTCAGCCGAAGGGCTGACCAGGGTGAACACCTGCTCGGCGGCATGGATCTGCTGCTCGGAAAAACACTCTGTAAGCATCTGAAACCTCCTTTTCATGGGCCCAACAAAAAACCCCCGGACTCTTTCAAGTCCGGGGGCTTTCAGCGTATCGAATATGGCGGTGAAGAAGGGATTCGAACCCTTGATACAGTTTCCTGTATACACACTTTCCAGGCGTGCTCCTTCAGCCACTCGGACACTTCACCGGTTCTCGCCAGGCAGTTCACCCTGTCGAGGCGCGCTAATGTAGTCGAAAGCACTTTCAATGGCAAAGGTTTTTTTCAGAATATTCATGCGCTTAAGCAAGAAGTGGCAAAGCCGCCAATCTCTGGAGTGCTTCGGCTGCGCTGCGCTGGCGGCGCCCGCCACGCAAGGCCTACAGCCTTTTGCCTGACCCACCGGTCAGTCTTGGCGCTTTACCTGGCCGTGGCAGCTGGGTAACGTCAGCCCACTTCACCTAAAGGAACTCTGTCATGAGCGAACTGGTTACCTACCACCTGGAAGACGGCATCGCGACCCTGACCCTGAACAACGGCAAGGTCAACGCCATTTCGCCCGACCTGATCAGTGCCTTCAACAGTGCGCTGGACCGCGCCGTGCAGGACCGCGCCGTGGTCATCATCACCGGCCAGCCAGGCATTCTCTCCGGCGGCTACGACCTCAAGGTGATGACCGCAAGCCCCCAGGCCGCGGTATCGCTGGTGACGGCAGGCTCGACCCTGGCGCGACGCCTGTTGTCGCACCCGTTCCCGGTGATCGTCGCCTGCCCTGGCCACGCGGTGGCCAAAGGCGCGTTCCTGCTGCTGTCGGCCGACTACCGCATCGGCGTCGAGGGCCCGTTCAGCATCGGCCTGAACGAAGTGCAGATCGGCATGACCATGCACCATGCCGGCATCGAGCTGGCACGTGATCGGCTGCGTCGCTCGGCGTTCCATCGCTCGGTGATCAATGCCGAGATGTTCGACCCGGTGAGCGCGGTGGATGCGGGCTTTCTCGACAAGGTAGTGCCGGCCGAACAATTGCACGCCAGCGCCCTGGCTGCGGCGCAGCAACTGAAGAAGATCAACATGAGCGCGCACAAGCACACCAAGCTCAAGGTGCGCAAGGCCCTGCTGGAACTGCTGGATGACGCGATCATTCGGGACCAGGAGCATCTGGGCTGAGCCCAGCGAGGCCTTTGAACCGTTAAAACGATCGTTTGCCCCAGGCGGTGCACAACCGTACACTGCGCCGCGTTTTGTCTGGGGTTGATCCGATGTTAATGCTCATTCGCATGCCCCTGCTGGGGCTGCACTTTATTCTGGCCGGCGTGCTGGGTGTACTGATCGGCCTGTGCCGGCCCTTCCACCCCGACAACAGCCGCCTGTGCGCACGCCTGTACGGCTGGCCCGCCACCTGGCTGATGCGCCTGCAGATACAGGCCGAAGTCGGCCCGCTGTTCGACCAGCCGCCGGGCTGCGTGATCATCGCCAACCATCAGTCCAATCACGACCTGTTCGTGCTCGGCCACGTGGTGCCGCCGCGCACCGTGTGCATCGGCAAGAAGAGCCTGAAATGGGTGCCGCTGTTCGGCCAGCTGTTCTGGCTGGGCGGCAATGTGCTGGTCGATCGCGGCAACGCCTATCAGGCACGCCGTGCCATGCAGACCACCACCCGCACCCTGCAGGAACAGGACACCTCGATCTGGGTGTTCCCCGAAGGCACGCGCAATGCCGGCGAACACCTGCTGCCCTTCAAGAAAGGCGCCTTTCACATGGCCGTGGAGGCCGGCGTGCCCATCGTGCCGGTGTGCGTCAGCCGCTACGCGTACCGCCTCAACCTCAATGGCTGGCGGCGCAGCAAGGTGATCATTCGCTCGCTGGCGCCGATTTCCACCAGCGGCCTGACCCATCAGGACGTACCGGCCCTGGCCGAACAATGCCGCCAGCAGATGCAGGACTGCATCGATCGGATGGAAAACGAACTGCACGGGCGCTGAACAGTTGCCGATTGCCCGGAGTCAGACCAAGCTGGGGTTTGTACGAAATAACGGGGAAACGCACAACCATGGGTCGAGTCGTAGCGGCAGCGGTGTACAGCGCGGGCAGGAAAGTCACCAATATCAGCCTCGATGAGGGCGCCGAATGGGCCAGCAAGCCTGGCCATTTCGTCTGGATCGGCCTGGAAGAGCCCAATGCCCAGGAGCTGGCCAACCTGCAGCGCCAGTTCAACCTGCACGAACTGGCGATCGAGGATGCGCTGGAAAAGCACAGCCGGCCAAAGCTGGAGACCTTCGGTGACGCGCTGTTCATCGTCACCTATTCCCCGGTGCGCCAGGACGGCAAGCTGGAGTTCATCGAAACCCATATCTTCGCCGGCAACGGCTACATCATCACCTGCCGCAACGGCCACTCCAAATCCTACGCGCTGGTCCGCCAGCGCTGCGAGGCACGCCCGCTGCTGCTCGAGCACGGCGAAGACTTCGTGCTCTACGCGCTGCTGGATTTCGTCACCGAGAACTACCAGCCGGTCAGCGAAGCCATCCACGGCGAGATCGAAGAGCTGGAGAACAACGTGCTGAGCAGCTCGTTGCAGGAAGACGACATCCGCCGCCTGCATGGCCTGCGCCGCGACATATTGCGCCTGCGCCGTTATGTGGCGCCGATGATGGAAGTCAGCGAGGAACTGCAGCGCCTGACATTTCCGTTCATCGACAAGAACATGCGCCCGTATTTTCGCGACGTGCAGATCCATGTCACGCGACAGATGGAAGACCTTTCAGGCATCCGTGACATCGCCAGCCAGACCATCGAGATCGGCATGCTGCTGGAGTCGTCGCGCCAGAGCATCACCCAGCGCAAGTTCGCGGCCTGGGCGGCGATCCTGGCCTTCCCCACCGCTGTGGCGGGGATCTACGGGATGAATTTCCAGAACATGCCGGAGTTGAGCTGGCAGTACGGCTACTTCGCCGTACTGGGGGTGATCGCCGTGGGATGCACGACGCTGTTCGCCAGCTTCAAGCGCTCCGGCTGGCTGTAGGGCTCAGGCCGACGGGCTGCCCGGCTTGTGCGCAACGAAACGCATCATCCATTCGGCCACGGTGCTGCCCTGATGCTGCTGGTCGAGGCTGGCCACCCCTCTGCTGTACACCTCCTGCCCCAGGTGCTGCTGGCGCAGGTCCAGCAGCGCCCGCGAATAGTCATGGATGAACTCGGGATGGCCCTGGAAACACAGCACCTGATCGCCGATGTGATAGGCCGCATACGGGCAGAAGTCACTGGAGGCGATCACCGTGGCATTTTCGGGCAGGCGGGTCACCTGGTCCTGATGGCTGATCAGCAAGGTCAGTTCCTCGACCTGCGGGCTCATCCACGGCGCCTTGGCCGCCATCACGTAACGGTGCGTGCCCACGCCCCAGCCCTGGGTCGCGCGCTCGCTCTTGCCGCCCAGCAGCAGCGCCAGCAACTGATGGCCGAAACACACGCCCAACAGCTTGTCGCCACGCTGGTAGCGGTCCAGCAAGAACGCCTTGAGGCGGGCAATCCAAGGGTCGTCGCCAAATGAATCGGCCTTGCTCCCGGTGACCAGGTACGCATCGAACACCTGGTCGTCGTCGGGGTAATGGCCATTCATCACGTTGTACACGCGAAACTCGGCGGCAATCGGCTGGTGGGTGAACAGGTGCTCGAACATCCGGCCGTAGCCCTGATACTGATCGACCAGCTCGGGTCGCAGGACATCGGTTTCCAGGATGCAGATGCGTAACGACATAGTTTTAGTCCCGAACGGCATGAGGCACAAAGTGTCGCTAGAGCCTGCCGCGAATGACGCCTGGAGGCAAGTGTTGACTCGGACGAACGGTCAGGATTGAGCAATGCCGCCAGCCGCTGCGCGCACGCGTCTAGCAGAAGGGATGATCACCAGGTGGCTATTAGCCTCATAGCATGAATCGCTAAAAAGTTATCGAGTAATACGAAAGGGTTCTAAAACACAGGTAACGTTGACCCTAAGGTTAGTTGTATACCGAAACACAGCAGGTTCGTGACGGATGCAGCGGGGATGCATCCCGGACGCTCAGGCGTTTCGCGATGCCTGGACAAGGACGCCATTCGGCACTCAGGAATAACAACAAAAAAGGCAGTCAGCCATGTTCAAACAATCGAAAGTACGTCAAGCCGGGCTCATTCTTTTTGCGACGACGTTGCTGTTGATCGTGCCCAACCTCACGCGCCTGTTCGGCTAAGCGCGAACACTCCTTCACCCCGGCGTCACGTCAGCCCTGGTGTATGCTGCCGACCTCGAAGGTTGGAGACTGCCCATGCGCCATTGCCTTGCCCTGCTGTTGCTGCTGAGCCTGCCGTTGCAGGCGGCGCAATTGACCCTGGCGCTGGGCGACGCAGAGCGCCACTGGGAGACGGCTCAACTGCTGGCACACCCGCAGGCGCAGGCTATCCGCATCGACAGCGATGTGTCGTACAGGAAGAGCATGCACTACCGTGCCGTACCCTTGGCCGCGCTTCTGGAAGGCGTGAAGCCCGAAGACCACCTGCAGGCCGTGGCACTGGACGGCTTTGCCGCCGAGATGCCGGCCGCCGCGTTGCTCGAGCATGGCCCGACACAAGCGTGGCTGGCCGTGGAAGACCCGGCCCAGCCGTGGCCGCCGCTCAGCCAGGGCAAAGGCAGCGCGGGGCCGTTCTATCTGGTGTGGACACACCCCGAGGCGGGCCGTATCAGCCCGGAGCAATGGCCGTTTCAGATCGCCAGCATCCGCCGTCTCAAGCCTGTGGCCGAGCGCTTCCCGGCGCTGCGCCCGGCGTCGCAATTGCGCAGCGACGACCCGATCAACCTGGGCTTTGCGCTGTTTCAGAAGCACTGCCTGGCCTGCCATCGGCTCAATGGTGCCGGTGACGCCCAGTTTGGCCCGGACCTGAACCTGCCCTACAACCCCACCGAGTATTTCCAGCCCGCGCTCCTGCGCCGCTACATCCGCGACCCGCAAAGCCTGCGCCATTGGCCACAGGCACGCATGCCCGGCTTTGCCGAAACGGTGATCAGCGACCCGGAACTGGAACAACTGCTGAGCTACCTGGCGCACATGGCCACGCGCAAGCCCTGAGCTTGCAAGGGGTAAACAGAGAATGGATCGGGGCGGCGGGCCGCCCCGCGTACTGCAACCGGGTTCAGGCCAGCAATCGTTCCTGCTTGACCCCCCAGCCCTGGATCTCACCGCCCAGGGGCGAGATGGCAATCTCGAAATCATGCTCGAACTCGCCGATACCCCCGTAGGTGGCGTACATCACCTTGCTCAATTCCAGTTGCCAGCCTTCGTCGCTCTCACGCACCTGCGCGCTGAGCGACTCGCCACGAAACTGCCCTGCTGCCCTGCGCGCCCGCTCCTCGTCCGGGAAAACCGCATAGAACTCGATAGGATGGATTTGTGCAAAATCGAAACCGCCTTCTTTCATGCGGCGCAAAACCGTGCTGCTGATGTCCTCATACTGGCTGCTCATGAATCGTCCTCCTCGTCGCGATGGATAGACTTTCAGTGCGATAGCACTTGCCCACCACGCG
Source organism: Pseudomonas aegrilactucae (assembly GCF_019168305.1). Lineage (GTDB taxonomy): Bacteria > Pseudomonadota > Gammaproteobacteria > Pseudomonadales > Pseudomonadaceae > Aquipseudomonas > Aquipseudomonas aegrilactucae. The sequence continues at coordinate 75,569 of NZ_JAHTBI010000008.1, forward strand.
GGACGACGGTGGGCAATTCGAGCGGATGCAGCGGATGCAGCGATGGTTTAAAGGGAAACAGGGCCTGCAGCGTTGAAACGTGGCCCTGCCAGCAGCCTAGCGCCAATCAGCCTGGTATGCCAGTGACAAAAGCGTTCAGGGCATCTGGACAATCGAAGTGATTTGCACCCCGCTCTGCTCCTTCAGCCACTTGGCCGTAGGAGAGACGACGCGGTCCTGGAAATCGTTGAGGTCGAGTTCGGCCATGACGGGAAACAGGTGGGTACGAATCAGCCGCGCAGCCTCTTCGATGCTGGGCTCGCGCTCGGCGGTAAACGGCAGCGAGGTCCTTTCGCCTTTTTGATCGACAAAGGTAATTTCCCACGCTTTCATTGGATTCTCCTCAGTGACGCAACTCAGGGTGAATCAGCCTTACCTTCCGTTGACCCCGCGCCAGGGCGGTTGTTCAGTCAGCCTGCGGCTCGAAGCGATGGTTGCCCGGCAACGCCCGGATGCTTTTCAGGGTGGTCAGTACATCGGCCTGGACAGCCGCGTACGTCAGCGCCGGCTGGGAGTGATCGTCGAGCACCGTCAGCCCCACGCTGGGCTGATACTCGCTGGCAGGGGCGTCGACGGTGAGTACGAACGTTTCGTAGTTTGCCGGTTTCTGGTACGCATCCTGGGCAAAGTAGCCCGCACCCTCGAGGCTGCCGTACACGGCGCCCAGCGGCACGCGCAAGGGACCGAACGCGTCGGTCTGGACGAGAATCGGAAAGCGTCGATCGCCCACATGCTCCAACAGCTTGCGCATCAACTCAGGGCCTTTCCGGTACTCGCCCCCCATGCTCAGTCTGTGCGGCAGGTGTGGGTTGTTCACAGGGTTGAAGCCCAGGGTGATCGCATGCGGCGGGGTGCCATCGTCGGCAATGAAGCCGAACGGCAGGCAGAAGCCGCTTTGCTGCGGGATTTCGTTTTGCTCGCGCGTCCTGAACGCGGCGAGCACGGCGCGCGCCTTCGGCTCTACATGTTCCAGCAATGCCGGTGCGCCAGAGGCGTCCGGCCCTGCATCAAACACAAAGCGATAGATGCGCTGGTTGCGCCACAGGTACGCCAACAGCCTGCCCGGCGTCCAGTCGGCAAACGAATCCGCCATCCCCAGGTTCAGAAAGCGCTCCTGCTCGAACACGGCATCAGTCGGCCACTTGGCCTGTTCCTCCAGATAGGCCGCGCGCTCGGCCTCCAGCTTGACGGTGGGGCGTCCCTGGGGCGTGAATTCGCGGATCATGTCGTTGAGCACGAACAACTCGGTGCTCACCCAGTTGATACGGGTAACGGTTTCCTCCAGATCGCTACGCTGGTCCAGCAGCGCGGAATAGTCCTGATTTTTTTCCTTTTTCGCCTCGATTCTGGCCTGCAGCGCCTCGATCTGCGCTCGCACCACCCGCGTCTGCGCCGCCCCGCGACGAGGACCGTGGACAAGCTTCAGGCGATCAAAGACGTTTCGATCCGTCACGGGGCTGACTTCGATCTTCACCAGGTAGGGCTGGTCGGGCGTAAGCCCCTCGCCATACACGACCTGCTGGTCACCGAGGGTGAGGGTGGGGCTGATGGGCTCGAAGTCCGGCTCATGCCAGTAGCCCCCCACAAGCTGCCAGGCAATCTCCTTGGGCACATCGAACTGCACCCGTCCCATGCACTCGGTACGCCAGCCCGGCGGTGTCTGGTAATCCGGTTGCGGCGCGGCCAGCGACGACAGCGGCATTGCCAGCAACGCCATCCAGATACAGCCCTTGTTCAACGACCTCATGTGCATTTCCCCTGCCGCCCCGCTTCCCGAGGCGCGTGATGTGAATATCCATTTGAATCAGCCCAACCTTGCGCTGCCCCACGGGGCTCCTCAGTCGGGCACCGGCTCGAAACGATGGCCCCCCGGCAACGCCCGTACACTTTCCAGCGTGGTGAGGAAATCGGCCTTGGAGGGCTCGAATTCAAGCGGTGGGTCGGAGTGTTCGTTGATGACGCTGAGCATCACCGTCGGCTGGTACTCGGTGGACAGGCTGCCGGCGGTTATCTTGAAGGTTTCGATGGGCGACAGTTCGAAGGTGTCGGGCAGGAAGGGACGGTAGCGCGCGCCGCCGATTCTGCCCTTGGCGGCCCCGATCTGCACCCTGGATGGCCCGAACTTGTCGACGCTCATCAGTTGCGGAAACGGATTGGCGATCAGCCGCGCCAGCAGCATCGGCAGCATGTCGACGGCTTTTTCACCGTCATCGCTCATGCTCAGGCGGTGCAGCAGTTTAGGGTTGTCCACCGGGGTAAAGCCCAGGGTGATGCCGTGTCGCGGCGTCCCATCGTCGGCAATGAAGCCGTACGGTATGCAGAAGCCGTTGTCCTTCGGAATTTCATACTGCGCACGCGTACGGAAGGCGGCCAGTACGGCACGCGCCTTGGGCTCCAGTGGCGTCAGCGCATCGGAGGTGTCCAGCGCACCCGGGCCGCCCTGGAACTCGAAGCGATACAGGCGCTGATCGCGAAACAGGTACGCGACCAGTCTGTTGTCATGCCAATGGGCAAACGCGTCAGGCAGGCCCAGCTCGATAAAGCGCTCCTGTTCGAACTGCGCATCGGTCGGCCACTGGGTCTGCTCCTTGAAATAGGCATCGTACTCAGCCTGCAGCTTGTCCACCGGCCGCCCCTCGCGCCTGAACTGCTGGAGGATGTCATCGATCATGATCAGCTGCGAGTGAACATAACCGATGCGCTTGAGGGTGTCCTTCAGGTCACGCTGCTGCTGGAGCAGTGCCTCGATCGCCCTTTGGTCCCCTTTGCTCTGGTCGTATTGTGTGTCCAACGCGTCGATCCGGCGTTGCACAACGCGCTCCTGCGCCTCTCCACGCCCCAGGGTCTGGATATACCGGTAATATTCGAAGACCTTGGGGTCGGTCAACGGGCTGACCGCGATATTGACCAGATAGCGGTGGCCCGGCGTCAGCCCTTCCCCATACGCGACCTGCCTCTCGCCCGGGGTGATGGTGGGGTTGGGTTGAGGATCGTCGAAAAAGGGCTTTCCCCAGTGGTAATCGACCATGTGCCAGGCAATGTCCCCGGGCACATCGAACTGCACCCGCCCCATGCACTCGGTGCGCCAGCCCGGCGGTGTCTGGTAATCCGGTTGCGGGCCGGCCAGCGACGGCAGCGGCGCGGCCAGCAACGCCAGCCAAATCCAGCGCAGCTGCAAAGCCTTCATGTACGTTTCCCTTTCTGTGTCACTTGCGGTGCGTTCGGCAGGGCGTGTACCTGCCCCAGTATCTCGACGCCTCGGCCTCCAACAGCCTCAGGCTCAGCCCTTCGCGGCTGTGCAACTGGTCCACCTGCAGGATCATCGAGGGAACGGGCGTGGAGCCCAGGTGCGCTGCCCGCAACTGGAATGTTTCGCGGCGATCCGTTTCGTGTTCGAGGTACCACTTGGTCAGCGTGGTGGTTTGCAGGAGGGTCATCTGCCCCAGCCGGAACTGCCGTTCCGGCAGTTGCTCGCGTACGGGGAAGGTGGTGCGGTCGAGCGACAGGTCGGCGGCCCGCCGGGCCTCGAACTGTTCGCGCAGCGGCTGGCTGGCCACCTGAAGGTCGTAGCGGACCGCCTCCTGATGCCGCCCGAACCACGCGGCGCGCACCGCATAGGGGGATGTGCCGTCATCGGCCAGGAAGCCGAACGGCAGGCATACGCCCGGTTGCCGAGGCACTTCGAAGGCGGCGCGCGGACGCAAGGCGGCCAGCACACGGCGCACGTGAGGGTCCAGCCGCTGCAGTACCTCCTCGTTGCTCACTCCCCGCTCGATATAACCGAAGTTCAGCTTGTAGACGCGCGACTGGCGCCACAGCACCACGGTCAACCCCTGCTCGTTGTACACCGCATAGCCATCCTCCAGGGCAAAGTCCGGCAGTACCTGCCACTTGAAGCGATCAGAGACGGGGTACCCCGCGTCTTCACGGTTCAGCCGCTGAAGGCGCGCCTGCAGCGTATCCACTGGCCAGCCCTTGCCCGTGAAGTCGGCGATCATTGCCTCAAGCGCCGCCCGTTCAGCGGGGATCTTGTGGACGCGTTCGAAGGTGCGCGCAAGCGCCTTGTAACGCTCGTTCAAGGCGTAGTACTCGCTCGGCTTTCGGTCCTTGAGGTACGGGGTCATCAGGTTCCCGATGCGTACCTGCTCGGCCACGATGTACTCACTCTGCGCATTGGCCCGGCTCAGGACCAGGCGATCCTTGAGGCGCTCGTACAGCTCACGGGTAGTGAGCGGGCTCACATCGATAGTGACCAGGTGCGATTCCCCGGAGAACTCCGGCGCGCCGTAGTCGGCCTGCCACGTATCGCCCCCTGGCATGAAGCGGGCGAACGGCTCGCCCAGGCGAAGACCGCTCATTTGCCACTCCAGGCTGGCCGGTACCACAAGGCTGGAGCGCCCCACGCACTCCTGAGCCGTATCAGGCGCAGGCGATGCGGCATCAGCCACTGCATGAATCGAATGGCACAGGCACACAAGCAACACGAACACACGCACGCAAACATCCTTTTTTGCGGGGCCGATACCGGCCCCTCTAGCTGAGGCGCGTGATTTGAGCATCCATGGCCCGAAAAGCCAAGACCCCGGCAAGCCGGGGTCCTGTTCAGTGCAACGCGCGCAGCGTTACTGCGGCGTGCTGTGGGTCACACCGGCGGTGTTGTCCAACAGGCTCTTGGTCGCCGTCTGGATATACGACTCCAGTTGACGGCTCATCTGCTCCTGATCCGGGCTCTCGATCACTTCGGCCTTGAAGTTGGCACCCAACTGGTAACGGTACAGGCGCGGCGCCATGTCCTTGGACTTGATCAGGATGCGATCACCCTGCACCAGGCCAACCACCTGCTCGCTGCCCGACGGCTTGATCATGCCGAAGCCCTGGTCGCCCGCCGGCAGGTTGAGCAGGTCACGCCCCCAGCACTGTTGACGGGTTTCGCCGCCCAGGCGGCCCATGATGGTCGGCACGATGTCGACCTGGGTACCCACGGTGTGGCTGAGCGCACCGAACTTCTCCTGGATGCCCGGGGCAATCAGCAGCAACGGCACATTGAAGCGGCCCAGGTCGAGCTCGGTGACCTGCTGCGCATTGCCAAAGCCATGGTCGCCGACGATCACGAACAGGGTTTCCTTGAAGTAAGGCTCCTTGCGCGCCTTCTCGAAGAACTGCCCCAGTGCCCAGTCGGAGTAGCGCATGGCCGTCAGGTGCTCGTTGAGGCGGCCCTGGTCGGTGACCGGCGCGACCGGCAGGTCCTTGGGCAACGCGTACGGGGTATGGTTGGACAGGGTCTGCAGCAAGGCATAGAACGGCTTCTTGCCGTAGGTGTGTGCCAGCTCCTGTGCGCCGCGGTCGAACATGTCCTGGTCGGACACACCCCAGGTGGGGTCGGAGAACACCGGGTTGACGAAGTCGTTGCGGCCGATGAACGTGGTCATGCCCTGGTTGCCGAAGAAACCGGACTGGTTGTCCCACGCAAAGTCACCGTTGTAGACGTACACGTCGTCGTAGTCACGGGCACTGAGCAGCGCCGGCAGGCCGGACAGCTTGTGGCTGCCTTCGGGTGTCTGCATCAGGTACTCGAAGCCCGGCAGGTTCGGGAAGCAGGCCATGGTGGCGAACATGCCCTGGTGGGTATGGGTACCGTTGGAGAAGAAGCGGTCGAACAGCAGCCCCTCCTTGGCCAGCTTGTCGAAATACGGAGTGATCTGGGTGGTGCTGCCCAGCGCGCCCACGGAGTGGCCGGCGAAGCTTTCCATCAGGATCACCACGACGTTCTTGATCGGCAGGCTGTTGGCCACGGGCGGGTTGAAGTCGCGACGGATCGCGGCGCTGTCGGCGTCTACCAGGGTGTCGTGCTCGGTGAGCACCAGCTCACGTACCACCTGGGTCGCCTCTTCCTGCTTGACGGTTGCCTTCCAGACATTGGCGCGGTCTTCGCCAAAGCGGCTATGGGCGGCGTCGATCAGGGTCAGGGTGCCATTGAGGCCCAACTGGTTGACGAAGTTCGAATCGGTGGTGAAGGCATCGCCCCACCGCATTGGCGGGCCCTGGCGCAGGGTGCCGCGCGCGGCGATCACCGCCACCAGCAGGATCACCACGAACACCGCGCCACGGGTGTACCACGGTGCCACGCTGCGCAGGCCGGCGACACTGCTGGCGTACTCGCCGCGCGGGCGGGTCATGCGGTCGATGCCCTTGAACAGCAGGCTCAGCAGCCAGGTGCCAAAGGCCCAGGCCAGCAGGTAGCGCACCACCGGGAAGCCGTACCAGAGCATGCTCAGCACGGTCTTGGGGTCTTCCTTCACATACTGGAACACCAGGCCATTGAGGCGCTGGTGGAACTCGCGGTAGAAGTCCATCTCCATCAGGCCGAGGAACATCACCACGCTGGACGCCGCCGTCAGCCACAGGCGGAACAGGCCACGTGCGGCCATGGCGCGGGCACTGAGGACCGCCAGCAGCAGCGGGATGCTCAGGTAGACCACCACCCGCAGGTCGAAGCGCAGACCGTTGCGAAAGCCTTCGGCCACGGTCCAGAGCGGCGTTTCGCCGATCATGTCGCTGTTGTAGAGCAGCAGCGCGAGGCGCACCAGGCTCAGCATCAGCATGATCACCAGACCGCACAGCAAGGTGTAGGCGAGGTGTGATTTGAGCGTTGGTTGCAGCAGTGGGCGCGAGGCGGCCCGCTGATGACTCAAGGCATCCGTGTTAGCCATGGATTGGGAGATCCCTAGGATTCAGATTTTTATGAGGGCACTGCAGTGATATTGCAGCAAAACAGCTTAATTTGCCCTAAACGACCGGACGTTGCGAGGCCCTTGGGCGAACAGATAATTGCGCACGCGGATTGTCGGTAATCGGGTGTGAAAATTCTGTTGAGACGCGGGCTCGAATGCGCACGTGTGAATCGGGTATGGTTGGCCTTCATGCGCTCGGAGACCGCTTCATGCACTTTCGCTACCACCCAAGCCCCCTTGGCCAGTTGTTGCTGGCCGGCGATGAGCACGGCCTGCACCTGCTGCACATGGACAGCGCGCACCCGTGGGCGCTGGATGAGCACTGGCAGCCGGCGACGGGGCAACTGGACGAGGTGGCGCGCCAGCTGGACGCGTATTTCGAGGGCCGGCGCCAGCGTTTCGAGCTGACCCTGGCACCACGCGGTACCGAGTTCCAGCGCGCGGTCTGGTGGGCGTTGCAACAAATTCCGTATGGCACGACCACCAGCTACGCGCAGTTGGCGAACACCATCGGGCGCCCAAAGGCGATTCGCGCGGTGGGCACGGCCAATGGGGCCAACCCGGTGGCGGTGATCGTGCCGTGCCATCGGGTGATCGGCAGCGACGGCAGCCTGACCGGGTTTGCCGGGGGGTTGGAGCGCAAGCAGCAGTTGCTCCAGCTTGAGGGCGCATGGTTGATCTGACAGACCGCGTCGCGCCCTTGGCCAGCAAGGCTGGCCCCTGCAGGTCCTGCTAGAGCCTTGCGTTGCCCCTGGGCCCGGCAATCGCCCAGATGATCAGCCCCAGCACCGGTAGCAGCAGGATCAGCAAGATCCACAACACCTTGGCCCCGCCACCGGCACCGCTCTTGATCACATTGATGATCGCCCAGATATCCAATGCCAGGATGATCAGGCCCACAAGCCCATTGAACGTAGATCCCATGCCGATACTCCCATGAGTGCACCTGCCACTGAGCGTAGCTGGCTATCGCGGCCATAGAGGCAAAGCGTTCGTCAGCGCTGCACGACCGTGTTTACACTCGACTTTTCGATTTACCGCCCGAGGTCCGCCATGCCCCCCGCCCACAGCCACAGCAGCCCCTCCTCTCCTTCGCTCCGGAGCGCCTGGCTACAGCAGGCGCAAGCCGCCCCCTGGCTAAGCGCCGGGCTGGGCCTGAGCCTGCTGGCAGTACTCGGGTTGCTGCTGGCCAGCGCCTGGAACGCGGTGCACGGCGATAATCAGGACAACCTGCACATGGCCGTACTGGGTGGCCTCGCCGGCTTTGCCGCTACCGCATTGGGCGCAGTGCTGGCGGTGGTGCTGCGCGATGTCAGCGCCCGTTCACAGGACGTGATGCTCGGCTTTGCCGCCGGCATGATGCTCGCCGCCAGCTCCTTCTCGCTGATTCTGCCGGGCCTGGAAGCGGCCCGCGAGATCACCGGCAACGGTCCCTTCGCGGCGTTGACCGTGGTGGTCGGCATGGGGCTGGGGGTGCTGCTGATGCTGGGGCTCGACCGCTTCACCCCGCATGAGCACGAAAGCACCGGCCCCTGCGGCCCGCAATCGGAACGCATCAACCGGGTATGGCTGTTTGTGCTGGCGATCACCCTGCACAACCTGCCCGAAGGCATGGCCATCGGCGTGAGCTTCGCCAACGGTGACCTGAATGTCGGGCTGCCGCTGACCAGCGCGATCGCCATTCAGGACATTCCCGAAGGCCTGGCGGTGGCCCTCGCTTTGCGCGCCACGGGCCTTTCCAACCTGAAGGCGGCGCTGGTGGCGGTGGGCTCGGGGTTGATGGAGCCGATTGGTGCAGTCATCGGCCTGGGCATTTCCACCGGCTTTGCGATTGCCTACCCGGTGAGCATGGGCCTGGCGGCCGGCGCGATGATCTTTGTGGTCTCCCACGAGGTGATCCCGGAAACCCACCGCAATGGCCATCAGACTTCGGCCACCCTGGGCCTGATGGGCGGCTTTGCGGTGATGATGTTTCTGGATACCGCGCTGGGTTAAACGTGTACCGCCACCCGCAGCGCCTCAAGCGCAGGCGCTGCGGCGATACCGACCTCGGCACACAGCTCCAGCACCCGCGGTACGTCATTGCCGTACACCAGCACCATCTGCAACTCGTCATCCAGCAACTGGCTGATGTTCATCAGCGTATAGCCACCGTTTTCCTTGTTCATGCTGCCCATCTGCACCTGGATGCGGTTGAGCGCAGTGAGCGGCTCGACCTTGGCCAGTTGCTTGGGCTTGAGGTTGAAGGCGACGTCCTTGCCGAACGACTCGGTAATCTGCTGGAACAGGTCGTTGTAGGTGTCAGCCTGGAACAGCACGGTCTCGGGCAGGCTACCGACCACTACCCATTCACCCAGCGGGATCGGGAAGCTGTCGTCGTAGTTGATGTCGGGGTTGGCCGCCAGAAACCCTTGCGGGTCGGCATAGGCCTGGGCGGCTTCGTCGGCGATGCGCGCGACCTCGTCTTCGGCCAGGCAGCCAGAGCTGATTTTGCCGATGAGTTCGACCAGTTGGTTTTTCATGAAGGGGCCCTGCGACACGGAAAAAAGTCGCCAAGGATAGCCGCAAACGCCCCAGATGGGTTAACCGGCCAGCGCCTGCAACTGGGCCGCGGTGTCCACTGCACCCATGGTTTGTGCAGCGACCAGCGCAGTGGTGCCCTGGGCATCACGGTGGTTGGGGTTGGCGCCCTTACCGAGCAGGTAGGTGACGATTGCGGTGCGATTGAACATGGCGGCCAGCATCAGCGCGGTGCGCCCGTCTGCCGAGGCACCATCGATCTCGGCGCCCTGCTCCACCAGCAGTTCGATCATGGCCTGGTTGCCTTTGAACGCAGCACCGGCAATCGGTAACTGGCCCTTGTCGTTGGCTATCTGGGGATCGGCGCCATGGGCGAGCAGTACCGACACTGCATCGAGGTGGCCATGGTAGCTGGCCAGCATCAGCAAGGTGTCGCCGTTGCCGTTGCGCAGGTTGACCGGCAGGCCCTTTTCCAGAAGGCGGCCCAGCATGTCCGCGTCGCCCTTGCGTGCACGATCGAACACTTCTTCGGCAAACGCCGCCGCTTCGTCATCGTTCATGGTGGTCGGGGTGTGTTGGTCGGACATAGGGAACCTCCTGGCTGCGATAGAGCCCAAGTCTTTGTCAGGGCAGGCTTCCGGTCAACTGTGGATAACCCATCGCAGCGACAGAGCAAATCTATTGGCGCACGCACCCTGCAAAATGCACTGTGCAAAATGCATGACCATGCACAATGCACGACACCCCTTTTCGATAAAATACATAAGTAACTGTTTTTAAAGGTATTTTTAATTTCAAACGACTGGCACGGTCACTGCAACCATCACTCCATGTCTGCCACACAACAGTCAGGAGCTGATATGGACCTCATCCAGCAAAAATTTGCCTCGGTATTTTCCGCCTACGACGTCACCACCCAGGCCCGCCCCGATGGCGGCGTGCTGCTGACGCTGCGTGCAGCCGACGGCAAGCAGGTCAAACGCTCGATTTCGTATGGCCAACTGCACAGTGCCGAGCAGTTGTCGTGGGCGATCAGCGCGATTCGTCGTGACCTGGCCGAGCAGGCCAGTGAACTGCCGGTGATCTCGATGCTGCAGAGCCAACAGCGGTTTGCGTTGCCAACCTATCGTTGACCGCATCGCGGCCTTCGCTGGCAAGCCAGCTCCCACAACTGCTCCACCGCTCTGAAAACCGGCGTGGTGCGTGGGGGCGCTGGCTTGCCAGCGAATGCAGCGCCGCGCTCAGTCGTCCAACCGCGCAAAACCTTGCGCCACCTTGTCACCGCTCAAGCGGGCAACCAACCCTTGCGGCTGATTGAACAGCCTCACCGCCACGCAATGCGGATTTTCGCCGCCATCGATCCATACCCGCGTACCCGCTGGCACCACGATCAGGTCGCCCTTCTCGCAGTAAACGGCATACACATACTCCCCCGAACGCACACTGATCTGGCCACGTCCGGCCGCGAAGAAACGCACCAGGTCTTCATCGTAGGTGTGCTCGTCGAGCAGCTCGGTGGCCTGCTCACCACGGGTGCTGATGACATCGACGTGGCGATAGCCACGTTCGGTCATCAGCCTGTCGATGGGCCCGCGGTAGGCCGCCAGCACCCCTTCCTGCCCGGTACCTGCCTGCACGGGCGCCTGCGCCGACCAGCGCTCGAACCGCACCCCATGCTCGGCCAGTGTCGCGGCAATGTCTTCAAAGTGGGTCAGCACCTTGTTGGGGATGTCCGGGGTGGACTGGTGATACACGCTCAGGCTGCTCATGGGGCCTTTTCCTCTTTCATTCGAAACGCAATGATAACGGCTGCGGCCAGCGCCGCGATGCTGGCAATACCAAAGGTGGTGGTGGCGCCCAGCGCATTCCAGCTGTAGCCCGAATACAAGGCGCCCAAGGCGCCGCCAGTGCCGGCCAGCGCCGCGTACAACGCCTGGCCCTGGCCCTGCTGACGCGCGCCGAAGCTGCGCTGCACGAAGGCAATCGCGGCGGCATGAAAACTGCCGAACGTGGCGGCATGCAAGAGTTGCGCAACCAGCAGCACGCCCAGGTGCTCGGCAAAACAGCCCAGCAACAACCAGCGCAACGCCGCCAGCACGAAGCTGGCCAACAGCACACGCCGCAACGAGAACCGCGCCAGGATCCAGCTCATGGCCAGGAACATCAGCACCTCGGCCACCACCCCCAGCGCCCACAGCATACCGATGGTGCCACGCAGGTAGCCCAGGCGTTCCAGGTGCAGGGTGAGGAAGGTGTAATACGGCCCGTGACTCAGTTGCATCAACGCCACGCACACATAGAATGCCGCCACACCGGGGCTGGCCAGTTGCTTGAGGAAGCCGCCGCCATTGGCGCGTTCGTGCTGGCCCGGGGGCTGCGCGTTAGGCACCCAGAGGCTGGCCAGCACGATGCCGGCCATGATCACCACCAGCGCCACCGGGTAGATGTCCAGGCTCAGCCATTCGAACAGCCGCCCCAGCGCCACCACAGTCAGGATGAAACCGATCGATCCCCACAGGCGTACCTGGCTGTAGCGCGAGGTCTGGCCCTGCAGGTGCGCCAGGGTGATGACCTCGAACTGCGGCAGCACCGCATGCCAGAAAAACGCGTGCAAGGCCATCACCAGCGCCAGCCAGGCGTAGCTCTTGGCCACGAAGATCAGCGAAAAACTGACCAGCGTGCACAGCGCGCCCAGGCGCACGATCAGCAGGCGCTGCCCACTGCGATCACCCAGCCAGCCCCACAGGTTCGGCGCCACGCAGCGCATCAGCATGGGGATCGCCACCAGCTCGCCAATCCGCGCACTGGAAAACCCTAGGTGATCGAAATACAGCGCCAGAAACGGCGCTGTAGAACCCAGCAAGGCGAAATAGAACAGGTAGAAGCTGGACAACCGCCAGTAGGGAATCGGCGCCACGGCTCAACAGGCCGTGGCGCGAACGTCAGGCAGGCGCATTACAGTTGGCCCAGTACCGGCGTGACAACCCGCACATCGGCGTTCTGGCCGCGGTGGCGCAGCAGGTGATCCATGAGCACGATCGCCATCATCGCCTCGGCGATCGGCGTGGCACGAATGCCCACGCACGGGTCGTGGCGCCCCTTGGTGATCACCTCGACCGGATTGCCATCGACATCGATCGAGCGGCCCGGGGTGGTAATGCTGGAGGTCGGCTTGAGCGCCAGGTGGGCAACGATCGGTTGGCCGGACGAAATGCCGCCCAGGATGCCGCCAGCGTTGTTGCTGAGGAAGCCTTCGGGGGTCAGCTCGTCGCGGTGCTCGGTGCCGCGCTGGGCGACACTGGCGAAACCGGCGCCGATCTCCACGCCCTTGACCGCGTTGATGCTCATCAACGCATGGGCAAGCTCGGCATCGAGGCGGTCGAAGATCGGCTCGCCCAGGCCCGGCATCACGCCCTCGGCCACCACGGTGATCCTGGCACCGACCGAATCCTGGTCACGGCGCAGTTGGTCCATGTAGGCCTCCAGCTCCGGCACCTTGTCCGGGTCGGGGCTGAAGAAGGCGTTGTGCTCTACCGACTCCCAGGTCTTGAACGGGATTTCGATCGGGCCCAACTGGCTCATGTAACCCCGAATGCGAATGCCCTGGCTGGCCAGGTACTTTTTCGCAATGGCACCCGCTGCCACGCGCATCGCGGTTTCGCGGGCCGAGCTGCGACCGCCGCCACGGTAGTCGCGCTCGCCATACTTGTGGTGATAGGTGTAGTCGGCGTGGGCCGGGCGGAACAGGTCCTTGATCGCCGAGTAGTCCTTGGACTTCTGGTCGGTGTTGCGGATCAGCAGGCCGATGGCGCAACCGGTGGTACGCCCCTCGAAGACCCCCGACAGGATCTCGACCTCATCGGGTTCCTGGCGCTGGGTGGTGTGCCGGCTGGTGCCGGGCTTGCGCCGATCCAGGTCGTGCTGCAGGTCGGCCAGCGAAAGCTCCAGGCCGGGGGGGCAGCCATCGACAATGGCGACCAACGCCGGACCATGGCTTTCGCCAGCGGTGGTGACAGTGAACAGCTTGCCGTAGGTATTGCCGGACATGCAGGACGCTCCGCGATCAGCTTTTTAACGGGTGGGTAACAAGCCAATCAGTATACGCAGGGTATACCCTTAGATCACCTGCGACGGCGAACCTAATGCCGCCGGCCGGGTCAAAACGGCACTCCTCTCGATAGTGGCCTGATGATGTTGCGCATGACCGCCCTGCTGTTTCTGCTGTTCACCGGCCTGGCCCAAGCGGCAGCCCCGACGGTGCTGCAACGCCCGATCAGTCTGGATACCGGTGCTGGCACGCTGCACGGCAGCCTGCTGTTGCCGCGCAGCGACACGCCACCGCCGGTGGTGCTGATCATCGCCGGCTCCGGCCCCACCGACCGTGACGGCAACAACCCGGCAGGCGGGCGCATCGACAACCTCAAGCGCCTGGCGCTGCTGCTGGCCAACCAGGGCATCGCCAGCGTGCGCTACGACAAGCGCGGGGTGGCCGCAAGCCGCCCGGCCACCCCGGACGAGCGTAACCTCAGCGTGGAGCGCTACGTGGCCGACGCCGCGGCGTGGGGCCAGAAACTGCGGGCCGATCCGCGCTTTGGCAGGTTGATCATGCTGGGCCACAGCGAAGGCGCACTGATCGCCAGCCTCGCTGCCGAGCAGGCCGGTGCCAGCGCCGTGATCTCGCTGGCCGGCAGCGGTCGCCCGATCGATCAGGTGCTGCGCGAGCAGTTGAGCGACCGCCTGCCGCCCCAGGAGCGCGCGCCGGGTGAGCGCGTGATCGAGCAGCTCAAGGCCGGTCAACTGAGCCCCCAGGTACCGCCAGCCCTGCGCGATGTGTTGCGCCCCAGTGTGCAGCCCTACCTGATTTCGCTGTTTCGCCAGGACCCGGCCGCCGCCTTCGCGCGTCTGCACATCCCAGCCTTGATCGTACAGGGGCGCAATGACGTGCAAGTGGACATCGAAGACGCCGAACGCCTGCACGCCGCCAAGCCGGACGCCGAGTTTGCCCTGATCGACGGCATGAACCACGTGCTGCGCATCAGCCCGCGCGACATGAGTGCGCAGCGCGACAGCTACAGCAATCCGCAACTGCCGCTGGCCAGCGCGCTGGGCGAGCGAATCGTCGCCTTCATTCGTCGATTGCCGGCGGCGTGAAGCGAATTGGCGCAAATTGTGTCTCCAGTCTTGCCTGAAGCGGCCGATAAGCCGGTGCTGGCATCGCCCTTGCGACCAGCCTGCTGCGCACAAGAGGACCGCCGTGATGACCGAAGCCACTCCCCAGGACGCCAAAGACGCGACCGAAGAAGCCCCCGAAGCTGCCCCGCTGCCGTGGGCGGACGTTGCGCCCGAGCATTTCCAGATGCTGCGCCTGGCCCCGCTGCCCACCGACCGCAACCTCGGTGCACGGCCGCTGCGCTTCGTGCAGTACGGTTACGCCGAGCGCCACAGCAAGACCCATAGCCTGTTGCGTATGGAGTTGCGCCTGCCGGGGCAGAAGGTGCGCAAGGAGCAGAACCGCCTGGATATCTGGGTCGACCACGAACTGCACCAGATCAGGATCGGCCCTGACAGCGGCCTGCAGATCGAGCCGGTGAGCCGCGGGCTGGGGCGCTTCCTGCTGTCTCAGGCGGTACAGTGGGTGCAGCGTAAATGGTCGCACTACCGGGTCGAGGGCATGGCCCTGGCCAACAAGGATGCACTCAACGAAGACACGCGCCTGCGCCGTGACCATGTGCTGCGCAGCCATGGCATGGAGGTGGAGTACGCCGATGCCCAGCACCTGAAGGGGCGCTGCGTCGAAGTGCAGGCCGGCCAGCTCAAGGGCGGCTGGAACAGCGACAAGGTGCAGAAGGTGGAGATTCTGGATGCGGCGGGCATGCTGCAGCAGGCCGAACAGAACCTGCAGGAGAAGGAAGCGCAGTTGCGCGAGCGCGACGAGCGTGTCAACAAGTACCGCCGTGAAGACAGCGGGCTACGTTTTACCATTACTTGCCTGGTGGCCTTTGCGGTGTTCCAGGCCGGGTTGCTGATCTGGATTGCCACCAACCGCTAGATGCTTCGCCGGCACGGTCGGCTCCTACAGGAGTCGGTCGTGCCGGCGAAGGGGTCATACCCTCGAGGCGAACACCGCCTGATGCTCGCGGCACTGCTCGGCGGTGAGCATGAACACGCCGTGCCCACCGCGCTCGAACTCCAGCCAGGCAAAGTCCACCTCCGGGTACAGCTGCTGCACATGCACCTGGCTGTTGCCTACCTCGACGATCAGCAAGCCCTTCTCGTTCAGATGGTCCGCCGCTTCGGCCAGCATGCGCCGTACCAGGTCCAGGCCATCCTCACCACAGGCCAGGCCCAGCTCCGGCTCGTGGTGATATTCCTGCGGCATGTCGGCAAAATCCTCGGCGTCCACATACGGCGGGTTGGACAGGATCAGGTCGAAACGCTGCCCTGGCAACCCGGCAAAGCCATCGCCCTGCACGGTGAACACGCGCTCTTCCAGGCCGTGGCGCTCGATGTTCTGGTTGGCCACTTCCAGCGCCTCGAACGACAGGTCGGCCAGCACCACCTCGGCCTCGGGGAACACCTCGGCACTGACGATACCAATGCACCCGGAGCCGGTGCACAGGTCCAGAATGCGAGCCGGCTCGGTGGCCAGCCACGGCTCGAAACGTTTTTCGATCAACTCGCCAATCGGTGAGCGCGGGATCAGCACGCGCTCGTCGACGATGAACGACATGCCGCAGAACCACGCCTCGCCCAGCAGATAGGCGGTGGGCACTCGCTCGTCCACGCGCCGCTTGAGCAGGCGCTGCAGCCTGACCAGCTCGTCGTCTTCAAGACGGCAATCCAGGTAGGCGTCCGCCACTTCCCAGGGCAGGTGCACGGCGCCCAGCACCAGCAGGCGTGCTTCGTCCCAGGCGTTATCGGCACCGTGCCCGAAGAACAGCCCCTGCTCATGGAAACGGCTGACAGCCCAACGAATGTGGTCGCGCAGGGTGCGCAGGCGGGAAGTGATCACGGCAGACTCCTTTAAAGACGACCGCCAATTCTAACAGCCTGTGCGCGAAATGGGCCCGCCAATCGGGCCGTTGAGCGATTCGCGCACATGGCTGCAGGCCACTAACCACGCCTGTTGTACGCGAAGCGATTCACATAAGCGCTCAAGCAGGGGACAATAGGTGAAAAGCCCCACCCAAAGGAGCCCCTGATGTCCGTTCCAACGACGATGTTCCACCTCAGTGGCCGCGGTTACCCGCCGGCCAAGCTGAGCAACGCCAGCCTGGTGATTATCGATGCGCAAAAGGAGTACCTGAGCGGGCCCCTGGCGCTGTCGGGCATGGACGAAGCGGTGGCCAACATCGGCAAGCTGCTCGAGGCTGCACGCAAGGCCGGTCGCCCTGTGGTGCACGTACGTCATCTGGGTACCGTCGGTGGCCTGTTCGACCCCCAGGGGCCGCGTGGCGAGTTCATTCCGGGCCTTGAGCCGCAGGGCGATGAGATCATCATCGAAAAACGCATGCCCAACGCGTTCAAGAACACCACCCTGCACGAGACCCTGCAGAAGTACGGCCATCTGGACCTGATCGTGTGCGGTTTCATGAGCCACTCCAGCGTCAGCACCACCGTGCGCCGCGCCAAGGACTACGGCTATCGCTGCACCCTGGTGGAAGACGGCTGTGCGACTCGCGACCTGCCCTTCAAGGACGGCGTGATACCGGCCGCGCAGATCCAGCAGAGCGAAATGGCGATCATGGCCGACAACTTTGCCTGCGTGGCCCCGGTCAACAGCCTGATCTGACCGCCTGGCAGGCTGCTGGAACCACCGTGGAACATTTGGGTCCAACCCCGGATATCCATAGAGGAAATCGGAATGAAGTTATCCGATGGTTTCGACGCCAAACGCTTGCGCCCCCGCGAGCAACGCAACTGGGGGGCGCGCCTGGCGACCGCCTTTTCGGCGCTGCTGGCGATTTTCGGCGTGCTGCTGAGCATGGCCGGCGTCGCCGGGCTGCTGGGACACGCCCAAGCGTTGGGCGAACTGAACAGCAACCGTGCCAGCGCTGCGGTGGTATTGGGCCTGGGCGTGCTGTTGCTGTATCTGGGCGTGTGGTTCTGGCGGCGCAGCCGTTTGCGCCTGCGCCGTGCCCGCGGGCTCAACCTGTCGCCGCACCTGATGAAGAAACACGATTGACTGCAACCCTGAGGGGAGTCGCGTAAACTGCGCCGCCCAGGCGGAGGCTTACATGCAAGACGACGATTTTTCCCTGTTCAAGAGCCAGATGCACGGCGTCAAGCCGATCCGGCATGATCGCGCCGACACCGGCAAACCCAAGACCGATCGCAAACAGCTGGCCAGCCTGCGCCAGGCCGCCACCGTGCGCAGCGATCAGGCCGTGGTGGACGGCTTGTCCGATCAGTTCGTGATCGACGTGGGCCCGGAAGACGACCTGCACTGGAGCCGCGATGGCGTGCAGGAAAGCCAGATGCGCAAGCTCAAGCTGGGCCAGATCGGTTTCGAAGGCAGCCTGGACCTGCACGGCATGACCGTGGAGAAGGCACGCGAGACGCTGTGGGCCTTTCTCGCTGAAGCCACGCGCTTTGAAGTGCGCTGCGTGCGGGTGACCCACGGCAAGGCGGTACGCCTGGACGGCAAACGCCCGATGATCAAGAGCCACGTCAATACCTGGCTGCGCCAGCACGCCCAGGTACTGGGTTTTACCTCGTGTCAGGCCCGCCATGGCGGGACCGGCGCGGTGTATGTCATGCTCAAGCGAACCATGCTGGAAGGTCGCGACGAGTAACGCCGTGCTTGCAGCGCCGCCACAGCCGCCGTAACCTTCGCGTTTGCGATAAATCTCACAGGTAGATCCATGTCCCTGGAACAGCACTACACCGCGATTCTCGGCCAACTGGGCGAGGATGTTTCCCGCGAGGGCCTGCTCGACACGCCCAAGCGGGCTGCGAAGGCCATGAAATACCTTTGCCGCGGTTATGACCAAACCCTGGAAGAAGTGACCAACGGCGCCCTGTTCAGCTCCGACAACAGCGAAATGGTCCTGGTCAAGGACATCGAGCTGTATTCGCTGTGCGAGCACCACATGCTGCCTTTCATCGGCAAGGCACACGTTGCCTACATCCCGAGCGGCAAGGTGCTGGGGCTGTCCAAGGTCGCGCGCATCGTCGACATGTACGCCCGCCGCCTGCAGATCCAGGAAAACCTCAGCCGCGAAATCGCCGAAGCGATCCAGAAGGTGACCGGCGCGCTGGGCGTGGCCGTGGTGATCGAGGCCAAGCACATGTGCATGATGATGCGCGGTGTAGAGAAACAGAACTCGTCGATGATCACCTCGGTGATGCTCGGCGCATTCCGCGACAACGCTGCCACCCGCAGCGAGTTCCTCAGCCTGATCAAGTAAACGGCCGAGGTTCTTCGAGCCGACCTGCCCAGGTCGGCTTTTTTCATTGTGAGGAGTTGTCATGATCGTCAAAGCACTGCGGGTTGGCCTTGGCCAACTGATCGTCTTCCTCGACTGGATCAGCCGCCCGCGCAAGCTCAAGCGCGACCCCGCCGCCCAGGCGCAGGTCGAGCAGCAAGCCAAGGGCTTGAGCCTCTACCAGTTTCACGCCTGCCCGTTCTGCGTGAAGACCCGCCGCACGTTGCACCGCCTGAACGTGCCGGTGACGCTGCGCGATGCGAAGAACAATGAACAGGACCGCCAGGCCCTGCTCGAGCAAGGCGGCAAGATCAAGGTGCCGTGCCTGCGCATCGAAGAAGACGGCAAGACCACCTGGCTGTATGAGTCCAAGGCGATCATCGCGTACCTGGACCAGCGGTTCGCGGCAGCCTGACGGACATCCTGGCCGTCAAGGCCGGCGCCCACGCGGGCATGCGTTGCCTGCAGGGGCCGGCCGTGCCGGCAACGCGGCACATCAGTCGATCATGGGCACATGCCGCGGGTGCGACGCCACGCGATCGAGCCAGGCCTGAATACTGGGGTAGTCATCGAGCTTGAACCCGCCCTCATGGGCCACATGGGTATAGGCGTACAACGCCACATCGGCAATCGAGTACTGCTCGCCCACCAGGTAAGGCGTGAACTGAAGCTGCTTCTCCATCACCTTCAGGGCCTTGTGCCCGCCCTTCTGCAACCCCTTGTACTCTTCGACACGATCCTCCGGCATGCCCAGATAGCACTGGATGAACCGCGCCACTGCAATGTACGGCTCATGGCTGTACTGCTCGAAGAACTGCCATTGCAGCACCTGGGTGCGCAGGCGCGGCTCGCCGGGCAGGAACAGGCTGCCGTCGGCCAGGTAGTTGAGAATCGCATTGGACTCCCACAGGTAGGTCCCGTCTTCAAGCGCCAGCACCGGCACCTTGGCGTTGGGATTCATGGCGAGAAACTCGGGTGTTTCAGTCTCGCCGTCAAGGATGTTCACGGCGTGCCACTCGTACGGCAGATCGAGCAAATGCAGCATCAACTTGACCTTGTAGCAGTTGCCTGACTGGTAGTCCCCGTAGACCTTGTACATTGCTCCCCCTGTTCAATGCTGAAACGAAACGCCCTGCATAGTTGGCGACTGTACGGCTAAATACAATGGTTGCTGTATGACATAACCCGGTGTATCGCAGGGTAGTCTGAAAAATCTGCTTACACCTGCACAAGGATTGCACCATGCCCCACGCCACCCCCACGCAGTTGCGCCCACTGGCCGATTCCTCACCTTCCGCGGTGGTGGCCGGCTTTATCGCCATGCTCACCGGGTACACCAGCTCGCTGGTGCTGATGTTTCAGGCGGGCCAGGCAGCCGGCCTGACCACCGCGCAGATTTCTTCGTGGATCTGGGCGCTGTCGATTGGCATGGCGGTGTGCAGCATTGGCCTGTCGCTGCGCTATCGCACCCCGATCACGGTGGCCTGGTCGACGCCGGGGGCGGCGCTGCTGATCACCAGCCTGGGCGGGGTCAGCTATGGCGAAGCAATCGGCGCCTACATCACCTGCGCGGTACTGGTGGTGATCTGCGGCCTGACCGGCAGCTTCGAACGACTGGTACGGCGTATCCCCGCCTCACTGGCCTCGGCATTGCTGGCCGGCATCCTGTTCAAGATCGGCAGCGAGATCTTCATCGCTGCCCAGCACCGCACCACGCTGGTACTGGGCATGTTCTTCAGCTACCTGCTGATCAAGCGGGTATCGCCACGCTATGCGGTACTCACCGCGCTGGTGGTAGGCACGGCACTGGCGGGCGGCATGGGCCTGCTGGACTTCAGCGGCTTCAGCCTGGAAGTGGCGACACCGGTGTGGACTACGCCGACGTTCTCGCTGGCGGCGACCATCAGCATCGGCATCCCGCTGTTTGTGGTGGCGATGACCTCGCAGAACATGCCAGGGGTTGCCGTGCTGCGCACCGACGGCTATCAGGTGCCCGCCTCGCCGCTGATTTCAGTGACCGGCTTTGCCTCGCTGCTGCTGGCCCCATTCGGCTCCCACGGTATCAACCTTGCGGCGATCAGCGCCGCCATCTGCACCGGCCCACACGCCCACGAAGACCCGAACAAGCGCTATACCGCAGCAGTGTGGTGCGGGGTTTTCTATGGCATTGCCGGGGTGTTCGGGGCCACGCTGGCCGCGCTGTTTGCCGCGTTGCCCAAGGAACTGGTGCTGTCGATTGCCGCGCTGGCGCTGTTCGGTTCGATCATGAACGGCCTGACCGTGGCCATGAGCGAAGCCAGGGAGCGCGAGGCAGCGCTGATCACGTTCATGGTCACAGCCTCTGGCTTTACCCTGTTTTCGATTGGTTCGGCGTTCTGGGGGATTGTGGCGGGTGTGTTGACGCTGATGATTCTTAACTGGCGCAAGAACGCCTGACCCGTGCGGGAAGGCGCTATCGAACCGGGTGATGTTAGATGCCATGGTATATCACTGAAATCGATCATCCACCATTCGCCCCGAGGCACAACCTTGAAGATTCGCCACTGCGGGTCTATCAACAGGGTTTGCCCTTTCGAGAGAGCCTTGCCATGACTGCCCAGAACAATCGCCACTTTCTGCTGGCCAAACGCCCGACGGGCGCTGTGACCCGCGACGACTTCACCTTTGAGACCGTACCGGTGGGCGAACCTGGCCAGGGCCAGGTGCTGGTCAAGAACCTGTACCTGTCGCTGGACCCGGCCATGCGCGGCTGGATGAACGAAGGCAAGTCGTACATCGCACCAGTTGCTATTGGCCAGGTGATGCGGGCGTTGGGCGTGGGTGAAGTGGTGGCCTCGAAGCACCCGGGCTTTGCGGTGGGCGACCATGTCAACGGTGCTCTTGGCGTACAGGACTACTACCTGGGTGAGCCTCAGGGCTTCTACAAGGTCGACCCCGGACTGGTACCGCTGCCGCGCTACCTCTCGGCATTGGGCATGACCGGCATGACTGCCTACTTTGCGCTGCTGGACGTAGGCGCGCCCAAGGCGGGCGAGACGGTGGTGATCTCGGGGGCGGCGGGCGCGGTAGGCAGCATTGCCGGGCAGATCGCCAAGATCAAGGGATGCCGGGTGATAGGGATCGCGGGTGGCGCGCAGAAATGCCGGTACCTGGTCGAGGAACTGGGTTTTGATGGCGTCATCGACTACAAGGCTGAAGACGTGCAGCACGGGCTCAAGCGCGAATGCCCGAAAGGCGTGGACGTGTATTTCGACAACGTCGGCGGCGATATTCTCGACGCCGTCCTCAGCCGCCTGAACGTCAAGGCGCGGGTGGTGATCTGTGGAGCCATCAGCCAGTACAACAACAAGCAGGCGGTGAAAGGGCCGGCCAACTACCTGTCGCTGCTGGTCAATCGTGCGCGTATGGAGGGCTTCGTGGTGATGGACTATGCGGCCCGGTATGGCGAGGCCGGCAAGGAAATTGCCGGCTGGCTAGCCAGCGGCGTGCTCAAGAGCAAAGAGGACGTGGTGGAAGGTCTGGAGACCTTCCCCGAAACACTGCTGAAGCTGTTCAGCGGGGAGAACTTTGGCAAGCTGGTGTTGAAAGTCTGACGGTGTCGTCCTCCTTCGCCAGCAAGGCTGGCTGGCGAAGGGGGACGAGGGCTTAGCTGCGAATCTGCGCTACTACGCCAGCCAACGCCTGAGCCGGATCAGCCGCCTGGCTGATCGGGCGACCGATCACCAGGTAGTCGGAGCCGGCATCCAGCGCCTGGCGTGGCGTGAGAATACGGCGTTGATCGTCCTGTGCGCTGCCCGCCGGGCGAATACCCGGCGTCACCAGCTGCAGCGACGGATGCGCCGCCTTCAGCGCAGTGGCCTCCAGCGCAGAGCACACCAGCCCGTCCATACCGGCCTTCTCGGCCAGTGCCGCCAGGCGCAGCACCTGCTCTTGCGGTTCGATATCCAGGCCGATGCCGGCCAGGTCTTCGCGCTCCATGCTGGTCAATACGGTCACACCGATCAGCAACGGCTGTGGGCCGCTGCGCTGGGCCAGCACTTCACGGCAGGCCGACATCATGCGCAGGCCACCGGAGCAATGCACGTTGACCATCCACACGCCCATCTCCGCTGCGGCCTTCACGGCCATGGCGGTGGTGTTGGGGATATCGTGGAACTTGAGGTCCAGGAACACTTCGAAACCCTTGGCGCACAAGGTTTCAACGATGCCAGAAGCGCTGCTGGTGAACAGCTCCTTGCCGACCTTGACCCGGCACAGCGCGGGGTCCAACTGATCGGCCAGTTTCAGGGCGGCGTCACGGGTGGGGAAATCCAGGGCGACGATGATGGGCGTCTGACAGGCGGACATGGGCAGGCTCTCTGGGCAAGTCGAAATCGGCGCGCATTGTAGCCGATGCGCAGGCCCAATGGGGGCCGGTGATCGCGAATTCGCCGTGGGCGGGCGCGGCTCTTATACTTGAACCATCAGTGCAATTTTCGAGTCCAACCCCATAGAGGCGGCGCCATTCGCCGTCTATAAAGGAGAAGCACATGCCCTGGTATGCCTGGTTGATCTTGCTGGTTGCCATCGGCTCGATTGTCGGCGGCCTGATGATGCTGCGCGATACTGCGAAAAAGCTGCCATTGACCGATGAGCAGCTCAAGCGTGTGCATGAGCGTAATGCAGAAGCCGATGCGAAGGATGCGCAAGACCGATAAATGCGGGGCAAGCCGTTGAGCAAACCCTTCCAGCCCCGCCAGTACAACGGGTCGAGCAATGCCCGACCCGCCCGTCTTCCGGTCACTTGACCGTCAGCTTCTCCCGATTGCGCTCGATCAGCGCCTGTCCGATTCCTTTTACCTCAAGCAACTCGTCGATAGAGGCAAAGGCGCCGTTGGCCTCGCGGTAGGCCACGATCGCTTCGGCCTTGGCCTTGCCGATGCCTGCCAGCGAAGATTGCAGCGTAGCCGCATCGGCGCTGTTCAGGTTCACGCTGCCTGCGGCCATCTCGGCACTGACAATCGTAGGCGGCATATCCCCCCCCTGCCTTGCCGGGTGCCGCAAGCGACGGTAACGAGAACGCGCTGAGCAGCGCAAGCAGCAGGGAAACAAGAAAGGTATTGCGCATAACGGTGGCACTCCATGGTGGGTGAACTTGCAAAGGCAGCATTTCCTTGGCTGCCTGCAAAACCTAGCGGGTGAACCCACACAGATCCACCGTCAAGCGAAATTCGATTCAAACAAGATGTGAAAAAAATGTAAAAGCGCGTAGGAAATGTTACCGTTTTAGCCATCGAGAATTTCTTACAGTGGATGTGCTACGGTGCGCGAAGGGAAGAAAAAGCTGGTTGATGGATATCCGTTCACCTTTAAGCATCAGCGCTCCACACTCCATCTCAAAACCCCGGTCACAGCCTCCGTAGCCCAGGTTTACACCCAGCTCTTGAGCCAGAAACGTCAGGCTAAGCGGGTGAGTGCGCCCCTTTCCTCAGGGGAGGATGCACTCTTTGCCAAGCGCCAGGTACTTGAGACCCTGCCCAAGAAAATCCGCTTTGCCCGAGGTACGCGCAAGCGCTGCGGCATGTACGACTGGGCTATCGAGGAACTGGTCAATACCGCTGAAGCGCATCGACGCGGCGCGTGTGTACCTAGGGTCGTTGGCTATGGGTATACCAAGTCACGTCTCGGACTGATGAACGAGTTTTTCATCATCACGCAACTGCTGCAGAACTACACCGATGGTTATCAGTGGCTACTTGCCAGGCCCGAGGAGGCTGAGCAGGTGATTGGCGCGGCATTCGAGCTGCTGTTCTCACTCAATAGCAGCGGGATCTACCACATGGACCTGTGGGCGGCGAACGTGATGATGTGCAATGAAGGAATAGCCCCGACCTGCGCGATCGACCTGGAAAACTGCTTTTCTGCTACGCCGCCATTCCTGAGTGAAACGCTGGGTTTCCAGTTCGGTTTCTTCTACCGCCGGGAGGTCTATCGCAGCATCGACGAAAAGCGCTATGACGCGCTCGTGAGGCAGGCGCTGAATGCCTATCAAGACGTGGATCACCACAGGTTCAATGCCGTGTATGAGCAGGTCAAGCATCGCGATATCGGGCGAAAGGAGCGACGAGACGTATTTTCACATGGCCGGATAGGCCGAAGCTGAAGCCACACAAGCCGCTCTGGGCACGGCTGCAGACTTAAGCCAAAAGGCGGCCCGGTGCGCCCTGTTTTCACGCCAGTTCACTTCCAGCCGATTATTCTCAAGGGTACGCAGGTTGCCGGTATTTTCTTCGCACTCGCCGCATCTGGTTTCTTTTGACCTGAACACCAAAGGGCGCGACTTTGTCGTAGGCGATGTCCATGGGCATTTCGAGATGCTGGATGCCTTGATGGTCGAGGTTCAACTCCAACCGTCGGTCGACCGCGTATTTTGCACCGGCGACCTGATCGACCGGGGCCCCTGCTCGGAGGAGGTGCTGAACTGGCTGTCGCGCCCATGGTTCCACTCGGTTCGTGGCAACCACGAACAGATGGTGCTGGACTACATGTCCGGCAAAGGCGACGCGCCTCGCCACGCTCGCAACGGGGGCGCCTGGTTCTATGATCTGTCAGAAGAGCGCCAGCAGCAGATCGCAGCGGCACTTCGCACGATGCCCGTGGCGCTGCAAGTACAGGTGAGCGACAACAGCACAATCGGGGTAATACACGCAGAATGCCCTGGCTGGGAGAACGGCCTGAGCTGGCAAGATTCGACAAGGCTGTTGATATCCAGCCATCACCTCCAACAATCCACGGCACTGGTGCAAGCCATGTATGCGCGGGGTAAAATCCTACGCCAGGACGCGACGGTCATTTGCGGCGCCAGGACGGTGTACGTTGGCCACTCCACCGTCCCTCACGTGACTCGGCTTGGCAACGTGGTCTACCTCGATACAGGCTGCTCTTTTTCCGATGGTCACCTGAGCGCCATCGAAATAGCCAACGAACGCCTGTTCAGCGCTTATCCAGCGACGCCCATCAAGGGCAGTTGATCTACGCACAGCTGGCACTCAACCGTCCAGGCGCTTCTGCTGATGGACCCAGTCGACGATTTCGCCATCCGGCGTATAACCACTGACGGTGTCACGCAAAATCTTGCGTATACGCACGTAGTCATCCGCATTGATCGCCTGCCCGAGCGCCGTCAGCCGCTCCTTGAGCACATCCCAACTCAGGTAGTCCTCTACCGCACTCATGATCATCGGATGGCGTGTAGCCACGACATTGTCGCCGATCAACAACTCTTCATAGAGTTTTTCACCCGGCCGCAGCCCGGTAAATTCAATAGCGATATCACCATGGGGATTGCTGTCCGAGCACAGCGTCAGACCCGACAGATGAATCATTTTCTCCGCCAGTTCGACAATCTTTACCGGTTCTCCCATATCAAGCACGAAGACATCACCGCCCTGGCCCATGGAACCGGCCTGAATCACCAGTTGGGCAGCCTCGGGAATGGTCATGAAGTAACGGGTGATCTTGGGATGGGTCACCGTCAGCGGTCCACCCGACTTGATCTGCTTGTAGAACAATGGAATGACCGAGCCGGACGAACCCAGTACATTGCCAAATCGGACCATGGTGAACCGGGTCTTGTTCACACGGGCCACATTGCTGCTGTCCTCGAAAAGCACCGGCGCAAGCTCGCGGCTCAATGCTTGCAGTATCATCTCTGCAAGGCGCTTGCTGCTACCCATCACATTCGTCGGTCGAACAGCCTTGTCGGTGGAAATAAGCACGAAATTGGGAACATGCGCCTGCACCGCCGCCTGCGCGGTACTCAACGTGCCCATGACATTGTTGAGGATGCCCTCGGCAATATTGTGCTCGACCATCGGGACATGCTTGTAGGCCGCGGCATGATACACCGTGTCCACCTGCCAGACTTTCATCAGGTCGAGCAACTTGGCCTGGTTGCGTACCGTTCCCAATATCGGCAGCAGCCGTGTGCAGGGCGACAACCGAGTCGCCTGCTGTTCCAGTTCCGAGAGGATGCTGTAGAGGTTGAACTCACTGTGCTCGAACAGCAGCAGCACCTTGGGTTTGAGTTCAAGGATCTGCCGACAAAGCTGCGAACCGATCGATCCTCCCGCACCAGTGACCAGCACCACCTTGCCGGTCACACAACGTTCAAGCAGGTCTTCCTGCGCCGGCACTGCATCACGCCCCAACAGGTCGCCTATATCCACTTCCTGAAGGTCGTCGACCTTGACCCGGCCACTGGCCAGGTCCATGAAGCCGGGAATACTTCTGACATGCAGTGACAAGCCTTCAAGGAAGCCCAGGATCTCACGTCGACGGCCTCGGGTTGCCGATGGAATCGCCAGCAGTACTTCCTGCGCTCCTGTGACCTCCATCATTTTCTGGATCTGGTGCGGCTTGAAGACTTTCAGCCCGGAAATGACTCGACCCGCAATACCACTGTCATCGTCCAGAAATGCCACTGGGCGCATCATCTTGCCCATGCGCAACGCCGCAACCAACTGGTTGCCTGCCGCACCGGCACCGTAGATGGCAACTTTAGGCAGGCCATCATCGCGACTGGTGAAGGGCACGTGCTGCGCCGCAGTGAACCAGTCACCGAGGAAATACTGCCGCATGGCCAGGCGCACGCCACCGATCATCACCAGGCTCAGCCACCAGTAGTTGAAGATGATCGAACGAGGGACTACGTTCTGGTGGTTGCTGTACCAGAACATCACGACCCCCAGCAGCAACGCCGACAAGCTTACCGCCTTGAAGATCGCGATCAGTGCATCATTGCCAAAATAGCGCATGACCGCCCGGTACATCCCGAAATAAGCGAACATCGGGATAGCGATCAACGGCGTGATCGCAAACAACCAATAGTGCTCGCGAACAGGATTGGCCAACCCCTCGATACCCAGTCGCACCACAAACGCCATCCACAGCGCGGCCCAGACGACCAGAACATCTGCCAGCACCTGGATGAGACGCTTCTGCCGTCGCGGCAAAGCCAGAAGTAACCTACGCAATTGTTCCATAATCCTTCAAATACCTAGCCAACCCGCTGAGTGTGGAGATTTTCTGCATACTGTCCCCATGCTTGCCACGCCAAGCTACTCAAGAGCGCCAGCGCGATACCTCAGGGCTAGCGCCACCAGTGGTACATAAGCGATCAATACCCCCAAAGCGCCGTCAAGATCCAGCAAGACCACACACACCGCGACAGGTAGCAACCAGCACACATTCAACCCGGCCATCGCCAGGGTGACCGGAAGATGCTGACCATACTCACGAGCGGCAAACTGGTAAGCGTGACTGCGGTGCGCGACGTAAACAGTATCCCCTCGGCACAAGCGTCTCAACAGAGTGAATGTCGCATCGACGATGAAGCCACCCAGCATGATCAGCCAGCACCAGAAAAACTGCTGCGAGCTCCAGGCCGCCTGCAATGACATCCCGCCCAGGATGATGCCGAGAAACCCGCTGCCGGCGTCGCCCATGAAGATGCGCGCGGGTGGAAAGTTCCAATACAGGAAACCGGCAACCGACATGCTCAGCAGAAGTGCCAGCACACTCAAATGCGTCGCGCCACCCAGCATGTACAACAGGCACATGCCCAAGCATACGGTAATAGCCTCGACACTGGCGATGCCATCGATGCCATCCATGAAGTTGTAGAGATTGAGCATCCAGACCAGGTAGAACACCCCCAGCAGCACGCCAATCCAGCCCAAGTCCAGCGGCAGCCCGAACACGACCAGCGGCGGGATGCCGCCCAACCAGCCCAGCAGCCAGCCTGCGGCAACAAAGTGCGCAACCAGACGCCACCGCACCGAGACGAGATCATGATCATCCATGAAGCCCAGGATTGCGATCAACGCCCCCGCACCGCCAAGCGCAATCAAAACCGATGGATCCTCGCTACCGAACACGGCCAACACAGCCAGCGACAGCAGAAAACTCAATACGATCGATACGCCGCCACCACGCGGCGTAGGTACGCTATGCGAACTGCGCATGTTGGGTACGTCAATCAAGCTCCTGGCCATTGCATAACGGCGCAAGCCAGCAGTGAGGACAAGAGAAACCAGTACGACCAGACACAGCCACCATGCACTCATTTACGACAATCTTCCTGATAATGCCGGGCCGTTGCCTTCAGTGCGGTATCAATTCCTACCGGAGGCCTCCAACCCAGAACCGAGCGTGTTTTTTCGATGTCCACTTGCAAGGAACCACAAAGACGTTGAGCCAAGGCGCGCTTGCCGATCAACCCCGCCCCCATACGCAGCAAGGACTGTGGAATCGGCAACAGGCGCGACGGCCGGTTCAAGGCCCGTGCGATGTTGCGCAGTAGGTCGCAGGTGGACACATCCTCACCGTCGCTCACCAGGAAGGTCTGGTTGGCAGCACGCGGGTGGTGCATACAGACCTCGATCAGATCGACCAGATTGTCGATCGCTACCAGGCTGCGGCGATTGTCGATCGCACCGAAAGGCAATGGTACCCCCCTCTCGACCCAGCGCATCATCGAGAGGAAATTGGCCTTCACCCCCGGCCCATAGACAAGCACGGGACGAATGATCACCACCTCCATCCCGGTTTCACGCCCCACCTCATGCAGCCCCTGCTCAGCCTCCAGCTTTGAAATCCCGTACGCATCGCCGGGGGCGGGCACATCGTCGGCGCAATAAGGGTGCCCACGCTCCGTCCCCTCACCATTGACCTTGATCGAACTGAGGAAAATGAATCGCTTTACCCCGGCTGCGGCGGCATGTCGCGCGAGTGCCAGGGTGCCCTCGACATTGACTCGACGAAAAGCGGCAAGCGCATCGCGCTGCGCATCCTTCATCACATGCACTCGCGCGGCGCAATGGATGACGACATCGTGCCCGGTCAGCCCGGCGACCCAATCTCGATGATCATCGAACCGCTCAAACCCGAACACCGCAACCGACGAATCGAGAGGCTTGGCATCGGGACGCAAGGCGGCCGTGACGCTGCAGCCCCTGGCTATCAGGCGCTGCAGCAGGGTACGCCCGATAAATCCCGAAGCCCCCGTGAGAAATATCGACGGTGGTGTCATGTGAGCATCCCGCATAGCAACACCGACACAGCACGCTTACTGACCGAGAAACCGCGGACGACATCGTTGACAGGCCTGGTCTTCAAGCATAAATACGGTGTTGCATCAGGTGCATGCAGTTTTTCTTCAGCCATTGTGATCAACCGGTATATCGGCACGTCGCTCAAGCGCGTATACCGCCAGTTCCCAATCATCGGGAGTATCGATATCCAGGGACTCGATCGGCTCGGCAATCACCAAAGGCAGGACGCCAGGCCCCACGAATCGCCTTTGCTGACGAAGGGTGCCAGGGGAAATCAGGTAAATGGAGCCGTTGAGCGCAAAGGCCGGCTGCAGATCCTGAGAGCGATGGGTCAACTGTTCCCACCCCAGGAACGGCTCCAGCGAATCGCCTTCGAGTTTGAAACTCCATGCGGGGTGGGCAGTAGCCGAACACACACTGACCACTGGCCGCCGGTTACTACCCTCGAAAAGCGCAACCGCCTGACGAATCGACGCCACGGTGCGAAAGGGTGACGTGGGTTGAAGCAACATGACGCCCTCCACCTCGCCATGACGTGCCTCATAGTCGTCCAGCACCTGAAGCACCACCTCGACGCTACCTGCAGTGTCCGTCGCAAGGTGGGCAGGGCGCAACCCGGGCACATGAGCACCGAAGCCCTGCGCTACACGGGCAATCGCCGGATCGTCCGTAGAGACAATCGTCTCGACAAAGACCTTGCTCTGCAAGGCCGCCTCGACCGTCCAGGCAATCAGCGGGCGCCCGTCAAGAAGCTTGATGTTCTTGCCTGGCAGCCGCTTGGAGCCACCCCGGGCAGGGATGATGGCAAGGATCTTCATTTCGACGCCACGAAACGGCTTAACATCGAGAGGCCGACCTTGCCGCTCTTTTCCGGGTGGAACTGCGCGCCACAGATATTATCCCTGGCCACCACCGCGGCAATGGCCGTATCGCCATACTGGCAATCAGCTATACGGTGTTCGGCGGCGCGGGGCACGGCCATGTAAGAGTGTACAAAGTAAACCGCACTGTTTCGGGGGTCGATGGACTCCAGCAGGGTGCCTTCCCACGCACTGCGCGCCTGCGGGAAAACCAGGCTGGACCAGCCGATGTGCGGCACCTTCAGCGCAGCCCCCGAATGATCCTGGGCGGGTATCGCCTCGACAGTACCCGCAATCAACCCCAACCCTTCGCAGTGGCCAAACTCATCGCTGCTATCGAGCAGCATCTGCATGCCCAGGCAAATGCCGAACAGCGGGGCGCCCGAGGCAGCATAGGCCTTGATCGCCTCGTCCATCCCGTTTGCACTCAACTGACGCATGGCATCTGCAAACGCACCGACACCCGGCAGCAGCACCTTGGAGGCATGCTTGAGCGCCTGGGGATCGGATACCAACCTGACCGTCGCGCCACAATGCTCAAGTGCTTTCTGCACGCTGAACAGGTTACCGACCCCATAATCAATAACGGTAACTACATTACTCATACCTGCGCACCCGGATTCCCGCTGCCGAAACATCGTTGCGAATATCGACCAAAGCGGCCCGCTTGTAGTGCAAGATGTCGGCCATCGCAACGGCATCCGCACCTTTGCCAACCACCTTGACGGCATCCTGGGCGCTGCCCATTCCGCCACTGGCGATGACGGGAATGCCCACCGCTTCAGTAACGGCCTGCACCAGCTCCAGATCGAAACCCTTGCGCGTACCTTCCTGATCCACGGATGTCAGCAGTATTTCCCCGGCACCCAGCGACGCACCTTCACGCGCCCACTGCACCACATCACGCCCGGTGCTTTCGCGGCCATTGTCGGTAAACACCTCCCAACGCCCCGCCGCCACGCGCTTTGCCTCGATCGAAAGCACCATGCACTGGCTGCCGAAGCGACGAGCAATCTCGCTGATCAGCGTAGGGTTGCCCACGGCCGCCGTATTCACGGCGACCTTGTCTGCACCGCAACGCAACAAATGAGCAACATCCTCGACCGAGCGCACGCCGCCGCCGACGGTCATTGGAATGAACACGTTCTCGGCGGTGGCGCGGATCAGGTCCCCCAGACTGTTGCGCCCGTACAGGCTCGCCACACAATCCATGTAGATAAGCTCGTCGATACCCTGCTCGTAGTAGCGCAGGGCATGTTCGTTTGGCGAACCGATGATGCGCAGCCCTTCAAGGTGAATACCCTTGATCAGGTTGGCCCCCTTTACATCAAGGCGGGCAATCAGTCGCGTGTTGCTCATTCAGCACTGCCCTGCGGGTTCCAGGGGGTGTAACGCAGCTTCCACTCGCCATCGACGACGTGCCACAGATGCGGCGAACGGAAACGGTCGCAGGTCGCAAGAAACTCTTCACGCGTCATGCTGATGTAGTCCAGGAACTCTTTTTCGTAGCGCGCAGGGTATTCGCCTTCATACCGCTGCATCAGCGCCATGGCTTCGTGCTTGTCGATATGGTGGTTACGGATTTCCTGAGCGGAATCCATCATCGAGCGCCCCACACCGAACTTGATCCAACGGGTGAAGTAGAAGAAACCGTCAACCTTGTCATCCAGGCTGTTGTACTTGGAGTACGTGCCTTCGGTACGAACGGGGTTGGCTTCGAAACCTGTGTGCTCGACCGCGTAGTAATAGGCCTCCTGCGGGACCCACTTCTTGTAGTAGCCCAGGTACTTGAACTCGATACCTTTGCGTTCCAGCACCTCAGGCGCCATCGGCAGGTAGCTGGCGAGGTCGACCATCGGCACGCCTTCATCCAGATACTCGCCGATCGGCTTGCCGCCGAGGAAGATATCGCGAATGTCGCGGCCCCCCAGGTAATCCAGGGAGAAGCCCTCGCTTTCGGCGACATCGCTGGCGCCTGCATAGCTGGAGGTCTTGTGCGAAATTTTCTCGCCGTACTCGCCTGGCATTTCCCCGTAAAAAATCAGCGGGATATTGAGCTTGGCGGCCATCTTGGCGACAAAGGTCTTCTGCCCCAGGATAAACGGCTGAAACGGGTGCAGCAGGTTGATCGTTGCATTGCGCGTCAGCAGGCGATGGATCTTGCCGTTGGGCGTATACAGGAAGTTGTCGAAGCCACCGACATGCAACCAGTTCTGGAAGTTTTTCCAGCCGATATCGGTATACAGGTGCGGCGACCAGGTCACCGTCAGCGGGTTCATGCCGTACTTGTACTTCAGCAGGTGGGACTGCATCGCGCTGTCCTTGCCACCGCTGCCACCCACGATGCAATCGTAGCTACCGTCGTTCTTGCGGTATTGATTGCACAATTCGATCAGTTCGCGCTCGCGCTCATCCCAATCGATCTCGCCGGTTTCCTTGAGCTTGTTGAAGTTGCAGGCGTGGCACACACCCTGCTCGTCGAACGTCAGCGTCGTCTTGGTAGAGCTGTTGCTGTGCGCGTACTCATTGCTCGACATGGGCTGCTGGTTGGACATGTTGCAGATCGTGCAAAACTTGACGTCTCGCGGCAGCCCGTAGAAAACTTCCAGCTCGCCTTTGGGTGCGGCAAACTTGGAAAGGTCTATCGTTGAGCTTGGGGAAATTTTCAAAAAACCAGTCTCCAATTGCGAATACAACAATCAAACAGGGTACTTGTTACGAGCCAATTGCAGGTCGTCAGGACGACCGACATCCAGCCAGGGCTCGTGCATCGGGTAAGCAATCGTACTGGCGCCTTTCTGCTGCACACGCTCGAACAGCGTAGGCATGTCACATTGGCCGCCCACGACGAGTTCATCGAGAACGGCGGGGGCCAGGACGTAGATACCGGCGTTTACATGAGTTCTATAGATAGGCTTTTCATCAAAGCCGACAATCTTTATGCCATCCGTTCGTATCACGCCGAACGGGTTCTGCCATTCATGCAGCCTTACCGCCATTGTTGCCATTGCGCCATGCCGAAGGTGGAAGTCAAGCATCTCGCCATAGCGTATATCCGTCAGCACATCACCATTGGTGACCACAAACGGCAGCGTTGGACGCGGCGCCAGGAGGCTGATCGCGCCCGCGGTACCAAGCGGAGAGTCTTCGTGAAGATAAGCTATCTTCACGCCCCACTTGTGGCCATCGCCAAAGTAGTCCTCGATCATATGCCCCAGGTAGTGCACAGACACGATGAAATTGACAAAGCCGTCTGCTTTCGCACGCTCGATGATAAGTTCGAGGATCGGTTTGCCACCCACCGGCAACATCGGTTTGGGGCAGTCTTCGGTAAGTGGCAGCAAGCGCTTGCCCAGCCCACCGGCCATGATCACCATCGTGTGTTCGCGATCAACAGGCTCGAGCACTTCGTCCCACAGGTGCAGGCCGATGACATGCCGCTCGCTGTCGACGATCGGAAGCTGGTGAATCTTGTTGGCGTGCATCAGGTCCAGAACCAGCTCACGCGCCATATCGGGCGGCACCACCAGTGGGCTGAGCGCCATGATCTGCTCAACCGGGCTATCCAGGTTCAGGCCCCGCAGCAGGCCACGCCGGACATCGCCGTCCGTGACACTGCCCTGCAGGCGTCCCTCAGGGCAGACCACAAGCGTGATCTGCAATCCCGAAGCGTCCAGATTGCTGATCGCCTGTTGAATACTTGAACCTTGGGCAAGCAGTACATTGCGCCATAGTTGCTGATCTAGTGGTTTCATGTCTTCTCTTGCCGACTCAGGTATTTCGATTCATTGATGCGTACTGGCGCACTCATTACCACCTGCCCTGCAGGCAGGTCCTTTACCAAGGTGGTGCCCGCCCCCACTATGCCGCCCTTACCTACCGACACGCCTGGCAGGGTAATGGAACCGGCTCCAATGAAGGACTCACTCGCCACATTGACCGCGCCGCACAGCACGGCAGACGGGGCAAGGTGCACATGACCGCCGATTATACAGTCGTGATCGATTCTGACCCCGGTATTTATGATCGCGTTGACGCCAATCGTGGTATCGGCCTGGATAATCACGCCGGCCATGACCTGCGCCCCGTCGCCCAACTGGACACTCGCATCAACCCAGGCAGCGGGATGAACCAGTGCTGGAAAGTGGAAACCTCGTGCGGTGAACTTCAAAAACATGTCCTGGCGAAGCGAAGAACCGAGCACCTGCCCAATGCCGTTGACCAGCCCGACCTGCTCCACGTCGAACTGGTCGAGCGCTTCGTCGCCCCCCAGCACATCCACACCACGCCAGGAGGTGACCGAGGCTGCTGCCAGCGCGGGATCGCACACCCCGAGCACATTGGCACCGATGGCCCGCAGCAGCGACAACAACACCTTGGCATGACCACCTGCCCCAAGCAGAAGCACCGGGCGCGATGAACCTTGCGGTTGCGCGGGTATCATTCAACCGCCTCGCCCGCCTGATAGGCGCGCGCCGCGACTTCACCGACCAACCCCCACAAGGCAGTTGCCGGCAGCCCTGCACCGCAGCGCGCAGTGGCCAGATCCGCGCGGGAAAATCGTTCGCCGACGGCGATATCACGGGTGACCACCACCTGCTGGCGCGCGGCCTTGCGGGTATCCCACTCGCTGGGCTGTGGCGACTTGGCGGGCAACCCCAGCGCCTGCTCCAGAGCACGAATCTGCGCAACCATCTCGGCAAGCTCGGCCGGTTCCAGAGAAGCCTTGTGATCCGGTCCGGGCATCGAACGATCCAGGGTGAAGTGTTTTTCGATCACTCGCGCCCCGCGGGCGACAGCCGCCACCGGAATCAACAACCCCTGGGTATGATCCGAGTAGCCAACCTCCAGGCCGAACGCCTGCTGCAGCGTATCCATCGCCCGCAGGTTCACCTCCGTCAGCGGGGTTGGATACTGGGAGGTGCAGTGAAGCAAGGTCACGTGCCCCAACAGACGCGCTCGCGCCTGCGCATCGCTCCAGCATCGCCACACCTGGTCCAGGTCGACAGGCTCCTGATCATTGGCCAGAGCATGCGCAATGATGGCCAGGCCCTGCTCGACCTCGCTCAACGTCGCCATGCCGGTGGAAAGAATCAACGGCTTGCCCGTGCGCGCAAACTGCCACAGCAACGGGCCATTGGTCAGCTCACCGGAGGGTATCTTGAAGAACGGTATGCCCAGCGTACACAGGAAGTCGAGGCTGTCGCCGTCAAAAGCGGTACTGATGAACTCGATCCCCTTGGCCTTCGCATGCGCCTGCAAATCCGCGTGCCATGCCCTGGGCAACTCCAGCTTCTGGAGCATGGCCAACTGGCTTTCGGCCGCATCGGTGGTCTTTTGCTGGTAGAGCGCCTTGGGCGCCGTTGCAGAGGCCAGCTTGCGCGCATCGAAGGTTTGAAACTTCACCGCATCGGCGCCTGCACTCGCCGCCAGCTCCACCAGCTCGAACGCGAGGTCGCGCTGGCCGTTATGGTTAACGCCCGCCTCAGCGATGATGTACACGCCATTTTTGCCTGCTGATTTCATACGTCAACTCAAATCATGGAATGTCTTGTGACCCGAGACGTCACAGGTTTCAAGGATGCGCACAATGGCGCTTGCGGCATCGCCCTGCCCATAGGGATTTGACGTCTGCCGACTTGCCTGGGCGAACGGCTCGCTCAGGGCCAGCGCCAGGGCTGACACGATCGCCTGCTTGTCCGCCGCGCAATGCAACACCGAGTCCGCACTCAACCGGCCGGCCTGCCTGCTGCCGATATTGACCGTGGGTACGCCGAACGACGGAACCTCGATAATACCGCTCGATGAGTTGCCCACGACAGCCGCTGCACGCTTGACCACACTCAGGTAACGCCGAAACCCGAGAGAAGGGATAGCCAGCACCCGCCCAGGGTTACGCGCGGCGAACTGCTCGATCAACGGAATGATCGCCCGCCCGCCATTATCGGCATTCGGATACGTGATCACTACGCGATACGCAGCAAATGCGTCCAGGGCCTGTAACAGCGCCTCGAAGCTGTTTACCGGATCCTCTTCAAGCAAGGTCACAGGATGATAGGTCACCAGCAAAAAGGGCGCGGAAATATCGAAGCCAAGGCTTTCGCACAGTGCCTGCAACGGCATATCCGGCGTGCGCGTGAGGTGGTCGAGACCAACAGCGCCTACGTTGAACACACGCTCCGGGGATTCACCCATCTGGATGACACGCTTGCGGTAAGGCTGCGCAGCCACGAAATGCAGAAACGCCATTTTGCTGATCGCGTGACGAATGGCATCATCATAGGCGCCCTCGGTGAGCTCCCCGCCGTGCAGATGCGCGATCGGGATGCGCATGATCAGCGCCGCCTGGCAGATGCTCAATGCCTCGAAACGGTCGCCCAGCACGACCAGCAGGTCCGGGCGCAAGCGATCCAGGGCATCGGCGAAACCCAGCACCCCCAAGCCCATCGACTTGACCGTCCCCACATCCGTGTTCGACGACAGCAACATCTCGACCTTGGCATCGATCTCAAAGCCGTCCTGGACGATCTGCTGCCAGGTATCACCGAACTCGGGGGACAGATGCATGCAACTGACGATAAGTTGCAAATCCAGTTGATCGCTTTGCTGGATCTCCTTCATCAGCCAGTACAGCAGGCCATACTCGGCCCGCGTGCCGGTAAAGACGGCAACCCGGCGCGTCATTTGCCCCCCTGGGGAGGCACACTGCTGGGCAGATTGACCACGCGCGCTTCAAGCCACTGCGCGGTACTCAGATCGCCTTTGACACAGTGCTGATACGCCGGCAGACGGTTCATCAGCGCCCAGATCGGACGCGTCATCACACCGCGCTCATTCGTGGCCTTGAGCAGTGCATCGCGCTGAGCACGATCCTCGCAGATGACCGCGTTGAGCCAGTAGTTGGAGCGGCAACCTTGCGGCTCTGTGACAAACTCAAGGTCGCTGCCCTGCAGCGCCTCCTTGTAGCACATCGCCAATCGACGCTTGGCTGCCAGGAAACCATCGAGCTGCTCGAGCTGAGCGCACCCAAGCGCCGCATTCAGGTTGGGCAAGCGATAGTTGTAGCCAACTTCGTCATGGACATACTCATAGGCATGCGGTTGCTTGGCGGTTGTCGTCAGGTGCTTGGCCTTGGCCCCCAGGCTCTCGCTGGTCAGCAGCATGCCGCCACCGCCCGTGGTGATCACCTTGTTGCCGTTGAAGCTCAACGTGCCGACCAGCCCGAAGGTCCCGGTATGACGCCCCTCGTAGGTGCTGCCCAGCGACTCGGCGGCGTCCTCAACCAGTGCCAGGTTCCAACGCTTGCAGACTGCCATCAGTTCATTCAGTGCAACAGGGTGACCAAAGGTGTGCATCGGCAGACAGGCACGCAGGACTCTTCCATCCTCACGCAGCCGGCAAAGGCCATCCTCGCCGATCACAGCCTGCGCATCGAGCCACTGCTCCAGCGCTGCCGGCGACAGCCCCAGCGTTTCACGATCGACATCCACGAAAACCGGCTCGGCCCCGCAGTAAGCGATAGCGTTACAGGTCGCGACGAAGGTCAACGACTGGGTGATGACCAGTTCACCAGTCTTTACCCCCGCCAGCAACAAGGCAATGTGCAGGGCCGCAGTACCGTTGACCGTCGCCACCGCACGCGGGCTGCCGGTATAGACTTGCATGTCATGTTCGAAGCGGTCTACGAACGCCCCCACACTGGACACGAACGTGGACGCAATGGTGTCGCTCACATACTGCTGTTCATTACCCGCAAACACCGGTGCGTGCAGCGGGATAAATTCTTGAGTGCCGTATTGATCGCGCACAAACTTGACAAGCGAGTCGTACATACCCGACCTCAGACGTTATAAATGTTGGCTTTGTATTTGGCCAAGTTTTGGGGCTGGGTGAACCATTCGACCGTTTTTTCCAAACCCTGACGAATCGAGTATTCAGGCGTGAATCCGGTCAGGCCATTGATTTTGCTGTTGTCACACCACAGGCGGAACACTTCGGATTTTTCCGGCCGCATGCGTTGCGCGTCGGTGAGGAACTCGACATCACTGCCCATCAACTCGCGCACCAGGTTCAGCGTATCGGCCACTGAAATCTCGAAATTGGAACCGATGTTCACCACTTCGCCAACGGCCTGCTCGCAACGCGCCAACTCCAGGAAACCACGGCAGGTATCGGCCACGTAGTTGAAGTCTCGCGTAGGGGTGACATCCCCCAGTTTTATCTGCTTCTGGCCCGAGGCGATCTGGCTGATGATGGTCGGGATGACGGCACGCGCGGATTGGCGCGGACCATAGGTATTGAATGGGCGAGCAATCGTCAATGGCAGGTCGAAAGCGTTGTAGAAGCTCATCGCCATCGCGTCCGCACCGATTTTTGATGCACTATAGGGCGACTGCGCCTGCAGGGGATGCTTCTCGTCGATAGGCACATACTGCGCCGTACCGTAGACCTCACTGGTCGACGTGTGAATGACACGCTTGACGCCGTTTTCCATCGCCGCCTGGCAAATGTTCAAGGTACCTTTGACATTGGTATCGACGTAACTGTCCGGCGCGACATAAGAATAAGGAATGGCGATCAATGCGGCCAGATGGAAGATGATATCCACATCTTTGGTAATGTGCTTACAGTAGTGCGGGTCACGCACATCGCCGTTGAGCACTTCAATGCTGGACAAGCACTCTACGTCCTCCAGCCATCCCCAATAGTTGAAAGAGTTGTATTGAGAGAGCGCCTTGACCTTGTAGCCTTCACGCACAAGCAACTCGGTCAGATGCGAACCGATGAAACCATCGGCACCGGTCACTAAAACTGTAGTCATCATTTAACCCTTTAACGTGTTGGCCTCGAACCCTGACGGGTGAAGCGCAAAAAACGAATAAACCTTTCCTACCCAACGCTGCGCACCCCACGTATGCCGGAGGGCACCACGATGCCTCTGGAACGCCGGTTCCAGCCACCTGCGCAGGTGGGCACTGGCCATTGAGCATGTGATTTGCACAACTGTGAAGCATCTGCATGCCGTGCGCAACATCGAGGCGCGAGAACGGGCACGCCCTGTAAAGGGCTGACTGCAGATTACGTTCGGGGGGCTTCAGGCCGTGTTCATGGGAGCACACCAGGTAACCGAGCCATGGACTCCACGTTCTTGATGAGCGCAAGAAACGCCCCCCGCTACCACGCGCTGCCGCCCACTTCGCTGCACGGGCTGCCGGACCGCCCCCTGGGAGCCTCGTCCCGACGCTTCAATCAACTGAGCGCGGCTTTCATCACAGTGGGTAGACGGGAAAATTGCTGGGTAGATAAGTCATGGCTGGGATTATAACGGCTCAGACGATGAAGCGCGAAGCTTGCGCTAGTCGGTGTGGCGCTATTGCTTCACCAGAGTATCGGTGACCACTGCCGAACGCAGTGCCGGCAGCCAACTGACCGCCACACTACGGCTTCTGTCTGACCACACCATAGGACGATTGTTCGGTGCGTATTTTTTCAAACAAAGGCGATATACGAGACATTTCATATATAGCGCCTATTGGCGATAGATGATGCACATCCCGGAACGTCACCCGCCCTTCGTCGTCAAAAAAACTACACTGCCCTTGCGGGCACTGAACGTCATGAACAGGGATATAGTTAACCGACAACCTAGCCAACTTGGCACTGTAAGCCAGCTCCCTCGCAGCGGCACTGGCATCTGCTTTGCAAATCTGCCGTAGACGTTCATCAGAAAAAATGAAATCCGGAACGGCGTAGCACTGGGCAAGCTCCACCCCTGGCCGAATGAAATCCCCAATAACATAAGCGGAATGCCCATACCCCTCCAGCGTTCGTACATGCTGATTATTGATCTTGGATATAGCGTCCGGTCGATTACGCTTGGCATTTGATATGAAAACAGTAAGATCCCCTTTGTAGGCTTCAGCCCAGGACAGGAATGACCTGTTGCGCGCTGCGCACTGTTCCGTCAACAACCGCGAAGAAAACTTTCGGAGAACCCCATCAAACCCGCTTTGCGAAATACAACCGCTTAAATAGGCAACCGCAATATTAGAATCTTTGAACAGCTCCGAAACCCCTGCCACCAGGTGCATCGCATGGCTATCCCCCCATACCACAACAGTATGGTTCGAGCGACGGTCATTTTGACAGGTAAATAGATCGTTGGGGAAACCGCTCAAATTTCCAGCGCAGTACTGACGTCTTTCAACTACCCGCCACTCAGAATTACTGAGGGCAACACGATGCACCGGCACCCGCCCTTCGAGCGTTTTGAGCAAAAACACGGCGCCCACAGACAGGATCAAAAGAACAGCGAATGCCGAGCGCGAAAAAAAACCGTAAACCCCAGCGGAGGCCTTGCCTTCGGTGTACCTAAAGCGACACTCGACCCACACATAGAGGGCGTAGCCAAAACCGAACATGACCGTCAGCAACATCAGCATGTCGCCGACGCCCAGCTCACCGAAAACAGTTCTGTAATAAACAATCAGCGGCCAGTGCACCAAGTAGAGCGAGTAACTTATACCACCAACAAACACCACCAGTGGATTTGCCAGAAGCACGCGCCCAAGCCTCGAGCGCGGAGCAACCACAATAAGTGCAGCAGCGAGAAGCGCCACCCACAGCGCATTGTAATAAGGAAAAACGCTACGTCCTGTCAGGGACACCATCAACAGGAGCAGACCGCCCAAGGCGGCCAGCAAAAGAATATCCGCAAAAATGCCATTGATCTTGAGTCGCTCCAGACGAAGCAAGACCAGCAGTGCACCAATACCAAATTCAAAAATGCGAAACGGCATTAAATAGAAGGCGGTCGACCCTCCATCGAGGAAAATTGCGCGCCAACCGCCAGCCGTACCTAACACGCTGCCCAGATCGTACGATATAAACGCCCAGTTCAATCCAAGCGACGCCACGCTCAAAAGAACCAACACAACCACAAAGGATCCCCTTGACAAATACTTCAAGGACATCATTATCAGC
This sequence comes from Pseudomonas aegrilactucae, assembly GCF_019168305.1. Taxonomy (GTDB): domain Bacteria; phylum Pseudomonadota; class Gammaproteobacteria; order Pseudomonadales; family Pseudomonadaceae; genus Aquipseudomonas; species Aquipseudomonas aegrilactucae. The sequence goes on from NZ_JAHTBI010000008.1 coordinate 117,223, forward strand.
AACGGCCACACTAGGTAAAACTGCTCCTCGACACCTAACGACCACGTGTGCAGCAATGGCTTTATTGATGACTCGACGTCAAAGTACCCGACTTGCGATAAAAAATAGAAATTGGAAACACTAAAAAAACGCGGCTAATGCCGAGTCCAGCAGCAACCCAAAACGCTCATCAGAGAACAGCAAAAAACCACCCGCCAGCGTAAACATGCAGGTGACCAGCATCGCTGGAAACAATCGCCTTATCCGTCGTCGATAAAAATTCGACAGGCTAATGCCACCTGTACGTTGATACTCTCGCAGCAGCAGACCCGTAATCAAATAGCCGCTGATCACAAAAAAAACATCTACACCAACAAACCCGCCTGGCAACCAAGAAATTTCCAGATGAGCGAAAATCACCGCCAGAACAGCCAGCGCTCTCAGGCCCTGAATTTCCTTACTGAACCCCATATTCAACCACCACTAGAACTCGCATTGATTTTTATTCACGAGAACACTTAGGCGGCACCGCTACCAGCGCCCAGCCTGACGTGCAGCCGAAACCGACACCCTTTTACACCTTACCAGCGACCCTGTTCGCTTATTGCAATGACTTTATCCAGCCCTGGAGCAATACCCGTCGGACATTGCTCAAGCCGACTCAAGCAGCGCCACTACCTCTCGCGCCATTTCCTGCATGATTCGTTCCCGAGCATAACGCTCGACGAACACGCGGCGATCGACACTGGCCAAGGTCAACTGCCCGAAACACTGCACCGCTCGCCCTACATCGCAGGGCGGAAATACAGCAGCGTTGGGAACCTCCCTGGCAATGAACTCGGCCGCATATCCACCTACCCCAGCCCAGATCGGTTTTCCCGAAGCGGCATACTCAAAGAGCTTTGACGGTAATACTCGCTTGAACGCCGCCAGGTCATTCAGATGCAAGAACAACACATCCGCCTGCTCATAGAAGGCTTTTATCTGATTGCGTGGCATTGCCGGTAGCAACTCAACATTCTTGAGTTGGCGCACCGCTAGCGCTTCACGCAATGCCCCGGTCAGCCGGCCATCGCCGATGATTTGAAACCTGGCCTTGCCTTCCAGTCGTTCTGCCAGCGCGGGCAAGATAGCTTGCAGGCCCTGCCCATCGCCGATGTTGCCTGCATACACCACCCTCAGCGGCTCGCCTTCGCGGCCTCGATGCTCACTCGAGGCAAGCGGTTCACTGAATTCGGCGTCCACCCCATTGGGAAAAAACGAGAAACGGACACGCGGGTACCTGGCTTGGAAGTAAGGCAGAAAACCAGGCGAAACCAAATTGACAATTTGCGCGCGCGTGATGGCCCAACGCTCCAACACCCCGAACGACCAGACTACCGGGCGCCAGACACGAGCGCTGAACACGCCCGCCAGCGTTTCGACAAAAATATCGCGGATGTCCAGGTACAAACGCGCGCCTTTGCCACACGCCAGCAAGGCACCCAGCACTGCAGTCATCAAACGCGACGAGGTGGCAAAGACCAGGTCGTAGTCCCTGCCCCGGGCGAAACGGTAAGCCCCCCAAGCAAAATGCAGAAAGGACCATGACTGCCCAAGCAGCCCACCTCTACTCTCCGGCAACACCACCCTGCGGATACGCAAGTCATCATGCTCCTCAAAGCACTCCGCTTCCTGCACACAGGACTGGTAGCGATTGGGCTGGGTGGTCAACACATCAATTGACACCCCCGTCCCTTGCGCACGCAGTGCTTTCACCAAGGCTGCAGAGCGAAACGAGCCCGCCGACAAGTCCGGGGGATAAAAAAAGCTGAGAAAAAGGATTCGCTTTGACATTGAGAGTGCTGAATCAGCCCACCTTCTTTTGCTCGAGTACGCGCTCGTACAGAGCCAGCAGCTCGCCTTCCTGCTCTTCCCAGTTCAACACTGCAGCTGCCTTCAGTGATTGCTCTGCATAAAAATGGCGTTTGGCCTGATCATCGACCAGTGTCTTCAATGCTGTAGCCAACGCCTCGGTATCACCCGGGGGAACGAGCAAGCCCAGGTCATGCTCCCTTACCACCCGGCGAATTTCGGGCAAATCGGAAGCCACCACCGGCAAACCCGCCTGCACGTACTCGAACAACTTGTTCGAATCGGTGGTGTAGTGGTTCAGGCACGTGTTCTCGATGGGCTGGACGCCGATACTGGCGGACGCGGTGTAATCTGGTAGCTCGGCCAATGCGACGGTCGGGATGAAGCGAACCCTCTCCTCAAGGCCCAACTCAGCAGCGATGGAGCGCAGGTTCGCGTCCAGGCGCCCACCACCGATGAACACGAAGTAGGCATTCGGCACCAGCGCTGCCACCCGCACCAGACGCTCAAGCCCACGCCCCTGCTGAACACCGCCCTGGTACACCACGATGGGCCAAGGTTCCATCAGACCAAGCTCATCTCGAATGCGCGAACCGCCCTGTACCGACTGCTTGCGTGGTCGATTCTGCAGAACCACAGGGCGGCCTATGCCGTAGGCACGGGCAAAGAACTTGGCCCTGGCTTCTGTCGTCGTGATAGTGCCATGGGCGCGAGGCATGAGCGCACCCTCGACCCAGGCGACGAGCTTGCGAAGGCCGGTATAGCCTTCACGACTGGTACTGATCTCATGAGCATCGTAGACGAGCCGCGCCCGCGACAACTTGGCAGCCAACCATGCAGTCGGCAGGGTATTCACATCATGCGCATGGACAACGTCGGGACGTTGGCGAACCACGTTGATCAGGAGCGCAGCATGCCCACGGCAGCGTCCAAGAATTTGAAGAATCAAAGAAAATGCAGACCTGCCGTGAGGGCTCACGGATACAGCAGGCTTGCTCACGTTGCGGCGCTTGAACAACGAGAGACACACACGGCGCACCGTGATCTGATCCTCAATCACCTCAACAAGCTTCGTCTTGGCAGGCACATGGCACGCATTGACCGTCACATGACAGCCGCTTCGGGCAAGTGTCTGCGCCTCTTTCAAGACACGCGCGTCATTACAGAAATCGTTCCAGACCAACATCGAAACAGCAACCAACTTACACCTCGCCTCGACGACACTCGGCATAGACAGGAAGAATAGCCAATACCAAGCGATAGGCTTTGTCGTAATGACCTTTACGGTAATTATCTTCAAAGCCTGAACACAAGGCAGCCAAAAGTGTTTTATTAAGACTCAGGTCAGAAAGCTCATGTCGCCGCGTTTGCAACAGCGTCAAGGCTGGCTCAATCATCTCAGCGTTCTGCGGCCAGTTAAAACCAACCGGTTCCAACGCCCAACGCCCCCAGTGGAGCAAGCGTGAATTCCCATCAGCATCCAACCAAATCATATTAGGTCGAATATCAGGCAAATGAAAAGCGAGCGGCAGCTCACCTAGTATTTGAATAATAGCTGGAAGCAACTCTCGGAGGCGAACAAGTGGCTCTAGGTCACGCTCCCCTTCATACAAATGGCTCAGATAATCAAGACTCTGAACATTCAGACGCCCAACCAACTGAACCCTTGAACGCAGATAACTGCTGACCAGCGCAGGCGCAGGAACCAATGCTAGTGAATGTTCGCGAAACTCGACGAGCCTGTCCCGCCATGAATTCTCGTCATCTGGGACAAACACGTTGTAGCCCGTAATCTCAAACAAATGGCAGTTCATGCCAGCGACCGTCGTCGCACCCAAAAACGCTGGAGCAGGCAATGCACGCTGCTGCGTCAACAACGAGGCCTCATGCAGGGCTTGAGCACTGCGGTTGACATCAAAAATCTTAAATAATATTTGCCGCCCCCCCCCCTCGCCGGCCGCTACATCCGCGACAAAACAAAGCAGGTCAGGGGCACCGATAGAAACCCAGCGACTGGAAAACTTGACATGCTGGGTATCCATGACTGATGTCAGGCTTTCCAACATCCATTTGTCGCGTCCCGCTCTTTCAGCAAGCCCTGCAAAGCCACTCGCCTTCTTCTCAGGTAAAAACACATGGGCGTGAAAAAAAAGCGCGCGCAGCATGCCCTGCTGCTGGTACAGCTCGGCAGTATCCTTGAGTACATTGGCCGCTTTGCTAAAAAGTTGCCGCGAAAGCAAGAGCGAAACAACAGAAACCAAGACGCCGACAGGTTCAAGGTAAAGATGATCAACAACAATGAAAGAAAACGTTATCAAAAAACCCAGGCTAGCCATCAGCTTTGGCAACGTACCCAGTCCGTCTGCAAGCTTATCCCTAACAACTTCACTTCCAGCAGACAGTAAAGCCACAACAATCGAAAAAACCAAAAAATAGACTAAAATCAAAAAAGCCAGTTTCGTATAGAAAAAAAGCATGCCAAACAGACAAACACCGGTAAAACACAAGCCTGCAAATGCCTGAGAAAAGCGCAAATAGCCTTTGCTTGCTACCTCATCCTGCCGTTCGAATATCGCAATTTTTCGACTACGCTGCACTAACTTTTCCGCACCCCGATCAGAAAAGCGCGTCACCATTCTATCACACACCAGATGTGAAAAATAAAACAGCACAGATGCTACGCTTAGCACTACAATCAAGCGCTCTCGACCAAACGCCACCATGAAATCTGGGAAATAGCTTGGAATCGTTTCGCGCCCTAACAGTAAAATGACTTTCAGCGGCAACAAGAAACTAACTAAAAATAATAGTTGGCTAGCGATCGTCAGTCCGACCGCCGCACCTGTCAGTAGCGGTGCCACACGAAAAAAATTTACTGCCCAATGAGAAGAACCAGGCAGGAGCCTGGTACATGGAAGAAATAATATTCCGCATATTATTGCACGTCGCCCATCACCGTAACTCCAACAATATTTTGGCGGCGGCCTCTGCACCGTTTCGCCCTCGATAAGAAGAGGGAATACGCTCGCTCAAAAACGCCTCTATCGAGGCATCCAGCACACTCTCGTCAATTTCGGTCAAGACCTTATAAGGACCAAAATTAGCGGTCATCTCGACACGACGTAACTGATCATCGGCCCCCGTAGACATATTGGGTACGAACAGCGTCGGCAATCCCAGCATAACGGCCTCACACACCGAGTTATAACCGCCCGCCAAAATGGAAAAATCAAAAGCGGCAAAATACCGGCTGTTAGGATAATCGACGATGACACTATCAGCATCCAGGTTGGGCTCGGGCTTAAGAGCAATAGGCGACTGCCCCAGCACCACCTCGATACCCCGGCGCTGCAAGTGCCTGATCACACTGTCCTGCAGGTCTGCAATGCCATTGATATTGCCCGCCCCAAGTTGCACGTAAGCGCAGGGCCGATCCTGGGAAAGACGTAGTATTTTACGCGCCGTTGGGCGATCCAGCAGATCCTGAGGATCAAGCAATGCAATGGGATCGACTCGACGTACTTTCGTCTCGACCTCGTCACTGGCGTCCTTGGCCTCAGAGAGTTCACCGGGCGCAATGATGCTATCGAAAAGCGCGATATAACCCTTGAGCTTCTGTTGATCTACACCGGCCTTGTACAAGCCGCGCTTGATCCACACATAGCGAATACTGGCATAGCGGCGCATGATGCGCTGCAACCCAAGATAAGGTGCCGTACCATCAAATACCAGAGTGCCAGGACGGTGAAGTGCCAAAACGGCGTCGATGTTGCGGAAGAACAACTGATTCCATGCCACAGGGCTTTCATTCAGCAGAGCCGCAGGTGGAACATGGTGACAAGCAAACCCCGCCCGGTGCACCAGGGTCACACCGATGCTGGTGGTAAGAAAGACAATTTTGGCGTCTGGCTTTTGCTGCTGAAGACGACGAGCGACTGCCAGCGAGCGCGTTAGATGCCCTAGCCCGGCACCATTGATGGGGAGGAACAAAAATACGTTGGCATCAGGTTTGTAAGTAAGCCCCTTGAATGATGGCACTGCCAACCATGCACGCATCAAGAACTGCTTCAACAACCTCTTTGCAAGCCCAACCGCCTTCTTAATCACACCACGCTCCCGAGGAAATACTTCAAATAGCAGCCGCCATCCCACGCGCAGCACCTTACTGAACTGCACCCAAATATGCAACAAGATCCCGGAGAAATGGCTGCAGATCATCGTCGGATGGCGCGAGTGCCGGGTCGTAATCCGCCATCGTACTTCTCCATGCCTGAGTATAGAAAGGTTGCCGCCAAAAGTTACTTTCCAAGTCGGAGAATGAAACTTCCGGCGTCAGACCCTTGGCAGCGAATCCGTAATAGTCTACGCCAACATCATCCAACGAAAACAATTGAAAAACCTTGATCCCGGCAGCGAGCAGCTCGATGGTCACGGAAGAATTACCTACAATTGCTATATGCTCGCTCTCCGGCATCTGCGTCACTAATTGCACAGATGAGATAGCCTCGCGCAGCTCAGGTGAAGTGCGCGGGTGTAACTTAACCTGAACATTTAACACATCTGGATTTTGCGCCAGCGCCTCGACCACCGCCAGCAACGGGCCCGGTAAGAACACAGCCGTCAGGTAGACAACGACCGTCACGCGCCCATCAACAGTCCCGAAGAGCCTGGTGAACTCCGCCGTTGGCCGATGCCTTCCAACGACGTAGACTTGCCCACGTGAATGCCCAACATGCTTGTAGACCTGTGCCGAATGATTATTACGCAGTATGGAATACTCGAAATCCAATGCAGGGAAGCGCGGCGACACTTCTGCGTGCTGCAAATATATACGAGGCACATTGAACAACTTCATGACCATCGAAAAAGCCACAGTGCTCGCAGAGTGATCATTCGCCACCACCGCTATCAGCGGCAACCGCTTGGACTCTTGCAAGAAAAAGCGAAAGAAGCGATAAAAATACCTGCAGTAGCTCAACACCGCATCTGCGCTCACGGAATGACACGTCAACCGATGACTAAAGCCTTTGACTATGCCAAATAAAATCAGCTTACAGGTCGTATCCTCCTGACTTTCCAAACACTGCTGTTTCTCCGCAAAAGATAGATTGACCGCCCTTGAATATTCAAGCCCTACGTGTGCGGCCTGCGCCGAGAGAAAATAAAACTCCCGCTCATTATTCGCAGTAGCGCCAAAGAATAATGCGCGACTTTCGACGTGCACGTAAGTCGTTTCTCTTCTGCGTGTAAATTCCTGCCTCACGGCCACGAGCAACCCTTTTCGATCGCTCACCGCCGCCAGCGCCGGAATGCCCTGCCCTTTGTTACCAGCGCCCGAAACGAATCGACCAAACTCCAGCACCGTAAAGATGCGCACCAACCCTCGATGGAAAAGCCAGAGCATGCGCGCGAACCGCCACACCCCCAACCTGGCGATCAAACGCCTTAACGCGAGACAGTGCTTGAGCGCCCCACGGTATTTGGTACGCATGCGCATGAACATGAGGCCTTACCCCTCGGCTACTTGCTGATACTCAGCCCGCACGCTGGCTAACCTTGGCATCAAACGACGCTTAACCTCATCGAAGACTTCGCGCACACACACTTCTTGCGGTTCGGTGAAGTCGATCCACAGCGGGGCGACCACGGTAGAATTCAGGGTCAACTGGTCTACCTCCGTTTTTCCGCCAGCGGTACGTAGGTAGTAGTTTTCGGGAGAGAAGCCCAGCATCCAGGTTTCGATACCCAGCGCAGCGCCTAGCTCCATAGGCACACTGCTGATACCAATCAACAGATCCAGCCCCAACAGACAACCGGCCGTCGCCTCGAAATCATTGAACAGATCCACATCATCCAGCAACCGGATGCCAAGATCACGGCAGGTTTGGGTTTCAGCCTCAGTCATCGAATGCTGTATAGACCAAACCTCCACGCCCTCTAACTCGGTCAGCGGCGCAAAATCTTCTAGGCGCAGGTACATCAGCTTACGCATGCCAATCATAAGATGGCTTCGCCACAGTATTCCTATCTTTAGTTTCCCGATAGATGGAGGCACGCACATCGAACGATCCCACTGGAGGTATCCCCCGCGCTCCGGCCGGGCAATATGTCCAGAGAAACCATTGAACATCAGGTTTTGTGAAAAAGTAACATAATCCGCACGCTGCATCTCTGCATAGGTGTCATCATTAAAAAATGCTGAAACACTTTCATGCACACCTGTCAAACGCGCATTCAGTGTATCGGACCTAGTTGCCATTACTTTCCTAACACGGCGAACAGGAAAAAAATTAATCTCGGGGTAAGACCGGGAAAAAATATTTACCAACCGCGGATCACATGACGCAGATACACGCCCATATTTATCCTGAATAATCCCGTAAAACTGAGATGAGCGAATTTCATCCCCCACCCCCTCGTCTGCAATAATATAGAGCTCTTTCTCCGGACAACTATCAGGCAAAAGCTTGTAACTATAAAACTTTTCCCCAAGAAGCTGACCCAGAATCTTCCACCGCCACTGATTTCTCTTTGAAGAATAGTACGTGAGGTAATTACCTGCCATTGCCTCAATCGTCGTATATTCGGATGCACTTTTGACAAGCCCCTTTCTTCCAGACGCGCGAATACCATAACCAATCCTGGACCTACATTCCAGAATAGTCCGCATATCGAGACCTGCTCGCGGCGTAGCAAAGCGAAGGCCACCTGCAGCAAGGCTATCCGATGAATCTTCTTCCAGTACACGCTGAAAGCAATAGAGCGCTGCACCGTGATCTCCAAGATCAAGGTATCTAAACCCTAAAATAATCATCTTAGGAAGCACACGATCCGACACTGCCCCATCATCGATTAAACTCAGTGCCTCATCCCAAAGATCACAGCGTAACAAAAAGTTCAGGACAGCATCCTGCCTTGCCACATTCAAATCGGGAAAGCTAGAATAAACAAAATCAAAGCACTGCTGATAGGCCGCATAAAAATAGTCCCTCTCATTCCTTCGAGCATGAAGAGTCTGCATTAGCGTTATATCAGATTTGTTAGCGGTCACAACATCAAAAAATACATCTGAACGCCCATCGAACCACTCCGGCATAAACTTGATAACGAGGCGCGTCAAAACAAGGTTCGGTCGCCCTCCCAACAAGCATCTACCTAAGTAGTTATAGACTTCTGCGTGATAACCATAAGACAACAACAAGGTGAACACACCTGAGCAACTCGAGACAACACTCTCGGAAAACTCAGTCAACTTGACAAACTCGAGAGGAGAAATTGCAGCATCAAACTCCAACTTGAGATAAAATTGCGAAACATTGAATTTTAGTCTTGCTGCCTCCTCCTCAGGAAAGTGCTCCTCCAGATAAGAGGCCAAAATACAAAAAAGATTGTTTTTTTCGGCATACTGCATACCAGAAAACCTGACGCACTCTACAAGGTCAGAAAACTTATCCACCTTTACGTTTTTCAGTTCTGGCAACTTCCTTACAAGCGACTTCACCCAGAAATCAGCTTTCACTCCGTCCGCAGTAGCATACAAGCAACGAATAGCCAAAAGTTGGTCGCTCAACCCAAGCGTCTCAAGCGACACGCCATTCAACAAGCCAACGGCACTTCGATAATTTCTAAGTTTTGATAACTGCTGAAACTCCCCCAATGAGGAGGGCGCGATGGCATGCCCATTTACCTGAGCAGTTAATTTACCCCCAAAATGCGCCCTGCCCTCAGCACGATGCCTCACAATCTTTTTAACCAGGAGGTGCAAGAAATCATTTGAGCGCACGATCTTTACCAGTACTGATTTAAACACCTGACCCCCCAGAGAAAAAAGACATACGCTTAGCGACAACTTTAAAAAACGAAATAGCAAAACCAGCCTTCTGCAAAGCCAGCCTTGCAGCTTGCTGAAAAATCAGGCGCATTCATGGGTGAATTTCTTCAGCGGCACAACCAATCAGCGCGCCCCACCTCGCCCCGTCGTGACGTGGAGTGCGATCCGCCGACATCACTTATCCGCCAACACAAGCCACGTCAGCGCCTCCCCCCTGAGTACGTCCTTGCTTACTTGCCGCCCTACCACCTGATCCCAATACTTTGGCTCCAACCCCAAACCCGGCCGGATTCTGCGAATGTCCTGCTCGGTAATCACATCACCCGCCTTGAGGTCGCGAACAAAGTAAATCGAGCGTCGAAACTGTTTATTGCCGACCTCGGCCTGCTGTCGCTCGAAGCCAGGCTTGCCCAATGCCGACCAGGCATCCCGAGTGTCTTTGCAAAGGCGCTGCAATTCATGTGGCTCCAGAGAGAATTCGCTGTCTGGCCCTTTGTCGGCACGGCTGATGGTGAAGTGTTTTTCAATTACGCAAGCACCCAGCGCCACAGCGGCCACTGAGACCGTGGTGCCAAGGGTGTGGTCGGAGAGACCAGGAATAGTGCCAAAGCGCTCAGCGAGCACCGGCATCTGCATGAGGTTGGCCTGGTCGACCGGCGCGGGGTAACTGCTAATGCAGTGCAGCAGCACCAACTGCTGACAACCCGCCTCTCTTGCGGTGGCCACAGCTTCCTCGATTTCCGCCTCGGAGCACATGCCGGTGGACATGATCATCGGCTTGCCCTTGCTGGCCACGTAGCGAATCAGTGGCAAATCGGTGGCTTCGAACGAGGCGATCTTGTAGGCAGGTGCACCCAACTCCTCCAACAGATCGACAGCACTCTCATCGAATGGTGTGGAAAAGATGGTGATACCCAGCGATTTGGCATAGTCGAATATCTGCTTGTGCCACTCGTAGGGTGTTTCCGCCCATTTGTAGAGGTCGTACAGTTTGTAGCCATCCCACAGGCCACCGCGGATCATGAACTCTTCACGGTCACAGTCGATAGTCATCGTGTCAGCGGTGTAGGTTTGCATCTTGATGGCGTCTGCGCCGCTCTCGTATGCGGACTTGATCGTCTCGAGCGCGCGCTCCAGCAAGCCATTATGGTTCGCGGACAGTTCCGCAATGATGTAGGGAGGGAGGCCTTTACCGATCTTTCTACCGTTAATTTCACAGGTCATGGCAAGCACTGCTCTTAAAAATTTGAATACCGTGGCCGGATTATCTACCGACCCTAAAAACTATTACTCCCGCGCCCCACTTGAGTATTGAGACGCGGGAGCACACCTGATTCGTTTACGCTGCGCCAACCTTAGCGCCTCCCCGTACAGGGATGCAAAGACACCTAGAGGCGGGCAGAGTTACGCGGTTTTAGCCTGTTCCCTGGCAATCCGCCACTCATGCGCCAGCAGACCGAAACAGTAGACCGACTGATAGCCAACCCCATCGCAGTGCTGCTCACGAAGACAACCTTCCTGCGTGAAGCCCAACCGACGATGCAGCGCCAGCGAACGCGGATTGCCCTCTAATACCTGTGCCGAAACTTTATGCACGCGCAATTGAGTGAAACCGTATTCCAGTGCCAGGCCAAGCATACGTTTACCTGTACCTTTAGGCGCTTGCGGGGCGGCATGGAACCCCCACTCCACCACCCGACCAGCCAACTCGCTAAAGTTGACGAAGCCGAGCAGCACGTCATCCGACTCATACACCAACAGGTGTTTACGCGCATTCCGGGAAACACTGGCAAACCATGCCACGTGCTCATCCCAGGTAATTTCTGAAGAATTGAACATGAAGCAGCGAACATCGGGATGGTTGCGCCAAGCGAGGACAAGCTGCAGGTCACGCTCTTCCATTCGTCGCAAAAGGCCTTGGATACTCACGTTCATTTCTTCCCCAACATATGCGCCACCACGCGCTCCACGCCCACCCCATCACAAAGGCCTGCAGCCTGTTGACTGAAAGCGCCAAGCGCCTGGGTGACCTCGTCGAAGGCCGGTGCCAACCGCTGCGCAATACTATCTGTTGCACCAAGCCAACGAGCGGCCTTGGCCTCGTGCAGTGCCATGGCACCAGGCAGCTGATTGTCCGCCAGGGTGACCAGCAACGTGGGCAGCCCCAGGCAGCATCGCTCCCAGGATGAGCCACCCGCGGCTCCGATCGCCAGGTCGCTTTGCGCCATCAGTCGCGCCATGTCGCGGACATTGACCAGCACCTCACTTGAAAACCGGAGTCCCTGCAACAGAGATCTCACCTCATCGATCCACGGCGCCGTCGCCCCCATGATCACACGAACATGGCTCGCCTGCGACAGGGCACAGTCTTGCAAGGCGGTGAGGACATGGGCCGTTGCATTGGGCTGATCCACTCCGCCCATGCTGACCAGAATCTGCTCGGGGCGGGCAAGCTGATTGCGGCGCTGCAAGCTGGCGCTGCGCAACAGAGCGAACTCAGGACGCAACAAGGCGTACTCTGGGCCGGTCAAAAGTACGCTCTGGCTGGGAACCAGCCCCTGATAGGATTGGGGCGTACGGCCCAGATTCTGATCAACAAGCAGGTCGCTCAGGTGAGCCCGGTCGGCCAGATCATCAATGACCAGCAGCTTGCCATAGTGCGGCTGCAGGGCCGCCTGCCATTGTGCATCCAGACCGTAGTGATCAACGACCAGCCAGTCAGCGCGCAGCGATGGCAGAAGCGCGGCGCAATCACTTGCGTCTTGCTCCTGGGAGCACCCCAGCCACTGGGCATGCGCCAAGGTGCCGACAGCAGCAACGGCAGCCGGCTCGCCGAGCGAATGTACTGGATAGCCACGCTCGGCGATAAGTGCCATCAGGTGGCCCGGGTGCTCGCGACAGATGAAATGGCACTCGGCGCCCTGCCCACGCAAGGCATCTGCAAGGGTCAGGCAACGGTAGACATGCCCTGTACCGATATCGAGCGAAGCATCGACTCGCATTACAACATTCATAGTGGGCAGTCCGGTTGTGCCTGCATCGCCTTGAACAGCCACTGAGCGCGCTCCCAGTCTTCCGGAGTATCGATATCCTGCACACGATGGCGAGGAAGCACTATGGGTGCCGAGCCAGGGCCAAAGATGGGCTCACCACGCAACCAGGCCGAAGCACGCCCCCAGTAGAACTGGCCAGCATCATGGAAGGCTTCCTCCAGATCCTGCGACCGCGTATTGAAATACTCGGGATTGAACATCGCGACCCGCCCTGTCCCGGTCACACGGATCGCCCGCTGAATGGGGAAGGGGTAACTGGTAACGGTGAAGGCGTACTCGCTAGCTGACTGCGCAAGCACTTGCAGCCCTCGACGTATATCTTCAGCCCTTACGAAAGGCGCCGTCGCGTACAGGCAACAAGCCAGGTCGACAGGATGGCCAGCGGCATTGAACCATTCGATTGCATGCTGAATGACCGGAATGGTCCCGGTATGGTCATCGGAAAGTTGCTGAGGTCGCATAAAGGGAACAGTGGCACCGTGTTGCAGTGCCAGCTCGGCAATTTCCTGATCGTCCGTTGAGACAATCACGTGATCGAAAGCCCCGCTTTGCAGGGCAGCCTCGATCGACCAGACAAGCATAGGCTTGCCGCAGAACAACTTGATGTTCTTGCGCGGTATGCGTTTGCTGCCGCCTCGCGCGGGAATCACGGCCAGCTTCATGGCAGCAGGATTTTGTTCAGCGCCGCAACCACTACATCCTGCTGTTGCTCACTCATGGTCTGGAACATTGGCAGGCTGATGGCCTGCGCGTAATAGCGCTCCGCCTCGGGGAAGTCTCCCACCCGGAACCCCAGTCGTTGGTAATACGGCTGCGAATGGACCGGGATGTAATGCAGGTTCACCCCGATTCCTTGCCCGCGCAGCGACTCGAATACCTCGCGATGACTGATGTTCAGCGCTTCGAGTTCCAGACGAATCACGTAGAGGTGCAACCCCGAGTAGCTGTCAGGGTGCTGCCAAGGCGTGATCACCGGCAGGTCGGCAAGCAATTGGTCATAGCGACGAGCCAATTGATGACGACGAGCGACGTACTGATCAAGGCGCTCCATCTGGCTGACGCCAAGCGCAGCCTGCAGTTCGGTCATGCGGTAGTTGAAGCCCAGGTCGATCTGCTGGTAGTACCAGGGGCCGTCCGCCTCGTGGGTCATCTTCGCCGGGTCACGGGTGATGCCGTGGCTGCGCAGCAATGCCATCTTCTCGGCCAGTTCGGCATCATTGGTCAACGCCATGCCGCCCTCGGCCGTGGTAATGATCTTCACGGGGTGGAAGCTGAACACGGTGATATCGCTGTAGCGGCAGTTGCCGATAAACTCGCCCTGGTACTTGCCACCGATAGCGTGGGACGCATCTTCGATTACCTTGAAGCAATAGCGCTGTGCCAGCTCGGCAATTGCCTGCATGTCACAGGGCTGGCCGCAAAGATGAACGGCCACCACCACTTTGGGCAACGTGCCTTCACGCTCGGCCAACGCGAGCTTGGCAGCCAGTGCTTCCACGCTCACGTTGTAGGTACGTGGATCAATATCGACAAAGTCGACCTGCGCCCCGCAGTACAGCCCGCAGTTGGCGGATGCGACGAAGGTTACTGGAGTGGTCCACAACCAGTCTCCCGGGCCAAGCCCCAGCGCCAGGCAGGCGATATGCAATGCCGAGGTCGCGCTGTTGACTGCCAGCGCATGCCGAGCGCCTACGTGCTCGGCCACCGACTGCTCAAAGCGCGGCACCATGGGGCCCTGCGTGAGAAAGTCGGACTTCAGCACGGCGATGACTGCGTCGACGTCGGCCTGAGTGATGTCCTGCCGGCCATAAGGGATCATGCGTTAGATACTCCCGATCTTGTCACGATTGAGATCGATCCAAGCCTGCAGCTCGACTTCTCCCATCCACTCCGAGTTGTTGTCGCTGGAGTAGACGAAGCCCTCTGCCACGCGTTTGCCATCCTTGATCCGCTTCGCGCAAGTGGCCCAGTTGTTGATGGTGGGCAGTATCTTGAAGTGCTCCGGATACTCGTACGTGTAGTAGGCATCCTCGGAACTGATCATCTGCTCATGCAGCTTCTCACCGGGGCGAATGCCAATGATTTCCTGGCGCGCTTCGGGCGCGACAACGTGGGCAAGATCGGTCACTTTCATCGACGGGATCTTCTTGACGTAGATCTCGCCGCCTTCCATGTCTTCGAAAGCATGCCAGACCAGTTCCACACCCTCCTCAAGGGAGATCATGAAACGCGTCATGCGCGCGTCCGTGATCGGCAGGACGCCCTGGTCCTTGATCGACATGAAGAAGGGAATGACCGAGCCGCGGGAGCCCATGACATTGCCATAGCGCACTACCGCAAATCGAGTCTCATGCCCACCCGAGTAGGAGTTGCCGGCCACGAACAGTTTGTCGGACGCCAGTTTGGTGGCGCCATACAGGTTGATCGGACTGCTGGCCTTGTCGGTAGACAGTGCCACAACGCGTTTCACGCCCTTGTCGATGCAGGCATCGATAAGGTTCATCGCACCATTGATGTTGGTTTTCACGCATTCGAACGGGTTGTATTCAGCCGTCGGCACAATCTTGGTGGCCGCCGCGTGAACCACATAATCCACACCATCCAGCGCACGGTAGAGACGATCTTTGTCGCGCACATCGCCGATAAAGAAGCGCACGCGCGAATCGCCCTGGAATTTTTTGGCCATCTCCCATTGCTTCATTTCATCGCGCGAGAAAATGATGATTTTCTTGGGATTGTATTTTTCCAGCGTCATCGGCACGAAGGTGTTGCCAAATGAGCCTGTACCACCGGTAATCAGGATTGTTTTGTTGGTCAGCATCACATTTATCTCTTTAGGTTGACTCAAGCTTTGACAACATTGTCGGCTGGCTTGAGGTACCTGCCTCGGGAGTCGACGATCAGGCTCGCGGCGCTGCCGATCATGTCGAAATCAAACTTGTCATGGTCGGTCGCCAACAATACACAGTCATAGCTACGGATCACATCGGCAGTGAGTGCCACGCTGGAAAGGTCGAAATGGTGCTCTCGCATTTTCGGAAATGCCGGGACATGCGGGTCACTGTAGTGCACCACAGCACCCAGAGCCCTCAGTTTTTCCATCATGAACACCGAGGGCGACTCTCGCATATCATCGACGTTCTTCTTGTAGGCGATGCCCAATACCAGGACCCTGCTGCCGTTAACCGCCTTCTTGCGTTCGTTCAACGCACTGGAAACCTTGGCAATCACATAGTCCGGCATTGCCGAATTGACCTCGCCGGCCAACTCGATGAAACGGGTATGCAGGCCATATTCACGCGCTTTCCAGGTCAGGTAGAACGGATCGATCGGAATGCAGTGGCCACCAAGGCCCGGCCCTGGGTAGTAGGGTACAAAGCCGAAAGGCTTGGTGGCGGCGGCACGAATCACTTCATGAATGTCGATACCCATCTTGTCGGCAACGATCTTCATTTCGTTCACCAGGCCGATGTTCACCGCGCGATGGATATTTTCCAGCAGCTTGGTCATTTCTGCCGCACGCGTGCTCGACACAGGGACAACCTTGTCGATCACCTGGCCATACAAGGCCATGCCGACCTCCAGGCACGCAGCAGTGTGACCACCACATACCTTCGGAATCGAGCGGGTAGTGAAGTTGGGGTTGCCCGGGTCTTCTCGCTCAGGCGAGTAAACCAGGAAGATATCGTCGCCTACCGCAAGGCCACGAGATTCGATACGCGGCAACAGTTCCTCGTCCGTGGTACCTGGGTAGGTCGTACTCTCCAGCGATATCACTTGCCCCGCGCGCAGGTAGGGAACCAACGAGGCGGTGGTATCGAGCACGAAGCTCAAGTCCGGCTCGCGGTATTTATTGAGCGGCGTGGGCACGCAGAGAATCAATGCGTCGACGTCAGCAGCACGGGTAAAGTCGGTTGTGGCCTCAAACCCCTGCGCCACGGCGCCCGCAATGGCCTCGGCAGGGATATGCTCGATATAACTCTTACCTTGAGCGATGCAATCGATCTTGGACTGATCGATATCGAAACCGACCACTTTGTACCCTACCTCTGCGTAGCGTAGAACCAGTGGCAGCCCAACATAACCCAAGCCGACAATGCCTATGCTGGCGGTGCGCTCAGTCAACCGGCCGAGAAGCTGTTGCTTCATTCAAAAACCCCTACCTGAAATACCAATACGAGATACACAGCACTCAGTTCTGGCGAGCAGAAGCTGCCATAGCGCCGCGCGTATCCAAAAGCCGCTGATCGCCATTCAACACCAGCGATTTGCTATCGAAAATTTTATGATCGACCAGGAAAACCAAAATGTCCGCAGTGGTTGCGGTGGAAAAGTCGACGAATTCGGCGCCCGCCTCGATCAACGCCACAGGCGCTGCGTCGATGTGCGGCTCAACAGCCAGGACTTGCCCCGGATAACGCGCAGCAATATCCACCGTAATGGCAAGCGCCGGGCTTTCTCTGAGATCGTCAATATTGGCCTTGAACGCCAACCCAAAGCACGCGATTTTCAGCTCGTTTCGCTGTTTTGCGCCGCGCTGAACCAACTCGTCGACGAGCACATCGACCTTGCCACACACCCACCGAGGTTTACTGTCGTTAACCTCCCGGGCAGTACGAATCAGACGCGACTCTTCTGGCGCCTGACTGACAATAAACCAGGGATCGACCGCGATGCAGTGCCCGCCGACACCCGGCCCTGGCTGCAATATATCAACCCGAGGGTGACGATTTGCCAGACGAATCAGCTCCCACACGTTCACACCGACCTTGTCACAGATGATGGACAGCTCGTTGGCAAAGGCGATATTGACATCGCGAAAGCTGTTCTCCGTCAGCTTGCACATTTCGGCAGTACGAGAATCAGTAATGACACACTCAGCATCCACAAACATTTTGTAGAGGCTGGCCGCCAATGCGGAGCAGCGCGGTGTCATCCCGCCAATTACCCTATCGTTATGTACCAGCTCACGAATCACATGCCCCGGCAAGACGCGCTCCGGGCAATGGGCAATACGAATATCCGACGCCTCTCCCGCATCCTGGGGGAACGACAAATCCGGACGAGCGCTGGCAAGCCAGGCGGCCATCTGCTCGGTCGCCCCCACTGGCGATGTGGACTCCAGAACGACCAGGTCACCAGGCTTCAGAACCGGTGCGATACTTTTGCTAGCAGACTCGACGAATGACAAATCCGGCTCATGTTCAGCATTAAATGGTGTCGGCACAGCAATTAAAAACGCATCGGCTGGCTCAGCCACTGACGTCGCGCGTAAAAAGCCCTCCGTCACAGCCGCATGTACAAGCATGTCGAGATCTGGCTCGACTATATGAACTTCGCCACGATTGATTATTTCCACCGTGCGAGGATTAACATCAACGCCTATTACTTGTATTTTCCGCGAAGCGAATACAGCCGCAGTGGGGAGACCGATGTAGCCCAACCCAATGACGGCAATGGTGCCAAAAGTCATTTACAGCCTCTTAATCACGGAGCTTAGGGTTGCAACAATCCGAGAGCACGCCTTTCCATCCCCGTAAGGATTGTAAGCATGGCTCATGGCACTATATGCGTTGTTATCGGTAAGCAAGGTAAGCAACCCATCAGTGATGGTACGTGTATTCGTACCCACCAACTTGACGGTACCGGCATCGACTGCCTCAGGCCGCTCCGTGGTATCACGCATGACTAGAACAGGCTTGCCCAACGAGGGCGCCTCCTCCTGAATACCACCGGAGTCCGTCAGGATCAGATAGGCCTGATTCATCAGATAGACAAAGGGCAGGTAGTCGAGAGGCTCGATCAGGTGCACATTATCAATACCCGCCAACAAACGGTTTACTGGCTCACGCACGTTCGGGTTCAAGTGAACGGGGTAAACAATCTCTACCTCAGGAAAACACCGTGCGGTGTCCACAAGGGCTTGGCAGATACGCTCGAAGCCACCACCGAAGCTCTCCCGGCGATGCCCGGTAACCAACACAAGCTTGCGCTCCGGTCGCAGGAACTCAAAACGGGAAGCGATCTGCGCCCTGAGCGCAGCATCACTGTCCAGCTTGGTAACCGCCTGCAGCAGCGCATCAATCACGGTGTTGCCCGTCACGACAATGCTCTCTGGATTGACACCTTCTCGCAGCAGGTTTTCTCGCGAAGTTTCAGTCGGCGCAAAGTGCAATGAGGCAAGTGCCCCTGTGACCTTGCGGTTACCCTCCTCCGGCCAGGGAGAATAGAGGTTGCCCGTACGCAGGCCCGCCTCGACATGGGCGACCGGGATTTGCTGGTAATACGCAGCGACGCTGGCGGCAAAGGTAGTGGCCGTATCGCCGTGCACCAGCACAACGTCGGGCTTGAAGTCGTGCAGAACTTCGCGCATGCCCAGCAGAATCGAACTGGTCACGTCGGTAAGGTCCTGCCCCGGCTTCATGATGTCGAGATCGAAGTCGGGTGTCAGTTCAAACAACTCCAGCACTTGATCAAGCATCTGTCGATGCTGGCCGGTCACGCAGACTTTTGCCTCGAAACGCGGGTCCGCTCGCAGCGCGAGCGCCAGAGGCGCCATCTTGATGGCCTCAGGGCGCGTACCGAAGACACAAAGCGCTTTTATCGTCATTTAAACCACACAATCCAAGACCATTTTTAAAAAGGTTTGCACCACCAGACCATTCGCAATTGGCAATCAGAAACATCCAACGTCGCGACACCTGCTTGCAGCGCACGCACAACGGTACGCCAGCGCCCTCCTGGCCGCTAGTTCCCCATGCACGCTCGTGCCTCAGACGCCCAATGGCGACCGACAACTCTGGCCTATTAGCCGACAAAGGATATCATGACACTCATCGCACGGCATGACCTTCAAGTCATTGAGGGTACTCCTGCGGATACACATGTCGTTATCGGCACTCAAGGCACGCGGCCATGGTTTCATTTCGAGCCGAGCAGACGAGCGTGCGCGCAACTTCCCGGCGCCTGGGAGACAGGCCCTTCATCGAAGTTGGCTTTCTTTACCGTCAGTGAAATCGTCGCGCATCAGCCCGCCGCGCCTCGATCTGCGCGCCACAGGCATGTCTCAGCAACCGAGCGGATGTTTCACGCAACCCGGGCGAGTTGCGCATCATCATGACAGCACTAATGCCGCCAGGAGCCACCCTCACACTGCTGCGGTACCCCAGGCACAGCATCCCCCTCCCGCTGCGCGCTCCATCAATGCCGTGCGCCAAGCCTGCTTGACCCCAAGCTCACCATGCACCAGACGCAGCTGCCGAGGCCAGTGATTGAGGTGAATGTGAGTAAGTAGCAGCGCCTGGATGCCGCCTATCGGGAAGTCGATATTCAAACCCGGCGAGCGGCGGGCATCTTCACCCTGGAACAGGCCACAGTCGATCAATACGCTGTGATCGGCACTGACGTGCAACGGGCACCATGAATGGCGCCGTGATGGGTAACAGCAGGATATGCCATGCGAGCCCGTTTTCTGGAGTGTTTAATGGAGCGCCATTACTCCATAAAACACGGGCGCTGCCGCGTGGCATCTTCAGTCAGTTGCCGTGGGAAGGCTCTACTTTGGATGACAGATGGATATCTGTGGCCGGCGTTACTGGCTGATACGCCGCGCGCGACGCTTGGCACGCATCCCGATGTAGACGCCCATCAGCGGGCCAACCAGCAAACCACCCACCAGCGCAACCAGCACCACAACCGATAGCGGCAAGGCCGGCAAAGCCCAACCAAACAGCACCAGGGCTACCGATTGCTGATTCTCCAGCACAAACAGCAGCACAACGGCGGCGATGGACAGGACCACCAGCGCCAACAGCACACGCTTCAGATTACGCATGGCGCGCTCCTTGCTCAGCGGCGATCATGCGCCCTCTTCCTCTTCATTGACCCGATCACGCAATTCCTTGCCGGGCTTGAAGTGCGGGACGAACTTGCCGTCCAGGCTTACCGACTGGCCGGTCTTCGGGTTGCGGCCCAGCCGCGGCGCTCTGTAGTGCAGCGAGAAGCTGCCAAAGCCGCGGATCTCGATACGATCTCCGGTCGCCAGGCACTGGGACATCTGTTCAAGCATGGTCTTGATGGCCAACTCCACATCCTTGGATGAAAGCAGCCCTTGATGGGTGACAATTCGTTCGATCAACTCGGACTTCGTCATACTTTTCCCTTCTTTATCAAGCAGCTAGATCATTGCTTCCTTTGTTTGTAGCACGCCCCGAAGGATTTGAACAGGGCGCTTCTTGACTTAATCAAAAATTCAAAATTGCGCTGAAAAGGGAACTGTCGGGATCGATGGCCTACGGCACTGGTAGGACAAGGGGAGGCGCCAAATCGCAGGCACAAAAAAGGGCGACCGAAGTCGCCCTTTTTAATGATCAAGCAGAACTCAGTTCTGTTTGGCCATTGCTTCGCGCAGCAGTGCAGCCATGGTGGTGTCGGCGGCAGCTTCCGGAGCAGCTTTCAGGCTCTGGATTGCTTCTTTCTCTTCAGCGTCGTCTTTCGACTTGATGGAGAGGTTGATTACGCGGCTCTTGCGGTCAACGCTGATGATCTTGGCTTCAACTTCTTCGCCTTCCTTCAGAACGTTACGCGCGTCTTCAACGCGGTCACGGCTGATTTCGGAAGCTTTCAGAGTGGCTTCGATGTCGTCGGCCAGGGTGATGATAGCGCCCTTGGCGTCAACTTCTTTAACGATACCTTTGACGATAGCGCCTTTGTCGTTGACAGCAACGTAGTTGGAGAACGGATCGTCTTCCAGTTGCTTGATGCCCAGGGAGATGCGCTCACGCTCTGGATCAACCGACAGGATCACGGTGTCCAGCTCGTCGCCCTTCTTGAAGCGACGTACGGCTTCTTCGCCGACTTCGTTCCAGGAGATGTCCGACAGGTGAACCAGACCGTCGATGCCGCCGTCCAGACCAATGAAGATACCGAAATCGGTGATCGACTTGATGGTGCCGGAGATCTTGTCGCCCTTGTTGAACTGGCCAGAGAAGTCTTCCCATGGGTTCGACTTGCACTGCTTGATGCCCAGGGAGATACGACGACGCTCTTCGTCGATGTCCAGAACCATGACTTCCACTTCGTCGCCGACTTGTACGACTTTCGAAGGGTGGATGTTCTTGTTGGTCCAGTCCATTTCGGAAACGTGTACCAGGCCTTCCACGCCTTCTTCCAGCTCTGCGAAGCAGCCGTAGTCGGTCAGGTTGGTCACACGCGCCATGACGCGGGTGCTTTCTGGGTAACGTGCCTTGATAGCAACCCATGGGTCTTCGCCCAGTTGCTTCAGGCCCAGCGAAACGCGGTTACGCTCACGATCGTACTTCAGTACCTTGACGTCGATCTCGTCGCCAACGTTGACGATCTCCGACGGGTGCTTGATACGCTTCCAGGCCATGTCGGTGATGTGCAGCAGGCCATCAACGCCGCCCAGATCAACGAATGCGCCGTAGTCGGTGAGGTTCTTGACGATACCTTTGACTTGCTGGCCTTCCTGCAGCGATTCCAGCAGAGCTTCGCGCTCGGCGCTGTTTTCGGCTTCCAGGACGCTGCGACGGGAAACGACAACGTTGTTGCGCTTCTGGTCCAGCTTGATGACCTTGAATTCCAGCTCTTTGCCTTCGAGGTGGGTGGTGTCGCGCACTGGGCGGACATCAACCAGGGAGCCCGGCAGGAACGCACGGATACCGTTAACGTCGACAGTGAAGCCGCCTTTAACTTTACCGTTGATAACGCCCTTGACCACTTCTTCAGCGGCGAAAGCTGCTTCCAGAACAATCCAGCACTCGGCGCGCTTGGCTTTTTCACGGGACAGCTTGGTTTCGCCAAAGCCGTCTTCGACCGCGTCCAGCGCAACGTGAACTTCGTCACCGACCTTGATGGTCAGCTCGCCAGCTTCGTTGTAGAACTGCTCGAGCGGGATGACGCCCTCGGACTTCAGACCGGCGTGGACAGTAACCCAGTCACCGTCGATATCGACAACGATACCGGTGATGATCGCACCTGGCTGAAGGTTGAGGGTTTTCAGGCTTTCTTCAAAGAGTTCTGCAAAGCTTTCGCTCATTTTAATTCCTGTAGATTAGGGCGAGACATACGCCCATCAGCCACATTCCAGACAATGTGGGTTTCGTTCATTAAAGGGTAAGCCTGCAGGACGTTGACTGGTGCCCCTGCATGCTGCCCTGGTATCAGGCGATATCGCGAAGTGCGATTTCGCTCCTGATGCGTTCCAACACCTGCTCGATGGACAATTCCGTGGAATCCAGTTGGATGGCATCGGCCGCCGGCTTGAGCGGGGCCACTGCGCGCTGGGTGTCGCGCTCATCGCGCGCACGTATCTCATCTAGCAGACTCGACAGACTAACATCATCGCCCTTGCCCTTCAACTGCAAGTATCGACGACGCGCCCGCTCCTCGGCACTGGCCGTGAGGAAAATCTTCAACGGTGCATCGGGGAATACCACCGTGCCCATGTCCCGCCCATCGGCGATCAGGCCCGGGGCTTCCTGGAAGGCGCGCTGACGCTGCAGCAGCGCGTCACGCACCGCAGGCAGCGAAGCAACCATGGACGCCCCGGCACCAACCGTCTCGGTGCGAATCACGCTGCTCACGTCATCGCCTTCCAGAATGGTCTGCTGCAGCTTGCCCGGCTCGGCGGCGATGAACTGGACATCCAGGTGCGCCGCCAGCTTCACCAGCAGCTCTTCATTGGTCAGATCGACGCCATGGTTGTTGGCGGCAAATGCCACCAACCGGTACAGCGCACCCGAGTCCAGCAGGCGCCAACCCAGCTCACGGGCCAGCAGCCCGGCAACCGTGCCCTTGCCCGAACCGCTCGGCCCGTCAATGGTGATGACCGGTGCATTCAGGTTCACGACTTGCCCTCTTCAGCCACGCGAATGCCGACTTCGGCGCACAGTGCCAGGAAGTTCGGGAACGAGGTCGCGACGTTGGCGCAGTCATGGATGCGGATCGGCGCAGTGGCACGCAGCGAGGCAACACTGAACGCCATCGCGATGCGGTGATCGCCATGCCCGTGCACTTCGCCGCCGCCGATGCTGCCACCGTCGATGATGATGCCATCCGGGGTCGGCTCGCACTTCACGCCCAGTGCCAGCAGGCCGTCGGCCATGACCTGGATGCGGTCCGACTCCTTGACCCGCAGCTCTTCGGCGCCGCGCAGCACGGTGCGCCCTTCGGCGCAGGCGGCGGCCACGAACAATACCGGGAACTCGTCGATGGCCAACGGCACCAGGTGCTCCGGAATCTCGATACCCTTGAGCCTGGCGCCACGCACGCGCAGGTCGGCCACCGGCTCGCCACCCACTTCACGCTGGTTTTCCAGGGTGATGTCGCCGCCCATCAGGCGCAGGATGTCGATTACGCCCGTGCGCGTCGGGTTGATGCCGACGTGCTCGAGCACCAGCTCCGAACCCTCGGCAATCGAAGCGGCCACCAGGAAGAACGCGGCCGAAGAGATGTCGGCTGGCACTTCGATAGCGGTGGCGCTCAGCTTGCCGCCGGCCTCCAGCGAAGCGGTGGGGCCGTCGACGCTGACGCTGTAGCCGAAACCACGCAGCATGCGCTCGGTGTGGTCACGGGTCGGCGCAGGCTCGGTGACGGTGGTCTTGCCTTCGGCATACAGGCCGGCCAGCAGCAGGCAGGATTTGACCTGGGCACTGGCCATCGGCAGCGTGTAGTTCAGCGCCTTGAGGGTGTGGCCGCCACGAATGGTCATCGGCGGGCGCCCTTCGGCGGCGGTCTCGATCACCGCGCCCATTTCACGCAGCGGGTTGGCCACGCGGTTCATCGGGCGCTTGGACAGCGACGCATCACCGGTCAGCACGGTGTCGAACGGTTGCGCGGCCAGCAGGCCGGACAGCAAGCGCATCGAGGTGCCGGAGTTGCCCAGGTAGATCGGGCCCGGTGGCGGCTTGAGGCCATTGAGGCCAACGCCATGAATGGTCACGCGACCATGGTGCGGGCCTTCGATGACCACACCCATGTCGCGGAAGGCCTGCAGGGTCGCCAGGGCGTCTTCACCCTCCAGGAAACCTTCCACTTCGGTGGTGCCTTCGGCCAGGGAGCCGAGCATGATCGAGCGATGGGAAATCGATTTGTCGCCTGGTACGCGAATACGGCCGGACAGGCGGCCACCAGGTTGTGCCAGGAAAATCAGGTCGTTGGAGTTCATAGCGTCCACATAGGCCCGGCGGGCCAGGATTTTACTGAAATGCTCGCGGGCAACCCGGGCGCGGGTGAAAACACCCAGCAGTTGGTGCCCATCCCCTGCGTCGACCGCGTCGCGCAAGGCGTCGAGGTCGCTGCGAAATGTATCCAGTGTGCGCAATACCGCCTCGCGGTTGGCGAGGAAGATATCGTGCCACATGACCGGGTCGCTTCCGGCGATTCTCGTGAAATCGCGGAACCCACCGGCAGCGTAACGGAAGATATCGAGGTTTTCATTGCGCTTGGCCAACGAATCGACAAGACCGAAGGCCAGCAAGTGCGGCAGATGGCTGGTCGCGGCCAACACTTCATCGTGACGCTCGACCTGCATGTGCTCGACATCGGCGTCCAGCGCGCGCCACAGGCGGTCGACCAGGGCCAGTGCGGCCGGGTCGGTTTGCGCCAACGGCGTGAGAATAACCTTGTGACGACGGAACAGCGCAGCATTCGAGGCTTCCACCCCGCTCTGCTCGGAGCCTGCAATCGGATGACCGGGCACGAAACGCGGCAATTGCGCCCCCAGCGCCTCACGCGCCGCGCGTACCACGTTGCCCTTGGCACTGCCGACATCGGTCAGCACGGCCGCACCCAGGTCAAGCAGGGCCAGGCGGGCCAGGAGTTTTTCCATGGCCAGGATCGGCACCGCCAGCTGGATCACGTCGGCGCCGACGCAGGCCACGGCCAGGTCGGCCTCGCAGCGGTCGACCACACCCAGCTCGACCGCCAGCTTGCGCGACTGCGGATCCAGGTCGACACCGACCACTTCGCGGCACAGGCCACTTTCACGCAACCCCTTGGCGAACGAACCGCCAATCAGCCCGAGCCCGACCACGACCAGCCGACCCACAACAGGCCCGCCTTGCTTTACGACTTCAACCACGGCGCAGGACCCTGTTCAGAACATCACGCATCGACATACCTCAGAGCACAGCCTTGGGGTAGGAACCGAGCACCTTGAGTGCCACCGCCTCCTGGCTGATCTGCTCCAGCACCGCCTTGATCAGCGGGTCGCGGTGATGACCGACGAAATCGATGAAGAACACGTAGGTCCACTTGCCACTGCGCGACGGACGAGTCTCGATGCGCGTCAGGTCGATACCGTTCTGATGGAACGGCACCAGCAGCTCGTGCAACGCACCCGGCTTGTTGCTCATCGAGACGATGATCGAGGTCTTGTCGTCGCCGGTCGGCGGCACTTCCTGGCTGCCGATCATCAGAAAGCGCGTGGCGTTGTCCGGACGGTCCTCGATCTTCTCGGCCAGACGCGTCAGGCCATACAGCCCGGCCGCCATGTCACCGGCGATCGCCGCCGAGTTCCACTCACCCTTGACGCGCTTGGCCGCCTCGGCGTTGCTCGACACCGCCACGCGCTCGACATTCGGGTAGTACGCATCCAGCCACTTGCGGCACTGGGCCAGCGACTGGGCGTGGGAGTAGATGCGGCTGATGCTGTCGGTCTTGGTGTTCTCGCCCACCAGCAGGTGGTGGTGAATACGCAGCTCGACCTCGCCGCAGATCACCATGTCGTGCTCGAGGAAACTGTCGAGGGTGTGGTTGACCGCACCCTCGGTGGAGTTCTCCACCGGCACCACACCGAAGTTGACCGCACCGGCCGCCACTTCGCGGAACACTTCGTCGATGGCCGCCATCGGCTTGCTGATCACGGCATGCCCGAAATGCTTCATCGCGGCCGCCTGGGTGAAGGTCCCCTCAGGCCCCAGGTAGGCGACCTTCAGCGGTTGCTCCAGGGCCAGGCACGAGGACATGATCTCGCGGAACAGCCGGGCCATCTCTTCGTTGCCGAGCGGGCCCTTGTTGCGCTCCATCACGCGCTTGAGCACCTGCGCCTCGCGCTCGGGACGGTAGAATACCGGCACCTCGCCTTCGGCCAGGGTCGCGGTCTTGACCCGCGCCACTTCCTGGGCACAGCGCGCCCGGTCGCTGATCAGCTCGAGGATCTTCTCGTCGAGGCTGTCGATGCGCACGCGCAGGGCCTTGAGTTCCTGTTCGGACATCAGGCGTGTTCCTTCTCGAATTCGGCCATGTAGGCCACCAGCGCCTCCACGGCGTCCAGGCCCAGCGCGTTGTAGATCGATGCGCGCATGCCGCCCACCGAGCGATGGCCCTTGAGGTTGAGCAGGCCACGGGCGTCGGCGCCGGCCAGGAAGGCCTTGTCCAGGCGCTCGTCGGCCAGGCGGAACGGCACGTTCATCCACGAACGGGCATTGGTGCTGATCGGGTTGGTGTAGAAGTCGCTCTTGTCGATGAAGCCGTACAGGCGATCCTTCTTGGCGCGGTTGCGCTGCTCCATGGCCGCGACGCCACCCTGCTCCTTGAGCCACTCGAAGACCAGCCCCGAGAGGTACCAGGAATAGGTCGCCGGGGTGTTGTACATCGAGCCGTTGTCGGCCGCGACCTTGTAGTCGAGCATGGTCGGGCAGTTGCTGCGCGCGCGACCCAGCAGGTCCTCACGCACGATGACCACGACCAGGCCGCTAGGGCCGATGTTCTTCTGCGCGCCGGCGTAGATCAGGCCGAACTGCGACACATCGACAGGGCGCGAGAGGATATCGGAGGACATGTCCACCACCAGCGGCACGTCACCGGTCTGCGGCACCCAGTCGAACTCCAGACCGCCGATGGTCTCGTTCGAGGCGTAATGCAGGTAAGCGGCGTCCTTGGTCAGGTTCCACTCGTTCTGGCCGGGGATGGCCAGGTAATCGTAAGGCTTGGCACTGGCAGCCACATTGATGTTGCCGTAGCGGCGCGCTTCCTCGATGGCCTTTTTCGACCAGATGCCGGTCTCGATGTAGTCGGCCGTGCCACCTTCGGGCAGCAGGTTCAACGGGATCTCGGCAAATTGCTGACTGGCGCCGCCCTGCAGGAACAGCACCTTGTAATTGGAGGGGATGGACAACAGGTCGCGCAGGTCCTGCTCGGCTTTTTCGGCAATGGACACGTAGTCGTCGCTACGGTGGCTCATTTCCATGACCGACAGGCCTTTGCCGCGCCAGTTCAGCATTTCTGCCTGGGCACGTTGCAGCACAGCTTCAGGAAGCGCAGCAGGGCCTGCGCAGAAGTTAAAGGCTCGTTTGCTCACATCCACTCTCGCTCTGCTCTTGATGTCTGTGGGAGCAGACACCGCAGTGGCGGGCCCGCCCGCCCCACAGCCGCTCCCATAGGTTGCACTTCTACAATTTATTCCTGCGGCGTCTCTTCGTCAGCGGCGGCGTCCAGTTGCGGCGCGTCGACAGCGTTGCCATCGGCATCGATGTCGGCCACGAAGTCCTCGTCGCCTTCCTCGTCGGACGGCTCCTGGACCCGCTCCAACCCCACCAGCGTCTCGTCGTTGGCCAGCTTGATCAACGTCACGCCCTGGGTGTTGCGACCCAGGCTGGACACTTCACCCACACGGGTACGCACCAGGGTGCCCTGGTCGGAAATCAGCATGATTTCCTCACCATCCTGCACCTGTACCGCGCCGACCAGACGGCCGTTGCGATCGTTGCTGACCATGGCGATGACGCCCTGCCCGCCACGCTTGTACTCCGGGAACTCGCCAATCGCGGTGCGCTTGCCGAAGCCACGCTCGGAAGCGGTGAGGATCTGGCTGCCTTCTTCCGGGATGATCATCGAAATCAGCTTCTGGCCATCGGCCAGACGCATGCCGCGCACGCCGCGCGCAGTACGGCCCATGGCACGTACGTCGGATTCCTTGAAGCGGGTGACCTTGCCGGCGTCGGAGAACAGCATGACTTCACGCTCGCCATCGGTGATGGAGGCGGAAATCAGGATGTCGCCTTCGTCCAGCTCCAGCGCGATCAGGCCAACGCTGCGCTGACGGCTGAACTGCTCCAGCGGGGTCTTCTTGACGGTGCCGTTGGCAGTGGCCATGAAGATGAAGTGGCCTTCGGTGTATTCCTCGACCGGCAGCATGGTGGTGATGACCTCACCCTCACCCAGCGGCAGCAGGTTCACCAGCGGACGGCCACGGGCCGCACGCGAGGCTTCAGGGATTTCATAGGTCTTGAGCCAGTACACCTTGCCCTTGCTGGAGAACAGCAGCAGCGTGGTATGGCTGTTGGCGACCAGCAGGTGCGAGATGTAGTCCTCGTCCTTGACGCCGGTTGCCGACTTGCCCTTGCCGCCACGGCGCTGTGCCTGGTAGGCCGCCAGCGGTTGGGTCTTGGCGTAGCCGCTGTGGGAAATGGTCACCACGCGCTCTTCTTCCGGGATCATGTCACCCAGGGTCAGGTCCAGACGCGCATCGAGGATCTCGGTGCGGCGCACATCGCCGTACTCGGCGCGGATCAGCTCCAGCTCTTCGCGGATCACTTCCATCAGGCGTTCGGCGTTGTTCAGGATGCGGATCAGCTCGCCGATCTGCTTCAGAATCTCCTGGTACTCGGCCAGCAGCTTCTCGTGCTCCAGGCCGGTCAGACGGTGCAGGCGCAGGTCCAGAATGGCCTGGGCCTGCTCTGGCGAGAGGTAGTACTTGCCGTCACGCAGGCCGTACTGCTCGTCGAGGGTCTCCGGGCGGCAGGAGTCGGCACCTGCGCGCTCGACCATCACCTGCACGGCACTGGATTCCCACGGCGTGCCGATCAGCGCTTCCTTGGCCTCCGACGGCGTAGGCGAAGCCTTGATCAGCGCGATGACCGGGTCGATGTTGGACAGCGCAACCGCCTGACCTTCAAGGATGTGGCCGCGTTCACGGGCCTTGCGCAGCTCGAACACGGTACGGCGGGTGACCACTTCACGGCGGTGACGCACGAACGCTTCGAGCAGGTCCTTGAGGTTCAACACCCGCGGACGGCCGTCGATCAGCGCCACGATGTTGATACCGAACACCGCTTGCAGCTGGGTCTGGGCGTAGAGGTTGTTGAGGATCACCTCAGGCACTTCGCCACGACGCAGTTCGATGACGATGCGCATGCCGTCCTTGTCGGACTCGTCGCGCAGCTCGGTGATGCCTTCGAGCTTCTTCTCTTTTACCAGCTCGGCGATCTTCTCGATCAGACGCGCCTTGTTCAGCTGGTACGGCAGCTCGGTGACCACGATCTGCTGACGGCCGCCGACCTTGTCGATGTCCTCGACCATGGAGCGGGCACGCATGTAGATCTTGCCACGACCGGTACGGTAGGCCTCGATGATGCCCTGGCGACCGTTGATGATCGCGGCGGTCGGGAAGTCCGGCCCCGGGATGAACTGCATCAGTTCATCGACCGTGATGTCGGCGTTGTCGATCAGTGCCAGGCAGCCGTCGATGACTTCACCGAGGTTGTGCGGCGGAATGTTGGTCGCCATGCCCACGGCGATACCGCTGGAACCGTTGACCAGCAGGTTGGGGATCTTGGTCGGCATGACCGCCGGGATCAGCTCGGTGCCGTCGTAGTTGGGCACCCAGTCGACGGTTTCCTTGTGCAGGTCGGCCAGCAGTTCGTGCGCCAGCTTGGTCATGCGCACTTCGGTGTATCGCATGGCCGCGGCGTTGTCGCCGTCCACCGAGCCGAAGTTGCCCTGGCCGTCGACCAGCAGGTAGCGCAGCGAGAACGGCTGGGCCATGCGAACGATGGTGTCGTAGACCGCAGTATCACCGTGGGGGTGGTACTTACCGATCACGTCACCGACCACACGGGCGGATTTCTTGTACGGTTTGTTCCAGTCGTTACCCAGTTCACTCATCGCAAACAGAACGCGGCGATGCACGGGCTTCAAGCCATCACGCGCATCGGGCAGTGCACGCCCGACAATGACGCTCATCGCGTAGTCGAGGTAGGACTGTCTCAGTTCGTCTTCGATATTGACCGGTAGGATTTCTTTGGCCAGTTCGCCCATGAGAAGCCTGATTCCTTTTTCGGGTGAAACCTCGTCACATCCATATGGGACGAACGAAGCTCGCCGCTGCAAGCAAATGACTTGCAGCGACTTACGACAAATCAACGAGTTATGCCATGGATCTGCGCAGTAAAGATCGCCCACAGGGGCGGTCTCGGAAACCGCCGGATATTACCACAGTCGCGGTAGGCTTGGGAGTATGGCAAACCGCTGCCTGACCTGAGGAAGGGCGCGCTACGGTGCTCAATGCAACCGCTTGCGACACATCAGTTGCGCCATCTTGGCCGTGTCCGGCCGTTCAACGACGCCCTTCTCGGTCACGATCACATCGATGAGATCAGCCGGCGTCACGTCGAACACCGGGTTGACTGCATCCACCCCCGCCTCACGCACCGCCAGCAATTCGGTCACGTCGCGCTCTTCCAGCAGCACATCCTCACCGGTGTCCAGGTTCAGGTCGATGCTGGAGCTCGGCGCCACCACCATGAAGCGCACCCCGTGGTGCATCGCATTGACCGCCAGTTGGTAGGTGCCGATCGTGCTCACCACGTCGCCATTGGCGGTGATGCGGTCTGCCCCCACGATCACCCAGGTGATGCCCTTGGTCTTCATCAGGTGCGCGGCGGCCGAATCGGCATTGACCGTCACCGGGATGCCCTCGCCTGCCAGCTCCCAGGCCGTCAGGCGCGAGCCCTGCAGCCAGGGCCGGGTTTCGTCGACATACACCCGCTCCACCATACCCTCGAGGCACGCCGCACGAATCACCCCCAGGGCGGTACCAAAACCACCGGTGGCCAGCGCCCCGGCGTTGCCGTGGGTAAGGATGGCCTGCTCGCTGCCCTGGTGCTTGCGGATCAGCTCGACGCCCAGCTGGGCCATGGTCAGGTTGGCCTCGCGGTCGCTGTCATGGATGGCCACGGCCTCGGCCTGCATGATCGCCAGCACGTCATCACCGGCCTTGAGGCGCAACAGACGTTCGCGCATGCGGTTCAGCGCCCAGAACAGGTTGACGGCAGTGGGCCGGGCATTGACCAGCAGCTCGAAATCCTCTTCCAGGGCCATTTCCCAGTCGTCGCCTTCAGCCAGCCGCTGGCGCACCGCCAATGCCAGGCCGTAAGCCGCACTGATGCCGATGGCCGGCGCGCCGCGCACCACCATCGAACGAATGGCCTCGGCCACGCCCGCTGCATCGGTGTACACCCGCCAGGTCTGCGCGGACGGCAACGCACGCTGGTCCAGCAGGTACAAGGCACCGTCCCGCCAATCGATGGCCGTCACCTTCTCCACAGCCAGCAGTCGATCGCGCATGCCTCACCCCGTCATTCGGACATCAAAAGCGGGCGATTATAACGAGCCCCAGCCGCGGACGCTCGGGTATACTTCGCCCCCACCTGCCGTCCTACCGGGAATCGCCTCCATGCCCAAGCCTGTCCCACCTCTCGACCTGCTGCTCCTGCCCACGTGGCTGGTGCCCGTCGAACCGGCCGGGGTGGTGTTCAAGGCGCATGGCATCGGTATCCGCGACGGCCAGATCGCCTTCATCGGCCCGCGCGAAGACGCCCTCAGGCTGCACGCCGCAGAAGTGCGCGAACTGCCCGGCTGCCTGGTAAGCCCGGGGCTTATCAATGCCCACGGCCACGCGGCCATGACGCTGTTCCGTGGCCTGGCCGACGACCTCCCGCTGATGACCTGGCTGCAGGAGCACATCTGGCCCGCCGAAGGGCGCTGGGTCGACGAAGCCTTCGTGCGCGACGGCACCCACCTTGCGATCGCCGAGCAGCTCAAAGGCGGCATCACGTGCTTTTCGGACATGTACTTTTTCCCGAAAATCGCCAGCGAATGCGTGCACGAAAGCGGTATTCGCGCGCAAATCGCCGTCCCCCTGCTGGATTTCCCGATCCCCGGCGCACGCAGTTTCGACGAAGCACTGCACCTGGGCGTCGAGCTGTTCGGTGACCTGCGCCATCACCCACGCATCAGCGTGGCGCTGGGCCCGCACGCGCCGTACACGGTCAACGATGAAAACCTCGAGAAAGTGCGGGTCATTGCCGAAGAACTCGACGCGCCGGTGCACATGCATGTGCACGAAACTGCCTTCGAGGTGCAGCAGTCGCTTGAACAGTACGGCGAGCGCCCGCTGGCCCGGCTGGCACGCCTGGGGCTGCTGGGGCCGCGCCTGCAGGCCGTGCACATGACCCAGATCAGCGACGACGACCTCGCGCTGCTGGTAGAAAGCAACACCAGCGTGGTGCACTGCCCCGAATCCAACCTCAAGCTGGCCAGCGGTTTCTGCCCGGTGGAACGCCTGTGGCAGGCTGGCGTCAACGTGGCCGTGGGCACCGATGGCGCTGCCAGCAACAACGACCTCGACCTGCTGGGCGAAACCCGCACCGCCGCGCTGCTGGCCAAGGCCGTGGCCGGCTCGGCCAGCGCCCTGGATGCCCACCGCGCCCTGCGCATGGCCACCCTCAACGGTGCACGCACGCTGGGCCTGGAGGCAGTGACTGGCTCGCTGGAGCTGGGCAAGGCCGCGGACCTGGTGGCCTTCGACCTCTCGGGGCTGGCCCAGCAACCGATCTACGACCCGGTATCGCAGCTGATCTACGCCAGCGGCCGGGACTGCGTCAAACATGTCTGGGTGGCCGGCAAGCCGTTACTGGAAGATCGCCGCCTGACCCGCCTGGACGAACAGGCCCTGCATGCCAGCGCCTGCGACTGGGGCCGGCGCATCGGCGCCGGCCAGCACGAATAATCGGCCGGCAGCCCCGGCTGCCGGCCTGCAACGAATTATCAAAAGTTTCAGAGGACCGTTCCATGAGCAACGTCGACCACGCCGAAATCGCCAAATTCGAAGCCCTGGCCCACCGCTGGTGGGACCGCGAAAGCGAGTTCAAGCCGCTGCACGACATCAACCCGCTGCGCGTCAACTGGATCGACGAGCGGGTCAAGCTGGCCGGCAAGAAGGTGCTCGACGTCGGTTGCGGCGGCGGCATCCTCAGTGAGGCCATGGCCCAGCGCGGCGCCACCGTCACCGGCATCGACATGGGCGAGGCACCGCTGGCCGTGGCGCGCCTGCACCAGTTGGAGTCGGGGGTGGAAGTCGAGTACCGGCAGATCACCGCCGAAGCGCTGGCCGAAGAGATGCCCGAGCAGTTCGATGTGGTCACGTGCCTGGAGATGCTCGAACACGTGCCAGACCCCTCATCGGTGATCCGTGCCTGCTACCGCATGGTCAAGCCCGGCGGCCAGGTGTTCTTCTCCACCATCAACCGCAACCCCAAGGCCTACCTGTTCGCCATCATCGGCGCGGAATACATCATGAAGCTGCTGCCTCGCGGCACCCATGACTTCAAGAAATTCATCCGCCCGTCCGAACTCGGCGCCTGGAGCCGCGAGGCCGGCCTGAGCGTCAAGGACATCATCGGCCTGACCTACAACCCGCTGACCAAGCACTACAAACTGGCCAGCGACGTGGACGTCAACTACATGATCCAGACCCTGCGCGAGGAATGAGCATGCGTTTGCGAGCAGTACTTTTCGACATGGACGGCACCCTGCTCGACACGGCGCCGGATTTCATCGCCATCTGCCAGGCCATGCTGGCCGAGCGCGGCCTGCCGGCGATCGACGACGAGCGGATTCGCGAAGTGATCTCGGGCGGTGCACGCGCCATGGTTGCCGCCGCCTTTGCGATGAGCCCCGACGCCCCCGACTTCGAGGCGTTGCGCCTGGAGTTCCTGGAGCGCTACCAGACCGACTGCGCGGTACACAGCAAGCTGTTCGACGGCATGGCCGAGCTGCTGGCCGACCTCGAAAAAGGCAACCTGCTGTGGGGCGTGGTCACCAACAAGCCGGTGCGTTTCGCCGAGCCGATCATGCAGCAGCTGGGCCTGGCCGAACGTTCCGCCCTGCTGATCTGCCCTGATCACGTGAAGAACAGCAAGCCCGACCCCGAGCCGCTGATCCTGGCCTGCAAGACCCTGAACCTGGACCCGGCCAGCGTGCTGTTCGTGGGTGACGACCTGCGCGACATCGAGTCGGGCCGCGACGCCGGCACGCGCACCGCGGCGGTGCGCTACGGCTATATTCACCCTGAGGACAACCCCAACAACTGGGGTGCGGACGTGGTGGTCGATCATCCGCTGGACTTGCGCAAGGTGCTCGACAGCGCCTTGTGTGGCTGCTGATCGCGATAACACCGCAAAAGCTTCGCTGGCAAGCCAGCTCCCACAGGCCCCCACTGCTCTCAAGTTCAGGGCGTTTCCTGTGGGAGCTGGCTTGCCAGCGAATGAAGTCACCACCACTCTTGAGGTAACCTCAATGTTCGATTACACCGCCCGCCCCGACCTGCTCAAGGGCCGGGTCATCCTGGTCACCGGGGCCGGTCGCGGCATCGGCGCAGCTGCCGCCCGGGCCTACGCCGCGCATGGCGCCACCGTGTTGCTGCTGGGCAAGACCGAAGCCAACCTCACCGCTGTCTACGACGACATCGAAGCCGCCGGCCATCCAACCCCGGTGGTCGTGCCCTTCAACCTGGAAACCGCCCTGCCCCATCAATACGATGAGCTGGCCGTGATGGTGGAAAACGAATTCGGCCGCCTCGACGGCCTGCTGCACAACGCCTCGATCATCGGCCCGCGCACGCCACTGGAACAGCTGTCGGGCGAGAACTTCATGCGCGTGATGCACATCAACGTGAATGCCATGTTCATGCTCACCAGCACCCTGCTGCCGCTGCTCAAGCTGTCGCAGGATGCCTCGGTGGTGTTCACCTCCAGCAGCGTCGGACGCAAGGGCCGGGCCTACTGGGGCGCCTATGGCGTGTCCAAGTTCGCCACCGAGGGCCTGATGCAGACCCTCGCCGACGAACTGGAAAATGTGGCGCCGGTGCGCGCCAACAGCATCAACCCGGGCGCCACCCGCACCAGCATGCGCGCCCAGGCCTACCCGGCGGAAACCCCGGAAAACAACCCGCTGCCTGCCGAGATCATGCCGGTCTACCTGTACCTGATGGGCCCGGACAGCAAGGATATAAACGGCCAGGCGCTCAACGCCCAGTAAGCCTCAGATGCCGACCAGGGCCGCACGCACCCGCGTGCCCTGGCGCGGCTCGCCCTGCTCGGCCTTCTCCATCTGCAGGCAGCGCTCCAGAAACAGGAACTTGTAGTCGTAGCTCTTGCAGATGGCCCGGCGCAACTCGGCCTGCAATGCTACCGATGGGCTGTTGCCGGCCAGGGTGCAAATGATCTCCAGCGCCTCCCAGGGGTGCGCATCGTCATACTGGGCGTGCATCTTCAGCCACTTCATCGCGCGCTTGCGACCTTCCTCGGGGAAGCCCTCGGCGTAGGTGCCGGTGGAACACACCAGTGCCGCCCACTCCCCCGTCGCGCCCTCGATCGCATAGTTGGTCGCTGCCATCGCCACGATCAGCGAATCGGCCACACAGGTGTGCCAGCACCAATCGCTCAGTGCCTGCAGCTCGGCCGGCACCTCCTGCGCCTGCAGGTCCTCCAGGCTCACGCCATGGGCCAGGGCCCAGTGCACCCAGTAGTCGGCATGGTTGAGCTCGACGCGGATATTGCGCATCAGCCAGCGGCGCGCCATGTCTTCGCCCGGGTGGCGGGCAAAGCGGGTCTTGGTCAGATTCTGCGCCATGTACACCGAGAACTGCTCGACCACCGGCCAGCCACCAATCAGGTACTGGCGCATCGTGCGGGTACTCAACTGGCCGTCACGCATGCGCTGGTAGAGCTCGTGCCCCACGAC
Source organism: Pseudomonas aegrilactucae (assembly GCF_019168305.1). GTDB lineage: Bacteria > Pseudomonadota > Gammaproteobacteria > Pseudomonadales > Pseudomonadaceae > Aquipseudomonas > Aquipseudomonas aegrilactucae. Next base: position 153,766 of record NZ_JAHTBI010000008.1, read on the forward strand.
TCGGCGCTTGCTCTCGCTGCAGTCCTGAATCAGCTTCTGCGCCCACAGCGGATAGCTCTGGGCGTCCATCAATGGACCCATTCGAATAAACGCATCAATCACTGTCAGTCCCTCGTTCCTTGTGAGTTCCAGTGTTCAGCTCAGCGAAACGTCCCTGGCGCCTTGAACAGCAAAGGGCGGGAGGCGATACGCCGGCGTTGCAGGCTGTCGCAGGTAAAGACCTGTGGCCGCTCGATCAGGTAACCCTGCGCATAATCGACACCAATCTCCTGCAGTGCCTGTTCGATCAACGGCGTTTCGACAAACTCGGCAATAGTGCGTTTGCCCATCACATGACCGATATGATTGATTACCTCCACCATAGCCCGGTTGATCGGATCATCAAGCATGTCCTTGACGAAACTTCCGTCGATCTTCAGGAAGTCTACGGGCAAATGCTTCAAATACGCGAATGACGACATACCGGCACAGAAGTCATCCAGCGAAAACCGGCAGCCCAGGCCCTTCAATTCATTGATGAATCGAATCGCACTGCCCAGGTTGGCGATGGCACTGGTTTCGGTGATTTCAAAACAGATCATTTCCGGTGGAATGCCATACTCGACGAATTGTCGGCGCAGGTACTCGAGAAACTTGTCATCGCCAATGCTGCTGCCCGACAGGTTGATCGCGCACATGGCCAACGGCCCCTGTCGCCCCTCGTCCAGCGCCTGGCGGATCACCTGGAACACGTTATTGACTACCCAGCGATCCAGCGCCGTCATCAACCCGTAACGCTCGGCGGCCGGAATGAAACTGTCCGGCAGGATCACACGACCACTTTCATCGTGCAGGCGCAGCAGTATCTCCAGATGCCCACCGGCGCTGTCAGTGCCCCCCAATGCCGCGATCTCCTGGGCATACAGGCAGAAACGGTTCTCCTCCAGGGCAATATGCAGGCGCTGGATCCAGGCCATCTCGCCAAAGCGCATCGACAGCTCGGTATCGTCGGCGTGGTACACCTGCACCCGGTTGCGGCCTTTTTCCTTGGCCATGTAGCACGCCATGTCCGCTGCGCGCAGCGAGGCCTCCAGGGTGTTGGGCGCCTGCTGCAGATGCACCAGGCCCACACTGACGGTGGTCATGAACGGTCGCCCCTTCCACACGAAATGCAGGCTCTGCACCGTCTGACGCAGGCTTTCGGCGATTCGCTCGGCCTGCTCGTCCGGGCAGTTGGCCAACAGAATGCCGAATTCGTCGCCCCCCAGCCGCGCCAGCGTGTCACCTTCGCGCAGCTCGGCCTGCAATACGGCACAGATATGACGCAGCAGCTCGTCACCCGCCGCATGGCCACAGGTGTCGTTGACCAGCTTGAACTGGTCCAGGTCCAGAAACAGAAGAGAATGTCGTCCCGATTGCCGGGCCAGGTCAGCCAGCACCTGCTCCAGCCGATACTCGAACTCACGACGGTTGGCCAGGCCGGTCAGTGCATCATGGGTCGCCTGCCATGACAGGTTGGCGATGTACTGGCGCTCCTGGGTCATGTCGTGCAGCACCAGCACCACGCCACTGACGCGCCCTTCACTGATGATCGGCGCGCCTACCAGGGCGACCGACACCGTGCTGCCGTCCAGGCGCTGGATCAGCTTGGCGTGCTCGCTGCCGCCCTTGAGTGCGCCGTTGAGGATATGCTCGGTGAGGGTCAGGCTGTCTTTTTCGGCGTTCTCATCGAGCAGGCTGAACAGGGCCGCCAGCGGCAACCCCTGCGCCTGAGTGGCGCTCCAGTGGGTCAGTTGCTCGGCGGCGGGGTTCATATAGGCAATGCAGCCTTCCACGTCGGTGGTGATCACCCCGTCGCCAATCGATTGCAGGGTGATCTGCGCGCGCTCCTTCTCCACCTGCAAGGCACTGGCAAACGCCTGACGCTGCGCCAGCAACTTGTGCGAACGCAGGCACGCCAGCGCAATCAGGAACAGCGCAGTGGCCAGGTTGATCACCAGCAGCAGGCGCAACAGCATGCGCGACCCCTCGCCCAACGCATCGCTGAACGCCATGGCGGCAGGGGTCACGCCATCGTTGATCGCGGCAATCCGGTCTTTCCATGCCGCGATCACCTGGGGGCTGACATTGCCCGCCGTCACGCCCTGATGAATCTGGTTGGCCAGCGCATCGAGCTGCTGGAGATAGTCATCCCCTACCGACCAGCGGTCGATGGCCCGCTCCAGGTAGCTGACGTGACGAAAATTGAGGTACAACCAGATGATGCTGTCGATGTCATCCGGGTGGTTGCCACCCTTGAGGATGCCGTCGCGTGCAGACGGCAGATCGGGGGGCTGGCTGTCCAGTGCAACGCGCAGTTCGTGCCCCCCCTGGGGCACGGCAATGGCCTGGCGGTATTTCTGGTAGATCGCCTCGTCGCGGCTGTCGACGTACAGGTTCAGAAAGTAGATTGCATCCTTCTGCCCCTTGGACCACAGGCTCTCTCCCGCCACGTAGCCGCGCACCGCCGAGAGGGCATACAGGCTGATGCTGCCCAGCAATGCCTGGAACAGCACAACCGCCACGAAAGGCCAGATGATGCCCAACAACCTGGGCGCTTCGAGAGTCCGTTTTCGCTTCATGAGGTCCCTTGCAGCAATGCACAGCCCGATGAGTCTCATCCCGCACAGCAACAGCCTAGGCTATTTGCCATCAAGCCAACAGGCGAATGTGCACCTGTACAACAGTTGTACAGTAGAAGGCCCTCAGCTCTGTTGCAAATGCCCGTAGAGCTTGGCGTACAAACCACCCTCGGCGATCAGTTGCTGGTGCTCGCCATCTTCGGCCACATGCCCGCCATCGAACACCAGCACCCGGTCGGCTTGCTTCACCGCCGAGAGGCGGTGGGCGATGATCAGCGTGGTGCGCGCACTGAGAAACCGGCTCAAGGCCTGATGCAGGTTGTACTCGGTGGCCGCGTCCAACGCCGAGGTGGCCTCATCGAGGATGACCACCTTGGGCTCGGCCAATACCATCCGCGCAATCGCCAGGCGCTGACGCTGGCCGCCGGAAAGGCGCACACCCGAACGCCCCACCATGCTGTCCAGGCCCTGGGGCAAGGCCGCGATGGTGGCGTCAAGCTGGGCGATGCGCAGCGCCTGCCAGCAGGCTTCGTCGCTGCTGTCACGGCCCATGGTGAGGTTGGCGCGCACGGTGTCGTTGAACAGCGACGGGTGCTGCAGCACCACCGCCACGTGTTCACGCAGGGTTTCCAGGCCGATCTCCTGCAGGCTCGAGCCGCCGAAGCGGATACTTCCGGCCTGGGCGCTGTACAAGCCCAGCAGCAACTGCACCAGGGTACTCTTGCCACCGCCACTGGCGCCGACGATCGCTACCTTCTCGCCAGGCGCAATGCTCAGGTTCAACTGGTCGAGCACCGGTTCTTCGCCATACGCGAAGCGCAGGCCGCGCACCTCGATGCCGACCGTCGCCTGCCCCTTGAACGGGTCGACCCCGCCCGGGTAGTGCGGCTCGTCGCTGCGCGCCAGCAGTTCGTTGAGCCGGCTCAGGGCGCCGCCGGCGGCGTAATAGGCATACTGCAGGTTGAGCAACTGCTCGACCGGGCCGATCATGAACCACAGGTAGCTGAACACCGCGAGCATCTGGCCGATGCTCAGGTCCGAAAACAGCACGGTGAGCATGGCCGCAGCGCGGAAGATATCGATACCGAACTGGAACAGCAGGCCGCTGGCCCGCCCGCTGGCATCGCTTTTCCATTGCGAGGCCACGGCATAGTTGCGCACTTCCTGCGCGCGCATGCCCAGCCGGCCAAGGAAATAGCCCTGGCGGTTGCTGGCACGGATCTCCTGGATGGCATCCAGGGTTTCGGTCAGCGCCTGGGTGAAACGCGAAGTGCTGTCGTTTTCGAGCTTCTTGAGGTGCTTGACCCGCTTGCCCAACTGCACCGTGGCGAAGATCACCAACGGGTTGAACAGCAGGATCAGCAGCGCCAGTTGCCAGTGCATCCACAACAGGATGGCCGAGGTGCCGGCCAGGGTCAGCATCGCCACCAGGAAACGGCTGAGGGTCTCCCCGACAAACTTGTCGAGGGTATCCAGGTCGGTGACCAGGTGCGTGGTCACCGTGCCACTGCCCAGGCTTTCGTACTCGCTCAACGAAATACGCTTGAGCCGCTCGATCAGGCGGATACGCAGGCGGTACACGATGTCCTTGGCCAGGCCGGCGAACAATTTGGCCTGCACCACGTTGAACGCCAGCGCCGCGCCGCGCAGGGTCAGGGTAAACACCAGCATCAGGCCGATATAGCCGGCCGCCACCTGCCAGTTGGCTGGCAGGAACTGGTTCATCCACTTCAATGCCGCATCGCCATGCCCCAGCAGCACTTCGTCCACCAGCAAGGGCAACAACAGCGGGATCGGCACGCTGCACAGCGCCGCCAGCACGGCAACGCCATTGGCCACCCACAGGGCTTTCTTGTGGTGCTGCACCAGGCGCCGGATCTCGGCCCAGCTCAAACGATCGACAGGCGCGGGCGCGGGCCCGGGCACCGGGTCGGGTGAGCCCGGCAGGTCAAGCATGGGCGGTGTGCTCCAGCCAGCGGCCCAGCAGCGGTTGCAGCGCCTCCAGCGGCTGGTAGCCGTTGGTCAGCAAGGCCAACTGGCCGTTGCGCTCGGCGAGCAAGGTGGGGAAACCGGCAATGCCCAGGTCCTGCACCCAGGCGAAGTCAGCCGCAGTGGCGGCGCGGGTCTCGCTGCCGCTGAACGCTGCGGCAAACGCCGCGCGGTCAAACCCGGCCTGTTCGGCCAGTTCGACCAGCTTGGGCGCCCGGGTCACGTCCTCGCCGCGCTGGTAGAACGCTTGCTGGATCAGTGCCAGCAGCACCCAGGTGGTGTGCGGATCGAGGCTGCGCGCAGCGACCAGCGCGCGGCAGGCCGGCTCGGTGTCGTAAACGAACCCCTCAGGCATCGCACCGTCGAGCTGGAACGGCTGGCCGGTGGCCTGGTTGACTGCCTGCCAGTGTTCGAGAATATAGCGCCGGGTCGAAGCATCCAGGGCGCTGCTGCCCGAGCGCAAGCCGCCCGGCACCAGTTGGGTTTCGACCCCGGCGTCACGCGCCTGCCCGATCAGGGCCGCTGCCACGGGTGCAAAACCCCAGCACCACGAGCACATCGGGTCCATTACATAGAGCAGGCGAGCGGCCATCCATCACACCTCGGCTTTGCGGTAGTTGTGGCCGATCGGGTGTGGCAGGTTGCGGGCCTTGGCCAGCTCGATCTGCTTCTGCCGATCGATGGCACTGCGCCGGGTCTTCTCGCTCAGGCTGTCCCAGCAGTGCGGGCAACTGATACCGGGCGAATAGTGCTCGCTGGCCCGCTCCTCCACGCTGATCGGGGTGCGGCACGCGTGGCACTGGTCGTAGTCGCCTTCGCTGAGGTCGTGACGCACGGTCACGCGGTTGTCGAAGACAAAGCAGTCGCCCTGCCAGCGCGACTCCTGTTGAGGCACCTCTTCGAGGTACTTCAGGATGCCGCCCTTAAGATGATAGACGGCTTCGAAACCCTCGCCGAGCATATAGCTGGAGGCCTTCTCGCAGCGAATGCCGCCGGTGCAGAACATCGCCACTTTCTTGTGCCTGGCCGGGTCGAAGTTGGCCTTGATGTACTCGGGGAACTCGCGAAAGGTGGTGGTCTTGGGGTCGATCGCGCCCTCGAAGGTACCGATTGCCACTTCGTAATCGTTGCGGGTGTCGATCAGCAGCACTTCAGGGTCGCTGATCAGTGCGTTCCAGTCCTGCGGCTCGACGTAGGTGCCCACCTTATGGTTCGGGTCCACGCCTGGCACGCCCAGGGTCACGATCTCTTTCTTGAGCTTGACCTTGGTGCGATAGAACGGCTGTTCGTCGCAGTACGACTCTTTGTGGTCGACGTCGACCAGGCGTGCATCGCTGCGCAGCCAGGCCAGCAGGCCGTCGATGCCTTCACGGGTGGCGGACACGGTGCCGTTGATGCCTTCTTCGGCCAGCAGCAGGGTGCCCTTGACGCCATTGCGTTCCATAGCCTCGAGCAGCGGCTCGCGCAGCTCGACGTAATCTTTCAGGGTGACGAACTTGTACAGCGCCGCCACGACGACAGGTTGGGTCATGCGTTGATTCTCCAGGTGGTCACCCTCGCAAAGGGCGGACCGGGTCGACAATAAAAAACGCGCCGACGGGCGGCGCGTTGCGGATTCTAGCAAAAACCTGAAAGGGATTTCAGTGTTTGCTGCCTCCGGCGCAGGTGGGCGAGGCCGGCGCACTGCCGACCTTCTGCCATTCCTGCGGGGTATAGGTGTGCAGGGCCAGGGCATGGAACTGCCCCATCAGCTCACCCAGGGTGGCGTAGACCTTCTGGTGCCGCTTGACGCTGTTCAAGCCCTCGAACTGTTCGCTGACCAGCACGGCCTTGTAGTGGGTCTGCTGACCGCGGCTGTGCATGTGGCTCTCGTCGAGCACCTCAAGGTGCTGCGGGGCGAGGGCCGCCAGGCGCTGCTCGATTTTCTGCTGCATCGACATGCTGGGCTCCGCTTACGGTTTCTTGGCCGGGGCGGCCTTGCCGGCGGACGGGTCCAGTTCGTTGGTCATGTCAGCCAGCAGCTTGTTGACCACCGGTACCGCGCCTTCCAGCTTTTGCTGGGTCAGCTGAGCCGACTGCTGGGTGACGGCAGGCATTTTTTCCAGGACTTTCTTGCCCAGTGGCGACTGGTAGAAGGCAACCAGATCCTTGAGTTCGCTTTCGCTGAACGTGCTGGTGTACAGCTTGATCATGTCAGGCTTGAGCTTGTTCCAGCCGATGGCCTGGTCCAGCGCGGCGTTGGCCTTGGCCTGGTAGGTGTCGAGCACAGCCTTTTTGCTGGCCGGGGCCTTGGTCTGCTCGAAGCGCTGGGCAAACATCTGCTGCACTTGCATGTAGACCGGGGTACCCAGTTTGTCGGCGTGCGCCATCACCAGGAATTTTTCGGCGCTGGCGTTGTGGCTGGCGGTGTCGGCAAGTGCCTGGCCGCTGGCGCAGACCAGCGCGACAGCCGTGCAGAGGGCGCGAAGACGGGTCATCGAAATTCCTTAATAAAAAAAGAGGGCGTACCCAGAGTAGAGCATTCTGCGCCGACTGGGGCAGCCTGCTCAAGTGGGACGACAGGCAATGGAACCGCCATGTCGAATCAGGGCCTAAACTGCGCAAACAAGCCATTAATGGAGTGTGTACTGCATGAGCCGTATCGAAACTGACAGCCTGGGCCCGGTCGAAGTTCCTGACGAGGCCTACTGGGGTGCGCAGACCCAGCGCTCGCTGGTCAACTTTGCCATCGGCAATCAGCGCATGCCGCTGGCGGTGCTGCATGCCCTGGTGTTGATCAAGAAGGCCGCCGCACGGGTCAATGACCGCAACGGCGACCTGCCAGCCGACATCGCCCGCCTGATCGAACAGGCCGCCGACGAAGTGCTGGCCGGCGAGCACGACGATCAGTTCCCACTGGTGGTGTGGCAGACCGGCAGCGGTACCCAGAGCAACATGAACGCCAACGAAGTGCTCGCCGGGCGCGCCAACGAACTGGCCGGCAAGGGCCGTGGCGGCAAGGCCCCGGTGCACCCGAACGATCATGTGAACCGCTCGCAGAGCTCCAACGACTGCTTCCCCACCGCGATGCACATCGCGGCAGCGCAGGCCGTGCAGCACCAGTTGCTGCCGGCCATCACCGAGCTCTCGGCAGGCCTGGCCGAGCTGTCGGCGCGCCACCAGCACCTGGTCAAGACCGGGCGCACCCACATGATGGACGCCACCCCGATCACCTTTGGCCAGGAAATCTCGGCGTACGTGGCCCAGCTGGACTATGCCCAGCGCGCCATTCGCGCGTCGCTGCCGGCGGTGTGCGAACTGGCCCAGGGCGGCACCGCCGTGGGCACCGGGCTGAATGCGCCGCATGGTTTTGCCGAGGCGATTGCTGCAGAACTGGCGGCCTTGTCGGGATTGCCGTTCGTCACCGCGCCGAACAAGTTCGCCGCGCTGGCCGGGCATGAGCCGCTGGTCACCCTGGCGGGTGCGCTGAAGACCCTGGCGGTGGCGCTGATGAAACTCGCCAATGACCTGCGCCTGCTCAGTTCCGGGCCGCGTACGGGGCTGGCCGAAGTGCGCCTGCCGGCCAACGAGCCGGGCAGCTCGATCATGCCGGGCAAGGTCAACCCGACCCAATGCGAAGCCCTGTCGATGCTGGCCTGCCAGGTACTGGGCAACGACGCGACCATCGGCATTGCGGCAAGCCAGGGCCACCTGCAACTCAACGTGTTCAAGCCGGTGATCATCCACAACCTGCTGCAGTCGATCGAATTGCTGGCCGATGGCTGCCGCAACTTCCAGCAGCATTGCGTGGCGGGCATCGAGCCGGACGCGGCGCAGATGGCCGAGCACCTGGAGCGCGGGCTGATGCTGGTGACGGCGCTGAACCCGCACATCGGCTATGACAAGGCCGCAGAAATTGCCAAGAAGGCCTATACCGAGGGCACGACGCTGCGCGAGGCGGCGCTGGCGCTGGGGTACCTGACCGATGCGCAGTTCGATGAGTGGGTGCGGCCAGAGCAGATGCTCGAGGCCGGCGGCAAAGGCTGAGATGCTTCGCTGGCAAGCCAGCTCCCACAGGGTTCTGCGGCGCGCACATGACCCTGTGTGAGCTGGCTTGCCAGCGAAGAGGCCAGTGACTACTTCTTGTCTTTCCTGAACGCCGCTTCCAGCGCCTCGTTGATCGTACGCAACACCTTTACCCGCGCCCAGCGCTTGTCGTTGGCTTCCACCAGCGTCCAGGGCGCCACCTCGGTGCTGGTGCGATCGACCATGTCCCCCACCGCCTCGGCGTACGCCCCCCACTTCTCGCGGTTGCGCCAATCCTCTTCGGTGATCTTGAAGCGTTTGAACGGGATCTGCTCACGCTCCTGAAAGCGCTCCAGCTGGGTCTGCTCGTCGATCGACAGCCAGAACTTCACCAGCACCACGCCGGCGTTGTGCAACTGCTCCTCGAAATCGTTGATTTCACCATACGCGCGCATCCAGTCCGCGGGGGTGCAAAACCCTTCGATCCGCTCCACCAGCACGCGCCCGTACCACGAACGATCGAACACGGTGAACTTGCCGCGCGCCGGCACATGCCGCCAGAAGCGCCACAGGTAAGGCTGCGCGCGCTCCTCTTCGGTGGGGGCGGCAATCGGCACGATACGGTACTGGCGCGGGTCAAGTGCCGCCGCCACGCGCCGGATCGCCCCGCCCTTGCCCGCCGCATCATTCCCCTCGAACACCGCCACCAGCGCGTGGCGCCGCATGCGCTTGTCGCGCAGCAGGCCGGCCAGGCGCGCCTGCTCGGTAATCAACTGCTCCTGATAGTCGCTCTTGTCCAGGCGCAACGTCATGTCCAGGCTGCCCAGCAGGCTGCGCTCATCGATGGCCTCACCGAGCGGCGCGATATGCGTCTGGCGCCCGACCTCCCTGGCTTTCAAGGCATTCTGCAGGCCTTCCAGCAGGATGCGCCCCACCGCCAGGCTGCGGTAGTGCGGGTCGACGCCCTCGATCACGTGCCACGGCGCGTAGTCACGGCTGGTGCGCCTGAGCACGCGCTCGCCATAGCGCACGAAACGGTCGTAGGTTTCAGACTGCTGCCAATCCAGCGGGCTGATCTTCCAGCTGTGCAGCGGGTCGTCCTTGAGCGACTTGAGGCGCGCCTTCATCTGTTTCTTGGACAGGTGAAACCAGAACTTGAAGATCAGCGCACCTTCGTCGCACAGCATCTCCTCGAGGCGCTCGGTGGCATTGATGGCCTGATCGAGCACTGCGTCCTTGAACTCGCCGTGCACGCGGCCCTGCAGCATCTGGCTGTACCAGTTACCGAAAAAGATGCCCATGCGCCCCTTGGCCGGCAGCGCCCGCCAGTAGCGCCACGCCGGCGGGCGGGCGAGCTCTTCGTCGGTCTGCTGGTCGAAGGTGCGCACCTCGATCAGGCGCGGGTCCATCCATTCGTTGAGCAGCTTGACCGTCTCGCCCTTGCCCGCGCCCTCGACCCCGTTGATCAGCACGATCACCGGGAAACGGGACTGCTGCTTGAGTTCGAACTGGGCCTCCAGCAAGGCTTCGCGCAACGCCGGCACTTCGGCGTCGTAGGTATCTTTGTCGATGGCGTGACCAATTTCGGCGGATTCGAACATACCAGGGCTCCCTTCTTGGATAAGCAAGACTAGCGGATCACGCAGCGCTTTGTCGCAAGGCGATCGGCTAGAATGCCGGACCCGCTGTTGCCGAGCCGATCATGACCGACACCCCCGCTACCCCGACCCAGTACGCCCAGATCGACTGGGACGCACAAGGCCGCCCGCATTCGCGTCAGTACGACGACATCTATTTCTCCAAGGAGCAGAGCCTTGCCGAAACCCGGCATGTGTTCATCGAGCAGAACGATCTGCGCCAGCGCTTCGCCGCGCTGGCCGACGGCGCCTGCCTGGTCATCGGCGAAACCGGCTTCGGCACCGGCCTGAACTTTTTCTGTGCCTGGCAGGAATTCGCGGCACATGCACCGGCCGGGGCCCGCCTGCATTTCGTCAGCGTCGAAAAATACCCGCTGAACCACGCCGACCTGAGCAAGGCGCTGGCCCTGTGGCCGGAACTGACCCCGTTCAGCCAGCCGCTGCTCAAGCAGTACGTGGCGGTGCATGAGGGCTTTCAGCAGTTTGTGTTCGAGCACGGCCGGGTGACCCTGACCTTGATGATCGGCGATGCACAGCAGCAACTGGCCCAACTGGATGCGCCCATCGACGCCTGGTTCCTCGACGGCTTTGCGCCGGCCAAGAACCCCGACATGTGGACGCCCGAACTGTTCGCCCAACTGGGCCGCCTGGCCGCCCCCGGTGCCACCCTGGGCACGTTCACCAGCACCGGCTGGGTGCGCCGCGGCCTGATCGCGGTGGGCTTCAAGATGAAGCGTATTCCCGGCATCGGCAATAAATGGGAAGTGCTGCGCGGCGCATTCACCGGCTGGCCCATCGAGCAACCCGAACCTGCGCCGATCGCCCCCTGGTACCAGCGCCCCGCGCCCTTGCCCGGCCCGCGTGAAGCGCTGGTGATCGGTGCTGGCCTGGCCGGTTGCGCCAGCGCCGCCAGCCTTGCCGCGCGCGGCTGGCAGGTGCGCCTGCTGGAGCGCCACGACGCCCCCGCACGTGAAGCCTCGGGTAACCCGCAAGGGGTGCTCTACCTCAAGCTATCGGCCCACGGCACCGCCCTGTCGCGGCTGATCGTCAGCGGCTTCGGCTACACCCGTCGCCTGCTCGAACACCTGCAGCGCGGTACCGACTGGGACGCCTGCGGCGTGCTGCAACTGGCCTTCGATGCCAAGGAAGACCAGCGCCAGGCGCACCTGGACGCCGCGTTCAGCGACACGCTGCTGCAACGCCTGGACACCCCGCAGGCCGAGGCAGTGGCGGGTGTGGCGCTGGCCAGTGGCGGCCTGTACTACCCCGAAGGCGGCTGGGTGCACCCCCCGGCGCTGTGCCAGTGGCAGGCGCAGCACCCCCACATCGAATTGCTGACCCACCACGAGGTGGTTCAACTGCGCAAGGTCGACGGGCTGTGGCAAGCCTGGGACGGCGAGCGGCTGCTGGCCAGTGCGCCACTGGTGGTGCTGGCCAGCGCCGCCGAGATTGATCGCTTCGAGCCAAGCGCCGAGCTGCCCCTCAAGCGCATTCGCGGCCAGATCACCCGCTTGCCGGCCACCGCCGCCAGCCGGGCGCTGGGCACCGTGGTGTGCGCCGACGGCTATGTCGCGCCGCCACGCCTGGGCGAGCACACCCTGGGCGCCAGCTTCGACTTCCACAGCACCGACCTGGCCCCCACGGCTGCCGAGCATCAGAGCAACCTGAGCCTGCTGAACGACATCTCTGCCGACCTCGCCGAGCGCCTCGGCGCGGCACAGCTGGACCCGGCCACGCTGCAAGGGCGCGCCGCGTTTCGCTGCACCAGTCCCGACTATCTGCCGATTGTCGGGCCGCTGGCGGACAAGGCCGCCTTCGACCTGGCCTATGCCCAGTTGGCCAAGGATGCACGCCAGTTGCCGGACACGCCCTGCCCGTGGCTGGAAGGCCTGTACATCAACAGCGGGCATGGCTCGCGCGGCCTGATCACTGCGCCGCTGGCCGGCGAACTGCTGGCCGCCTGGGTCGACAATGCGCCCCTGCCGGTGCCCCGCAGCGTGGCCGAAGCCTGCCACCCCAACCGCTTCATGTTGCGCGAACTGATTCGCGGCAAGGCCAGGCGAGGCTGACCGCTTATAACAGATTGATCTAAAACTCACAGGATCCGCACCGGTCAGTTCCTATGTGCCTGAATTCAGGGCACCTTCCCCAACGGAAAAACCGGTAAGGACTTATGTGCGGATTAGCTGGAGAGTTTCGTTTCACCCCTGTAGCCACCCCATCGCGCCCGGCGGACCTCGCCGCCGTCGAGCGGATCACCCATCACCTGGCGCCTCGCGGCCCGGATGCCTGGGGCTTCCATAGCCAGGGGCCGATTGCCCTGGGCCATCGACGCCTGAAGATCATGGACCTGTCCGACGGCTCGGCCCAGCCTATGGTCGACAGCCAACTGGGCCTGTCGCTGGCGTTCAACGGCGCCATCTACAACTTTCCTGAATTGCGCAAAGAGCTGGAAAGTCTTGGCTACGCCTTCTATTCCGACGGTGACACCGAGGTGCTGCTCAAGGGGTATCACGCCTGGGGCGCCGACCTGCTGCCGCGCCTGAACGGCATGTTCGCCCTGGCGATCTGGGAACGTGACAGCCAGCAGCTGTTCCTGGCCCGCGACCGCCTGGGCGTAAAGCCGCTGTACCTGTCGCGCACCGGCGAACGTCTGCGCTTCGCGTCCAGCCTGCCGGCGCTGCTCAAGGGCGGCGACATCAACCCGGTGCTCGACCCGGTGGCGCTCAACCACTACCTGAACTTCCACGCCGTGGTCCCCGCGCCGCGTACCTTGCTGGCCAACATCGAGAAGCTGCCGCCGGCCACCTGGATGCGCGTCGACGCCCAGGGCCGCTGCGAACAGCACGTATGGTGGAACCTGCACTACGGCCCGCGCACCGACGAACAGCACCTGACCCTGGAAGACTGGCGCGACCGTGTGCTCGACAGCACCCGCGAAGCCGTGGCGATTCGCCAGCGCGCCGCCGTGGATGTCGGCGTACTGCTGTCAGGCGGGGTCGATTCGAGCCTGCTGGTGGGCCTGCTGCGCGAAGTAGGGGTCGAGGACCTGTCGACCTTCTCCATCGGGTTTGAAGACGCCGGCGGCGAGCGCGGCGACGAATTCCAGTATTCAGACCTGATCGCCAGACACTACGGCACCCGCCATCACCAGTTGCGCATTGATGAGCGCGAAATCATCGAGCAGTTGCCAGCGGCCTTCCGCGCCATGAGCGAGCCGATGGTCAGCCACGATTGCATCGCCTTCTACCTGCTGTCGCGGGAAGTGGCCAAGCACTGCAAGGTGGTACAGAGCGGCCAGGGCGCCGATGAACTGTTCGCCGGCTACCACTGGTACCCGCAGGTGGACGGCGCCAAGGACCCCTATGCAGCCTACCGCGATGCGTTCTTCGACCGCAGCCTGGCTGAGTACCGCGACACCGTGCAGCCTGGCTGGCGGGTAGACAACGATGCCGCCGGCGACTTCGTGCGCCAGCACTTCGCCCAGCCCGGCGCCAGCGCGGCGGTGGACAAGGCGCTGCGCCTGGACAGCACGGTGATGCTGGTCGACGACCCGGTCAAACGGGTCGACAACATGACCATGGCCTGGGGCCTGGAGGCGCGTACGCCATTCCTGGACTACCGCCTGGTGGAGCTGTCGGCGCGTATCCCGGCGCAGTTCAAGCTGCCCGATGGCGGCAAGCAGGTGCTCAAGGAAGCCGCCCGCCTGGTCATCCCCAGCGAAGTCATCGACCGCAAGAAAGGCTACTTCCCGGTACCCGGCCTCAAGCACCTGCAAGGCGCCACCCTGGACTGGGTGCGCGAGCTGCTGCTGGACCCCAGCCAGGACCGCGGCCTGTTCGACCCGGCGATGCTCGACCGCCTGCTCAGCGACCCACATGGCCAGCTGACGCCGCTGCGCGGTTCGAAATTGTGGCAATTGGCCGCGCTGAACCTGTGGCTCAGCGAACAAGGAATCTGATCGATGAAAGCCCACGCCTCACCCTACGGCCAGCGCCTGCTGCGCGGCCAGGTGCCGTCCTATGAGCGCCTGCAGGCACAACTGGCCGGCGACGGCAGCGAGCCGCATGACCAGCCGCGTTCACTGCACTGCGGCTGGGGTCGGCTGCTGATCGGCCACACCTACCCCGACCCCGTCAGCCTTGCCGCTGCACTGGCCGAAGAGCAGCCCGGCGAACGCGACATCGCGCTGTACGTCGCCGCCCCGCAACAAGTGCTGGCGCAGGCACCGCAACAGCTCTTTCTGGACCCTTCCGACACGCTGCGCCTGTGGTTCAGCGACTACCGCCAGGCGCAGCGGGTATTCCGTGGCTTTCGCATCCGTCGCGCACACAACGACAGCGACTGGGCAGCCATCAACGACCTGTACGTGGCCCGCGGCATGCTGCCGGTCGATCCGGCCCTGATCACCCCGCGCCACCTCGGCGGGCCGGTGTACTGGCTGGCCGAAGACGAGCACAGCGGCGCGGTGATCGGCAGCGTGATGGGCCTGAACCATCACAAGGCCTTCGACGACCCGGAGCACGGCAGCAGCCTGTGGTGCCTGGCCGTGGACCCCAACTGCACCCGGCCCGGCGTGGGCGAGGTGCTGGTGCGCCACCTCATCGAGCACTTCATGAGCCGTGGCCTGAGCCACCTGGACCTGTCGGTACTGCACGACAATCGCCAGGCCAAGCGGCTGTACGCCAAGCTGGGGTTTCGCAACCTGCCGACCTTCGCGGTCAAGCGCAAGAACGGCATCAACCAGCCGCTGTTCCTCGGCCCCGGCCCGCAAGCCGGGCTCAACCCCTATGCCCGCATCATCGTCGAAGAAGCCTACAAGCGCGGCATCGACGTGCAGGTCGACGATGCCGATGCCGGGCTGTTCACCCTCAATCATGGGGGACGGCGGGTGCGCTGCCGGGAGTCGCTCAGCGACCTCACCAGTGCCGTGAGCATGACCCTGTGCCAGGACAAGAGCCTGACCCACAAGGTGCTCGAAAACGCCGGTTTGAACCTGCCGGCGCAACAACTGGCCGGCAACGCTGCCGACAACCTGGCGTTTCTCGATGACCACGGCGCGGTCGTAGTCAAGCCGCTGGACGGAGAACAGGGCAACGGCGTGGCGGTCAACCTGACCACGCTCGAGGAGCTTGACGCCGCGATCGAACAGGCACGTCAGTTCGACAGCCGCGTGCTGCTGGAGAGCTTTCACCAAGGTCTGGACCTGCGCATCGTGGTGATCGGCTTCGAGGTGGTGGCTGCCGCGATCCGCCACCCGGCCGCGATCACCGGCGACGGTCAGCACAGCGTGCGCGCGCTGATCGAGGCCCAGAGTCGTCGCCGGCAGACCGCTACCGGCGGCGAAAGCAAGATCCCGCTGGATGGCGAAACCGAACGCACCCTGCAGGCGGCCGGCGTCGACTACGACAGCGTGCTGCCCGCCGGCCAGCGCCTGGCGGTGCGGCGTACCGCCAACCTGCACACCGGTGGCTGCCTGGAGGACGTCACCGCACGCCTGCACCCGACCCTGGCCGATGCCGCCGTACGCGCCGCCCGCGCCCTGGACATTCCGGTGGTGGGGCTGGACCTGATGGTCAAGGCCGCCGACCAGCCCGACTACGTGTTCATCGAAGCCAATGAACGCGTCGGCCTGGCCAACCACGAACCACAACCCACTGCCGAACGCTTCGTCGACCTGCTGTTCCCCCACAGCCGGCCGGTGCCGTAGCAAACGAGGAGTCCGCATGCCTGAACAATTGCCCGAACCCGACCTCAACTACCTGCAAAAAGTCCTGCTGGAGATGCTTGCCATCCCCAGCCCCACCGGCTTCACCGACACCATCGTGCGCTATGTGGCCGAACGCCTGGAAGAACTGGGCATCCCCTTCGAGCTGACCCGCCGCGGCACCATCCGCGCCACCCTCAAGGGCCGCAAGAGCTCGCCTGACCGCGCCGTATCTGCGCACCTGGACACCATCGGCGCCAGCGTACGTACCCTGCAGGATAACGGCCGCCTGGGCCTGGCCCCGGTGGGGTGCTGGTCGAGCCGCTTCGCCGAAGGCAGCCGCGTGAGCGTATTCACCGACACTGGGGTGTTTCGCGGCAGCGTGTTGCCGCTGATGGCCAGCGGGCACGCCTTCAACACCGCCGTCGACCAGATGCCGGTGAGCTGGGAACACGTGGAACTGCGCCTGGATGCCTACTGCACCACCCGCGCCGACTGCGAGACGCTGGGCATCGGCATTGGTGACTTCGTCGCCTTCGACCCGCTGCCCGAGTTCACCGAAAGTGGCCACATCAGTGCCCGGCACCTGGATGACAAGGCCGGCGTGGCCGCCCTGCTGGCGTCGCTGAAAGCGATCGTCGAAAGCGGTATCCAGCCGCAGATCGATTGCCACCCGCTGTTCACCATCACCGAAGAAACCGGCTCGGGGGCAGCGGCGGCGCTGCCGTGGGACGTGAGTGAATTTGTCGGTATCGACATCGCGCCCGTGGCGCCGGGGCAGCACTCCAGCGAACATGCCGTCAGCGTGGCCATGCAGGATTCGGCTGGCCCCTACGACTATCACCTGTCGCGCCACCTGCTGGGCCTGGGGCGCGAGCACGGGCTACCGGTGCGCCGCGACCTGTTCCGCTACTACTTCAGTGACGCGCACTCGGCAATCACGGCGGGCCACGACATCCGTACCGCGCTGCTGGCGTTTGGCTGCGATGCCACCCATGGCTACGAGCGCACCCACATCGACAGCCTGGCCGCTCTAAGCCGCCTGCTCAGTGCCTACCTGCTCAGCCCGCCCGTGTTCGCCAGCGACTCCAAGCCCACCGGCAGCTCGCTGGAGAGCTTCAGCCACCAGCTCGAGCATGACGCACAGATGGAAAGCGACACACGCGTGCCGGCAGTGGACAGCCTGGTGGGACAAAAAGGCTAGCCACATGCAGGGAAGGTTTCGCGTAGCATGTGCGAAACCTTCCCTGATGTGCCTTTTTATGTTGATTCCCTACGACCAGCTCGAAGCCCCGACCCTGACCCGCCTGATCGAAGACTTCGTCACCCGCGATGGCACCGACAATGGCGACGACACCCCGCTGGAAACCCGCGTCCTGCGCGTACGCCAGGCGTTGGCCAAGGGCCAGGCGTTCATTCTGTTCGACCTGGAAAGCCAGCAATGCCAATTGCTCGCCAAGCACGACGTACCGCGTGAGCTGCTCGACTGAGCCGTCTCAGTCACCGTGCACGGTCTTGCCCAGTTGCTCGGCAATGCGCCGATAGATTTCCGCGCGGTGAACTTCGACGTCCCGTGGTGCACTGATACCGAAGCGCACCGTGCTGCCATCCACCGCCAGCACCTTGATCTTGATGTCGTCATCGATAGTGATGACCTCTCCGACTTCACGGCCTATGACCAGCATGTTCCAATCCTCCACATCAGGGAGACTGGAGACTGAACCGGGTGCTGAAACGGTTCAATGCTCTGACAGGCAAATAGACCGATCCTACAGTTAACGCGGATTTTGCCTACAAGATCCGGTCATATCAGCTGTTTTGCAGGCGCGGCCCCAGCACAATGAGGGTGGCTCCGATCACGCACAGCAGCGCGCCGAGCCAGTCGCTGCCCAGCGGCCGTGCACGCTCGATCAGTGCCAGCCACAGCAGCGACGTGACGATGTAGATGCCGCCGTACGCCGCATAGGCGCGACCGGCGTAGGCCGCTTCAACGCGGGTCAGCAGCAGCCCGAACAGCGTCAGGCTGAACAGCGCCGGCACGATCCACCAGGCGCTCTTGCCCAGGCGCAGCCACATGTAAAACGCGTAGCAGCCGGCAATCTCGAATACGGCCGCCAGAAAGAACCACACATAATTGACCACGTCCGCTGCCCACCCACGCAAAAGTGGACAGCATACCGCCAGACGGCCGCTCAGGCTTGAGATTGACGCCCCTTGGCGCGCATCTTGGCGGCCATGTCGGCCATCTCGTCGTACAGCGCCTGGGGGTTGTGCTGCTTGAGCTGCCAGGCCTGGCGGCCCTGCTCGTGGGGCAGGATGAGGAACTCGCCGCGCGCCACCTGCTGATGGATGTAGTCGGCAATCTCGCTGGCACTGATCGGCGAGCTTTCCAGCAGCTTGCCGACCTGCGCCTTCATCGCCGGCGTGGGGCCGCGGAACGAATCGAGCAGGTTGGTCTGGAAGAACGAAGGGCACACCACATGCACCGCCACCTCCTGCTGGCGCAGCTCGACCAGCAGGCTCTCGGACAACGCCACCACACCGGCCTTGGCCACGTTGTAGTTGCTCATGGCCGGGCCTTGCATCAGCGCCGCCATCGACGCGATGTTGATGATGCGTCCCTTGCTGCGTTCGAGCAGCGGCAGGAAGGCCTTGCAGCCCTTGACCACGCCCATCAGGTTGATCGCGATCTGCCAGTCCCAGTCTTCCAGTGACAGCTCGGCAAAAAAGCCGCCCGAGGCGACACCGGCGTTGTTGACGATGACATCGATGCCGCCGAGTTTTTCATCGCAGGCCTGGGCCAGCGCGGTGAGCTGGCTGTAGTCGCGTACGTCGCAGCGCTGGGTAAAGCCGTCGCCACCGGCCTCGCGCACCAGCGCCAGGGTGTGCTGCAGGCCGGCCTCGTTCACATCGCTCAGGGCCAATCGCCAACCCTCGCGGGCCCAGCGCAGGGCAATCTCGCGGCCAAGGCCGGAGCCGGCGCCAGTGATCATCATGCGATTTTGCATACACAAATGCCTTGTGACTGGAGGTGACAGCCAGTGTAGCGAAGCCCTCGTCGCAGCCCACGCTGTATCAGGATGCTGAATAACGCAGGCAAACACACAACGAACTAAACTTTCTCTTGCCTGTGGGAGTCCGAATTAACAGGCGGACATGAACGTCTAGACCCAAGAGATGGATCGCACCTGCACACGCTGATTACCGTACTCAATAAAAGGACTCTGCCATGGGCACCATACTTATCATCATCCTGATTCTGCTGTTGATCGGTGGCTTACCCGTCTTTCCGCACTCCAGAAGTTGGGGTTATGGCCCGTCAGGCATCATTGGTACCGTGCTGATCATTCTGTTGATCCTGTTGTTGCTCGGCAAGATATAGAGAAGGCCCGGGGCTGCGTTGCAGCCCCACAGACCAAAAAAAAACGGCCCGAAGGCCGTTTTTTTTACATCGTGCACTTAGTGCGAAACTGCACCACTTGCGCCCAGGCCAGTCTGCGAACGCACAAACTGCGGGAAGAACAACGCACGTTCCTCATCGGCTGCCTTGGACTTGTCGGTGATCGAGAAGAACCAGATACCGGCAAACGCGATCAGCATCGAGAACAACGCCGGGTATTCATACGGGAAGATAGCCTTCTCGTGACCCAGGATCTGCACCCAGATGGTCGGCCCCAGCACCATCAGGCCCACCGCACTCACCAGGCCCAGCCAGCCGCCTACCATGGCGCCGCGGGTGGTCAGTTTCTTCCAGTACATCGAAAGCAGCAGCACCGGGAAGTTGCAGCTGGCAGCGATCGAGAACGCCAGGCCGACCATGAACGCGATGTTCTGGCTTTCGAACAGGATGCCCAGGCCGATGGCCAGCACGCCCAGTGCGATGGTGGTGATCTTCGAGACGCGGATTTCATCCTTGTCGTTGGCCTTGCCTTTGCGCCACACGCTGGCATACAGGTCATGCGACACCGCCGAGGCACCGGCCAGGGTCAAGCCGGCAACCACCGCCAGGATGGTGGCGAAGGCCACGGCCGAAATGAAGCCCAGGAAGATACTGCCACCGACCGCATCGGCCAGGTGCACCGCCGCCATGTTGTTACCGCCCAGCAAGGCACCTGCTGCATCCTTGAAGTCCGGGTTGGTGCTCACCAGCAGGATTGCGCCAAAACCGATGATGAAGGTCAGGATGTAGAAGTAGCCGATGAAGCCGGTTGCGTACAGCACGCTCTTGCGCGCTTCCTTGGCGTCGCTCACGGTGAAGAAGCGCATCAGGATGTGCGGCAGGCCGGCGGTACCGAACATCAGTGCCAGGCCCAGCGAGAACGCCGAGATCGGGTCTTTGACCAGGCCGCCAGGGCTCATGATCGCCTCACCTTTGGGGTGAACCTTGATCGCCTCGGAGAACAGCGCGTTGAAGTCGAAGTTGACGTGTTTCATCACCATCAGCGCCATGAAGCTGGCACCGGACAGCAGCAGGACTGCCTTGATGATCTGTACCCAGGTGGTTGCGAGCATGCCGCCGAACAGCACGTACATGCACATCAGGATGCCCACCAGGATCACCGCCACGTGGTAGTCCAGGCCGAACAGCAGCTGGATCAGCTTGCCGGCACCGACCATCTGCGCGATCAGGTAGAACGCCACCACCACCAGCGAGCCCGAGGCCGACAGGGTGCGGATCTGTTTTTGCCCAAGGCGGTACGAGGCCACGTCGGCGAAGGTGTATTTACCCAGGTTGCGCAGGCGCTCGGCGATCAGGAACAGAATGATCGGCCAGCCCACCAGGAAGCCGATCGAGTAGATCAGGCCGTCGTAGCCGGAGGTGTACACCAGCGCGGAAATACCCAGGAAGGACGCTGCCGACATGTAGTCGCCGGCAATCGCCAGGCCGTTCTGGAAGCCCGTGATGCGGCCGCCCGCGGCGTAGTAGTCAGACGCGGACTTGTTGCGTTTGGAAGCCCAGTAGGTGATGCACAGGGTGGCACCGACGAAGGCGACGAACATCAGGATCGCCGAAACGTTGAGGGGTTGCTTGTGCACCTCGCCGGTCAAGGCGTCGGCGGCCCAGACGGCAGGCGCAAACGCGCCAAAGGCCAGTGTTGCCAGTAGACGCCGGATCATTGCTGAGCCTCCTTCAGAATCGCGGTGTTCAGCTCATCGAACTCACCATTGGCGCGACGCACGTAGATACCGGTGAGGATGAAGGCCGAGACGATCAGGCCGACACCCAGGGGGATGCCCCAGGTAATCGAAGAGTCAGGGCTGATCTTGGCACCCAGTATCTGGGGACCATAGGCAATCAACAGGATGAAAGCGGAGTAAAGCCCGAGCATGATTGCCGAAAGAATCCAGGCGAATCGTTCCCGTTTTGACACCAGCTCCTTGAACCGCGGGCTGTTTTGTATCGAGAGATAAATGCTGTCGTTCATTGTTTTTGTCCTCGCAGCACAGATTAGGTAGTACCCACTCCACTTTATGCTGCCTTGGGACGCACTCCAGACGACCTTAGTCTTAGATGTAAAACTCTTTTACAGGGTGCGTAACAGCCGCCAATGACAAGGGCCGCACACTCGATAGCGAGGGTGCGGCCCTGGAAGGTGCAGGATAGAGGCATCAAGCCATTACTTGGCGACCCATTCGGCGACGCGCTCGGGGTGCCTGGCCACCCAGTCCTTGGCGGCAGCTTCAGGCTTTGCGCCCTCTTGAATGGCCAACATGACCTCGCCAATTTCATCCTTGGACTGCCAGGAGAACTTTTTCAGGAACGCCGCGACTTCCGGAGCCTTGCTGTCGAGTTGCTTGCTGCCGATGCTGTTGACGGTTTCGGCGGCGCCAAACACGCCCTTGGGGTCTTCGAGGAAACGCAGCTTCCACTTGGCGAACATCCAGTGCGGCACCCAGCCGGTGACCGCGATCGACTGCTGTTTGGCGTAGGCACGCCCCAGCTCCGAGGTCATGGCCGCGCCGGAGCTGGCCTGCAGCTTGTAGCCGGTGAGGTCGTAGTCCTTGATCGCCTGCTCGGACTTGAGCATCACGCCGGAGCCGGCGTCGATGCCGACGATCTTCTTCTTGAAGCTGTCATCGGTCTTGAGGTCGGCGATCGACTGCGCCTTGACGTACTCGGGCACGATCAGGCCGATCTTGGCATCCTTGAAGTTGGGGCCGTAATCGACGACGTTGTCCTTGTTCTTGGTCCAGTACTCGCCGTGAGTCACCGGCAACCAGGCCGACAGCATGGCGTCGAGCTTGCCGGTGGCCACGCCCTGCCACATGATCCCGGTCGCCACTGCCTGCAGCTTGACGTCATAACCGAGCTTCTGCTTGATCACCTCGGCTGCCACATGGGTGGTGGCCACGCTGTCGGACCACCCATCGACGTAGCCGATGCTTACTTCCTTGGCCATTGCCATGCTGGTGCTCATGGCCAGTAACAGGGCGCTGCCCGCCCCCAGGAGTCGTCGCATTTTCATCAAAGCATCCCCTCGTCACGTCACGGAAGTTGCATCATCAACCGCTGGTGCGGGGCAACCTGCTCTGGCAGCGACGTCGAAACATCGAGAAACGACAACACAAGGTCAACAACCCAGGCGGGTTTTGAAGGT
This sequence comes from Pseudomonas aegrilactucae, assembly GCF_019168305.1. Lineage (GTDB taxonomy): Bacteria > Pseudomonadota > Gammaproteobacteria > Pseudomonadales > Pseudomonadaceae > Aquipseudomonas > Aquipseudomonas aegrilactucae. Next base: position 176,303 of record NZ_JAHTBI010000008.1, read on the forward strand.
AGTATTGACCGCTTTGCATCCTGACCGGTCCGATCCATGCCCCTGACTGCGCGCTTCCCGTTGCTGCCCTACCTGTTTGCCTGCCTGCTCGGCCTGCTCGCGCTGGGAGGGCTGTGGTACGGCCTGGGCAAGCCGGTGCTGCTGCCCGATGCTGCCAGTGCCACGCACAAGCTGCAATGTGCCTCGTACACGCCGTTCGACAAGGACCAATCACCGTTCGACCAGCCCTTCAAGGTGCGCCTGGAGCGCGTCGATGCCGACCTTGCGCTGCTTGCGCAACGCTTCGAGTGTATCCGCACCTACTCGATGACCGGCCTGGAGGACATCCCGCAACTGGCCCGCAAGCATGGCCTGAAGGTGATGTTCGGCGCATGGGTCAATGCCAACCCGGTCGACACCGACAAGGAAATCAAGGCACTGATCGCCACCGCCAACGCCAACCCGGACATCACCCGCGCGGTGATCGTCGGCAACGAGGTGCTGTTGCGCCGGGAAGTCACCGGCGATCGCCTGGCCGAGCTGATCCGCCAGGTCAAACGCCAGGTGCAGGTGCCGGTGACCTACGCCGATGTGTGGGACTTCTGGCTGCAGCATCCACAGGTGGAACCTGAGGTCGACTTCCTGACCATCCACCTGCTGCCCTACTGGGAAGATGACCCCAGGGGTATCGACGATGCACTGATGCACGTGGGTGAAATCCGCCAGGTGTTCGGCAACCGTTTCGCGCCCAAGGATATCGTGATTGGCGAAACCGGCTGGCCCAGTGAAGGCCGCCAGCGTGAAACCGCCGTGCCCAGCCGGGTCAACGAAGCGCGCTTCATCCGCGGGTTCGTCGCCATGGCCGAGCAGCAGGGCTGGCACTACAACCTGATCGAGGCCTTCGACCAGCCGTGGAAGCGTGCCAGCGAAGGTGCGGTTGGCGGTTACTGGGGCCTGTACGACGCCGACCGGCAGGACAAGGGCGTGCTGGAAGGTCCGGTCAGCAACTTGCCGTTGTGGCCACAGTGGCTGGGCATCAGCGTGCTGCTGTTTGCTGCCACGCTGGTGCTGGCCGGCCCGGTGCGCGGTGTGCGAGCAGGGCTGGCGCTGCCGTTGCTGGCGGCGCTGGGTGCGGCGAGCCTGGGCTTGTGGGGCGAACTGGTACGGATCAACAGCCGGTTTGCCGAAGAGTGGGTATGGGCGCTGTTGCTGGTGGGCCTGAACCTGCTGGTGCTGGCCCATGCCGCGTTGGCGCTGGCGCAGCGCAGTGGCTGGCGTGAACGGCTGTTCGCCTGGCTTGAGGCACGTGCGGGCTGGTGGGTGATCGCGGCGGGGTTCGCAGCGGCGGTGAGCATGCTGGCGCTGGTGTTCGACGCCCGCTACCGCAGCTTCCCGAGCGCTGCGTTGGTGCTGCCGGCGGTGGTGTACCTGCTGCGACCGGTGCCGGTGGCGCGTGCAGAGGTAGCGTTGCTGACCTTCATCGTGGGCGCGGGGATTGCGCCGCAGTTGTACATCGAGGGGCCGAGCAGCCAGCAGGCGCTGGCCTGGGCGCTGGTCAGCGCGGGCATGGTGGCAGCGCTGTGGCGTTGCTTGCGGGCCAGGCGAACCTGAGCCCTGGCTTCAGCAGCCTTCGCTGGCAAGCCAGCTCCCACAGGTTCTCTACAGGCTGCAAGAGCACCGCTGTACCTGTGGGAGCTGGCTTGCCAGCGAAGGGCACAGCGTGGTTTCAAGCCCTGCTGCGCACCAGCCGCAACCCCGCCAGTACAATTGCAAACACTGCCAGGCTGACGTTGTACAACACCAGCGCCGCCGCCCCGAACACCAGCGACACGACCGCCAGCCACCAGCCGCCACGACGCGGCACCACGAACGCCACCAGCGCCAGGCCCATGGCCGCCCAGCCCAGCACCCGGAAATGAATCAGCAAGCCCAGCGTGGCGCGCAACTGGCACTCCCAGCTCACCTGGGGTGAGGTGCACACCCCCACCCAGCTTGGGTCTTCCATGAAGCCGTAACGCACCCCGTAACAGGCCGCCACCCACAACGACAGGCACACCAGCAAGGCGATCAGCGGCAAACGGCGGTTCATGGCAACTCCGGAAACAGTGAAATCGGCGCCCAGCATAATCCTCCAAGGCGTCTATGCAAGGCAAAAGCGCCAGCCTCAGCTACTTTAAGCTCATGAGAAATGAAACCGGCTGTTGCCCTGGCGCCCACCCGCACGGCAACATCCGGGACAATAAAAGCCGGGACACAAGGCAACTTTGCCGATAACGCCAGTGTCCTAGCCTGCAGTACACACTTTGCCAAGCCTTTGCTGGGGATCCGCCATGCTTCGATCACTGCGCCTCGCTGCCCTGTTGGGCGGCCTCTTGTCGAGTGCGGCCGCCTCGGCGGTGGACGTCGATGCGGCCACCTATGGCTACCCGCTGACCAATCCATTCGAGGCAACGCTTGCGTCCACGCCGCCCGAACTGCGCCCTGAACTGCCGACCGACGACGATATCGATCAGTCCGACTACAGCCTGAACATCCGCCCTGAACGCGAGTTCATCCTGCCCGACAACTTCTGGGCAGTGAAAAAGCTGCGCTATCGCCTGGCCAGGCAGGACCACGAAGCACCGCTGATCTTCCTCATCGCCGGCACCGGGGCGCCCTACACCAGCAGCCTCAACGAGTACCTCAAGCGGCTCTACTACAAGGCCGGCTACCATGTGGTGCAGCTGTCCTCGCCCACCAGCTTCGACTTCATCAGCGCCGCCTCGCGCTTCGCCACCCCCGGCGTCACCGCCGAAGACGCCGAAGACCTGTACCGGGTGATGCAGGGCGTGCGCGCCCAGCACCCGCGCCTGCCGATCAGCGAGTTCTACCTCACCGGCTACAGCCTGGGCGCGCTGGATGCCGCGTTCGTCAGCCACCTGGACGAAACCCGGCGCAGCTTCAACTTCAAGCGCGTACTGCTGCTCAACCCGCCGGTCAACCTCTACACCTCGATCAGCAACCTCGACAAGCTGGTGCAGACCGAGGTCAAGGGCGTCACCAGCGGCACCACGTTCTATGAGCTGGTGCTGGCCAAGCTGACGCGCTACTTCCAGCAAAAAAGGCTACATCGACCTCAATGACGCACTGCTGTACGACTTCCAGCAGTCACGCCAGCACCTGAGCAACGAGCAGATGGCGATGCTGATCGGCACCTCGTTCCGCTTCTCGGCGGCCGACATCGCCTTCACCTCCGACCTGATCAACCGCCGCGGCCTGATCATTCCGCCCAAGTACCCGATCACCGAAGGCAGCAGCCTCACGCCGTTCTTCAAACGCGCACTGCAATGCGATTTCGACTGCTACCTGACCGAGCAGGTGATTCCGATGTGGCGCGCACGCACCGACGGCGGCAGCCTGCTGCAACTGGTCGACCAGGTCAGCCTGTACGCGCTCAAGGACTACCTGCAGAACAGCCCGAAGATCGCCGTGATGCACAACGCCGACGACGTGATCCTGGGCCCTGGGGACATCGGTTTCCTGCGCAGTACCTTTGGCGACCGTCTGACCCTGTACCCGCACGGCGGGCACTGCGGCAATATCAACTACCGTGTCAACAGCGACGCGATGCTGGAGTTCTTCCGTGGTTAAACAACTGCTGATCGTGACGGCACTGCTTGCCGCAGGCCTGGCCCAGGCCGACGAAACGCCACCGCGGGCCAGCGTGGTCGAGTCGGACGGTTTCACCGAACCGCTCAAGGAGCTCAAGTTCAACCCGGGCCTGGACCAGCGCGAATTCGAACGCTCGACCCTGACCGCGCTGAACGTCTACGACCCGCTGGAGTCGATGAACCGCCGGCTGTACCACTTCAACTACCGCTTCGACCAGTGGGTGTTCCTGCCGGTGGTCAATGGCTACCGCTACGTCACCCCGAGCTTTTTGCGCACCGGGGTGAGCAACTTCTTCAGCAACGTGGGCGACGTGCCCAACCTGCTCAACAGCCTGTTGCAGTTCAAGGGCAAGCGCTCGATGGAAATCACCGCGCGCCTGCTGCTCAACACCACCATCGGCATCGCCGGCCTGTGGGACCCGGCCACCAGGATGGGCCTGCCGCACCAGAGCGAGGACTTCGGCCAGACCCTGGGCTTCTACGGGGTACCCGAAGGCCCGTACCTGATGCTGCCGCTTCTTGGCCCCTCGAACCTGCGCGACACCGGCGGCCTGGCGGTGGACTACAGCGCCGAGAACTGGATCAACTTCCTCAACGTGGCCGAAGTCAGCAGCAATCACCCCGAGGTGTGGGTACTGCGCGCGGTCGACAAGCGCTATACCACCAGCTTTCGCTATGGCCAGCTGAACTCGCCGTTCGAATACGAAAAGGTGCGCTACGTGTACACCGAGGCGCGTCGCCTGCAGATCGCCGAGTAGTTCGGCTCAGGCCTGCGCCAGGCCGAGAAAGCGCCGCAGCTGGTCCTGCTTGGCCAGTGCATCGCGCCGGCCAAGTTCGATCAACTCGCTGCAATAGCCAGCCTCGAACAGCAGGTAGCTGAGTACCCCGGCGCCGCTGGTCTTGGTCGCCCCCGGGCCGCGCAGGAACATGCGCAAGGCTGCCGGCAGCTCACGCCGGTGACGGGCGGCGATCTCGTCCAGCGGCTGGCTCGGCGCGACCACCAGCACCTCCACCGGCGCCAGCCCCAGGCGCCGCGGCTGCACGTCCGAGGGCAACAGGTGGCTGAGGTGGTTGAGCCGCTGCAGCAGCTCGAGGTCGTCTTCCAGGCTGTCGATGAACGTGCTGTTGAGCAGGTGCCCGCCAATCTGCGCCAGGCTCGGCTGCTTGCCACTGAAGACGCGTTCACGCACCGCACCCGGCGTGGGCCCGTGCGGGTTGCCGCTGACCCCCACCACCAGCACCCGATTGGCGCCCAGGTGCAACGCCGGGCTGATCGGCGCCGACTGGCGTACAGCCCCGTCACCGTAGAACTCCTCGCCCAGCTTGATCGGCGCAAACAGCAACGGGATGGCCGAACTGGCCAGCAGGTGCTCGACGCTCAGGCGGGTCGGCAGACCGATGCGCCGGTGGCGCAGCCAGGGGTCGATGGCGCCCTTGCCCTGGTAGAAGGTCACCGCCTGGCCGGACTCGTAGCCAAACGCGGTGACGGCCACCGCGCGCAAGTGCTGCTGCTCGATGGCGTGGCCGATACCGTTCAGGTCCAGGTGCTGGTTGAGCAGCTTGCGCAGCGGCGAACTGTCGAGCAGCGCCACCGGCACCTGGGCGCCCAGGCCCAGCAGGCTGTGGCCGACGAAGCGGCTGGCCTGGCGGATCACCCCCGGCCAGTCGCTGCGCAGCACCTGATGGCTGCGAAAGCCTTGCCAGAAGCTGGTGAGGCGGTGGATGGCCTCGGCGAAATGCAACGCGCCGCTGGCCAGGGTCACTGCGTTGATGGCACCGGCCGAGGTGCCGACGATCACCGGGAACGGGT